>DBXS01000019.1:714-48668 GCA_002310055.1 Clostridiales bacterium UBA1206 | reverse complement strand
TCATCTCGTTGCCGCGCTCGCCGCAGCCGATATATATGATTATGTCGGCGTCCGCCCACTTGGCTATGGAATGCTGTATGACCGTCTTGCCCGAGCCGAAAGGTCCGGGAACGCAGGCGATGCCGCCTTTTGCCACGGGGAAGAGCGTGTCCACCACGCGCTGGCCGGTGACCATAGGCTCCTGCGGATTCATCTTTTCAAAATACGGTCTGCGCTTGCGCACCGGCCATTTCTGCATCATCGTAATTTCGTGCTCAACGCCTTTGGCGTCCTTGACTACCGCCACGGTGTCGGCGACGGTGAATTCGCCGGAATCTATGCGCGTTACCGTGCCGGAGATCCCGTACGGGATCATTATGCGCTGAGTGACGGCTTCGGTCTCTTTGACTTCGCCTATGATATCGCCCGCGCCGACTTCGTCGCCTTCGGCGGCGGTCGCTTCGAACGCCCACTTTTTCGCTCTGTCGAGCTTGGGGACGTCGGAGCCGCGCCTTATGCGGTCGCCTTCCATTTGATAGATGACGTTCAGCGGGCGCTCGATGCCGTCGAAGATGCCTTCTATGAGTCCGGGGCCCAGTTCCGCCACGAGCTGCTCGCCCGTGAGATAAACGGGTTCGCCGGGACCGATGCCCGAAGTGTCCTCATAGACCTGTATCGAAGCGAGATCGTCTCTGAGTTCGATTATTTCGCCTATGAGCTTCTGCTCGCTCACGCGCACGACGTCGTGCAGATGGACGTCGCGCATGCCGCTTGCGACTATGAGCGGACCCGCAACTTTATATATCGTGCCGATGTTTTCGTTTGCTGCCAAAACAGGCACCTGCCTTTCTCAATCTTTGTCGAATATGTTTGTACCTATGGCTTTTTCCATATTGCTGTTTATCTTTTGCATCCCGTATCCGCCCGGACCCGATTTTTCCGGCACGGGGAGTATAACGGGGTACGCCGAAGCGCGGTAGCGCTTGAGCTCGTTTTCAAGCTCTTTGGCGTAGTTTTCGGTGAGGAAGATTATGCCGTAGCCTTCTTTTACCAGCCTGTTCACGGCTTTTTCGGCGTCTTTTGCGTTTTCCGCCGAAACGGTCTTTATCCCCGCCGCCGAAAACAGCACTACCGAAGAATGGCTTCCCACCGCGGCGGCTTTATATTCACTCATCTGCGTCACCTCCGCCAAGGGATTTTTCGGCGAAAAGCAGCCTCAGCGCGGAAGCGTCGTTTTTCTTTAAGAAATAATACCGCGCTATAAAGCCCATGCCTTCGTCGAACCCGAGCTCGCCTATGACGTCGTCGAACGCCTTGGCGACCTCGCGCACTATTTCGTCTTCGGTCTTGTTTTCGTCGTTGACTTTTTCAATCTTTTTGCTTTCGGGGAAGAAGGCGTACGGGAAATCGGCGGGGTCCTTGCCCAGCCGCCTCAGGCGCAGGGCGGTCAGCCTGTTCCTGCCCGCGCCGTATTCCTCGAGCAGCCGCGCGAACGTGAACGAAAGCTTTTTGCGCGCCGTGTTCACCGAATGCATAAGGAACGCCGTGTCGATTACGCAGCTCAGCTCGCCGGGATCGGTTATCTCCGGCACGCGCGCAAGCGATTCTTCAAGGTCCTTGCCCAGCAGCGAAAAATCCTCGGTCTGCGCGCAGACTTTGAGTATCTCGCGGTCCGTCCCGCCTTCGGCAAGCTCAAACGGCGGCTCTTTTTGCCCCATCCGCGCCGATTTGACGAGTATCTTCAGATTCAGCGCGTCCTGCTCGAAAAACAGCTGGTCGACAAGTTCGCCGTCGGGCGCGTTTTCGCGTATGAACGCCACGGTCGCCGCCATGTCTTTTTCTATGGAATCGGCGGCGGAGCATTCTTCGTTCACCGCGGGGAACCCGAATTCGGCAAGCAGTTTTTCGGCGCCGGTACGGTTGGCGCTTTTAAGGCGCTGCCATTGTTCGGCGCTCAGCGGCTGACGGGAAGTGGCTTTGAAACAGCCGATGGCGTATTCATAGGAACGTTTCACGTCGCCGTTCATACGCCGGCTCCTTCGCCGAAAAGCTTATCCGAAATAGCTTTTTCGTTGTTTGCAAAAACTTCGTCCACTATCGAGCCTATCGAAAGATCTATGTCGTATATCTCGCCGCACAGTATCACGCCGCCGTCTGTTTCGGCGGGCGTTTCGCCGAGCGTCAGCTCGGTCTTTACGCCGGTGAGCCCGGTGAGCTTATCCGCCCAACCTGCAAGCACTTTGCCGTCTTTGTAAAGCGCGCGCTCGCTTTCGGGGACCAAAACCGTCACCTTGCCCGAAATGCCGGAATTCTCAACGTATTTGGTGTAAAGCGCGATCTTGCTTGCGTCGTCGGCGTTTTTGAGTCTGGCGAGCGTTTCGGCTTTTATGCCGCTTATCAGCGCGTGCCTGTGGTCGAGCGTGCGTATGCGCTTTTCCAGCGTGGATTGCTGTTTGCCGCGCATCATCATAAGACGCGCTTTTTCGTTTTCGTTGTCTACAATGGAACGTGCCTTGGATTCGGCTTCTGCAAGAATATTGTTTTTAATCTGCTCGGCTTTCGCCGCGTAAGACGCGCGTATCGCTTCGCATTCAGCCAGAGCTTTTTCTTCTATTTTTTTGATCACGGTCTCTGCGCCCATTGCAAATCTCCTTCCAAAAGAACTGTGGGGGTAATATTTATCAGCCTACGGCTACGCCGCGGATAAGGAGGATGGAGATGAGGAGCGCGAGTATTGCGTATGTTTCGACAAGGGCGGTCATCGTAATGCCTTTACCGGAAGCGTCGGGCTGCTTGCCGGTCATATGTATGGCGGCGACTGCCGCTTTGCCCTGAGCGATACCGGAAGTGAGGCCGACTATAGCCATAGGGACCGCAGCGAAGAAGAGCTGCCAGCCCTGCGTGACGGTGAGAGCAGCCGCGTCGGAGCCGAGTCCGTTGAACTGGATGAGAACGAGTATTGCGGTAAGGAAGCCGTAAATGCCCTGCGTGCCGGGGAGCGCCTGAAGGACGAGGAGTTTACCGAAGAGTTCCGGCTTTTCGGAAGCGACGCCCGCGGCGGCTTTGCCGGCGGCCATAACGCCCAGCGCGGAACCGCAGCCGGCGAGTATGGCGCAGAGCGCGGCGCCTATATAAGCTATAACGTTGCCCGAAATGGCGCTTGCCGTTTCGGCGACCTCGGGGAGCGCGCCGACCGTTTCGTCGAGTAATACTTTTGTAATAGAGATGAAGTCCATTTAGTTTTCCTCCGTATTGTTATTGATCTTTATTGTTTTGGGTTCAAGTTTGAAGGCGTTGAACAGCGTCCCGTTGCCTTCGTAGAATTTGCTGTAGAACTCTATATATTGCAGACGGCAATCGTGCACGTAGGCGGAAAGCAGTCCCAAAGCGAGGTTGAACACGTGACCTACCGCGTAGATCAGGAATGCGAACACGTATCCCAGCACGGGGATGGAATTCGCCACCATCCCGGCGAGCAGGTTCATCACCATGCCCACGACGCCGGTCGAAAGCGAAAGCGCGAGTATGCGCGAATACGAAAGTATGTCGCTCATATAACCGGTTATACCGTAAAGTCCCACGAGCCCGCCGGATATCTTGCCGAACAGGGTGGGCTTTGCGCGACCCGCGGTGAGCAGTATGATCGCCGCGCCGATTATCGCGAGTATCACGCCGACTTTGGAAAGCGAGGGGATGAGCAGCATGGCTATGCCGGAAATCGCGAGTATCCACGAAAGCTGGTCGGCGACGGCGTCGAGCCATTTGCCGGCTTTTACGTTGTAATACATCGCGGTGATGAGCCCGGTGAATATATGCGCCACGCCCACGCCGAGCGTGAATATGAGCATGTTCATCGGCTCTTCCATCGGCGAAAACAGTATCGGGTTCCACGTTTCGCCGAAATAGCTGCCGAACAGCACGCCCGCTATGACGGAAGTCACCGAAGAATAGATGACGACGTCGAAAATGTCCGCCATGGCGCCTTTGGGTTTCATAACGAGCTTGAGTATCAGCCCCAGCACGAGCATCATCGCGCCGTAGCCCACGTCGCCCATCATAAGCCCGAATATTATCCAGTACCACGGGGTCATCACCGGGTTGGGGTCGATGCCGCCGTAATGCGGTATGCTGAACATATTGGTTATGCCTTCGAACTTGCTCACGATGCGGTTGTTGCCCAGCACCGTCGGCGGAGTCTCGCCGGGGAGCGGGTCTCTGAATTCCACCGAATACACGTCGGTGGCTTTTTTTACCGCTTTTTCAATGCGGTCGGCGCGGTCCTCGGGCACCCAGCCTTCTATCAGCACCGCGTCGGCGGTCTTGGTGACCGGCGCGGTCTCGCGGTCTATCGCCGCTTTGGTCTGCTCGTAGAGCAGGTCGGCGGAATGGTCTTCCTTTAGCTTTTGCTCCAGCGAATCCTTGAGCTGCTGCAGCCGCGGCTCTTTTTGCGCAAGCTCGGCTTTCAGCGATTCTATATTCTGTTTGGCGGTCCCGCTCACTTGCGGAAGCGCGGCTTTTTCGAACCCGGCGCCGCCCATCCACGAAACGTCGTCGTCTTTCATAGCGGCGGCGACGACGTACGCGCAGGCGCTGTCGCGCGATATGACGTCTACACTCACACCGTTTTCTTCGGCCGCCTTTGCGAACCTGTCGTAGCCGGCTTCTCGTACAGTTCCGAGGATAAGCGTGACGTACGCGTTTTTGTCCAGGTCTTCAAACGCCGTGCTCAGATCCTCCCAGGGAGCGAGCCGCGCGAGAAGGTCTTTTGATTTGTCTATCGAAGATTCCGTTTCGGCGATCTCGGCAAGGGCGCTTTCGGTCGCACGGGCCGAAACTTTTTCTTCTTCGGAAACAGTTTCGAACTCCGAACGGTCTACCGTAGGCGGCTCGCCGAAAAGCGGCTTTTTGGGCGCGTAAGGCTTGATGTTTTCGCGCAGCAGTTCAAGTCTGCGCAGCGATTCCGCCGATTCGGCGGTCTCGCGCACCGAAGTCTGCGTGTCGCAAAGCATCATCTCGCCGCATTTCTGCAGCCGGTCGAGCACCGGACGTTCATCTTCTTTAAGGCAAAGCACGGAAACGAATTTGACGGATCTTATCATCCGTGTTATCACCTCACATTTTCGGTTTTAAGCGTTTTTCAAAGCAGCGAGATCGCAAAATCGGCGGTCTCTTTGCGGTTGGCGGTCGCCAGTACCGTGAGCCTGTCCTTTTCGTCCTTCAGCTCGGTTGCGAACTTCTTTTCGGCGCTTTCATAGGCGATTTTCGCTTCCGCGGATATCTGCTTTGCTTTTTCCTGCGCGTCGGCGACTATCTTGGCGGCCTCTCTGCGGGCTTCGAACTCCGAAGCGCGTAAAGCTTCCGCGCATTCGGCTTTGGCGTTTTCTTTGATCTGCGCGGCCTTTTCCTCGGCTGCGCGGATATCGTCCAGTACGCTCAATTCTTACACCTCCGGTGAATTTATATCATACATATTATTATAAATACATACCCTATAAACTATATCATAAAACGCCCTAATAAGCAAGTGTTTTTTTGCGCAAATATAAAAATTCCGCGCATTCGTTTTTGCGAATGCACGGAAAGGGCAAGAGCCGCGTCACTGGATGTCGTCGTAATCGTCGGTCAGCGACGAGAGCAGGTTGTAATACTCGTTGTTTATCTCGGCGCAGTACTGTTCTATCTTGCCGGTGAGGTCCGAAAGCTGTTCCACGTAGTTGGTGTAATAGGTGTCGTAGTCTTCGGATTTGGATTTCTTTATAAGCGTCCTCGTGCGCGAAAGCAGCTGGGTCGACGAATTCTTGAGCGAAGCGAACATCGAAGTCAAGCGGTTGTACTTGGCGGTGTAAGCCGACGACGTGGAGATGTTGTACTTCTGCAGTATGGCGCTGTATTTTTCCAGAAGCTCGTCCATCGTCTCGTACGCCGAAGCCAGAGTCCTGTCGGCGTAGCGGTCGATATACGCCAGCGCCTCGTTGACCGAAGTCGCCGAAGACATGAACGCTTTTAGCAGCGCCGCCTCGGTGACCTGCACCGTGGTGAACGGAAGGATGGAAACTATATTGGTGCTCTGCGCGTAAAAATGCAGCAGGTCGGTCTTGAACTGCGCGTCGTCGGACGTTGACGGGGAAAGCGACGGCGCGGCGGCGGACCCGCTCTGCACCGCGGCGAGCCTCGAATAGGTGTCGTCGAGCACGCCGTAGAGCCGCACGGTCCTGTCGTCCTGAACCGTTTCCCGAACGTCGGTCCCTCCTTTGATGACGAACGCCGAAACGACGGCGCACACCGCGAGCAGCAGCGCGCAGCAGATGATAATGACATTTGTCTTTTTCATAGTTTTCCTTTCACCCAAATAAAGGGATCACGCCATTTTGGCGAGCATTTCGCGCGTGACTTCGCCGCGCACCGGTTCGCCGGCAAGGAAATGCGCGGTCTCTTCGCATACGAACGTGCCGATACGTTTGAGTCCGTTATTGGCGAGACCCGCGAGATGAGGCGTGACGATCACGTTTTCGAGCGTGAGCAGAGGATTGTCTTTTGCGGGCGGTTCGGGGTCGAACACGTCTATGCAGGCGTATTTCAGGTTGCCCGCCGCCATATGTTCGTACAGCGCGGCTTCGTCGATTATGGTGCCGCGCGCCGTGTTGATGAGCACGGCGTCTTTTTTCATCAAAGAAAGAGTCTCTTTGTTTATCATATGATAAGTGGAAGGTATGGAAGGCGCGTGTATGGAGATTATATCGCAGTTTTCAAGCAGCCAGCCGAGCTCGCATTTGCGCGCGCCGAGCGAAAGCATAGCTTCTTCGCCAATAAACGGGTCGTAGCAGAAGACGTCCACGTAGAACGACTGCAAAAGCTTTATGTAATGCTTGCCCGCCCAGCCGCAGCCGATAACGCCTATCTTGAGGTCGAAGAGCTCGCGTATGTTCTGCTTTCCTTCGTTCCAGCCGCCGGCTTTGACCGATTTGTTTAGCGCGTAAAAGTTCTTGCTCGCGGAAATGGTGAACCCCAGCGCGGTCTCGGCGACTCCCTCGCCCAGGGGGCAGGCACAGGAAAGTACGCGCACGCCTTTGTCCCACAGCTCATCCGAGACTACCGGCTTTACGCTTCCTGCGGCGTGGGCGACGAATTTCAGCTCCGGGCAGTGCGCGAGTATCTCGCCGTCGAGCGACGTGTTGCCCCACGAAGTCACCGCGATATCGGCGTTTTCAATGCATTTTATAACGTTGTCCCTGCCCGCGTCGCCGTCGTTAAGCGCCACTTCGCCTAACGTGCGGAAATACGCGAGCGCCTTTTCGTTTATGACCATATTCCTGGTCGAAGGGTCCATAATAAAAGCGGTCTTCACTCTATGCGCCTCCCGGGATATTTCTTATTACAATATAACTTATTTTGCGCCGAAAATCAATAGCATTTGCGTAAATTGAGCATTTTTATTCAAAATCCCAGCCGTTGTTTTCAAAAAGTCCGCCGCTTTTCGCGTAAAAATGCCTTGTGCAGCAGAACGCGCCGCGGCGCGGATACGAGTACGGAAGCCCTTCCGGCAGGCGTTTTATCTGCTCTTTCCAGTTTTTGTAATTCTCGTCGCCGTTGACTTCCACGCAGCCGGCGTTCATCCCGGGCAGCGGCGCTATGCGCGAAGCGAACTGCTTGTTCCATTCCGCGAGCAGGGGATTGACCGTGAGGTCGGCGCACAGGCACGAACCGCCCGCGGCGTGCATTTCCCGCGCCATTTCAAAACTCACCGAAAGCGTTTTGGCTATCGGCTTCAGCGCCACGGAACGGTAGCCGAGCGCTATGCGGTTTCTCAGATCCGCGGCGGAATGCGCCGATTCGTCGGCGTTGATCGCCACCGGAAAGCGCGAAACGTCGGTCTCGTCTTCTTCCGGGAACGGCTCCTCTATAACGGCTATGCGGTCCAGAAATCCTTTTTCGGAGGCGAAATCTATCACGGAATCGAGTTCTTCCGGGGTATACCGGCCGTTGGCGTCGAGATAATACTTCACGTTTCCGTCGGTCGTGAGCGGCGTTTCGTATCCTTTTGCTATACCGTGTATCGAAAGCAGGCGCTCCTTGTCCCATCCGAGCTCTTTGCCCACTTTGATCTTCATAAGCGCGGTGCCGTTATCGAGCAGGCGGCGTATTTCTTTTTCGCCCACGTTATAGCTCACGAGCGGGATGTGCGCGAGTTTCGAATGCTTTCTGCCCATCGCTTCGCGCGCCTCCTCGGGGATCATGCCGCCGAACGAAGTTATGCCGTTTTCTTTGGCGTACAGCGACCACAGCGCCAGATCCACGCCCACGAGCGAATTGAGCACGAAAGTCTCTTTTACTTTCGTCCCCGTTATCGCGCTCGCATATTCGCACAGCTCGGGTATCAGCGATTTTATCAAACGGTCGGGACG
Source organism: Clostridiales bacterium UBA1206 (assembly GCA_002310055.1). Lineage (GTDB taxonomy): Bacteria > Bacillota > Clostridia > Oscillospirales > CAG-382 > UBA1206. The sequence continues at coordinate 40,287 of DBXS01000019.1, read as the reverse complement.
CTCGAAAGTCCTGCCCTCGATCAGCTCCAGCGCGCGGCGCGTCGTGCGGTGCATAAGCATATTGGATTCGTCCTGCGAATACATCGAAAACACGTCCGCGTCCGCCCACAGTACGCTCTGCGTGGAAGGACATACCGCGGTATGCGCGCCCGAACTCAGCTTGACTACCGTCTGCCAGAGCTCGTTTATCTGCATCCCCTTAAAGCCGAACGGTCGCACGAGCGGTTCGCGTACCAGCGAAACGGCCGTGCGTTCAACGGTCACCGATCTCATCTTTAAGCACTTCCAGCGCCGCCTGCGGCACATATTTTTCTATGGGGCGGCGATATATTACCATATCGCGCACGAATGTCGACGAAATGAACGAATATTCCGGGCGCGCGGGTATGAACACCGTCTCGACTCCTTCGAGCTCGGCGTTGATGAGCGCGAGGTCGGTCTCGTAATCGTAATCGCCGGTGCCGCGCACTCCGCGCACCAGCACGCCGTTGTGCTTTTTGACAAGCTCGGCGAGCAGACCCTTGAGCAGCACTACTTTTACGTTCTTCTGCCCCTCAAAAGCCGCCTTGACCGATTCGAAACGCGCTTTTTCGCTGAACATATTCTGCTTTTCGGTGTTTCTGGATACAGCCACTATCACCTTGCCGAATATCTTTGCGGCGCGGGCGATCAGGTCGGTATGCCCCACGGTTATGGGATCGAAAGTCCCCGAAACGATTGCGGTGGTCATATTATCACACTCCTGCCCAAATTTTCAGAATCTGAATATGGTGACGTACGTCTTGCCGTACCTGTAAACGCGGTTTTCCACGCCTTCGGGCGGTACAGGCAGACCCGACGCGTCGGATTCGCAGATGACTATTGCGTTTTCGGCGAGTATGCCGCGTTCGAATATAAGCGCCAGCACCTCGTCCAGAAAGCCCTCTTTGTAAGGCGGATCGAGGTAGACGAGCGAAAACTTCTCCTTGGTGTGCTTGACGAAGTCTTTCCAGTCGGCGTTCAGGATCACGCACTTTTCCATAAGCTTGGCTTTGGCGGCGTTTTCCTTTATTACGGCGGTCGCGTTCCTGTCGTTTTCCACTATATACGCCTTGGCCGCCCCGCGTGAAAGCGCTTCAAGCGCCATCTGTCCGCTGCCGCCGAACAGATCGAGCGTCACTCTGTCGTGCAGTTCGAACTGTATCGCCGAAAACACCGCCTCTTTGACTTTTTCGGTGGTGGGGCGCGTGTGTTCGCCGGGGAGCGTCTTTAACTTGGTTCCTCTTGCGGTTCCCGTTATTATCCTCATTTTTTATCCTTCTCCGAATAGAAATCTTTTATTGTCTGCGCCGTCTTGCGTGAAACGCCTTTTACGGATGCGAGTTCTTCGAACGACGCGTTCTTTATGGCTTTGAGCCCGCCGAAATAGTTAAGCAGCGTTTCGGCGGTCTTTCTCCCCACGCCGGGGATCTCGAGCAGGGAAGAAGTCGTCAGTTTCTTGCGGCGCTGCATATCCATTTTGCCGAAAGCGGCGTTGTGGACTTCTTCCTGGAATTTGTAGAAGAAATTGAAAATATCCTGTCTGCCGTTCAGCGATATCTCGTTTTCGCCGTCGGTGAGCGTGCGCGTCTTGTGGTGCTCGTCTTTTATCATCCCGAAGACGGGGATATCGGTATTTTTCTCCTCAAGCAGCCGTTTTATGACCGCCACGTGGTTTTCGCCGCCGTCGAGCAGTATGATATCCGGGTATTCCCAGTCTTTGCCGCTGTGCGCGAGCCTCCGGCCCACCGCTTCGCGCATCGACGAATAGTCGTCGCGCATACTGACCGTCTTCATATTGAACGAACGGTATTTGCGTTTGGCGAACCTTCCGTTTTCCCATACCGCCATGCCGCAGACGATGTCTTCGTCGCCGTGGTTCGAAACGTCGTACGCTTCTATGCGCGCGGGCGGCTCGGCAAGGCGCAGAAAATCGGCGAGCGAACGGGCGAACCTGCCCGTTTTGTTTTCCACTTCGCGCTTGTGCAGCATAAGGTCGCGCGCGTTGGATTCCGAACGCAGCAGCAGTTCTTTTTTTTCGCCTTTCTGCGGGCGTATCACGCGTATCTTGCCGGCGGGCGAAAGCTTTTCGCAAAGCAGTTCGCGGTCTTCGGGCGCGAGGTCGTAGCCCAGATATATCTCGTGCGGGACGAATCCGCGCAGCGTGTAGAACCTGAAAAGCAACGACGTGATCCCGCCGGAATCCAACAGCTCGTCGCTCCCGAAAAACAGGCATTCTCTGTCGAAAATGGCGCCGTGCCGCACGAAAAAGATATTGACCGCGCTGCCGAGCTCGTCGGAATAGACGCCTATCACGTCGGCGTTCACTTTTTCGCTCGCCACGATGTGCTGTCTGTCGCCCAGCTTCTTCACCGCGCGTATCGTGTCGCGCAGCTTGGCGGCTTTTTCGAATTCAAGGTTTTCGGAACACGTCTCCATATCCAGCTCGAGCTCTTTGAGCAGCGAACCGTAATCGCCTTTGAGAAAATGAGTCACGCCCTTTATTGCGGCGGAATATTCTTCTTTGCTCACTTCGCCTTTTATGCAGACGCCCATACATCTGCCTATGTGATAGTTCAGGCAGGGACGCCCTTTGCCTATATCCTCGGGGAACTTTTTGGAACACGAAGGCATCTTGAACGCCTTGCGCGCCGCCGCGACTATGGCGTAGCCGGTCCCCTTTGAAGAATACGGGCCGAAATACGCGCTCTTGTCGTCCTTGCGCTCGTATTCCACCGAAAGCGAAGGGTATTCGTCCGCCGAAAGCCGAATATACGGGTACTCGGACGAATCCTTGAGCTTGATGTTGTACCGCGGCATATATTGCTTTATAAAGCTGTTTTCAAGTATAAGCGCCTCGAGCTCGGTCTTGGTGTGGAACACCTCGAAGCGGTCCACCGCGGCGACCATATGGCGCGTCTTCTGATTGTGCACGGCGTACGGAGCGAAATAGCTCGAAACGCGGTTCTTCAGCGCCTTGGATTTGCCCACGTAGATGACGGTCCCCGCCGAGTTGCGCATTATATACACGCCCGGCGTCGCTGGGAGCAGGCGCGCGTTTTTGAATAATTCTTCTCGTGTCATAATTTACAAAAAGCCCTGAACTCATTTTATAAGATGAGCCCAAGGCGATTGATCGTTCCGCGGCGTGTGCCGCTTTGTGTAATTTATTCTATGCTTAAAACCAGATCCACCAGGCTGTTGACGGTCTCTTCCTCGTCTTCGCCCTCGGCCATTATGGTGACGGTGTCGCCCTTTTTGATGCCGAGCGAAAGTACGCCGAGCAAACTCTTGGCGTTGGCGCGTCTGTCGCTGCTTTCGACCCATACAGAGGACCTGAAAGCGTTGGCTTTTTGTATAAAGAATGTCGCGGGGCGCGCACGCAGCCCGACCGTGTTTTCTACTGTAATGGTTCTAGAATACATTTTAAGCTCCCTTGCCTTGTAACATCTGTTTTATAACAAATCAATTATAGCAAATCAAAAACTATAAATCAATACCATTTATATAACAATTCCAACAAAATATATTTGCGCGCTTTGTGCATTTTCGTCAACAAAAGCGGCGTTTCCGTCATTCTCCGGTTATCACGACCGCCGTGACGGTGTAGGAATAACGCGAACTGTCGTTTTCCAGCACAAGTTTTTCGCGCACGAGCAGCGGCGTGCCGTCTTTGGCAAAATAGCTGCCTTCGCTTTCGTAACCTTCTACCGTGAGCACAAGGTCGAGCACGCTGAAATACGAAGATTCTTTCTGCACCTCCTGGGTGCCGACGACCAGCGTCTCGTACGCGGGCGAAGTCTTTATCTCTTTTACCGTGCCGAACGGGTTGGAGCCGGAACGCAGATACATCTCGCCGCCTTCCTCCAGTTCGTTTATCGCCGAATTCGAAATGGCGTCGGAATGCACCGTCACCGCAAACGTCTTGAGCTCGGTGGTGACGAGCAGATCCTTGATCTGGTTCCTGAAGATCAGCGCCGCGGCGATGCCGAGTATAATTATGATCACGAGCAGATCGAACAGATTGAATCTCTTGTTTTTCATTCCTTGTCCTCCTCTTTTTCGGTCACCGAATAGACCGTGCCTTCGGCGTAGACCCTTTTGGTGGTAAAGCATACCTTTTCGCCTATAAGCGGCATCGAGTCGGCGCGCGCCGATTCGAACGTCACGGTGACGTATTTCTTGCCGTCGGCGACAGTCTCGCCGGTTATTTTGCCGTCTTTTCCTTCAAACTCCGCCGTCTCGCCTTTTATGAACACGGCGGAAGCGCCGTCTTCTATGCAGACCGTCACGTCCACGCTGTACGAAGCTACAGAGAAGTCGCGTATCAGCAGCATTATCGCCGAAAAGCAGATCGCGAACACCGCGGTGAAAATGATAATGTCAATAACGTTGAATTTCGATTTCATACCGCTCACCTCAACTGTAGTCCGCGCCCGTGTCGTACGGGATGGCGTTGCCGCACGCGCTTATCATACCGCACAGCGCCCATAACAGCACCAGGTCGTGCCGCGTGCCGAGCGTGTCGTAGCAGACGCCCAAAAGGAGTATCGCGGTCACCGAAGCCACCGCGGCGGCGCAGAACTGCCGCATCCCCTCCGCCCGCGCCGAAGCCGCCGCCATCGCCCGCGAAAGCAGCATCAGCAGCATAAGCAGCGTCAGCGCGCATCCTAGCAGGCCGAACGAGCTGATAAACACCGCGAACAGATTGGTCCCGCATTCGGCTCCGCCGAACAGGAGCTGAGTCGCCGAAAGCCCCGAAAGATCCGGGAGCAGGGGAGCGACCGGCGCAAATGTCACAAAGCCCGAAACGATGAACCTTATAAGCCACACCAAAGGCAGCGCCGCGGCGTAGGCGAACACGACGTTGAAGAATTTACCCGAACGGAACGCAAAATATATGAACGTGGTTATAAGCACCGCCGCTATCACCGTGTCGGAAAGCGAAAACGCCGTCTCGAGCACGGCGGCGGTGAAGAACACCACCTTGAATACCGAAGGCATCTTGAACGAGCGGCTGTGCATCACGCAGAACACCCACAGCACCGAAACCACGGTGAGCAGCGGGTCGTGCGTCAGCAGCCGTACGGGCAGCACGCCGGATATCGTGCCGGGCGCCATCCCGAACAGGGTCGCTATGCTTTCGGCGGCGCCGAAGACCGTGTTCACGCCCAGACCGAGCGTGATGCAGACCGCGCTCTTGCGCAGCAGATCCGCGCTGCGCAGCAGGTTGGAAGCCATAAAGAACACGCATACTGTGATGGCGGTCTTTGCGGCGCTTTCGGTGCGGAACGCGATCACGAACACCGCGGCGGCGAACAGCGCCACGATGTCTTCGCTTTTAAGCGTGAGATTGCGCTTGCCGCGCAGCAGCTTGAAGAAATACGAAACGAGCGCCGCGGTTATGACGATATAGATGATGTCGGAATTCGCGGCGGGTATGAGTATTATCGCCGCGAGCAGTCCGCTTTCGGGCGAATAGATTATGAGCGCGAGCATCAGCGCCGCCACGACGTACAAAAACACCGTGACCGCCGAGAAGAAATACGAAGCCACGCCGAACGCGAGCCCCGAGAAAAACGCGAACGCAAAGCGGTTCTGCGGCGGAGCGTCGGAGTCTATCGCCATACGGTTGAGCCCCAGCGCGTCGAAGAAAATAAAAGACAAAAAGGCGCTCTGGCAGAATTTTGCGCCAAGCGACTTTCTGGAAACGATCATAAACGCGCTCGCGATCAGCGCCAGCACTATGAATATTATATCTTTGTAAAGCAGTACCAGCGCGGTCTTGCGCAGTACCCTCACGGCGCACACCAGCGCCGAATAGAACGCCGACGAAAGCAAAAACACTCCCGCCGACCTCACCGAAGCCGAAGAGAGCGCGGCGAAAAAGCGGCGGTAAATACCGACTACCGCGCTCGTTTCAACGCCGGAAGCAAAGGCGTGGCGCGCATAACTCGCCGCGTCGGAGCGCGCGGCTCCGCGGACGGTGCTCACCGCAAAACTTTCGGCGGCGTTTTTGTCGTTCTTTTCCGAACGGTCGAAAATGCGCGCGAGAAAGCTGCCGCTTATATGCGAGCGGAGCTTTTCGGACCACTCGGACAAAAGCGAAACGAGCAGACTGCTCGAAACGAGTCTGCCTATAAAGCTTTTCTTTTTAGCTTTCGTTCTCACGTTTTGCATTTTCTTCCACCTTTGCAAGCAGATCGGGGCGCTTGGCGGCGGTGCGTTCAAGCGATTTCTCGCGCTTCCATTTTACAATGTTGGCGTGGTGGCCGCTTATCAGCACCTCGGGCACTTCCAGCCCTTCGTAGACCCGGGGCTTGGTGTACTGAGGATACTCCAGCATACCGCTCGCTATGCTCTCATCTTCGTAGCATTCGCTGCAGGGGAGCACGCCGTCTATAAAACGGCATACGCAGTCGGTAAGCACCGCGGCGGGCAATTCGCCGCCGGTCAGGACGTAGTCGCCTATGGATATCTCTTCGTCTATCTCGAGCTCTATCACGCGCTCGTCCACGCCCTCGTAGTGGCCGCAGAAGATTATAAGGTTGTCGTACCCCGAAAGCTCCTTGGCTTTTTCGTGCGTGAGCACCTTGCCCTGCGGCGACATATATACCGTCCGCACCGTTCCCTTCAGGCGCGACTTTACCGCCCGAATGCAATCGACCGCGGGCTGGCACGCCATCACCATTCCGTAGCCGCCTCCGTAAGGCGTATCGTCCACCTTGCGGTGCTTGTCCAGCGCGTAGCCGCGGATATCGGTCAGGTTGACCGTAACGAGCCCTTTTTCGGCGGCTTTGCCGATAATGCTCAGTTCAAAGAACGGTGCGAGCATTTCGGGGAAAAGAGTCAGGATCTCAAAATTCATCTTTCGTCTCAAGCCCTTCCGCAAGGCGCGCGGTAACTCCTTTTTCCACGTCGGCGCTCAGGATGAACTCATCCACCGCCGGGACGCGCCAGCATTTGCCGTACGCCTTGATAAGGTAATAAAAGCAGCTGACGCCTTCTTCAACGCCGGCCACTTCGCCCGCTTTTTCGCCGCTTTCGGCGTCGAACACGGGCGCGCCGATTATGTCGTCGTAATAGAATACGCCGTCTTCCAGCGGAAAATCCTCGCGGTCGAACCACACGGTGCGGCCGTTGAGCGCCGAAACGAGCCCGCGGTCCTCGTAGCCCTTGAAAATAAACGAGGGCACCGAGGGGCGGTACAGCGCCACTTCAAGAAAATTTTTGCCGTCACGATCGAGATACAGGCGTTTGATGCCCGCCAGGAATTCGGGCGAATCGCAGTAGCAGGCAAAACGGATCTCGCCTTTTATGCCTCGCGGCGAATTGAGTCTGCCCGCTTCGAGAAAGCGTTTCATGCTCAGTTGATGTCAACGATCACGCGCTTGCCTTCCTTGGCGGCGGCGGCGCGGATGACCGTGCGTATTGATTTTGCGATCTTGCCGTTGCGGCCGATCACTTTGCCGGTGTCGCCTTTGGCGACGCTCAGCTCTAAAACCGTCATATCGCCGCTTTGCTTTTCAATAACCGCGATCTCGTCGGGGTTATCGACAAGCGGTGTGACGATGTCGATAAGAAGCTGTTTCATTCCGTGTCACCCGATGATATCAGAGAACGCCGTTGTTCTTGAGTATGGCTTTGACGGTATCGGTGGGCTGTGCGCCGTTGGAAATCCACTGCTTGGCTTTTTCAGCGTCGAGTTTGATGTCCGCGGGGTTGGTCATGGGGTTGTAGTAGCCGATCTCTTCTATGAATCTGCCGTCACGGGGATAACGGGAATCCGCCACGACTATTCTGTAGAAAGGAGCCTTTTTAGCGCCCATTCTTCTCAATCTGATCTTAACTGCCATTTTTTGTTCCTCCAAATGTGTTTTTTGTTATATTTTGTTTTTTATTTCTGCGGTTATATTGCCGTAAAAATCGATCAAAAGGGAAAACGCATCTTGCCGAATTTCTTTTTGCCGTTCATCTGTTTCATCAGCTGTTTGGTCTGTTCGTACTGTTTCAGCACGCGGTTCACGTCTTCCACCGTGGTGCCGCTGCCCGAAGCTATGCGGCGCTTGCGCGAAGAGTTGAGTATCTCGGGGCGGCTGCGTTCTTTCATAGTCATTGAAAGGATTATCGCCTCTGTGCGGTCGAGCGCCTTTTCGTCTATCTTCACGTCTTTCATCTTGCCGGAATTCATACCCGGGAGCATAGACATAAGCGATTCCATACTGCCCATCGACTTGAGCTGCTTGAACTGGTCGAGAAAATCGTTCAGCGTGAACGAACCCTCGCGCATCTTGCGCTCCAGCTCCATCGCCTGCTTTTCGTCGTACGCCTGCTCGGCTTTTTCAATAAGCGCCAGCGTGTCGCCCATATCGAGTATGCGGCTCGCCATGCGGTCGGGGTAGAACGGATCGAGGCAGTCGAGCTTTTCGCCGGTGCCCACGAATTTGATGGGCTTGCCCGTGACGTATTTGACCGAAAGCGCGGCGCCGCCCTTGGTGTCGCCGTCCATCTTGGTGAGTATCACGCCGGTGATGTCCAGCAGGTCGTTGAACGACTTTGCGACGTTCACCGCGTCCTGACCGGTCATCGCGTCGACCACGAGCAGTATCTCGGTGGGCGAGACTTTTTCTTTTATCTTTTTAAGCTCTTCCATAAGAGCTTCGTCTATGTGCAAGCGTCCGGCGGTGTCTATGATGACGGGGTCGAAGCCGTATTTCCTGGCGTGGACGAGCGCCTCCTCGGCGGTCTTTACCGGATCCTGCGTGCCTTTTTCAAAGACCGTGCAGCCGGCCTGTTCGCCTACGATCTGCAGCTGTTTGATAGCGGCGGGACGGTAGACGTCGCAGGCGACGAGCAGCGGGTTCTTGCCCTGCTTTTTGAGCCTCAGCGCGAGCTTTGCCGAATGCGTGGTCTTGCCCGAGCCCTGGAGCCCGCACATCAGTATGACCGTCGGCGCGCGCGAAGCCGTCTCGAGCTTGGCGACGCTGCCGCCCATCAGGGATATGAGTTCTTCGTTTACTATTTTTACTATCTGCTGCGCGGGGAGCAGACTTTCGAGCACTTCGTCGCCCACGGCGCGTTCCGACACTTTGGCGACGAAATCCTTTACCACTTTAAAGTTGACGTCCGCTTCGAGCAGGGCGAGCTTTATATCGCGCATGCCGGCCTTTACGTCGGCTTCGGTGAGCTTGCCCTTGTTCCTGAACTTTTTCAGCGCGGCGGACATTTTTTCCACTAAGCTCTGAAACATCGGTACTCCTTACAAATTCAAAAGCTTCTGCGCTTCCGTTTTTACTTCGTCCGAAGAAGAAAGCGCAATTATCTTCTCGGCGCAGGCGCGGATCATCCGCTCGCGCCCGGCGACTCCCAGCGAATTTTCCAGCTTAAAGAGCAGCTTTTCGCCGGTGACTACCGCGTTGCGCACGCCCTGGCGGGTGATGCCAAGATCCTCGGCGATCTCCGAAAGCGAAAGGTCGTCGTTGTAATAAAGGTCCAGCACGTCGCGCTGGCGCGGCGAAAGCAGGGAAGAATAGTGATCGAAAAGCACGGCTATCTCGTTGCGTTTTTCGTTCATAGTCCATTCCTCCGTAAAAATGCCTGTAAAGCGTTTTGCTTTACAGGCACATTATACATATTCCGCGCGCGTTTGTCAAGACCTTTTTTCGGTCACTTTCACACATATTTTGCCGTCTTTTGCGTCTATCAGCAGCGGATGTGACATATCTTCCTCACCTAACTCGCACAGTACTTCCGCCGCGGCGTCTTCGGCGAAGCGGGCGCATTCGGTCACCGTGCGCATATCCGCCGTCTTTTCGCGCAAATATCCTTCCAGCCCTTCGCCGGGTTCGGCGAGCGCGCATACGGCGGTCACGGCGCCGAGCAGCGTCTTCCGCGCCACCGCGCAAAGCGTTGCGGCGTCGGGCGGCGGGACTTCTATCACCGCCGCCGAAGTCCCCAGTGTGTCGCGCGGGGCGGAACGGGTCTTTACGAATCCGCTCTGCGCGCAGCCGCGCGGGACGTCGGTCACCAAAACGAACGCGCCCGAAAAACTCACGTCGAACCCCGCGCCGTCGGTCAGCACGCCGTCTTTCACTATGCGGCGCACCGCGCACGCTATATCGGGGTGGCATTTGGAAAACGATTCGAAAATCACCGCCGAATACGGCGCGCGCTTTATCCTCCGCGCCAGCGTCCGCTCTTCGCCGGACGGCTGATATCCGGGCGCCCCGCCCGTGAGCTTTGTTATCGAATACGGTTCGGTGTATTCGGCGAGGTCTACGGTTATCACGTCCGGGAACCCGGCGCATTCGGCGAACGTGCGCGCCAGAAAGCTCCTGCCGCTCCCTTCCTCGCCGGAAATTACAGCGCATACCGGCGCTTTTCCGCGTCCGGGCGCCAGATATCTGCGGTAGAGCGAAGCGAGAGTTTTTATCTGTTCGCTCCGGCAGACGGCGCGCCGTTCCATTTCATTTATCATATACTCCGCGTTTTCTTCCGAACCGCCTTCTATCACGGCGACGGGTATGCCGGTGACTGCGGCGCAGACAGAATCGATCTCGCGCCTGCCGATTTCGCACACGCCGTTCATCACCGCCTCGCTCGAAGCTTCGTCCAGCAGATCTATCGCTTTGTCGGGCAGCTTTCTGCCGCTTATAAAGCGCGTCGACGCGCGCACGGCTTCGCGCACCGCCTCGGGCGTGATTCGCACGCCGTGGTGTTTTTCGTAATACTTTTTGCTTTCCGCAAGCATTTTTTCGCATTCTTCGGGCGTGGGCTCCTTTACGTTCACCGGCTGGAACCGGCGTTCCAGCGCCGGATCTTTTGCTATAATGCGGCGGTATTCCTCGGGAGTCGTGGCGCCTATCATCCTGATCTCCCCGCGCGCGAGCGGCGGCTTCAGTATATTCGAAGCGTCCACCGAGCCTTCCGCCGAACCCGCGCCGACGATGGTGTGCAGTTCGTCCACGAACAGTATCACGTTGTTGTCCTTAGCGTCGCTTATTATGTTTTTAAGCTTTTCTTCAAATTCGCCGCGGTATTTGGTGCCGGCGACAACGCCCGGAAGGTCCACCGCTATTATGCGCATCCCCATGAGCTTTTCCGGCACTTCGCCGCGGCATATCCTCAGCGCCAGCGATTCGGCTATGGCGGTCTTGCCCACGCCCGCGTCGCCTATCAGGCAGGGATTGTTCTTGGTCTTGCGCATAAGGATACGCAGCGCGCGCTCTTCTTCGGCTTCGCGGCACGAAATGTCTTCCAGCGCACCTTCTTCGGCGTCATGCGTGAGATCCCTGCCGTTGCGGTCGAGATACGGCGTAGGGCGGCAGACCCGCTTTTCCGCCGCTGCGGCGCCGGCTGTGACCTGCGTCTTTTCGCGGTTCAGGGAAGCCAGTATCTCCGTCACCGACGCCCCGCCGGTCTCGATTATCCGTTTGGCGACGCATTCTTCGTTAAGCAGCGCCTGCAGGATATGCGCCACGGTTATGCTTTCGGCGCCCTGAGATGCGGATATGCGCCCGGCGAGTATGAGTATCTTGCGGCACTTGGGGGTCAGATCCTCGCCGCCCGAACCCGCGCCGACGCCTTCTATGCAGATTATCTGCTTTTTTATGCGGCCGTATGTCAGACCTGTGCCTTCAAAGCACGGCGGAGCGGACCGCGCTATGGCGAGCAGCAGATGTTCGCTGCCCACGTAGGTGTGTCCGCACTCGCGCGCCGCAAAGACGGCGTCGGCTATTACCTGTCTGGCGTCATAAGTGAATTTGTTGGTCATATACGCACTCCCGGTATGGGACCGTTCAGGTCTCATCTTTCATATATTATGAAAAAATGTCATAATCGGTTAAAAAGGCATTGCTTTATTCGAATCGATTTGCTATAATGTTAATTGCCAAAGCAAAGGAGGTGAGCCCCGTGCCGCAGGAGAAAACTCAAACCAAAAAGGCCGCCGTGTCGAAAGCCCGCGCCGAAAAGATCGCGGCGGCAAAGCGCAAGCGCCGCACGGTCACGCTCGTGATCCTTTCGCTATTCTTGACCTTTTATATCGCAGTTAGTCTCGTTATCACAGCCGGAGTGCTCATTTCTTTCAATTCGGTGCGTTCAAAGGTGCTTTTCGGCGTGCGGACGGTGAAATACAACTCGTCCAACCGCGAAACGGTCGTCACCTCCGCTTCGGCGAAGGAATCGAATTTCGGTTACGGACTGTATATCTCCGCCGACGACCTCGACAAGCTCTGCGGCTTTTCGTTCGCCGGCGATAAAGAAAAACTCACGGTCATAATCCCCGGGAGCGGCGACTATATGGAATGCTATTCCGGTTCGTCGGTAGTGATGATCAACGGCACGAGGATAAGGCTTTCGCAGCCGGTGCTGAACATTTCGGGCAAGTTCTATTTTCCCGTCATACTCGCGGAAGAATACCTGACCGGGCTTAAGATCGAATACAGCGAAAACGACAAGCTCTGCCGCATCTCGCTCGAAAACGGCGAAGAAACGGTCCTGGGCTTCCGCTTCAAACAGACGGTCTCGCCTTCCAAGATCAAACAGCCCGACTGAATGCAAAATAACGAAAAAAACGCCCCCGAAAAGCGTCCTGCGCTTTTCGGGGGTTTGGTATTTTCGCCTTTATGATTGCGGATGCGGTTCGGATTGCGCGGCGAAACCGTCGGCCTGGACTATGATGTTCGATACCGTGTTGGCGGGGAAATCGGTGCCTATGTCGAATCCCAGCGTGCCGTATTTGATACGGGCGTATAAAGTCTCGTACGAATCCTTGGAAAACTCTTTGAACCTGTACGAGCCGATGTCGTTCGGCAGCCCGACCATATCGGTCTTGACGTCGAGCGTCACGGCCTTGCCCGCCTTGCTTTCGTCCCAGCCGCCGTTTTCAAAATAATCGGCAAGCGTGTTTTCCACGGCAAGCTGATACTCGCTCGCCGCGGTGGTGATATAGCGTTCGCTGAACCCCGCCTGGGTGAGCCCGCAGCCGATAAGCGGCTTTTTGCTGATATTGGCGGCGTAGTTGAGCGAACGGTAGATTCCGTCGCCGCACACGCAGATGACCTCGATCCCGCCGTTGAACCAGGTTATCGCCGCGTCTTCGAGCTCCTTGCTCGGCGAATCCTGGTCGCTGAACCAGATGCGTATATTACGCGGATCGCCGGGATGCTCGAACGCGTAGAATTCCACGCCGCGCACGAACGCGTTGAGATACGTCTCGCTGCTTTCCGTGCGTTTTCCGGCGAGGAAACCTATCTTGGTGTAGCCTTCGCCGGCGGCGGCGTAGCCCGCCATAAACGCCGCCTGTTCAATGGCGAATTTTATGGCGTAGGTGTGCGAAGTCTTGTTTTCAGTCTCGCAGTTGACGGTTAGTATGTCGGTGCTGCGGTACGAATGCGCCGCCTCGTTCGCGCATTCTCCCAGGTTCTCGCCCGCAAAGATCATAAGCTTGGCGCCGTTTTTGGCGGCGGCCTTGACCTGTTCGTAAAGGCTTTCTTCGGAATTATCCGCAGCGACGTATTCTTTGAACGAAACTCCGTGCGCCTGACAGTATGCGTTTACGCCGCGGTATACGCCCTGCGCGGCGGAACGGTCGGTCACGCCCGCGGGTCCGGTTATCACGGCGACGGTATATGTGGCGGATCTGAACAGCGAGCAAGAGCACGCCGAAAAGCAGACCGCGAGCAAAAGCAAACATATAAGCGCTTTTTTCATTGCTTTTTCTCCTAATGGAATTATCTTTTTTGATTATATCACAACAAACCCGCTTTGTCAAATACAATCGCAGCCTCTTTTTCGTGCAGATTCTTTATGCATTTTTATAAAAAAATATACAAAACTATTGCATTTTCAAATTAAATGTGGTATATTGATGGTGTATGCAAACAGGAACGAGTAATTATTTATGAATACTATTTATTTTGACAATTCCGCTTCTGCGATCCCCTGCGCTCAGGCGCTCGGGGTATTTGCCGAAACGGCGAAGATATACGCCAATCCGTCGTCGCTCCATTCGGCGGGGCTCCATACCCGCAGGCTCATAGAAGACGCGCGCGCAAAAGTAGCCGCCGGCTTTCGGTGCCAAAGCGGCGAGCTCGTATTCACATCCGGCGGAACGGAATCGAACAATACGGCGGTGCGCGGGCTCGCGCACAAAAACCGCCGCGCCGGGAACGTCGTCGTCACCACCCGCGCCGAGCATCCCTCGGTCGTTTCGACAGCGCTCGCACTGGAGCGCGAAGGGTACGAGACCGTGTTTATCGCTTCCCCCGGCGGAGTTCCCGATCTTAACGAACTCGAAAGCGTGCTCAAAAGCAAAAAAGTTTGCTTGGTAACGCTTATGCAGGCGAACAACCAGAACGGCGCGGTCACCGATCTCAAAGAAGTGCGCGGTGTTATGGATTCAACCGGCACGGGGGCGCTGCTCCATTCCGACTGCGTGCAGTCGTTCCTCAAACTGCCCGAGGAATCCGCTTCCGACGCCGTGCGTTTCTGCGACTCGGCTTCGGTATCGGCGCACAAGATAGGCGGCGTAAAAGGAACGGGCGCGCTGTTCGTGCGCAAAGGGATCGCGATACCGGCGCTTATGACCGGCGGCGAGCAGGAAAACGGCGTGCGCCCCGGCACCGAAAACGTTGCCGGTATCTGCGCTATGGCGGAGGCGGTCGCGCACTACGGCGCAGCCGAACGCGCAAAAGTCGCAAAACTCAGGGAATACGTCATAGATTCGCTGCGCGAACAGCTCGGCGAAAACGTCGTAATAACCGAACCGCCGCGGCATATCGATTCGCTCTTCAACATGGCGCTCGTCAACGTAAAAAGCGAAGTGGCGCTCAATTATCTCAATTCCGTCGGAGTGTGCGTGTCTTCGTCGTCGGCGTGTTCTTCCAAAGCCAAGACGAACGCCGCGCTCGCGTCGATGGGCTACGGCGCCGAATACGAACGTTCCGCGCTGCGCATAGGGATATCGCCATACAACACAAAAGAAGAATGCGATCTGCTCGTCGCGGCGCTCAAAGGCGCGCTGGCGTTCAGGATCAAAGGGAAATAGGATGCAGTACGTTATAGTTTTGAAATACGGCGAAATAGTCCTTAAAGGACTGAATCGCAGCAGATTCGAGCAGATGCTGCTCAAACGGGTGCGGCTTTCGCTCAAACGGCTGCCCGGCAGCTACGATATCCGCAGCGCGCAGTCGACCATAGTCATCCACGGCGACGAAAACGCCGATATGCTGCTCGCCGCCGAGCGTATGAAGAAGGTATTCGGCATAGTTTCGGTCTGCGTGGGCTACGAATGCGAAAAGGATATGGATTCCATACGCGCCCTCGTGCGCGAAAAAGCGCGCGAGCTCGTCGCCGGCGCCAAGACCTTCAAATGCGTCGCCAAACGGAGCGACAAGGATTTTCCGTATATCTCGCCGCAGATATGCGAGCTGTGCGGCGCCGAGGTGCTTTCGGCGGTCCGCGGCATAAAAGTCGACGTCGAATCTCCCGAGGCGGTCGTCACGGTCGAGATCCGCGACCGCGCGGCGTTCATACACGGCAGAGGCGCCAAAGGCGCGGGCGGTATGCCCACCGGCACCAACGGGCGCGCGCTGCTTCTGCTTTCGGGCGGCATAGATTCGCCCGTGGCGGGCCATATGGTCGCCAAGCGGGGCGTGTATATTTCGGCTTTGTATTTCGAATCGCCCCCGTACACCGGCGAAGCCGCAAAGGAAAAAGTGGCGTCGCTTGCAAAAGTGATAGCTTCTTATACCGGCACGGTCACGCTTTACACCGTCTCGGTGACTGAGATACAAAGCGAGATCGCCGAAAAATGCGAAGAGCGTATGTTCACGCTCATACTGCGCCGCTTTATGATGCGGCTCGCGCAGGAGACGGCGCGCCGCGCCGAATGCACCGCGCTCATCACCGGCGAAAGCCTGGGACAGGTCGCGAGCCAGACTATGGAAGCCATCGTCTGCACCGACGCGCTCGCGCAGATGCCGGTGTTCCGCCCCTGCATAGGGCTTGATAAGGAAGAAATAATACAGATCGCGCGGCGGATAGGGACTTTCGATATTTCGTCTTTGCCGTATGAGGATTGCTGCACCGTGTTCACGCCCCGCCACCCCAAGCTCGATCCCACGGTGGAAGAACTCGAAGCTGAAGAAGCGAAGCTTGATATCCGGGGACTAACCGAACGCGCGATGCAGACGCTTTCGTTCATCCGCGTTCACGGCGACGAAAGACTCAACGGCTGAACAAATCGACATATATAACGAGGTTAACGGCTTATGACCAGACAGGAAAGCAGACGGGCGGCGTTTCGCCTGTTGTTCGAATACACTTTCGGGGGCGACCCGGAAGAGATCATGGCAAACGCAAAAGAATACCGCGGCGAGACCATAAGCGGATTCGCCAGGCAGCTCTTTACCGGAACGATCGCCAATTTGCAGGAAATAGATTCAAAAATAAGCGCTTTCGCCGAAAAACGCTCGCTGGGACGTATCGCGCGCGTGCCGCTTTCGTGCCTCAGGCTCGCGTCTTACGAGCTTCTTTACACCGAAACGCCCGCCGGGATAGCAGTCAACGAGGCACTCGACATCTGCAGGGAATACAACTGCGACGACAGCGTGTCGTTCGTCAACGGCGTGCTCGGCAAAGTGAGCGAAGCGGCAAATAAGGAATGAACGGTTTGGAACCCACAGTATCCGCAAGAAAGACCGTAACGGTCACACAACTCAACAATTTCATAAAAGATATTATGGATAACGTCGCCCCTCTGCGCGATATTTCGGTAAAGGGCGAGATCTCCAATATCACGCTGCACCGCACGGGGCATATCTATCTCACCGTCAAAGACGAGGGCGCGCTCCTCAAAGCGGTCATGTTCCGCGGCGACGCCGAAAAACTTTCGTTCACGCCCAAAAACGGCGATAAGATAATCATCACCGGCAGGATATCGGTCTTCGTGCGCGACGGCGTTTACCAGATGTACGCAAATTCAATGGAACTCGACGGCGTCGGCTCGCTTTACATAGCGTTCGAGCAGCTCAAGGCAAAACTCGCCGAAGAGGGCCTGTTCGACGAATCTCACAAAAAGCGCCTTCCGCCGGTGCCGTGGTCCATAGGCGTCATCACCGCGCCGACCGGGGCCGCCGTGCGCGATATGATCAACATTTCCGGCAGACGTTTTCCGGGGTGCGAGATCGTGCTTTATCCTTCGCTGGTGCAGGGGCCGGACGCAGCTCCCAATATCATAAAGGGCATAGAGTATTTCAACCGCACGCGCCGCGTCGAGCTTATAATCGTCGGGCGCGGGGGCGGCAGCATAGAAGACCTCTGGGCGTTCAACGACGAAAACCTGGCTCGTGCGATCTACGCAAGCGAGCTGCCGGTGATATCCGCCGTCGGGCACGAGACCGATTTCACCATAGCGGATTTCGTCGCCGACCTGCGCGCTCCCACGCCTTCGGCGGCTATGGAACTCGCGCTGCCCGATACGGGCGAGCTCATGCGCAAGTTCGGCAACGTAAAAACACGGCTTTCGGCTTTGCTGAGCCGCCGGCTCGAAAGCGAGCAGAAACTGCTCCGCATGCTTTCGGAACGCCGCGTGTTCACTTCGCCGGAAACGATATATCAGGATAAACAGCTTGAGATTTCGCGCCTTGGCGATATGCTCGAAAAAGCGCTTGCCGGCGCGCTTGAATCCAAACGCAAAGAGACAAAATCGCTAAGTCAGCTGCTCGCGTCGTACGATCCGCTGGGCGTGCTCAAGCGCGGCTATTCGGTCGCGTACGATAAAAACGGAAAAATAATCAAATCCGAAACCGAAGTACAAACCGGCGAGGAATTCAGCGTCAGGCTGGCAAAGGGCGCCATCCGCGGCGTCAGAACGGAGAATTGATATGGCAGAGATAAAATACGAAGCCGCCGTCAAGCGGCTGGAAGAAATAGTCAAACAGCTCGAAAGCGGCTCGTGCCCGCTCGAGGATTCGATCAAACTTTTCGAAGAAGGAGCCGCGCTGGTCAAGACCTGCGAAAAACTGCTTTCGGAAGCCGAACAGAAGGTAAAGATCCTCGTCGGCGGCAAGGAGGAAGACTTTGGCGTCTCTAACGGTTGAATCGGTACGCGCACAGGTAGAAACGGCGCTTTCGGCACTGCTTTCCGCGCGTGACGAAAGGGATTCTAAAATATACGAAATAATGCGCTATTCTGCGCTCGGCGGGGGCAAACGCGTCAGAGCTTTTCTGGCGTACGCGTTTTTCGGCGCCTGCGGAGGAAGGGAATTCGAAAAAGTGACCGATTACGCCTGCGCGGTGGAAATGATCCACGCCGCTTCGCTCGTGCACGACGACCTTCCCGCGCTCGACAACGACGATATGCGGCGCGGCAGACCATCGTGCCACAAAGCGTACGGCGAAGCTCAGGCGATAGTGGCCGCCGACGGACTCTTCATAAAGGCGTTCGAGGTCGCTTCCGCAAACAGCTTCTGCACTCCGGCGCAGAACGCCGCCGCCGTGAACCTGCTCGCGCGGATGTCCGGTCCCGACGGTATGTGCGGCGGTCAGATGACCGATATCCGGACCGACGGCGGGCGAAACGATATAGAACTGCTCAAAAAGCTCGATATTCAAAAGACCTCGTGCCTTATCAACGCCGCGTGCGGGCTCGGATGTATCGCCGCCGGAGCGGACGAATCGCAGCTCGCCGACGCCGAAGAATACGCCCGCGAACTGGGGCTCGCGTTCCAGATACGCGACGATATACTTGATATCGAAGGCGACTCAAGCGTGCTCGGCAAGACCGTGGGCAAGGACGCCGCGTCCGAAAAACCTACTTATCCTTCGGTGCTGGGGCCGGATGGCGCAAAACGCGCGTGCCTCGCTTCGTCGCAAAACGCCGCAAACGCCGCCGGAAAGTTCGGCGAAAACGAATACGCCGCCGCCCTGCGCGCGCTCGCGCTGGGAATGGCCGAAAGGCGCAGCTGAAATAGAAAGCGATATCCAAGATCAAGGAACTGTCTGTATATATGCTCGAAAAAATAAACTCACCCGCGGACGTCAAAAGGTGTCCCGAAAAAGAACTTAATACGCTCTGCGCCGAACTGCGGGAAGAAATACTCCGCTCGGTCGCCAAAAACGGCGGTCACCTCGCCTCAAATCTGGGCGACGTCGAACTGACCGTGGCGATCCACCGTGTGTTCGACCTGCCCGAAGACAAGCTCGTGTTCGACGTGGGTCACCAGAGCTACGCCCACAAACTGCTCACCGGCAGAAAAGAAGGCTTCGGCTTTCTGCGTTCGGACGGCGGCGTCAGCGGATTCACCAAACGCAGCGAAAGCGAATACGATCCGTTCGGGTCGGGGCATTCCGGCAACGCGCTCTCGGCTTCCATAGGGCTCGCACGCGCGCTCAAAATGCGCGGCTCCGAAAAAAGCGTAGTGGCGCTCTTGGGCGACGGCAGCTTCACCAACGGAATGACGTACGAAGCGCTCAACAACTGCGCCGGCAGCGATCTGCGGCTCGTAATCGTGCTCAACGATAACGAAATGGCTATATCGCGCAACGTCGGTTCCATAAACAACGTCTTTACGCGGCTTCGCACAAGCAAACGCTATTTCAATTTCAAAAACCGCTTTGTAAAAGTCGTGTCCACCGTCCCGCTCGTCGGCAAACCGCTCGTCGGCGGAGCCAGACGGATCAAGAACTTTTTCAAGCGCCTTATATTCAAAGAAAACTTTTTCGAAACGCTGGGGTTCGAATATATCGGCCCGGTGGACGGCAACGACCTCAAGCGCCTGATACCGGTGCTCGAGCAGGCCAAGCGCCGCGGCTCCCCCTGCGTGATCCATACGTATACCAAAAAAGGCAAGGGATACGCTTTCGCCGAAGAAAAGCCCGATTTGTACCATTCGGTGCCGAGCTTCGACCCCGCCACGGGCGTCGTCCCCAACGGAAAAGAAAAGACTTTTTCATACAACGCCGGCGCCGAACTCTGCCGCCTTGCGGATGAAGACGGCGATATTGCCGCGGTGACCGCCGCAATGACCGCCGGCACCGGACTTGCGCCGTTTGCTGAAAAACACCCCGACCGTTTCTTCGACGTAGGCATAGCCGAAGAACACGCCGCCACGTTCTGCGCGGGGCTTGCCGCGGGCGGGCTCAAACCCGTGTTCGCCGTGTACTCCACGTTCCTGCAGCGCGCTTTCGACCAGGTGGCGGAAGACGCCGCCATGCAATCGCTGCGGCTGACTCTGCTGGTCGACCGCGCGGGCCTCGTCGCCGACGACGGCGTCACCCATCACGGGATCTTCGACGCCGCAATGTTGAATTCCATACCTTCGTGCCTGATCTACTCGCCCGAAACTCTGGCGGAACTCAGGACCTGTATAGGCGAATCTCTCGCGTACGACGGAGTTTCGGCGGTGCGTTACCCCAAGGGAAAAGAAGTCGAATACGACCGCTCGGCGTTCACCGATCTCGGCACGCTGAGCTACGCCGATTACGGCGAGCCGAAAAAAGCCGTCGTCACATACGGAAGGATAACCTCACAGGCGGTGCTCGCCGCCCGCAGCGCGGGCGATACCCGCGTCATAAAACTGCTGCGCGTCAAACCGCTCGATATCGATACCTTGCTGCGCCTGCTTCCGGCGTCGACACCCGCGGTGTTTGCGGAAGAAGGCGTTTTGTGCGGCGGGATAGGCGAAACGCTCAAAGCCGCTTTGGGCAAAGAAAATATGCGCGTTCTTGCCATAGACGGCGCGTTTCCCGGGCACGGCAGCTACGGCAAACTGTTCGCCGAATGCGGCATAGACGCCGCCGCAATAGAAAAGGCGCTTGCTTCGTTATGAAGCGCGCGGACGTTTTGATTGCGGAAAAAGGGCTCGCAAAGAGCCGTTCCGCCGCCGCCGCGTTCATCAAAGAAGGCCGCGTGAGCGCAAACGGAAAAACGGTCGCCAAACCCGGCGAGCTGCTCGCTGAAGACTGCGATATCAAAGTCGAATACCCGCAGACACTGTACGTTTCGCGAGGGGGAATAAAGCTCGAACACGCGCTGCGCGCTTTCGGCGTTCGCGCCGAAGATAAGATATGCCTCGACATCGGCGCGTCCACCGGCGGTTTCACCCACTGCCTGCTTACGCACGGCGCAAAGAAAGTCTACGCCGTCGATTCCGGTACCGGCCAGCTCGATCCTTCGCTCCGCGCCGACAGCCGCGTCGTCAGCCGTGAAAACGTCAACGCGCGGTACCTTACGGAAACCGATTTTGAAGACAAAATAGACCTTATAGTGATGGACGTTTCGTTCATTTCGCAGACGCTGCTTTACCCGGCGTGCGCCGCGGTCCTGTGCGCCGGAGGCGTTATGGTGACGCTTGTAAAGCCGCAGTTCGAGACCGGCTCGCGCGCACGGCACAAGAACGGCGTTATAAAAGACAAAGACGGCAAAAACGCCGCCGCGCTCATAAAAAAACTCGCCGCGTCCGCTTCCGAGTACGGATTCCGGCTCACGGATACGGCGGTATCGCCCATAACCGGCGGCGACGGGAACGTGGAATATCTCGCCGCGTTCGTCAAGGAGTGACGCAATAATGAAAGCGCTTATTTTCGTCAACCCCACCAAGCAGGGCGCCGAAGAATGCCTTGCAAGCGTAAAACGAATACTTGAACGCAACAACTGCGCGTGCGACGTCGCGTACGGCGCCGCCGACGCTTCCGCGCGTTTGCCCGAAGGCTGCGATCTCTGCGCCGTGCTCGGCGGCGACGGCACCATGCTCGCCGCGGCGGGCTGGGCGAGCCGCACCGGCACTCCGCTTCTGGGCGTCGACCTCGGCAGGCTCGGATATATGAGCGAGATAAGTATCGACGAACTCGACCTGCTTTCCAACGTGTTTTCCGGCGAGGCGTATACCGAAGACCGCATGATGCTCGACGCTTCTGTGCTCCGCGACGGCGAAGAGCGCGCCCGTTACACCGTGCTCAACGAAATAGTCGTCTCACGCGGGGCGGTGACGCGGCTTATCGACCTCGAACTCAGCTGCAGCGGCGAAAAAGTCGGCTCGTACCGCGCCGACGGGCTCATAGTCTCAACGCCCACGGGCTCCACCGCCTATTCGATGTCGGCGGGCGGCCCCATAATAGACCCGTCGCTCGAACTTATGACCGCCTCGGCGGTCTGCCCTCACGGGATATCGTTTTCGGGCTCTATGGTTTTCTCTCCCGATTCCGTGCTCGAAATATCGGTCTCATCCAAATATCACGGCGATATTTTCCTCACCGCCGACGGGCGCGAAAGCACGGAAGTGTTCTGCGAAGATTCCGTGCGCGTCAGCCGTTCGCGCTCGGTCACCAAACTGTTACGGTTAAGAAGCAATTCTTTTTATAAAATACTTGCACAAAAATTTAAGGAGAAGTATTAAATGAAAAGCAAAAGACAGCAAGAGATCCTGCGCCTGATCGCAAAGTACGACATCGACACTCAGGAGGAACTCCGCGCCAAGCTCGCCGAAAACGGGTTCAACGCCACCCAGGCGACCGTTTCCCGCGATATGCGCGATCTCAAGATCATCAAATCGTCCGGCAGCGACGGAAGATACAAGTACGTATTCCAGGAACCCGTCAACGACGCCAAGCTTCAGACGCGCTACGCCAAAGTCCTGCGTGAGGCGGTCAAAGCCGTCGACGTGGCTATCCAGCTCGTGGTCGTCAACGTCTATATGGGTATGGCGGGCGCCGCCGCGGTGGCGATCGATTCGCTCGCGCTCGAAGGCGTGGTCGGTTCCATCGCCGGAGAGGACACGCTCATCGTTATCACAAAGGATAACGTTTCGGCTGAACGGGTCTGCAGTTTTATAAAAGAAGCCATCAAATAACCGCTATTATCGCATAGGGCAGTGGTGTAATATGCTCGTTTCGCTGTACGCAGAAAACGTTGCGCTCATCAAAAAACTCAATATCACTGTCGGCGCGGGCTTTACCGTCCTCACCGGCGAAACGGGCGGCGGCAAGTCCATAATCGTGGACAGCATGGCGCTCCTTTGCGGCGCGCGCGGCGACAAGACCCTGATCCGCACAGGCGAGGATCAGGCGACCGTGGAAGGCGTTTTCGACGTTTCAGGCGAACGCGCGGGCGATTTCGCCGAATTCGCGGGCGAAGACGGGCTTATGAGCGTTTACCGCCGCATAACGGCGGACGGGCGCAGCGTATGCCGCATAAACGGCAGGACGGTCCCGGTCAACCGGCTCAAGGAGCTGGTATCGCGGCTGCTGAACATCCACGGCCAGCAGGACACGCAGTCGCTTTCCGACCCGCAGACTCATATCGGCCTGCTCGATACGTATGCCGGAGATACCGCCGAGCTCGCGTCGTACCGCGAACAGTACGAAGTCTACACCGCGGCGTACGCCGAGGCGGAACGGATGCGCAAGCTCGCCGAAGAAAAGATGCTGCGGCTCGACGTGCTCGACTACCAGATAAACGAGCTCGAAAACGCGTCGGTCCGCGCCGGAGAAGAAAGCGAGCTCGAAGGCGAACGCTCGGTGCTGGTGAATTACGAAAAGATATACGACAACGTGCGCGGAGCGCTCGAGGAGCTCAAAGGGCGCGATTCGGCGCTTTCGAAGCTCGGCAGGGCGAACGACTCGATAAGGCGCATCGAAAACGTGCTTACGGGCAGTTCAGATTATATCAAACGGCTGGAATCGTGCGTTTACGAGATCGAGGACGTGGCGGAATCGCTGAAAGACGGCATCGATTTAGAATGCGAATCGCCCGAAAAGCGCATAGACGAGATCGAAGAGCGGCTTTCGGTCATATCGCGTCTCAAGCGCAAATACCGCACCGACGACGCCGGGCTCGCCGAACAGCTCGGAACGTTCAAACGCGAAAAGAAAGAGCTCGATATGAGCGACGAGTATCTCGCCGACAAGCGCGCTTTCCTCGCCGAAGCCGAAAAGGAACTCGCGCGCCGCGCAGACGTGCTGCGCGCAAAACGCCAAAGCGCCGCCGCGCTTCTGGAAAAAGAAATAGAAGAATGCCTCGCGTCGCTCGATATGCCGTCGGTCACGTTCAAGACCGAATTCACCGATATCCCGTTTTGCGAAAACGGCTCGTGCGGAGTCGAATTCCTCATTTCCGCAAACAAAGGCGAACTCCCGCGCCCGATCGCGCGCATCGCTTCCGGCGGCGAACTCTCCCGCATAATGCTCGCCATCAAATCGGCGTTCGTGCGGTCCGACGGCGTAGGCACCGTGGTATTCGACGAGATCGATTCCGGTATTTCAGGCAAGAC
Source organism: Clostridiales bacterium UBA1206 (assembly GCA_002310055.1). Taxonomy (GTDB): domain Bacteria; phylum Bacillota; class Clostridia; order Oscillospirales; family CAG-382; genus UBA1206. The sequence goes on along the minus strand of DBXS01000019.1, from coordinate 15,997 downwards.
CAGCGAAATGCTGGGGAAAAAGCTCAAAGAACTCGCGCAGAAGGGGATACAGATAATGTGCATCACCCATTCGGCGCAGGTGGCGAGCCAGGCGGATACTCACTGGCTCGTTTCAAAGGGAGTGGAGGGCGAACGCACCTACACCCACGTCAAAGTGCTCGGCAAAGAAGAACGCATTGACGAGCTCGCACGCATAATGGGCGGCATAAAAGTCACCGACGCGGTGCGCAGCGCCGCGCGTGAAACGCTCGATTCTTCGCGCTTTCCGTCGGACGGTAAGTGACCCGTACGGCGCAGGCTGTTGACAAGCGCGCCGAAGTGTGCTATAATAATAAAACCCATTTGAAAGAACTTCATTATGCAAACCCCCTTACGACCCGTAAAAGAGGTATAAAAATGCGTTATTTAAAGATATTTGCGGCGCTGCTCATAGTGCTCGCTATGCTGATCCCGCTCGCGGCGGTGCGCTCCGACGCGGCTTCGGCTTCCGAGCGGCAGTATTTTCTTGAAACCATAGGGCCGATGGCAACGCAGAATATGCGCGACACCGGCATACTCGCGTCGCTCACCATAGCCCAGGGAATTTACGAAAGCGGCTGGGGCACTTCGTTTATGGCGAAGAACCTCAACAACCTGTTCGGAATCAAGGCGTACGCCCCGGGCTGGACGGGCAAGGTCTACAACCGCAAGACCGGCAAGATCTACACGAATTTCGAAGACGCACGGAACAAGATGGGCGATCTGTACGACCTTTACATAAGCCATTTCTTCCGCGTCTACGACAGCTGGCAGGAAAGCGTCGACGACCACAGCCGTCTGTTCACCACTATGAGCCGTTACGAAAATCTCATCGGGCTCACCGATTATGAACTCGCCTGCCATTACGTTATGCAGGACGGCTACTGCGACACCCCGGGCTACGACGAAGAGCTCATAAGCATAATCAGATCGTTCAAGCTTTACCAGTACGACGTTTACGAAGGCATCCATTCGGTGAATATGAACGTCGACCGCCTCACGCTCGTCACGGGCGAGACGGTGCGCGTGTATCCCACCTTCGTGGCTGACGAAGGCATCACCGTATATCCGCAGTACACTTCCAGCGATACGTCAGTCGCCACGGTCGACGGCAACGGCGTGATAACCGGCATCAAACAGGGACCCGCCGTCATCACCGTTTCCACCACAAACGGCCGCAGCGATTCCTGCATAGTCTACGTGCACGACAGCAACGTGGTGCTGCGCAGCGCGGTCACCACCAGCGGCGTCAACTGCCGTTCCGAACCGTACGATACCGGCGGCAGCGCCACCGTAATAGGCAGCTTTTCAAAGAACACCGAGCTCGTCGTGTTCGGCGACGCGGTGCGGACCAAATGGCATCTCGTGGCCGGCTACGGCTCAAACGGCAGCCTGCTGTTCGGCTATTCCCATTCAAGCTATTACACTATAGGCGATGAATTCATCGGCGACACACCGGTCGAACCCGAGGAATCTTCCGCCGAGGAATCGTCCGAACCTCCCGAAGAATCGTCCGAGCCTCCCGAGGAAAGCTCTGAGGAAAGTTCCGAGGAAAGCTCGGAGGAAAGCTCGGAGGAAAGCTCGACTCCCGTTCCGGAAGAGGAAGGGCTGTATATGGGCAGCGTCCTTGGCGACCTCAACTGCCGCAAAGGACCTTCGCTCGACGAAGGCTCGTACGGCGTGTTCGCAAAAGGCTCCACCGTGCTCGTCATAGGCGCGGCGGTCAACACGCGCTGGTACTATTGCGCCGGAATGAGCAAGGGCGGCGCCTTTATGGAAGGCTACGCCGGCTTTATGACCAGCAGCGGACAAACCACTTATATCACCATCATCGGCAACTTCACCGACACGTACGGCGCCCCGCTCGTTATCGAAGGCGGTTACGTTTCGGGCATAGGCGAAAACTGCACCGTTTCTGAACTCGCTTCGCGTATGAAATACGCTTCTATAACCGTCTTGGCGCCCACCGGCGCGGAACTCGGCGATAACGACAAGATCGTCACCGGCTGCACCGTAAAATTCGAATGGTGCGGCAAGGCGTATCTCACCAAGACCGCGGTCATCAAAGGCGACGTCAACTGCGACGGCAACGTCAATTCCGCCGACTGCACGCTTATCAAAAAGGCTGCGACCGGCACCGTCACGCTCACGGGCGCAAGCATGGAAGCCGCGCGTTTCACCGGCGGCGAGGATATCACCATAGACGATTACACAGCCCTGAGACTTTACGTGGCAGGTAAATAAACCGTAATAAAAAAGCAAAGCCCGAAGGCGTTTCCGCCTTCGGGTTTCTTTATGCTTTTTTGTATTATTTGCCGGATATCGTCACGTTGTCGAACGCTGCGTAGGGGAGCGCCTTGTAGCCGTCGCAGACGACTTCTTTGGACATCACGCGCAGATTGTTGAGCATATCCGCCAGATTGCCGCTTATCATCGTCTCGTTGACGGCGTATTTGACCTCGCCTTTTTCAACGTAAAAGCTGTTCTTGGCGACCATCGAAAATTCGCCGTTGGCGGTGGGCTCGCCGCCCGAGATCCTGCCTACGATCACGCCGCGGTCTATACCCTTTATGATATCCGCAAGCGGAGTATCGCCGGCGGGTACGATGAGGTTCATCGAGGAGTTTTTGGCGCGTTCGTTGTTCGTCTTGTTGGCGACGTATTTGGATATTGCGAACGCGTTGAGCACGCCGTCCTTGATGATATCGTAGTTTTCGCTCAGATATCCTTCGGATGTGTAGCGTTCGCCGCATACCACGCGCTCGTCGAGCGGGGCGGAAGCGACGGTGATGCGCTTGTCGGCGACCTGTTTGCCCAGTTTGTCTTTCCACAGACTGGTGCCGTCGAGCAGCGTCATGTCGCCGGCGAAGTTGCCTATCGCGGTGCCTATCATCTCGGCGAAGGTGTCGGGGGTCAACAGTATCGTGCCCACGAACTTGCCGTCTATCGCCTGCGGGTGGATCTGATTTTCCACGTCAGTAAGGTCTTTTTCAATAGTGCCCAGTTCAATAAACGGCTTGTCGAGCGAATCGGTGAGCACGCCCGAGCCGAAGAACGACGAAGTCGCGTCGCCGTCGTGGCCGGAATACATAAGCTCCACCAGATATTCGCCGCCCAGCGTGGTGTATTCTACGCCGTTGGTGTTGGCGTAAACCGCGTCGTAACGGACGTGTTTGATTATCATCTGCTCGACCATTATCTTGGGATGGCGATCTCTTATCGCTTCGAGCAGCTCTTTGGTGCGGTCGAAAAGCTTTGCGGTGTCCATATCGGGAGCGCCTTCGGTGAAATGCCGGTTTTCGCTTACGGGCGCTATGTCCCACGCGTCGTCGGCGGNNCCTGCCGATTCGGCTGAGGCAATGCATCCGTCGACCGCTGCGGCTATGGCAGAATCGTCGTATTTGTTCTGCGTAACGGAGCCTTTTTTGCCGTGATCGTAAACGGTGAGCGAAAACTTTCTGTCGAACAGAGTCCTAAACAGCGAAAACTCGCCGCCGTCGACGTTGAATTCGTGCGTAACGCTGGAAGAGAGCGAGCAGAACGCCTTGTCCACGCCCTTGCCGCGCACGAGATCGAGACATTTTTGAGCCTTTTGTTTGAGTTCGTTCATCGTTATCTTCCTCCTATCATTATCTTGCAGCGCATTTCGGGGCCGCCCATACCCACGGGCATGGGCTGCTTCTTGCCGCAGAAACCGGAGCTGGTCCATTCTACTTTGTCGGATATCATATCGACCGTCTTGAGCATTTCGAACGCCACGCCCGAAACGGTGGTGTCGAGTATGGCTCTGCCCAGCTTGCCGTGCTTGATCTCGTAGCCTNNACGCCGGAGATGGTGGTGTCCAGCAGGGGCCGCCCCAGCTTCCCCTTCTTGATCTCGTAGCCGAAGGTGACGCCGAACATGAACTCGCCGGTGGTGTCCGCCTGGCCGTTGTTGGTGTTGACCAGATAGTAGCCGTCGTCTATGGAAGCTATCATGTCTTCTATCTTGTCCTTGCCCGGATGCACGGCGGTGTTGCGCATACGGATGAGCGGCTCGTCGCTGAACGCGAACGCCCTGGCGTTGCCCTGCGGTTTCATACCGAATCTTTCGGCGGTCTCGCGGCTGTTCATATAGCCCACGAGTATGCCGTCTTTAATAAGCGGAGCGTCGACCGCGGGGGTGCCTTCGTCGTCGACGTAAACGGGCAGAGGAGCGGTCTCGCCGAACGCCTCGTTTGCAAAGTCGGTGAGCGAAACTATGGGCGACGCGACCTGCTTGCCCAGGTTGGGGCCGGCGACCGAACCGCCGAGCACCAGATCGGCTTCCACGGTGTGGCCCACGGCCTCGTGCGCGATCATCCCGGCGAGCTCGCTGCCGAGTATGACGGTCTTCACGCCGGCGTCGGCGTAAACGCCTTCGCGCTTTTTCATAACCGATTCATACAGCTTGTCTATTTCGCCGTAAAGCTCGGCGGGATCGCTGAAATTCATATCGAACGAGCCCCTGCCGCCGTACGCCTTGAACAGCTCTACCGGAACGCCCGCCGGAGTCAGCGCCGAAAGTATGACGTAGATATAACTTCTGGGCGCGGCGAAGTGGCTGTCCACGCCGTCGGAAGTGACCAGCAGTTTTTCCATGCTGTCTTCTCTCATCATGAGAGTGCGGCTTGCGAGGTTGGGATATTTGCCCACGATATAGTCGTCGAGCGCCTTGAGATAGTCGATATAAGTCTTCTGCGAAACTTCGTTGATGTGCGCGTCGGTCATGCGCGACGAATAGGGGATCGCGGGGAAAGCCGGGCGGCCTTTGCGAACGCGCGAATCCATGAATTCGGCGTTTTCGCCGGCGGCGCGGATCACGTTTTTAACGTTTTCGTCGTCGTATTCGGCGGCGGAAGAAAAGCCGTAAACGCCGTTCTTGTAGACGCGGCAGCATACGCCGGAAGTATCCTGGCGAGTGTTGCCCATAAGATTGCCCGAAACGAAACTGACGCCTCTGGTGCGGCTGCATTGAGCGCGCAGCTCGGTGTGCAGCCCGGGCAGAAATTCCTGCTTGTGTCTGCTCAAAAGATCTGTAAGCATCTGTGCCTCCTGTTTTCGCGCGGCGCGTCGCCGCGCTTAATATATTGTCATTATTATAATACCAAACTATACCTCTTGTCAACATAAAAACGCGCGCCGTATCAAAAAGGCGCAAACGCGGAAAGGCATCCGGCGGCGCAAAGAGATATCAACGAACGGTTTATCCGAATATTTATAGAAATATATTGCATAAACCGCAAAAGCGTGATATAATGACATCATTAAAACCGAAAGCAGGTATACTATGGATTTCAAAAGCAACAACCGCTATTTCCACCGCAGCTACAGGATGCTTTACGCCGGGATACCGCTCGTCGTCATCGGCGGCGTCGTGCTGCTCGGAAAATTCTTCCGCAGATACGTCCAGATCGAAAACATCTTCACCGTCATCCTGGCGGCGGGCGTGATGCTCATACTGTTTTTCCTGGTCTCTTTCCCGCGCGACAGCGAATTCGACCGCGGTATAAGCGTTAAGATACGCGACCTGCGCGCCGTTGCGGAAGAAAGAATAACCGCTCTCGAGCACACGCCGCATTTCACCGATAATTATCTCGCCGAAGGGTTCTTTTACGGCGAAGGCACGAGCGAGCTCAAGCGCGGGATGGACGGCAGGTTCCGCACCGATAAATATTCCGCCGCGCAGATACTGCTTACCGCAAAAAGACTTTACGTTTACATTATGCGCTTTTCCACCGTAAAAGACGAGACCGAGACCGATTTTTACCCCATCGAATTCGAAGCCGTGCAGAGCGTTTCCGTAGAAGAACTGCTTACCGAGACCGATTACGGCAAAAATCACGGCGTCATCAAGAGCGCGCTGTTTTGCATAAAGACCGACGGCGCCGAGTATTCGTTCCCGACTAACGCGGATTCGCTTGCCGACGTGATGGCGGACAAAATAATGCTCAGAAAAGAATAAATGTTCAGCAAATCAAAAGCAGACCGGTATGTTTCCGGTCTGCTTGTTTTTTATTCTTTTTCTTTTTCTTCGCATCATAGCTCGTGAGCATATCGCCCCACGCGCCGGTCGAATAGCCGTAAGAAATATGATCCTGATAAGTCGAAGGCAGCGTGCCGGTAGTATAGGCGTATACATATTTACCGGTGATATTTCCCGAATCGTCATATGTATATGAATACGTCGCGGTCGTCGTCGAATCCTTCTTTGAACGTAAGAGTTGACACGAGCGGCGTGGTGTACTGTATCCCGCCGGAAGTGTAACTGTATCATAAAGCTATCTTTATATGTCTTTATATCTTTGTTTAGCTAAACTCTTTCTTCCAAAATAGGATTAAATATTCTTGTTATATAAGCATAACCGACCACCTTGTTCGCTTCTTGAATGCTGATTATTTCACCAACTCGCATGCAATGCGGATATAGTTCAGGCGAAATAAACGTGATGGTTCCGCTTACTCTCTCTCCTGGATACACTTTCTCTGTGTTGTAATAAAAGTGCTCTCCAGTTGTAAGATAGCCATTGTCAGAATATCTTAATAGATGTGCGGGCCTATATCCATTTTCTACAGGATGAGTCTTTGCATTATTAAACTCAAATATGGCCTCAACATCCGGTTTTCTATTCATATTTCACCCTCCTAAAAACTGGATTGTTCCACGAACTGCTGCATTAAAATCGTCAAGAAAAGCGCCTGGAACGGTTATTGTCCCATACTTGAATATAAAAGCATCCACCGAAACAGTATCAAGTTTAAAAAAGGGGCAGATATTATTCCGCCCGCTCACTTCACTTTCGGAAATCGTGTCGTATCATAAGCTACCGCACGAGCGCTGCCTTTATAACGCTGCCGCGTGTGAGGATGCGCTTGCCGTATAAAAACCTACCGAAAGTTTAAAAAGGGTAAGTCATTCGTCAATCCGAAAAATCTTCGAGCAACTTTTCAAGCACGGAACCGTCATAAAGATTCCCGTCGCTTTTGAAACGTTCTACTTCAATGTGTTCGTCTTCGAAAAATTCAACTTCCCATCTTTCGCCCGGAACCGCTATTTCAATAAGAATGCTGTCACGGATCCTATTGAGACGATAATATATCTTATTCTGCTCTAAACGCTCAAGGAAATGCAATAACTTTTTCATTATTTGTTAAACCTCGAATCTGTTTGCGAAATATAATACTTTGCCCTTGCTTAACTATCTGTACAGATCCGGAAACTATTTTCTTTGTTACTTGTTTTTTATTCTTTTTCTTCCTCTTCTTCGGGCTCATCTTCGGCTTCGTCCTCGGGAGGCGTGTATTCGACTTTTACCGATTCCACGCGCATCGACGCGGCTTTCAGCACGGTCACTTTAAGCCGCTGGTATTCAAAGCTGTCGCCCGCAACGGGGAATTTGTCCAGCATTTCGGTAGCCCAGCCGCCCACGGTGGTGTATTCGGTCTCAAAATCCTGCGGCTCCCAGTCGAACAGCTCAAAGACGTCTTCCACGTTCACGCTGCCGTCGACGATATAGGTATTGTCGTCGATCTTCTGCACGTCGTCTTCGACTTCGTCGCGCTCGTCGAAGATATCGCCCACTATGTCTTCGGTGATGTCTTCCATGGTGAGTATGCCCATCGTGCCGCCGTATTCGTCCACGACCACCGCTATCTGCGTTTTGCGCTTGCGGAATTCGTCGATTATGCTGCTTAACGGCTTGGTCTTGTGCACGAACAGCGCGGGCAGCAGCAGGTCTTCTATCTTCGGCTTTCCGCCGGAAGCCAGTTCGCGCAGAAAACGCTTGGAAGGCAGTATGCCTATTATGTTGTCTATGCTCCCGCGGTAGACCGGGATGCGTGAAAACTTGTAGAATTCGTCGGTTATTTCAAGTCCGTCTTCGTCTTCTATGTCTATGGCGAACATATCCACGCGCGGCACTAGTATATCCTGCGCGGTGGTCTCGGTGAAATCTATCGCCGATTTTATAAGCTCGCTGTCTTCTTCCGAAAACACGCCTTCGTCTTCTATGTCGTCGACGATCTCGCTCAGCTCCTCCGGCGTTACGGAAGGCGCTTTTTCTTTGGGAGTCCAGAGCGGGGCGAGCGCGTTCACGAATTTATCCACCAGCCACACGGCGGGGAAGAACAGCACCATAAAGAATCGCAGCGGCGAAGCGTACGCGCGCGCGAGCTTATCCGGGACCGCGGCGGCGATTATCTTCGGCAGCGTTTCGCCGAATATCAGAAGCAGCACGGTCAGAATGACCGAAGCCACGGTCTGGCCGGCGCTCGCGCCCAGATGCCGCACGCATATGACCGTGGCGGCCGAAGACGCGGCGATGTTGACGAGATTGTTGCCCACCAGCACCGTCGAAAGCGAACGCGTGTAGTGTTCGTTGATGAACTGTTCCTTTTTGGCTCTGCCATCGCCGGATTCCGCCTGTTTCTTAATGCGTATGGAATTGGCTTTGGCAAATGCGATCTCGGCGGAAGAGAAGAAAGCCGAAAGTATGATGAACGCGAGGATGAGTATGCAAAGTACGGTCTCGAGCATCACTTTTTGCCTCCTTCCGTTATATCGGAGGCGTTTTCGTCGTCCTCGTCGTATATTTCGCCCACTATCTCTTCAAGAATGTCTTCCATCGTCAAAAGCCCCGCGATCTTGCCTTCCGCGGTGCGGACGAGCGCAAGGTGGGTGCGCTTGCGGCCCATTTCTTCGAACACGTCGTAGAGCGGTGTGTCGGGGAGCACGAAATACGGCTTGGAAAGCAGGTCCTTTATGCGGAACTTTTTGTTGTGGACGAAGTTCCACAGTATCGTGGCGGACTGCACCGTACCGAGTATGTGATCTATGTTTCCGTCGTAGACGGGGAAACGCGAATATTTTTCTTCCAGGACTATGCTCTTCAAACGCTCGGGCGAAGCGTTGATGGGGATCGCCGATATCCTGCCGCGCGGGCACATGATATCGACCGCGGTGAGGTCGCCGAACTCGATCGCCGATTTGATTATCTCGGTCTCTTCGGGTTCAATAAGCCCTTCGTCTTCCACGTTTTCAACGAGCGAGGCGAACTCGTCTTCGGTAAGCGCCGGCTCGTCGTTTTTGATGCGCATAAGCTTTTTGACCGTCTTGCCCAGCCGGATGAAAAACGCCGAGAAGGGAAGCAGCAGGTACGAAAAGAACAGCACTGTGCCGGAAAAAGCCAGCGCCAGCGAATCCGCGTTGGCGCGCGCCACGTTCTTGGGCAGGGTCTCGGAAAAAAGGAACACCGCGAGCGTTATGACCACGGTCGAAATGATAGGTCCTATGTCGGCGAACAGCTCGGTCGCCATCACCGTGGATACCGACGCCGCTATGACGTGGATGACGTTTATGGCGATAAGCAGCGTCACCACTGTGCGCTCGTAGTTTTCCAAAAGTTTAAGCACGCGCTTCGCTCTTTTGCCGCCGTCTTCGGCGAGCAGGCGAAGCCGTACCGTATTGCAGAAAGAATACGCCGTTTCCGCCGCGGCGAAAAAGCCGGCGGCGATTATCATGATTATCAGCGCAATACTTCGGGGAACCAAAGACAAAATCACTCCTTTTACTCCGTGTATTATCGCACATTCTTATTAAGAATGCAATAGGTTTTATAAAAAACGGCAAAAAAATCCGCGGAAAATCAGGCTTTCCGCGGAAAAAGTCTTATCATTTTGCGCCTTTTAGCTCGCGTATCGCGTCGGCTATAACGTCGCCGTTCTTTTTCAGCGCGGCGTACGCGGTCTCTCTGTCGGCCCCGGTCTCGGCGCATATCATCCTCAGCGCGCGTTCGGCGAGCTTGGCGTTGGAAGGCACCATATACGCCATAAGATTGCCCAAAGTCCTGCCGTATCTGACCATCGCGCCGGTAGATAACATATTGAGTATCATTTTTTGCGAAGTGCCGGCTTTCATCCGCGTGGAACCGCTTATCACCTCGGGCCCCACCACGGCGATTATGGATATATCCGCAAGCTCTATGAGCGGCGAATCGGCGTTGTTGCTCACGGCGACCGTCGCGGCGCCGAGCCCGCGCGCGTATTTGAGCGCGCCCTGAACGCATTTCGCGCTGCCGCTCGCAGATATCCCCACACAGGCGTCTTTTGCGCAGAATCCGGCGTCTTTAAGCTGCCGCACTATGGAAAACTCGTCGTCCTCGGCGTCTTCTATGGATTCGAAAGCCGCCTCTCTGCCTCCCGCGAGCACGCCCTGAACGGTCTCGGGCGCAACGCCGTACGTCGGCGGACATTCAGAAGCGTCCAGCACGCCCAACCGTCCGCTGGTGCCGGCTCCGCAGTAGAATATCCTTCCGCCGCCTTTGAGCACGCCGGCCAGCGCGTCTATGCCGCGCGCAACTTCGGGCAGCGCTTTTTCCACGGCGTACGCCACGGTCTTATCCTGTGCGTTGATGAGCTCCGCTATCTCCAGCGCGCTCATTTTGTCTATGTTTTTGCTCGCTTCAAGCACCTTTTCGGTGCTGAATCTGCCGTAATCCGTCATAGCGGACACCGCCTTTCTTCCTTGCGCATATTTTACCACCTGCCGGCCGTTTTGTCAATAAAATTCGGCGCTCTGCTTGACACGGAGCGCGTTATGTGATAAAATCAAAAAAAAAGCAAGGAGCGGTGATATGGCACAGAATAAAAAACTCATTTCCGCCATCGTCCCGTGCTACAACGAAGAAGAGGCGATCCCTTTCTTTTACGAAGAGGTCACCCGCGTTGCGGCGCAGATGGAAAGCGTGGATTTTGAGTTTATTTTCATAGACGACGGCAGTTCCGACAAAACGCTCGAAGTCCTGCGTGAATACGCGCAAAAGGACGCGCGCGTAAGGTACGTTTCGTTTTCGCGCAATTTCGGCAAGGAATCGGCGATGTACGCCGGGCTCGAAGCATCAAAAGGCGATTACGTCGCCATTATGGACGCCGACTTGCAGGATCCCCCTTCGCTGCTTCCCGAAATGCTCGGGTATATCGAAAACGAAGGCTACGATTCGGTATCCACGCGCCGCAGCAACCGCAAAGGCGAACCCCCCATCCGTTCGCTTTTCGCGCGCATCTTCTACGGCATAATCAATAAGATATCCAAAGTCAAAATGACCCCCGGCGCCCGCGATTTTTCGCTTATGAAACGCAAAGTCGTAGACGCTATCTTGAGCCTGCCCGAATACAACCGCTTCACCAAGGGCATATTCAACTGGGTCGGGTTCAAGGTGAAGTGGCTTTCGTATAATAACATCCAGCGCGTGGCGGGCAAGACCAAGTGGTCGTTCTGGAAACTGTTCAAGTATTCCATCGAATGCATCGTGGCGTTTTCCACCGCGCCGCTCGCTCTGGCGTCGTTCTTCGGATTCCTGTTCTGTTTCATCGCGCTCATAGGCATCCTGGTCATCGTCATCCGCCATCTTGCGGGCGTGGCTTCCGCCGCCGGATGGGCTTCCACGCTGTGCGTGGTGCTGTTCGTGGGCGGGGTGCAGCTGTTCTGCACCGGAATACTCGGCACTTATATTTCCAAAACGTATCTCGAAACCAAATCCCGTCCGCTTTACATAACGGCCGAGACCGAAAAAGACCTTGAAGAAAACAAAGAAGAAAACAAAAAAGAAGAAAAGGAGCAGCAGCAATGAAATTAGGTATCATCGCACCGTCTCACGACAGAAAAGGGCTTGAATACGCAAAGGATCTGGGGCTTGCTTACGCCGAATTCGATATCAATTACGACGACGTGACCGGCGTCACGAATAATGCCGAAACGTTCAAAAAAGATATCGCCGAGCTCGGCGTATATATCAGCGCCGTCGGCAGATGGGGCAGACCGCGCATCAACGCGGATATGTCTTTCAACCAAAAGGAACTTTCCGACGAAAAGGCGCTTATCGATTTCTGCGCGTACGTCGGCTGCCCGGTGTATATCTGCGGCGTCAACTACGTGGAAGGGCAGTCGTACTTTTCCAATATCACCGCGGCGGTGGAATATATAAAGACTCTTATGGAATACGCCGCCGGCAGAGTAAAGATCTGCACCTATAACTGCAGCTGGGACAACTACATAGACAAACCCCACGAATGGGATATCGTGCACGACCACCTCAAAGGACTGGGCATAAAATACGACCCGTCGCACGCCATCAACGGCGGACGCAACTATATGCGCGAGATCGTCAAATACGGCGACAAGGTGTGCCATATCCATCTCAAAGGCACCATCAACGTGGGCGGCGTCCACGTGGACGATCCCCCCGCGGGGCTCGACACCATCAACTGGGGCGCGTTCGTTTCGGTGTTCCGCAAATTCGGCTACGAAGGCGTGCTTTCCATAGAACCGCATTCCGCCACCTGGCAGGGCGAGCTGGGCGATAAAGGCGTGCGCTACACGGTGGAATATTTCAAACGCCTGCTTTTCATAAAGTGATGTGGCCGTTCAAGAAAAAAGACAAACCGCCAAAGGATACCGATTCGGTCGAATTCAAGCGCTATATGGCGAACAAACTCGACGGCAGACTTGTGCGGTATGTCCTGGAAAAAGGCGAGACCAACGATAAAATAATCGGCAAGGACGGGTTCCTTTCGGTTTACGGCGAAGACCTTTCGGTCATTTGCGGCGAAAAGACGCTTTTCCGCTGCAAGATCGACGAGCTTTCGGCGTGCTGGGAATTCATGAGTCTCGAAGGCGTGTATCTCACGGGTTTCGACAAGACCGAAAACCGCGAGCGCACCGTTATGGCTTATTATAAATATTACCGCGATTAAAGGGAATACTAACCGCGGTGGTGTTTTATGGGCAAAAAACGCAAAGAAAACAAAAAGATCCCTTATCTTAAAGTCAGCGACGTGGCTTCGGCTACCGAATGCACCGGGCTCGCGCAGTTCGCCTGCGGGTGCGAAGCCGAAGAGGAGTCTCTGCGGGCGATCTGCGATATCCCGCACGATGAAGAGGAAAGGGAAGACTTCCGGCGCGGATAACGCGCCGGTCACATAGGGTGAAAATGGCAAAAAAAGGTAAAAGATCCGCGATCAAATCTTTATTCGTCTGGCTGCTGGCGCTCGTCGTCATCGCCGTGCTCGTCGCCGGAACTTACGTCGCGTACGTTTTTCTGGCGTACAGCCGCATAGAGGATAACGTTCAGCTCAAAGTCGAAGGCTCGGGCTCCGGCGTCCCCGCCGCAGGCGTCGAATACAAGCTCGTGAGCTTCAATATCGGTTTCGGCGCCTATGAGCCCGATTACGGTTTCTTTATGGACGGCGGCACACAGTCGCGCGCGTGGTCGTACGACAGACTGGTCGCCAATATGGAAAAAATCGGCGAGTATCTGCTTGCCCTAAACGCCGATTATATCAATCTTCAGGAAGTCGATACCGACGGCACGCGCACTTATCATTACGACGAGCGCGTATCTCTCAACGCAAAGCTTTCCGCGTATTCTTCGGTATACGCCCAGAATTACGATTCGCCGTACCTGTTCTATCCCATCACCGAACCTATCGGCGCCAACCGTTCGGGCATCATATCATATTCGCGCTTTGCGCCCGCTTCTTCGCTCAGGCGCAGCCTGCCCGTGGAATCGGGCGTCCGCAAGCTGCTCGATCTCGACAGATGCTACAGCGTAACGCGGTACGCGCTCGAAAACGGCAGGGAACTCATCATAGTGAACCTTCACCTTTCGGCGTACACCGCCGACGGCAAGATATCCGACGAGCAGGCCGAAATGATAATTGCGGATATGCGCGCCGAATACGAAAAAGGCAATTACGTAGTTTGCGCCGGCGATTTCAATAAGAACCTGTTTTCTGCCGATACCGACCCGTTCAAGGCGAGTGACAGCGAGTACGCCTGGGCAAAGTGCTTCCCGTTCGAAAAACTTCAGGGCACCGGGCTTTCGCTCGTTTCTCCCACGGGGGACGGAAAAGACGTGCCGTCCTGCCGCAACGCCGACGGACCTTATACGCCCGAGCAGTTCGTCATCACCATCGACGGCTTTATCGTTTCGGATAACGTGAAAGTGATCTCATCCCGCGTCGAAGATACCGGATTCGCTTATTCCGACCATAATCCCGTAACGCTTGTGTTTATGCTGGAGGAATAAAGCAAAAAAGGAATATGTGTTTAAATGAACGGCGTAGTTAAAAAGATCGTGGCCATAGGCGGCGGCGAATGCGGGCGCGTCAGCAGCGGCGGCGTCCGGCTGCCTTACGAGACCGCCGAAATCGACAAAGAAATAATACGTCTTGCCGCAAAAGAAAGACCGCGCTTCCTTATGCTTGCGCACGCGCAGTTTGCATACGGACGTGAACACGAAGAGCGATACGGCGAAGTCATGCGGCGCATATACGCCGGCCTTTACGGCTGCGAATTCTGTTTTCTTAACGCGTCTGCTCTCGACGAATCTCCCGAAAAGGCGCGGGAATGCCTTGAATGGGCAGATATAATTTACGAAGGCGGCGGCGACACCGCCGCAATGATGGGCCTTTGGCGACGCACCGGGTTCGATTCGCTGCTTAAGCGCGCTTGGGAAGCGGGCAAGGTAATGTGCGGCCTTTCTGCGGGCGCTATCTGCTGGTTCGCGCTGGGAAACACCGATTCGCCGGGCTACAGGGAAAAAGAAGTAAACAAAATACCGGGGCTGGGGTTTGTCGACGCCTATTTTTCGCCGCACTGCCAGAATGAATGGAAACGCCAAAGCGAAATCAACAGTCTGAAGCATATAAATAAAGTCGGTCTTTCTGTTTCCAACTGCGCCGCCGTCGAGATAGTCGGCGACAAATACCGTATCATAAGCTCCACGCCCGCCGATCGCTCGTTCGCCCCTTACGCTTTGCGTACGTTTTGGAAGAACGGGATCATGCACGAAGAAAAGCTCGCCGCGTCGGAAGAATTCAAACCGCTTGATGAGCTTTTGAAAACGGAATAGTATAACAGGCGGCGTCAAAGCCGCGTAACGCCTGGGCGCGCCCGCTTTTGGCAAAAAAAAGTTTTTTGTGTTTTCCCCTTGACAATCGCGCTCAAGTGTGCTATTATAATCAAGCTGTCACGCCGGACTGGCGGAATTGGCAGACGCCCGGGACTTAAAATCCCGTGAGACTTAAATCTCGTACCGGTTCGAGACCGGTGTCCGGCACCATATTCATCAATAAGCGTCGCCCGGCACCGTTCAAATGCTTCCGGTGAAGAAAGCGTTCACATCAAAGGTATTCCGGGCGGAACATTCTATATCGCGGGGTAGAGCAGTCGGTAGCTCGTCGGGCTCATA
>DBXS01000019.1:0-679 GCA_002310055.1 Clostridiales bacterium UBA1206 | reverse complement strand
TCGAGTTATGACCACTCGTATTTTAATTCTGAGGTGTACAATGAATTGTTTGTTAGATCCCAGCAAAGTCATCGGAGAATGTCTTGAGACCGCTTTTAATATCAAAACATACTGCTATTTGGTTGAATGTGCTTCAAATGATAACTTTGTAGCAACTGCTGATTATCGCAAAGCTTACAACGGTTTTTATAGGGTTCGAAGCAGAACCCCTCAATGGTATAATCTTTACTACTCATTGCTTGAAGAGCAAAAAACTAAGCATCGGTCATTTATTGAACTGCTTAGTGAACTACATAAGTGCGATAGCAACTTAGAAGTGTCCTTTGTCAGCAAACTGATTGCAACCATTGATACTTCAAAACCGATCTGGGATCAGTATGTCATTGCAAATTTAAGTCTAAAAAAAGAATGGGATCAATCTCGAAAACTGCCGCTTGAAGAACGTATACAATTTGCTGATAGCATTTATTCCAGAATCCAACTATGCTATCAGGAATTCATTCATTCTCCCGAAGGACAGCGGTGCATTGACCGTTTTGATTGCGAATTGCCAAAGTATAAGAATGCAATCAGCGATACAAAAAAGATTGATTTCTTTCTTTGGAGCAAGAGATAATAATCTCTTATGTACAGGAGCAGGCTCGCCTGCTCCTGTTTTTTTATCCTCCTTCCTCGGTTT
>DBXS01000025.1 GCA_002310055.1 Clostridiales bacterium UBA1206 | reverse complement strand
AATTCGCCGCTTCAATGCGCTCTGCGATTTTACTCGTGCTCTTCGATGAAATCGACCACGTCTCTTACCGTCTTGAGCTCAGCCGCCTCTTCGTCGGAAACGGTGATGTCGAGCGCGCTTTCGATTTCCATAAGCATTTCGACAAGGTCTATGGAATCGGCGCCGAGGTCGTTGACGAGGTTGGAATCGTCTTCTATGGAATCCACGTCTATGCGCAGTTTTTTCGCGATGAGTTCAATGATCTCTTCTTTGGTCATATCTTCCTCCGGAGCGTGTGTATGTGTTCTTGCGCGTATATAATAATACCGTTTGCGCGAATTTGCAATAGCTTTTTAAAAATTTTTGCAGTTTTCGCTTTTTTAACAAATTTTATGTAATCATTTTATTGACTGCCGGGCTGATATGTGATATTATAAAGTGTTAAAATATACAGATTATCGCTTTTTGGAGGTATATATGCTTATATTGGGCGTAGACCCCGGTCTGGCAACGGTGGGAGTGGGCGTGGTCGAAGCGAACGGCGGCAGGTTCCGCGCGCTGGAATACGGCTCCATAATCACCAAGCCGCGCCAGCTTCTGGAAAACCGCCTGGCGCAGATATACGATCAGCTGACGGATATCATAGTGCGGCACAGACCCGACGTGATGGCGGTGGAGGAGCTGTTCTTCAACACCAACCAGAAGACCGAGGTCGCGGTGGCTCAGGCGCGCGGCGTGATACTGCTCGCGGCGCAGAAGCAGGGGCTGGACATTTACGAATACACCCCGCTGCAGATAAAGCAATCGGTGGTGGGCTACGGCAGGGCGGAAAAAAAGCAGATCATATATATGACGCGCGTCATACTCAAGCTTGATTCCGACCCCAGACCCGACGATACCGCCGACGCGCTGGCGGTGGCGATATGCCACGGCAACCAGGCGATGCGTTCGGTGCCGAACATCTTTGACAAGTAAAGGAGCAAATTGATATGTTTTACTACATAAAGGGCGCGCTCGCCGAAT
Source organism: Clostridiales bacterium UBA1206 (assembly GCA_002310055.1). Classification (GTDB taxonomy): domain Bacteria; phylum Bacillota; class Clostridia; order Oscillospirales; family CAG-382; genus UBA1206. Next base: position 75,989 of record DBXS01000025.1, on the reverse strand, counting down.
TGCGCACCGATTTTGCGGTGCTGGACGCGAACGGCGTGGGGTATATGCTTTACGTCTCGCTCGCCACGCACGAAAAGCTCGCGCCGCTTTACGGCAAGCAGGCGCAGCTGTACACCTACCTGAACGTGCGCGAAGACGCGATGGAGCTCTTCGGCTTTTACACCGAGGAGGAGCGCGAATGCTTTATAAAGCTGCTTTCGGTCTCGGGCGTGGGGCCGCGCGCGGCGATGGCGATACTTTCGCTCTACACGCCGCAGTCGCTCGCTTCGCTTGTGGCAAACGGCGACGCAAAGGCGATATCGCGCGCGAACGGCGTGGGGCTGAAGACCGCGCAGAAAGTGATAATAGAACTCAAAGGCAAGCTGGATCTTACGGAAGGCGCCGCCGCGGGGCCTTTGCCTTCGGCGCTGGCGGACGCCGCCGACACGCTGGCGGTGATGGGGTATTCCAAAGCCGAATCCGCCGAGGCGCTGCGCGGCATAAACGCCGACCAGCCGCTTGAAAATATAATCAAAGACGCGCTCAAAAAGCTCAACCGCTTAGGCTGACTTTGAGCAGACGGAGGGAACATGCCCATAAATCAGAACGCTCCATACGACGGAGCAGACAACGGCTACGATTTTGAATCGCGCATCACCGGCGGCGAATTCACCGAAGAAGACGCCGAAAACGAAATATCGCTCCGCCCGCGCACGCTGGACGAATACGTGGGTCAGGAAAAGGTAAAACAAAACCTGCGCGTTTTTCTGGAAGCGTGCCGCCAGCGCGGCGACAGCCTGGACCACGTTTTGCTCCACGGGCCCCCAGGCCTGGGCAAGACCACGCTTTCGTGCATCATCGCTTCCGAACTGGGAGTGAACCTTAAGATCACTTCCGGCCCCGCTATTGAAAAGATCGGCGATCTCGCCGCTCTGCTCACGGCGATGGAGCCCAACGACATACTGTTCATAGACGAGATCCACCGCCTTCCGCGGCCGGTGGAAGAGGTGCTCTACCCCGCGATGGAAGACTTTGCCATAGACATTATGGTGGGCAAGGGGCCCGGGGCGCGCTCGGTGCGGATACCGCTCAAAAAGTTCACGCTCATAGGCGCCACCACGCGCGCCGGGCGGCTTTCGGCGCCGCTCAGAGACAGGTTCGGGATGAGTTTCAGGCTGGATCTTTACGAGCCCGAGGAGCTTGCGCGCATAGTCACGCGCTCGGCGGGGATACTGGAGACCGGCATCACCCCGGAAGGCGCGTACGAGATAGCGCGCCGTTCGCGCGGGACTCCGCGTATAGCCAACCGTTTCCTCAAACGCGTGCGCGACTTTGCCACCGTGATGGGCGACGGCACCATAACGCGCGATATTTCCGACACCGCGCTGCGTTCGCTTGACGTGGACGAGCTGGGGCTGGACGCCGTGGACCGCAGGATGCTTACCGCTATAATCAAGCACTTCGACGGCGGCCCCGTGGGGCTGGAAACGCTTTCGGCGATAATAGGCGAAGAAAGCGTGACGCTGGAAGACGTTTACGAGCCGTACCTGCTGAGACTCGGGTTCTTGAACCGCACTCCGCGCGGACGTATGGCGACGGCTTCGGCGTACAGGCATCTGGGTCTGCAGGCGCCGAGGAAGGAAACGCGCGGAAACGCCGACCAGCTTTCGTTCGGCGACCCCAACGATAATTGAACGGATAAGGATAAAAAATGTTCAAAGCAGATAACTGGACCGATTACGAACTGCTCGACGCTTCGGACGGCGAACGTCTGGAGCGCTGGGGCGAATACATACTGATCCGCCCCGATCCGCAGGTGATATGGAAAGGCGAAAAGAAACACCCGCTGTGGAAAAAGCCCGACGCGGTGTACCGCCGTTCCTCTTCCGGCGGCGGCGAATGGATAAAAAAGGACGTGCCGGAGGAATGGACCGTTTCGTACGGGCGCCTTAAATTCCTGCTTTCGCCCATGGGGTTCAAGCACACGGGGCTGTTCCCTGAGCAGGCCGCAAACTGGGAATATATGCGCGGCGTCATAGCCGGCAGGCGGCTTAAGGTGCTGAACCTGTTCGCCTACACCGGCGGAGCCACCGCGGCGGCGGCGGACGCGGGCGCGTTCGTGTGCCACGTGGACGCTTCCAAAGGGATGGTCGCGCGCGCAAAGCAGAACGCCGCGCTCTCTTCGCTGCCCGGCGATTCGGTGCGGTTCATCGTGGACGACTGCCTTAAATTCGTGGAACGCGAAAAGAGGCGCGGTTCGTACTACGACGCCGTAATACTCGACCCGCCCTCGTTCGGCCGCGGCCCCCGCGGCGAAAAATGGGTGCTGGAAGAACGGCTCGACGAGCTCGTCAACTCGATAAGCGGCGTGCTTTGCGAAAAGCCGTCGTTCGTCATACTCAATTCCTACACGGCCGGGCTTTCGCCTTCGGTGTGCGGGTACATACTGAACAAAACGCTCGTACCCCGTTTCGGCGGCGCGGTGTGCGCGGACGAGATAGGGCTCAAAGTAAAACAAAGCGGATTATATCTTCCCTGCGGCAGCGCGGCGCGCTGGCAGGCGGAATAAACTATACTGCAAAACACAAGGAAAAACACAATGGCATTTTTAGAAGCGCACGATCTTTGCTTCAGATACAGAGAAGATCTGCCCACCGTCATAAACGGCGTATCGCTTTCAATAGAAAAAGGCACTTTCACCGCGATCATCGGCCACAACGGCAGCGGAAAATCCACGCTCGCAAAGCTTTTGTGCGGAATGCTCGCGCCCGCCTCCGGCTTTGTGGAAGTGGCGGGCATGCGCACCGACGACGAGGAACGCGAATACGACATACGCAAAAAATGCGGGATGGTCTTTCAGAACCCCGATAACCAGATAGTGGCTTCGGTGGTGGAGGAAGACGTTGCCTTTGCGCCCGAAAACCTGGGCGTGCCTTCGGCGGAGATACGCGCCCGCGTGGACGAGGTGCTCGCCGCCGTGGGGATGACCGAATACGCAAAGCATTCCACCTACAAGCTTTCGGGCGGGCAGAAACAGCGCGTGGCGATAGCCGGCATACTCGCGATGGAGCCCGAATGCATAATATTCGACGAATCGACTTCCATGCTCGACCCTTCCGGCCAGCGCGACATAGTTGAGACGATGAAAAAGCTCAACCGCGAAAAAGGCATAACCGTCATATCCATCACCCATCATATGAACGAGGCGGTGGAAGCCGACCGCGTGCTCGTGATGAACGAGGGGCGCATAACCGCCGACGGAACTCCTTTGCAGGTGTTTTCGCAGGTGGAGCGCGTGCTCGGATCGCACCTCGCGGTGCCGCAGGTGACCGAGCTGATGTATAAGCTGGGCAAAGCCGGCAAAGATACGCCGACCGACGTCCTGCACGCGATGGAAGCGGCGGATAAGCTGGAAAAGCTCATACGATCCCCCATTCCGTATGCGGAAAGCGACGTTGAAAACGGCGCCGCGAAGCCGGACGCCGCGCTCAAACTGGAAAACGTCACCGTGCGCTACGGCGCCGGGACCCCGTTTGAAAAAGTGGCGCTGAAAGATATAAACGTGGAATTCCCCAAGGGGAAGATCACCGGCATAATCGGCCACACCGGCAGCGGAAAATCCACGCTCGCCATGCTGCTCAACGGGCTGCTCAAGCCCGAAAGCGGAACGGTGTATCTGGAAGGCGAGGACATAAACCAGAGCAAGCAGTTCACCAACGCCGCGAGATTCAAAGTGGGTCTGGTGTTCCAGTATCCCGAATACCAGCTGTTCGAAGACACCGTAAAGCGCGACATTGCGTTCGGCCCGCGCAACATGGGGTTGGGGGACGAAGAGACGGAAGAACGCGTGTCGCTCGCCGCGAGGTTCTGCGGCATAGACGGCGATACGCTCGGAATGTCGCCGTTCGAGATATCCGGCGGTCAGAAACGCCGCGCCGCCATAGCCGGCGTCATAGCCATGCGTCCGCAGGTGCTGGTGCTCGACGAGCCGGCGGCGGGGCTGGATCCGCAGGGCAAGGAAGAGATCTTCCGCGGCCTGTGCGGCTACCGCGACGGCGAGGGCGCGACGATGCTGCTGATAAGCCACAGCATGGAAGACGTGGCGCGGTATTCCGATAACATAGTCGTGCTCAAAGAGGGCGAGATCTTTATGCAGGGTACCCCGCAGGAGATATTCGCCAACGCCGAAAAACTGTTTTCCGCGTCGCTCGACGTCCCGCAGATAACGCGTCTGTTTCTGGAGCTGAAAAAACGTGCAAAGAGCGAAAGGTGCGATATCTACACCGTGGACTACGCGGTGAAGACGCTGCTGCCGTACGTGGGACCGGAGGTGGGAGAATGATAAAAGACATCACCGCCGGACAGTTCTTCCCGGGCAATTCCCTGCTCCACAGGACCGACGCGCGTTTTAAGATAATAATACTCATAGTTTTTCTCGTCACGGTGCTGGCGTCTTCTTCCACGGCTTCATTCGCCGCGGTGCTGGCGCTGACCGCGATACTCGTGGCGCTTTCGCGCATCAACGTAAAAATAATCCTCCGTTCGGTAAAGCCGCTGGCGTTCATACTTGCGTTCACCGCCATAATCAACCTCTTTTTCGTAAAAGGCGAAACGCTGCTTTGGGAATGGAAATTCATACACATATATAAAGAAGGCATAATCAATTCCGTTATGCTTATGCTGCGGCTGATCTGCCTGGTGATGGGGACTTCGGTCATACTGACCTACACCACTTCGCCGCTCGATATGACCGACGGTCTGGAGCGCGTGCTTTCGCCGCTGCGCTTCATCGGAGTTCCGGTGCACGATTTTTCGATGATACTGACCATCGCGCTGCGCTTTATCCCCACGCTGGTGGAAGAGACCGAAAAGATAATTTCGGCGCAGAAATCGCGCGGGGTGTCGTTCGACACCGGCGGACTCATCAAGCGGGTAAAGGCGCTGATCCCCATACTCGTGCCGCTGTTCTATTCGGCGGTGCGGCGCGCGCTGGAGCTCGCCGAGGCGATGGAATGCCGCCTTTACACCGGCGGCAAAGGCAGGACGCGTATGAAAGTCCTGCACTGCACCGCGCGGGATTTCATCTTTCTTTTCCTTATGCTGGGCATATGCGTGGGAGTATTCTTTTTGAACGGATATGAGATAATATAATGAAGACCGCCTTTATAATCGCTTACAAGGGCACGCGCTACGCGGGCTGGCAGGTACAGGATAAGTTCCCTTCGGTCCAGAAGACGCTGCAGAACGCCGTAGAAGACCTGCTTGGCAGAAAAGTAAAGCTTTCCGGCTGCAGCCGCACCGATTCGGGCGTGCACGCGCTGGAATATTACTGCCACATAGACTCGCTCGCCGGCATAGAAAACGGAAAACTGCCGCTGGCTTTGAATCTGCGCCTGCCCGACGATATTTCGGTGCTGAAGGCGCTGACGGTGGAAGACGATTTCCATTCGCGCTATTCTTCCAAAGGCAAGCAGTACGTCTACGTCATACGCAATTCGTACATAAAGGATCCGTTTGAGCCGGATATGGCTTACCTTTACAAAAAGCCGCTGGACGTGAACGAGATAAACCGTATAGGCGCCGAATTCATAGGCACGCACGATTTCAGGTCGTTTATGGCGGCACACAGCAAGATAACCGACACGGTGCGCACGGTCACCGAATTCCGCGCCGAGCGCGAGGGCGACGTCGTTAAGATATTCGTCACGGCGAACGGATTCCTGTACAATATGGTGAGGATAATGGTCGGCACCGTGCTCGACACGCTTTCCGGCAGGATAAAAGCCGATATACCGCAGATACTGGAACAAAAGGAAAGAAAAGCCGCCGGGCGGACCGCGCCCGCGCACGGACTTTTTCTGAACAGGGTGTTTTACTGAACGATGGGTGCTTTTTCGATCTTTTCAAATAAAAAGAAACGCGATCCGTCTTACGAGTTGCCCGAACCCGAACTCAACTACTACGAGGTCCTGGGCAGGCGGATGAGCAAGCTCAAATATATTATGCTGCTCGGGCTGATATTATTCGTCATAGGCGGATTCACGTTCTACAGCGACCAGCTCAACGTGGAAAACTTCAGGTATATGCTGAAGTTTATGTCTATCGATATGGATACGGAGATCGCCGACGGCGCGCAGATAGAATTCGACGCTTCGCCCGGGACGCGCGCGATGATGATAAGCGGCGACCTTGTGATATGCGACAGCAACGGCGTGCAGATTTTTGACAAAAGCGGCGAGCGGTTCTTACGCGAGCGCGACTTTATGAACGACCCGATGTGCGTTGCGAGCAACCACAACCTGCTGGTGTGCGACCGCGGCTCGTACGAGCTGAACGCCTACACCGTCTACGCGCGCATCTACACGCACAAGGCGAAATATCCCATAAACGACCTGTGCTCTTCGGCGTCGACCGGCAGATACGCCATACTCACCGCCGCCGACGGCTACCGCGCGGGGATAGAGATATACGATCCCGAATTCCGCAAAATATTCGACTATTACTTCGCCGACAAATACGTTTCGGGCATAGCCATATCGCCCGACGGCAAAAGCGCGGCGGCGTGCACCGTGAACAGCACGCAAGCCGGCGACTATCTGGGCGAGCTGTACGTGTTCGACGTGAACGACGCCCAAAACTACCGGCTGCACAAGTTTCCCGGCGAAATACCGTGGAAAGCGTATTTCCGCGAAGACGGCGGATATCTGCTGCTGACCGACTGCGCGCTGAGGCTTTTTGACGCAAACGGCGAAGAACAGTCGTGCGTGAAGTTCAAGACCGAGGACATAAAGCGGTTTTGCCTGAACGACGACGTCTGCGCGCTGGCTTTTCAGACCGCGGGGCTTTCCAACGGCACCACGGTGGTGTTCTACGACTCGGATCTTAACGCGATATCCGAAACGAGCTACAACAGCGACGTGAGCCGCATAGATATGATAAACGGCAGGGCGTACGTGTTCGCCGCGGGCGAGCTGCACGCCGTGGACGCCGCGACGGGCAAGGACGCGTCGGCCGAACAGGTGGGCAACCTTTACGCCTGTTCGATATACGACCCCGATTCGGGGATGATAATTATGATATACCAGGGCAAAGCGGTGTTCCGTTCCGCGCTCGCCCCTTGATACGGAGGTGTTTTATATGAGCGCCATTCTTGACGTTCTGGTGATAGCGATAGTTCTGATAACCGTTTTCGTATGCGGAAAACGCGGATTTTTCAAATCGCTCATCAAAGTGGGCAGCGTGATACTCGCGATAGTTGCGGTCGTGCTGTTCTTCGGCAAGCTCAAGACCTATATGCTCGAAAGCAAGACCTGCGAAACGGTGCGCGAAAAAATGAACGACCGGCTCGCCGAGATAGTTTCTTCCGAGGAAGACGAATACGACCCCAACGAGGTAAAGGAATCGCCCAAATTCATAGAGATTCTGCAGATACTCGGAGTAGAGACTTCGGAATTCGAAAAGACCTGGCAGCAGTGGCGCCACGAGCGCACCGACGAACTAAGGGAAAAGCTGGTGAATTTCGTTTCGGACCCGCTTATAGATATGATCGCCTCGGTGCTTTCGTTCATAGCGCTGTTCTTCGGGACGCTCATAGCCGTGCGGCTGCTGGGGTTCGTGCTGGATAAGATATTCGTGCTGCCCGTGCTCAAGCAGGCAAACACCGCGCTGGGCGTGCTTCTGGGGCTTATTATGGCGGTGATATACGTGAGCGCGTTCGTCTACGTAGTGAATCACGCGCTGCCGTACCTGCAGGCGAAGGGTTCGGAATTCTTTATGCGCATAGACCCCGAAAAGACCTACGTGTTCAAATGGTTCGCCGAACACGACCTGATCGCCTGGCTGCTGGGCAGATAAAACGTGTAAAATAATTACTGGAGCTGCAATATGAAATTGTTCAAAGCAAAAAACATTCCGAATATGCTTTCGATCCTGCGCCTGCTTATGGTGCCGCTGTTCGTTTTTCTGTTCTTTTACGAATTCGAAAACCACCAGTACTGGGCGCTGGGCGTGTTCCTGCTCGCGAGCGCGACCGACGTGCTCGACGGCTGGCTGGCGCGGCGATTCAACTGGGTGAGCGATTTGGGCAAGATAATCGACCCGCTCGCGGATAAGCTGATGCAATTCGCGGCGTGCGTGTCGCTCGCCATAAAGACGCGCTACGGTTTGATGCTCGCCATAGCTATATTCGTAAAGGACATTCTTATGACGGCGGGCGGCGTGTACCTTGCCAAAAAGGGAGCGCGCAGTCTGGTCGTGGCCAAGTGGTACGGCAAGCTCAACACCGTGTGCCTGGCGCTGGCGGTCTGTTTGCTCATACTGTTTTATCAGAACGAGACTCTCGCCGCCGCGGTGACGTACGCCGCGCTGGGGATGATGGTCTTCACCTTTATAATGTATTTCAGCAACGTATTCTTAAAGTTCGTGAAACGCGGGCCCGAAGATGCTTCCGCGCTTAAAAGCGACTCCGGCGAAGCCGGCCGAAACGGCTGAGCCGTACATACCCTTTTTTCCCCCTTTGACACTGAAAGGAAACCGCAATTATGGAAAGAAAACTCTGTGACCGCTGCGGCAAGCGCGCCGCCGTGGTGTTCGTGACCCGCAAGAGCGGGAACGAAATAAAAAACGAAGGCCTTTGCCTTCAGTGCGCGCACGAGATAGGAATAAAGCCCGAAAAAGATCTGCTTAAGAAGATGGGCATATCCGAAGAGGATTTCCGGCGCATGGCGGACGAACTGAACGATATGCTGCCCATGCTCGCCGAAAACGGCGACGGCGACGACGACGGAGAAGAAGGGCGCGCCCCCGCGCTGGACCTTTCCGCCATATTCGGCGAAAGCGGCGGGACCGAAAACGAAAACGGCAAGACCCGCACCGCCGAGCGTTCCGACCGCAAAAAGAGCAAATATCTGGATAACTACTGCATAAATCTCACCGGCAAAGCGCGCGACGGAAAGCTCGACGCCGTCATAGGCAGAGAGACCGAAATAAGCCGCGTGATGCAGATACTCTGCCGCCGGCAGAAGAACAACCCCTGCCTTATAGGCGAAGCCGGCGTGGGCAAGACCGCGGTGGCGGAACTGCTGGCGCAGAAGATAGCCGCCGGCGCCGTGCCGTATAAGCTCCGCGGCAAAGAGGTGTATCTGGTCGATATGACCGCCATAGTCGCGGGGACCCAGTTCAGAGGGCAGTTCGAAAACCGTATGAAAGGGCTCATAGACGACGTCAAACGGCTGGGCAACGTGATACTCGTCATAGACGAGATCCATTCCATAGTCGGCGCCGGCGGAGCCGAAGGCAGTCTGAACGCCGCCAACATCTTAAAACCCGCCCTTTCGCGCGGGGAGATACAGCTTATAGGCGCCACGACGCTCGCCGAATACCGCAAGTATATAGAAAGCGACGCCGCGCTGGAACGCCGTTTCCAGCCCGTGACCGTGAACGAGCCCTCGATCGCCGACACCGAGGCGATACTGCGCGGCATAAAGGGATATTACGAAAAGTTCCACGGCGTCAAGATAAGCGATACGATAATCCGCGAGATAGTGCGGCTTTCGGAACGCTATATAACCGACAGGTTCCTGCCCGATAAGGCGATAGACCTGCTGGACGAAGCCGCGTCGCGCCTGGCGATGACTTCGCCCGTGATAAACGAGCTGCAGAGCGTGGCGGCCGAGATGAAAGGGCTGCAGGCGGCGATGGACGCCGCCGAGGCGAAGGAAGACAAGGGCGAAGACGACTACCGCACCATAGCCGATTACAAGACGCGGCTCATCAAGTGCGGCGGCAGGTTCGACGCGCTTTCCGCCGAACGCGACAAGCTGTACCTGACCGCCGAAGATCTGGCGAAGGTCATTGAAGTCTGGACCGGCATACCCGCTTCGGCGATAACCGAAAACGAGTTCGCCAAGATAGACCGGCTGGAATCGGAGCTGAAAAAGCGCATAGTCGGTCAGGACGAGGCGGTCGCCAAGCTGGCGAAAGCCATAAAGCGCAACCGCGCCGGCATAGGCGAAAAGCGCAAGCCGGTATCGTTCATATTCGCCGGCAGCACCGGCGTGGGCAAGACCGAGCTCGTAAAAGTGCTGGCGGGGTATCTGTTCGACACGCCCGAAACGCTGATACGGCTGGATATGAGCGAATTTATGGAAAAACACACGGTCTCGCGCCTGATAGGTTCGCCTCCCGGCTACGTCGGCTACGACGAGGCGGGGCAGCTGACCGAAAAGATCCGCCGCAAGCCCTACAGCGTAGTGCTGTTCGATGAAATAGAAAAGGCGCACCCGGACGTTTTGAACGTGCTTTTGCAGATACTGGACGACGGCCGCATAACCGACGCCCACGGCAAGGTGTGCAATTTTGAAAACGCGGTCATAGTGATGACCACCAACGCGGGCAGCCGCGACTATTCCCCCGCCGCCGGGTTCAACGCCACCGAGCGCGCCGGCGACGAAGCGAAGGTGCGCAAGGCGCTGGAAGATTTTCTGCGCCCCGAATTCATCAACCGCGTTGACGATATAATCGTCTTCAACCGCCTGAACGTTGAAAACTGCGCCGATATAGCGATGATAATGCTTTCGGATCTGGCAAAGACGCTGGAGGAAAAAGGCATAAAACTGACCTATACCCGCGCCGAGGCCGAGCTTATAGCTCAGAAGGGCTTCGACCGCAGATACGGCGCGCGCAACCTGCGCCGCGTGATACAGACCGACATAGAAGATATCGCCGCCGCGCGCATAATAGACAGCTACGGCGACCCCGTAAAAGAAATCATACTGCACGCGCCTTCGGAAGGCGGCGCGAGCGTGGAATGCGAATTCATCCATCAGAGCCAGAATACCTTATAAGGAAGATATAATGCCCGAAAAAGACATTCGCCGCGTTGCCGGCAAGGATTACCCAAAAGTGAATACCTTTACGGCGGCTTCGGCGCGGCGGCTTTCGGAGCTTACGCTCACCCCGCCCGAGATGTATCCCGCAGAAGCGGCGGAATATCTGGATTCGGACCTCGTCACCGGGCTCGACCGGCGCCAGGTCAGACAGCGCCGCGCAAAGTACGGCGACAACACCGAGACCGGTATGCCGATAGGGTTCGTCAAATCGCTGGAACGCCAGCTGAAGAACCTGCCGAACGTGCTGCTTATGGGCTCGCTCATAATGTTTTACGCGTTCCGCGGCGGCGTTTGGTTCCCGCTGACGGCGCTTCTGATGGCGATATCGTTCCCCGTGAACGCTTTTCTGGAATACCGCGCGTCGCTCACCTTTGCCAAGATGAACCGCGTCGCCTCGCCGCGCGCCACGGTGCTGCGCGAAGGGCGGCAGTTCGCGACCGACAGCCGCAGTCTGGTCCCCGGCGACGTAATAGTGCTGGAAACCGACAGCATAGTCCCCGCCGACGCGCGCCTTATAGAAACGCAGTCGTTCCGGGTGATGGAATCGCCCGTGGGCGGCGTGCCGCGCTCGGTGGAAAAAGACGCCCGGTTCGTGGCGGAATCCAAAGAAGACAGACTTTACGAAAATATGGTCTATTCCGGCAGCGTGGTCACGTCCGGCAAAGCCACCGCCATCGTCTGCGCCACGGGCAAAGACACGCGGCTTGCAAAGAGGCGTGAATCCAACCCCGTTTCCGCAATGCCCAAATATCTGCGCAACGCCTCGTTCGCGCTGCGGCTCGTTTCGGTGACTTCGGTGCTCGGCGCGCTGGTGCTCCTTCTTTTGGGAGTGCTGCGCGGCGAAAACGTTTCGGATACCTTCATTACCGCGCTCGCCGTGGCGTGCTGCGCGATGTGCGAGACCGCTTTCGTGCTGCTTTTGTACGGCGAAAGCTCGGCGCTCGCCGCCGCGCTGCAGGCGGGATGCGTGTTCCGCTCGCCCGATTCGGTCCCCGCCATAGCGCGCACCGACACCGTTATGTGCTGCAAGGATATGGCTTTTCCGCCTTCGGCGATAACGCTCAAAGAGATATTCGTGTGTTTCGATTCGCTGGAATTCAGTTCCAGAAGCGGCTCGAACGTCACCGACATAATACGCTGTATGATACTGTGCTCTTCGCTCAAGGAACGGCTGAGAGCGCAGCCGCAAAAACGCAAAAAGCGCCGCGAATCCGCGCCCGCCCGGGTCTACGAGGGGAGCGAGTTCACGCTGGCGGTGGTCAACGCCGCGTCGCGCGCGGGGTATTCGGTGGAAGACGCCAAAAAAGATTTTTACCGCATAGAGGCCGAATTCGACAGCAGCGGCGAGGCGTGCCGCGTGCTGGGGATGCTGGAGGGCAAAAACTGCGTGATACTGCGCGGTTCGCCCGAAAGCGTGCTCGCCCGCTGCGCCGGCTACCGCCGCGAGGGCCGCAACTACCGGCTGGATAAACGCAGCGCCGAACGCATACTCTATTCCGCTTCGCAGATGGCGAAGACGCAGATCCCCGTCGCCGTGGCGATGGGCTACACGCAGGCGGAATCGCTGCACGACATAAACGTTGAAAACAAGCTCATTTTCCTGGGGTTCGCCGGATTCTACACCGAGACCGGCATAGACACCGCGTCTTCGGTCTACCGGCTGGGCAACGCCGGCATATCGCTGGCGGTCAACACCGACGACGCCTATTACGCGGCGTACAATCTCGCCGAAAACGCGGGCGTAATAAGCCGCGAATCTGAAATATGCACGCCCGAGATACTGCACGAAAGCGACGAAGGCCTTTTTGCCGAAGACAACGAAAACTACCGCGTGTTCAACCGCCTTACCGACGAGGAATGGCTGTATATCCTGCGGCTGCGTAACGCGGCGCGGCATAAAGTGTTCGCGCAGGTCAGCTCCGCCGGGCAGTCGGATATCGTATCCGAAGCCAACGCCTCGTTCGCCGTGGCGGGCAAGAGCAAGGACGCGCTGCTGCAGAAATGCGACGTGCGCTTCACTTCTCCCGGGTTCCCTGCGATAGAGACGGCGATAAGCCGTTCAAAGCTTGCGGTCAAGCGCATAGCCGCGGTCTGTCAGTATATGTCCGCCGGATATTACATACTGTTCTTCTGGTGTCTGCTTTCGCTCGCCTTCGGCAAAGGACTGCCGTTCGGCGTGCCGGGGGCGACGGTCTACGGGATGGTGCTCAATCCGCTTCTGGCGTTTTCGCTGGCGTTCTGCCCCGTCACCGCCAAGACTCTGTACGACCGTTCGGGCTCTGTTTCGCCCGACCGGCTTTCGGGCTCGATGACCCACGCTGTCATATATTCCGCGGTGTGCGGCGTGATGTGCTTTATCGCCGCGAACGTGCTGGGCCCCGGCGGAGGCGCCGGCAGCTGCGCCGCGTTCGCCGCGTATTCGTTTTCGCTGTGGCTTTACACCACGGTGTGCGGTTTCAGGGGATCGGCGCTTTCGAACCTGTTTTACCGCAACTATCTGCTGCTGCCTTCGCTGTTCGTCACCGCGGCGTTCGCGCTCATCCCCGCGCTCGTCCCCGCCGTGGGCGGATTTGTGGATTTTGAGACGCCCGAACTGCGCGCGCTCGGCGCTTCCATAGCGCTTCCGTTCGTGCTGTGGCTGGGACTTCAGGCGGTGCTTCTGATAAAAGAGATCACCGACAAAAACAAGGGCAGATACGCAAAGAAACGCAAATGATTTGTTTTGTTCCCGACCGACTTTCTGTTTAAGGAGATTTTTCCTATGCGTATAGAAAAAAACGCGGATCTTGCCCGCCGTTCGTCTTTCCGTTCCGGCGGCAAAGCCGATACGCTGCTTTTGCCGCAGAACGTGTATGAACTGACTCAGGTCTTGCGCGGGATGGAAGACAAACGGGTGTACGGGCTGCTTTCGAACACGCTTGTGAGCGACAGCGGCGTGCGCGGAAAAATTGCGCTGACCGTGAACGTGCGCGGAATGGAACGCACGGGGAACGCGGTGACCGCCTGCTGCGGCGACACGCTTTCGGCCCTTGCGAACTTTGCGCTCGAAAATTCGCTTACGGGCGCGGAATTCTGCTACGGCATCCCCGGCACCGTGGGCGGCGGCGTGTTTATGAACGCGGGCGCCTACGGCGGCGAGATCAAAGACATACTCAAAAGCGCCGTGCTGTTTTCGCCTTCCGGCGAGATAGTGACGCTCGAAAACAAAGACCTCGGGTTCGGCTACCGCGCGAGCCTGCTCCAGCGCGAAAGATACATACTGCTGAAAGCCACGTTCGAGCTGGAACCCGGCAAAAAGACGGCGATACGCGCAAAAATGAAAGATCTTATGGCGCGCCGGCGCGAAAAGCAGCCGCTGGAATTCCCCAGCTGCGGTTCGGTGTTCAAGCGGCCCGAAGGTCACTTTGCGGGCGCGCTGATAGAACAGTGCGGTCTTAAAGGCGCGCGCGTCGGCGGAGCGGAGGTTTCGCAAAAGCACGCGGGGTTCATAATCAACGCCGGCGGCGCGACCACCGCCGATATGCTGGCGCTGACCGCGCTGGTGAAGCGCACGGTAAAGGAAAAGACCGGCGTGGAGCTTGAAGAAGAGATAAGGATACTGGGAGAAACGTGATGTCCTATTCGGACGAACTGAAAGAACGGCTCGCCGCCGTTGAAATGAAAAAAGAATGCTGCCGCGCGGCGTATTCCGCGGGGACGAGATGCACCGGATACGAAGCGGTGTGCGAAAACGACGCCGCCTGTTTTCTGCGCGGGCTTTTCGTCGCGCACGGGAGTATGACCGACCCCGAAAAGCAGTTTTACCTTTCGTTCGACGCCCGTTCCTCGCCCGCCGCGGCGCTGGCGCTGGGAAGATGCGGCGTGACTCCCCTTTGGGGTTCGCACCGCGGCAAAAAGATAGTGTATCTGCGCGAGACCGATTCCATAAGCGACTTCCTCACCGCCGTAGGCGCTTCGCACGACGCGCTGCGGGTGCTGGAGCTTTCGGTGCTCAAATCCATGAAGCGCGAAGCCAACCGCGCGAGCAACGCGGAATTCGCCAATATGGACAAGACCGCCACCGCGAGTGCATATATCTGCGAAGCGATACTGCTTTTGAAAAAGCACCGCGATTTTGAAAAGCTGCCCTCGCCGCTCAAAGAGACGGCGCGGCTGCGGCTGGAATTCCCCGAGCTTTCGCTCGACGCGCTGCGCGCCAAGCATTCGTCGCCCATTTCCAAATCCGGGCTTAACCACCGGCTTCAGACCATAGCCGACCGCGCCGAAAAATACCGGAACAAATAAAAGCGCTGCGGACACATTACAGGAGCAAGCGGATGATAGATCTTACAAATCTTGATAACTACAGAGAAAACAACCGGATCGAAGCAAAAAAAGCGCTTGGCGGACTTCCGCACAGTATTTGGGAGACATATTCCGCTTTTGCAAACACGCTTGGCGGAATAATACTGCTGGGTGTGATGGAAAACAAAGACAAATCGCTTTACGCGATAGATCTGCCGGAGCCGGAAAAGCTGGTAAAAGAATTCTGGGACCTTGTCAACGACACAAAAAAGGCGAGCGTGAATATCCTTTCGGATAAAGACGTGACCATAGAGACAGTCGACGGAAAGCATATAGTCGTCATTCGCGTGCCGCGCGCCGGCAGAGCGTATAAGCCGGTATATGTGGAGGGAAACCCGCTGAACAGTTACCGGCGCAACGGCGAAGGCGACTATAAATGCACCGACGAAGAGCTTAAAGCCATGTACCGCGACGCTTCGGTGCGCACGCAGGATATGCTCGTGCTCGAAAAGCTCGACCTTGCGGTTTTCAACGCCGAAAGTCTGCGCTCATACCGCCAAAGGATGCGGCTTTCGCGTCCGGGTCACGTCTGGGACACTCTTGAAAACGCCGATTTTCTCATAAAACTGGGCGCGGCGGGGATAGGCGAAGACGGGAAAAAGCACCCGACCTGCGCGGGGCTGCTGATGTTCGGCAACGAATATGAAATTGTACGTGAATTCCCGCAGTTCTTTCTGGATTATCGGGAAGAGCACGACGACATCCACCGCTGGACCGACCGCATCGTCTCCTCTTCCGGGGACTGGAGCGGCAACGTATATGATTTTTATTTTCGCGTTTACAACAAGCTGCAGCTCGATCTGAAAACGCCGTTTGAAATGCGCGGCGGTTTCCGCATCGACGATACTCCGGTGCATAAAGCGATACGCGAAGCGCTGGCAAACTGTTTGGTAAACGCCGATTATTACGGCAGAGGCGGCGTTGTGGTCGTTAAAAAACGCGATATGATCACGCTTACAAACCCCGGCAATTTCCGTATAGGCATAGACGAGGCAAAGAGCGGCGGCTTTTCGGACCCGCGCAATGGCGCGATGCTTAAATTTTTCAATTTGATAGATATCGGCGAACGCGCCGGCAGCGGCATTCCCAACATATACCGCGTATGGCACGACCAGAAATGGGCGGAGCCCGCGTTTTCGCAGTCGTTCGATCCGGACAGGATCACTTTATCGCTCGCCATTTCAAACGCAAGCGATAAAAAGCAAGCGATAAAAACCGGCGATAAAAAAATCTACGGCGTTCAAAAAGAACTGATAATCGGATTCCTGACAGACCGCTCTTTCGCAAAAGCGGCCGATATCGCCGAACTTTTGAATATAAGCCCGCAGCGCGCCCGCGCGGTCCTCTCAAAGCTCATAGCCGAAGATATAGTGATAGCCGAAGGCGCGAACCGCAACAGGACTTATAAACTGAAATACTGAACCGCATCTTACGAAAAACAGCCGACCGCGCCGAAAAATACAGAAACAAATAAAAAGCAACAGTAAGGAACGACAATGCCCGATTTCGTACATCTGCACGTCCATACCGAATACAGCCTGCTCGACGGCGAGTGCCTTGTTTCGGAGCTGCCCGCCGCGGTAAAGTCCCTGGGGCAGTCCGCCTGCGCGGTGACCGACCACGGCGTGCTCTACGGCGCCGCCGAATTTTACAAAGCGTGCAGAAAGCAGGGCGTAAAGCCCATTATCGGGTGCGAAGTCTACGTGGCTCCCCGCCGTATGGAAGACAAGGTCCACCCCGTAGATTCCGAGCCGTACCATCTGGTGCTGCTGGTAAAGGACGCCGAAGGCTACAAAAATCTGGTGAAAATAGTTTCGGAATCGTTTATAAAGGGATTCTACCGCAAGCCGCGCACCGATATGCAAACGCTCGAAAAACTGCACGGCGGACTTATCGCGCTTTCGGCGTGCGCTTCCGGCGTGCTGGCGAAACGCATACTCAAAGACGCGCGCGCCGAAGCCGAAGAGACGGCGGCGGAATTCAAGCGCGTGTTCGGCGGAGATTTTTATATAGAACTGCAGCGCAACGGCGTGACCGAACAGCAAAAAGTGAATTCGGTGCTGGTCTCTATAGCCAAAAAGCTGGATATCCCGCTCGTCTGCACCAACGACGTGCATTATATAAAGCGCGAAGACGCCGAGACGCAGGAGCTTTTGATGGCGATATCCACCGGCGGGACCTTGGGCGACAAATCGTTCGCCCTGCCTTCAAACGAATTTTACCTGCGCAGCACCGACGAGATGGCGCGCCTTTTCGCCGATATTCCGCAGGCGCTTGAAAACACCGCGAAAATAGCGGAAGAATGTAATTTTGACTTTGATTTCGACACCTTCCACCTGCCGCGGTACGAACTTCCGGCGGGCGTGAGCGCGCGCGGATATCTCGCTTCCCTTGCGAAAAACGGGCTTGAAAAGCGGCTCGCTTCCAACCCCGGCGCCGACGGAAAGGCGTACGCCGAACGGCTGGAATACGAGTTGGAAGTCATACACGGTATGGGGTTCGACGATTATTTTCTTGTAGTGTGGGATTTTGTGAACTTTGCGCGCAGCCGCGATATCCCCGTGGGGCCCGGAAGGGGCTCGGCGGTGGGGAGCCTGACCGCCTACGTTCTGGGGATAACCGACGTCGACCCGATAGAAAACGACCTGCTCTTTGAGCGGTTCCTCAACCCCGAACGCGTCACCATGCCGGATATAGACATAGACTTCTGCGACAGGCGGCGCCAGGAGGTCATAGACTACGTGGCGCGCAAGTACGGCGCCGACCATATGGCGCAGATAATCACTTTCGGCACGCTTCAGGCGCGCGCCGCGATACGCGCGGTGGGCAAGGCGCTGGGCGTTTCGTACGCCGACACCGATTCCATAGCCAAAATGATACCGCGCTTTTCGGGCATGACGCTTGCGGAATGCGAAAAGAACGTTCCGGGGCTTGCGGATATGCTCAAGAGCGATAAGCAGGCGGCGCGGGTGTATTCGTTCGCCAAGCGGCTGGAGGGCCGTCCGCGCAATTCCTCCACCCACGCCACGGGCGTGGTCATAACCGATTCGCCCATAACCGATTACCTTCCGCTGGCGCAGAACGACGGCGTGACCGTGACGCAGTTCGGTATGAAGACCGTGGCGGAGCTTGGACTTTTGAAGATAGATTTTCTGGGGCTCAGATATCTGACCGTGATACGCGACGCCGAAACGCTCGCCGCGCAAAAAATCCCCGGGTTCAGAATAGATTCCGTCACGTTCGACGACGAAGCGACGTACAAACTGCTGGGCGAAGGGCGCACGGCGGGTGTTTTT
This sequence comes from Clostridiales bacterium UBA1206, assembly GCA_002310055.1. Classification (GTDB taxonomy): domain Bacteria; phylum Bacillota; class Clostridia; order Oscillospirales; family CAG-382; genus UBA1206. The sequence goes on along the minus strand of DBXS01000025.1, from coordinate 57,481 downwards.
CAGCTGGAAAGCGGCGGTATGCGCGCGCTGCTCACGCGGCTGCAGCCGCGCGATCTGAACGACATAACCTCGGTGATATCGCTCTACCGCCCGGGACCCGCGCAGTATATAGACAAATTCATTAAAAACCGCCGCGAAAAGAGCGTGAAATACGATATCCCGCAGCTGGAACCCATACTCGGTTCCACTATGGGCTGCCTTATCTACCAGGAACAGGTTATGCGCGTTTTCCGCGATCTCGCCGGGTATTCATACGGCAGGTCCGACATAGTGCGCCGCGCCATGGCGAAAAAGGACAAATCCACGCTGGAACGCGAACGCGGGACGTTCGTGAACGGCTGTATGAAAAACGGCATAGACGCAAAGGCGGCGGAAGAACTGTTTTCGCAGATGGAGTCGTTCGCCGAATACGCGTTCAACAAGAGCCACGCCGCGGCTTACGCGGTGCTGGCGTACCGCACGGCTTATCTAAAAGCGCATTTCCCCGCCGAATATATGTGCGCGCTGCTCAATTCCGTTACGGGGAACGGCGCGAGCGTGAGCAATTATATAAACGAATGCTCTTCTCTGGGCGTAAAGGTGCTGCCCGCCGACGTCAACGAAAGCATGGGAGTGTTTTCGGTCAAAGACGGCGACGTCCGGTTCGGGCTTACCGCGATAAAGAACGTGGGGAGCGCATTCGCCGATTCCCTTGCGCGTGAGCGCGAAGAAAACGGAAAATTCGCAAACTACGAGGATTTTCTGTGCAGAGTTACCGCTTTCGGCAACGCCAAGATGATAGAATCGCTGGTGCTTGCCGGCGCGTGCGACTGCTTCGGCATCTACCGCAGCCGTATGTTCGCGGTGATAGGCCGCGCGCTGGATTCGCTTTCCGGCATGCGGAACGAGATGCGTATGGGGCAGATCTCGCTGTTCGACGCGTCGCAGACCGGGATGACCGCGCTCAAGATCGACTACCCGTCGTTCCCCGACTATCCGCAGAGCGAAAAGCTGGCGTTTGAAAAAGAGCTGGCGGGGGTCTATATGAGCGGACATCCGCTGAAAAATTTCGGAACTTTTGCCAAAAAATACAATTCCGTAACAATTAACGACTTGTATTGCGGTCTAAAGGAGGGTACAATACCCTTGAAGAGCGCCGTCTTTGTGACCGGACAACTCGTTTCGGTGCGCAAAAAGATGACAAAAGCCGGGCGTATGATGGCTTTCGCCTCGGTGGAAGACCTCACCGGCAGCGCCGACGTGATATTCTTCGCCGACGTTTACGAAAAGAATCAGTCCCTCCTCGCCGACGGCGCGGTCATAGGGCTGCGCGGCGAAGCGGCGCTGGAAGAGCCTTCCGGCGGCGAAGGCGAGGACGTGCTTGTCGTCACCGCGCGCGCGGTATACGCCGCGATACCCGACGAACGGCTCGCCGAACGCTCGGTCTGCCTTAAAAAGACCGCCGAAAACGAAAAATTCTTTGAAACCGCGCTGAACAAGCTGCGCGCACACAAGGGGAACGGACGCGTTTACGTCGTTGACGAGATCACCGGCAAACGCTACGTTTCCACCGACATTTACTGTAAAGCGGGCGACGGTCTCGTATCGGAGCTCAAGGAAATACTGGGCGACGCCAACGTGGCGTTGAAATAACATTCAGAGGAAACATAAATGGAAACTACCGTCAATTCTCAAGCCGGGGGGTCCCGCGTAAAGAAAGCGGGCGCGGTGACGCGCCTGATAGCGAGATCGACTTTGTGGTATCCGCTCAAAGTGGCGCTTTTGGTGCTGTGGAAAGCGTTTACCTGGATAGTTAATATCCTGCTTACCGTACTGCTTATCGCAATGATAACCGGCGCGGTGGTCTCGTGCGCTTTTCTGCTGTATATACGGTCGAATATCGACGCGGAATATCACGGGCTGGACAACCTGCGTTTCGATTCGTCTTCGAACACCACCATATACTACACCGATTCTTCCGGCAACGAGATACTTATGGACGAAGAGACGCTCCACGGCAGCGAAAACCGCATGTGGGTGAACTATTCCGACATTCCGCAGGACCTCATAGACGCCGTGGTGTCCATAGAAGACCAGCGCTTTTTCCAGCATAACGGCGTGGACTACAAGCGCACCGCGGGCGCGGTGTTACGGTTCTTCCTGCCCGGCGGCGGCCAGTACGGCGGAAGCTCCATAACGCAGCAGCTTATAAAGAACGTTTCGGGCGATAACGAACAGACCATACAGCGCAAGGTGCAGGAGATATTCCGCGCCATATACGTGAGCAAGCAGTTCGGCAAAGAAGAAATACTCGAAATGTATTTGAACGTCATATTCCTTTCGCAGAACGCCACCGGCGTTCAGGCGGCGGCGGAAGCGTATTTCGGCAAAGACGTAAAAGACCTTACGCTGGTGGAATGCGCGGCGCTGGCGGCCATACCAAAATATCCCACGTATTACGACCCCATACGCAACCCCGACAACAACCTGCAGCGCCGCAACGTCATACTGACCGAGATGCTGAATCAGGGCTACATTTCGCAGGAGGAATTCGATTCCGCCTACAACGTGCCGCTGTATCTGAACACGATGGAGCGCACGACTTCCATAGAGACCGGCTATATACATTCGTATTACGTCGACACCGTGATAGACGACGTGATAGCCGCGCTGATGGAACAGTACGGCATAGACAAAGCTTCCGCGAGCCGCAAGCTGTATTCCGGCGGCCTGCAGATAGTCATAAATATGAATAAGGAAATCCAGGACGCGATGGAAGAGGTGTTCTGCAACGACAGCTGTTTCCCCGAGATAAGCGGCATCAAGCCGCAGGCGGCGATGGTAGTCGCCGACCCCGTGACCGGCGAAGTGCTGGGGATAGTGGGCGGACGCGGCAAGAAGACCACCAACCGCGGCTATAACCTTGCGACTATGGCGAAGCGGCAGTGCGGTTCGGCGATAAAGCCGCTGGCGGTCTACGGCTACGGCATAGACAACGGCATAATCACCTACGCCACTCCCCTGCTCGACGCGCCGACGATAAACCAGAAGAAGAGCGACGGCAAGATAACGCAGAAATACTGGCCGCCCAACTCGCCCGCCGGCTACGACGGACTTATGAGCCTGGTGGACGGCGTCAAGCATTCCAAGAACACCTTCGCGGTGCGGCTTGCGGCGATGTGCGGGATAGAAAATCTTTTCCGCCACCTTGTGGATAACGTGGGCTTCACCACTCTGGTGGAAAGCAAAAGCTACAACGGCGTTATAAAAACGGATATTGCGCTTTCGCCAGTGGCGCTGGGTTCGTTCACCCAGGGCGTCACCGTGCGCGAGATGGCGCAGGGGTTCACGATGTTCGGCAACCGCGGACAGGTGAGCAAGCTGCGCACGTTTTCGATGGTGCGCGACAGCAACGGCGAAATGGTCATAGACAACCGCGTTTCCAAGACCAACCAGGCGATCTCCGAACAGTCGGCGTATATAATGACCCGTCTGCTGTGGAACGTCGTCAACGAGGAAGGCGGCACCGGTTACAAGATGACCCACGGCCAGACCAAGGGCACCGTGGGCGGAAAAAAGGTCACGGTCCCCGGATTCAAATATCTGAACAAAGTCGAAGTGGGCGGCAAGACCGGTACCACCAACGACAACCGCGACAGGTACTTTGTGGGCATAACCCCCAACTACGTGGGCGCCGTGTGGTTCGGCTACGAAAACAACAAATCGGTTTCCAAATTCGAATACAACCCCGCGCTGCGGCTTTGGATAGAAGTGTTCAACCGCGTGTACGACAAGCTCGAAACGAACGGCCGCGCGTATAAATCCGAATTCGACGAGCCGTTCGGCATAATCAAGGTGAAATACTGCACCGTAAGCGGCAAGCTGCCCACCGACGCGTGCTACCACGACATAGAGACCGTCACCGGCGGCGAAAGCTGCATACGCACCGGCTATTTCACCGCCGAGACCGTTCCCACCGAATACTGCGACAAGCACATAATGTTCAAGTGGGACACCTCCACTCAGGCTATCTGCGTGGACGGCTGCACCTGCCCCGCGGACAAAGTCATAGAAGTGGCTTTCAGACTCATAGAGCCGCGCAAGTTTTCCACCAACCTGGTGGTGACCGATTCACAGTTCACCTGCGTGGATCCTTCGCTGATATACGAAGGTTACAAGTACCCCACTTCAAAAGTGCGGCCGTATTTCTTCAACATTTACGAACCCTACAACAAGGACCAGAAATCGTACTGGCCCGGCAGATCTTCTAAATCCGATTCGTTCAAACCGTACAACCGCGTATGCATAGAGCATTACCACCCCGAGCTGACTTCAGCAGAAAGCGAAAGTTCAGATGGCAACTGAGAAATTACTTGTTTTAAGCGGTATAACCAAGGATTACCCGTCGGGCGACGGCGCTGTCCGCGCCCTGCGCGGCGTGGATATGGAATTTGCAAATTGCGAATTCGTTTCGGTGCTGGGGCCTTCGGGCTGCGGCAAGACCACGCTGCTCAATATAATAGGCGGACTCGACCGTTACACTACCGGCGATCTGGTGATTCGCGGCAGATCCACCGGCGGATATTCCGACCGCGACTGGGATTCCTACCGCAACCATTCGATAGGTTTCGTGTTCCAGTCGTATAACCTCATCCCCCACCAGACCGTGCTGGAAAACGTAGAGCTTTCGCTGGCGATATCCGGCGAAAGCCGCGCCGAGCGCAAGGCGAAAGCCCGCGCCGCGCTTGAAAAAGTGGGGCTTGCGGACCAGATAAACAAACGTCCCAACCAGCTTTCCGGCGGGCAGATGCAGCGCGTGGCGATAGCGCGCGCCATAGTCAACGACCCCGATATCATACTCGCCGACGAGCCCACCGGCGCGCTCGATTCCGAAACGAGCGAAAGCGTGCTGGGCATACTTAAAGAAATTTCGCGCACAAGACTCGTGATAATGGTCACGCACAACGCCGAGCTCGCCGAAAAGTATTCCACCCGCATAATCCGTATGCTGGACGGCAGGATCGTGAGCGACGAGCCGCGCGGAACGGAAAACAAAGACGCCGCTTCAGCCGCGCAGGACGTGAAGACGGGCAAGACCGCGATGTCGTTTTTGACCGCGCTTTCGCTTTCGTTCCGCAACCTGCTCACCAAAAAGGGCAGGACCGTGCTCACCTCGTTCGCGGGGAGCATAGGGATTATCGGCATAGCGCTGATACTCGCGTTTTCCAACGGCATACAGCGCTATATCGACCGCGTTCAGGAAGACGCGCTTTCGATGTATCCGCTCACGCTGCAGGAGACGGCTATGGATATGTCCGGACTTATGGACGCCATGGCCGGCACCGGAAGAGGCACCCCGCACGAAATGGACGCCGTGTATTCCGATATGTCGGGCGCGCGGCTGATAAATTCCATGCTTTCGCAGATAAAGAAAAACGACCTCGTGTCGTTCAAGCAGTTCCTCGAATCCGACGAGCGCATAGCAAAGTACGCGTCGTCCGTGCAGTACGGCTACGGCGTGACGCTCAACATCTACGCGCCGCGCGGCGACGGATATATAAAGGTCAACCCTTCGGACGTGATGAAACAGATCTACGGCGAAGAGATGGGCGAATCAGTGATGCAGATGCTCACGACCACGTCTTCGGGCGCTTCGGTCTGGCGCGAAATGATCGACGACGCCGAACTGCTCGACGCGCAGTACGAGATAATAGGCGAATGGGCGGACAGCCCCGAAGAGATAGTGCTGTTCATAAACAAGAACAACGAAATAAACGACCTGGTGCTCTACGCGCTGGGGCTCAAGGATCCTTCCGAGATAGGCGAGCTGGTCCGTTCCGCGATGTCCGGGCAAAAGCTTGACACCGAGCAGGTGCGGCTTACCTACGACGAGATCCTGGGCATGACGTTCCGGCTGCTGCCCGCGACCGCGTATTATTCAATCGAGCGTTCGGTGAACGGCTACGATATCTGGGCCGACCGTTCGGAAGACGAAGAGTTCGTCAATTCCCTTATAACAGGCGAAGATTCCGTTGAGCTCAGGATAGTGGGCATCGCCCGCCCGCGCGAAAACACCGTGGGCGGTTCCAACAGCGGCAACATCGGCTACACTGCGGCGCTGCCGAGACTGATAATAGAAAAGATCAACGGTTCGCAAATAGTCAAGCAGCAGCTTGCCGACAAGACGCGCAGCGTATTCACCGGAATGCTGTTCGGCACGGGCGAGATAACGCTTGAAACGATCAAGGCGTATATCGCCATGCTGCCGGAAGAACAGCGCGCGCTGTTTGAGCTGTACCTGGGTCAGATGACCGAAGAACAGCTTGTAAACATGTTCGCCGAACGCTTTGCGGGCGCGACGACCTACGAAGACGTCTGCAAGACGCTGGGCGTGGTCGACCCCGATTCGCCGACTGCCATAAACATCTACGCCGCCACTTTTGAAGCCAAAGACAACATCATAAACGTGATAAACGAATACAACGAGCTCCACGAAGACGACGGCAAAGCGGTCAAGTACACCGACTACGTGGCGATGATAATGTCGCCGCTTTCGACGATAGTGCAGTTCATTTCGTACGCGCTGATAGTTTTCGTTTCGATATCGCTCGTCGTTTCTTCGATAATGATAGGCATAATCACCTACATCTCGGTGCTGGAACGCACCAAGGAAATAGGCATCCTGCGCGCGATGGGCGCGAGAAAACGCGATATCTCACGCGTGTTCAACGCCGAAACGCTGATAATCGGGCTGATTTCGGGCGTGATGGGCATACTTGTGACGCTGCTGCTCATACTGCCGCTCAACGCCGTGATCCGTTCGCTTTCGGGCATAGGCAATATCGCGTCGCTCCCGGCGGCGGGCGCGTTCATACTGGTGGCGATATCGGTGCTGCTGACGGTGACCGCCGGACTGATACCTGCGCGCATCGCTTCCAGAAAAGATCCCGTAATAGCATTGAGAACCGAATGACCGATATTAAAAATTCCGAAAGGAGAAAACAATATGGAAACCTATATCCCCCTGATCGTCGTCGGCGTGCTCGCCGCGATCGTGATCTTTGCCAACCTTAAAATTGTGCCGCAGGCGAACCAGTTCATAATAGAGCGCCTGGGCAAATACAAAAAGACCTGGGAAGCCGGACTGCATTTCACCATCCCGTTCATCGACCGCATCGCCAAGCGCGTTACGCTCAAGGAACAGGTGCTCGACACTCCGCCCCAGCCCGTTATCACCAAGGATAACGTCACTATGCAGATCGACACCGTGGTGTACTACCGCGTGTTCGACGCCAAGCTTTACACCTACGGCGCGCAGGATCCGGTGTTCGCCCTGGGCAACCTTACGACGACCACGCTGCGCAACATCATCGGCGCGCTCGATCTCGACGCCACGCTCACCTCGCGCGATCAGATCAACGGCGAGATGACCTCCATACTCGACGAAGCCACCGACCAGTGGGGCATAAAAGTCAGCCGCGTCGAGCTCAAGAACATCATGCCTCCGCAGGAGATACGCGAGGCTATGGAAAAACAGATGAAAGCCGAACGCGACCGCCGCGAGACCCTGCTTCAGGCCGACGGCCACAAGCTGGCGGCGATAGCCCGCGCCGAAGGCGACAAACAGGCGATGATACTCGCCGCCGAAGGCGAACGCGACGCGCGCATCGCCCGCGCCGAAGGCGAAGCCAAAGCCGTGCTCCTTGCAAAACAGGCGGAAGCCGACGGTCTGCGCGCCCTGCGCGAAGCCGGCGTTGACCCCGCGGTGCTGGAACTCAAACGCTACGAGACCCTCGCTTCGCTGGCGAACGGCAAGGCGAGCAAGATCATAGTCCCCACCGACGTCGTGACCGCCGTGAAAAACAACGTGCTGTTTTCCGAAATGACCGGACTCGGCAGCACCACTCCTCCCGCCGCGGAAGAACCCAAACCCGAAAAAGACGATCCCTGCTGCGACAGGTTTAAGAAATAAGGCGATATGAATTCCTGACGAAATTCGCGATATGTCCGTTGGACGCGATATGCCTGCGGCGCGATATGCCCCTTCGGTGCGAGACGGAATTCATAGCATATCGCACGCGGACGGAGTGAGCGTATATCGCATTTGCGCAAGGGGGTCCCCGCAAAAACAAGGTTTTTGTGGGGCAAAAAGCAAATATATCGCACGGCGCAAGCCGTATATCGCGGAAAGGATAAAGAATGGAAGAAAAAACAATAAAAGAACTCGCCGTTGAGCTGACTGTTGAAGTTACAGAATTATGTGATTTGATAAAGGCGAAATCCGTATTTACGAATCAGTTGCTTCGTTCGAGTTCTTCTATAGGAGCAAACGCGCATGAAGCAAAATATGCTCACAGCAGAGCAGATTTTATAAGCAAACTGGAAATCTCACTGAAAGAGTGTTATGAAACGGAATATTGGCTTGAAATCCTATACAAAGTTCATTCTTTATCGGAGTATCAGTATAAAACAGTGTCAGACAAGTGCGGAACGATTCGCAGAAAACTGATCGCTTCCATCACCACTGCAAAGAAAAATACTGAAAAAAGCACATCTGCTATCTCATAAACAAGCATGACGGTATCGTGAACAAGACCTTCCGCAAGGCATATCGAGTTCCGGAACGGAGCATATCAAAGATCCTACAAGGGATCTATATCGACAAAAAATCTCCCGAAAAGCGAAATTCGCTTTTCGGGAGCGTTTTTATATTGTTCTGTCAATTATTTTCGTACCTCTCGACGATTTCTTCAAGTTTGCCTTCCACTATGGGGAGGACCGACTGGAGCTGCTGGCTGAACTGGTCGGGCTGGTCGAGCTTGAGCAGATCTTCGAGTTCATTTATTCTGTAAACGGCGGAAATATCGTAGAATATTCCGCTGTAAACGAGGTCAAGCATACGCTCGTCTTCGGCGGTGTCCATATCCTTGCCCTTGAGCGTGGCTTCATAATACGCTTTGGTCAGGTAATTCTTGCCGCCAACCGCCAAAAGGTCGAGCATATACGCCGAAAAATACGGGTCTTCCACGTTGGTGGGGATGCACACGCCGTACGCCACGTTGCTGCATCTGCCGTGGTAGCCGTCCTGCTCGACGTCGTATTTGGGCGCGGGAACGATACCGAAAACGACGTCGTATTTGCGGTATTTCTTAATAGCCGAAGCGAGCGCGCCGGCGAACAGCGCCCTGCCTTCGCCGAATATGCGCACCAGCGTATCCCATTTGCCCGCCTGCACGGTGAATTCGTCCGCGGTGATGTTCCACGTGCGCTTGTCGTTTAAGAGCTCGAGCGCTTTTTGCATTATGGCTATGGATCTTTCGTTGTTGCCTATGTTGATTACCGGATAATCGTTCGGGTCTTTGGAGCAAAGCGGTTCGCCGCCGGAAAAATACAGATTGGAACCGGCGCTGAGCGCGCCCCAGAAATCGTTTTCGTCCATCACGCCGTCGTCATTGAGATCGTGGGTTACCTCTTTGCACATAGAATAATACTTGTCAAAAGTCCATTCGCCGCGATCGACCAGCTCGTAAATATCGAGCCCGGGGAAATAGCTGTCCAAAAGCTTTTTGTTGAACGCCAGGCCGCCGCTGACTATTTTCTGCATTATGGAAATGTCGCCCGTCGTAAAGTATATCTTGTTTGCAATAGAAAGACTTTCGTTTGCGTTCTGATCCCACCACGGTGCGTAGATATCGAGATATCCTTCAAAATCGCACAGATCGTACAGCTGTCCGTCCTGCGCGAACACCGCCGCGGCGTACATAAACGGCATTGCGGCGTCGCAGACCGGATCAGAGGCGAGCGAATCGCGCAATCTGCTCGCGACGTCATCGACCGCGACCGCTTTTACGGTTATGCCGTATTTGTCTTCTATTTCGCGGTTGCGGGTGTCGACCGCTTCGCGTATCTTGTCGTCGGTCGTTTCGTAAAACGATTCTATCTCTTCGCTGAAATAGGTCGTCTGCACGTTGTTGCTGTAAACGAGCACGCGGAATTCCTTGCGCTGTTTCCAGTCTTCGTTGAACGGGACCTGGTTTTTGTTGACGTATTTACCGTTTTCGTCGAGATACCGATCCTCGTCGGACTCCGAAACGGGTTCGGTCCCGGATCCATCCGCCGCCGACGAGTCTTCCGCCGGGACGGAGGTTTCCGCCTTGGAATCTTCGGCGGGCTTGTCGCCGCCGCAAGAAGCGAGCAGCAGCGAAAGCAGCATAACGAGCGCGCATATTAACGCAAGTGTTTTTTTCATGATCGTTTTCCTTTCTGTATATACTGCTATGATATTACCATCCGCGGCGCGATATGTCAACACGAAAGCGCATGCGGACACAAAACTGCGCCAGAAAAGACAATTACGGGCGCTTTTGAAACGCTATTTCTTTTCTTCGCTCAGCTTTTTGAGCTCTTCCATAAAGTCGCCCACGTCGCGGAACCGGCGGTAGACCGAGGCGAAACGGATAAAATTAACTGTTTTCCGGCCAGAATTTGTTTTTAAGTGCCGTAAGGACGTTAATGCTGATTTCACCGTCGCTGCCGCCGGCGTATTCTTCTATCAGCGGCAAAGCATAATCTATAAACTCTTTAAGCTCGCCCTTCTCCGCCATTTCCGCAAGGATCGGATCGTTTTCTCTCAAAAGGGCGGCTAATTCATAATCTATTCTGTACAAAGCCCCGTCGTAGTAATAAACGTTAAACGCTTTCAACTCTTTCATAATAAGATCATAGTCGCCCGAAAACAGTATATCGATCTCTTCGGCGTTTGGTCGATAACCCACGAACTTATCCTTATTGGGATTCTCTTCGCTGTACATAAACGTATACTGTTCTTTTGTTACGCCTGTGGACCTGATGAGATAATACTCTACCGGCAGCGACAAAGGATCGCCGGTGAAGCCCGGCATTATTTTTCTTGTCAACAACTCATAAACGTCTTTATACTCGGTTCTGACATTTCTGTTAGTCATACATTCCTGCCATATACGGAACAACAACGTATCGCAGTTCATATATTCTTCAAAGTATTTCGTTTTGGATCTGTCAAAATCGTCAAAGCCGAATATCGGATAATACTGCCCCTCGTATGCAAGTTGAAACTCAACTTGTATTTCTATTGGAACGTCGGACGTTTCTTCGCTCGGTTCTTCGGATATTTCTTCGGAAGATTCTTCTTCGACAGTCGACAAATCTGTTGAACCTTCTTCCAATTCGCTTGTTTCAGACGGTATCGAGCTTTCGGCGAACTCGGATACCGCAGCCGTTCCGGAACGTTCGGCAGGGTCTTCGGACGACACATCATGGCTGTTTGAGCAAGAAGAAAAAACTATTGCAAAAACAAGCAGCAGAAGAATTATAATGATCCTGTTTTTCATAATTGGCCTCCTTAACTTTCGCCCACAAACGTAAATTCCACGTTCGGATAAAACATCAATGGATTTATAACAACATTTTCATCTAAATGCACTCTTTGCTTTCCGCCAGATATATATGTTCCGCTTCACTTCCTTGAAAACACATAATGACGTAAAGCTCTATTTCTTTTCTTCGCTCAGCTTTTTGAGTTCTTCCATAAAGTCGCCCACGTCGCGGAACCGGCGGTAGACCGAGGCGAAACGGATATAGGCGACTTCGTCGACTTCGCGCAGTTTATCCATGACGAGTTTGCCGATCTCGGTCGAGGCGACTTCGCCGCTCAATGAATTCTGCAGCTTATATTCGATCTCGGTGACCATTTCCTCCATCTGCCGGCGGGAGACCTGCCGTTTGTCGCAGCAGCGGATTATGGACGAAAGCACCTTGCTGCGGTCGTACGCCTCGCGCGATTTATCGCGCTTGACGACCACCAGCGGCGCGGTCTCTATGGTTTCATAGGTGGTGAACCGTTTGCCGCAGGCCAGGCACTCGCGGCGGCGGCGGATCATGTTGCCGTCGGGCGAAGGGCGGCTGTCGACGACTTTGCTTTCTTCGTATGCGCAAGCGGGACATTTCATAACAGTTGCTCCTTTTTTGTTATTTTTTGATATCGGTGCTGCCGAAGCCGCCGTCGCGTACGGCGGTGGCGTTATCGTCGTAAGTTATGCCGAACGGCACGAAAACGCCCTGGCAGAACGATTCGCCTTTGGCGAGCGTAAGCGTTTTGTCGCCGCAGTTGGTGATGGGGACTATTATATGCCCCTGGTTCTGCGAATAATAGTAGTCGCTGTCGATTATTCCGGTGGTGTTATCCAGCCGCAGGCGGTATTTGCGCCCCAGTCCCGACCGCGGGAAAATCATAAGCACCCAGCCGGGCTGCATAAAACACCTTAGCCCCGTGCATATCGCCGTGCTCTGCCCCGGTTCGAGCGTGAACGCGAACGGCGTGCGGATATCGTAGCCGGCGGAACCGGACGTGGCGCGCACGGGGAGTATGACGTCTTCCGGCGCGATGCCCGAAATACCGCTCGCCACTTTTTCGAACCGCGCGATACGGTTGCCGTTCATGGAAAACATTACTGCCGTCTGTATCATTTTTCTTCTTCCTTTTTTTGTCCGTTTTCTTTTTTTGCTTCTTCCCGCGCCCCGGAAGTCGCCTCTTTTACGCCCATAACGCTTGTGCCGCACACTATAAAATGTTCCAGAAGCTCGGCGTCGTTGCTGGCGAGCGAATCGGCTATGCGGCGCGTGGTGTCCAGATCGAAGCCCGACGGATACACCGAACCAGAAATATGGTTGTGCCCCAGATACACCAGCTCCGCCCGGCTGTAGACGACCGGCTCGGTCACGTCGCGTATACGGAACCGGACCGAATTGATATCGCCTTCGAACACCGTGCCGCGGTACAGCAGCTCGCGGTCTTTGTTCAGGCACAGCACGTAGACAGATTCCTTATCGGCTCCTTTGAACACTTCCGCAAATATCCCGGCGGCGGTATTATCGTCGGGGACGGAGGATGTCCCGGAAAGCGCGGGCCGCAAATAGGCGCGTTCGCCCGCGAGATGTATGAACACGGCGGCGTTTTCGCTTAGCAGCCCGGTCGAAAGCAGCGTTCCCACGCTGGCGGCAAATACGTTTTCCAGCGTACCGAACCGCGCGATAAGCGATTTTGCCAGCGGCAGCACGTCGCGGCGCGGGAGCGCGTAGGTGAGCAGCAGCTCGAGCACACCCGTTTCGCCCAAAGCGGCGGGTCCGCCCAGGATATACTTGTCGCGCAGGCGCTTGCGGTGGCCTTCGTGGGTCTCTTCTTCCAAACTCGTTTTCCTCCGGAGCGTTGTTTTTATGATCTTGCATACTGATTATAACGCCTTTTTTTCTTCTTGTCAAGCAAAACGGAACGCGCGCGCCCAAGATATGGCCGCAAATTGCGCGCACGCACACAAAATACGGTAAATACGGCGGCAGAATTTTTATTTTTCTCTTGATTTTACACCGCTTGTGTGATAAACTTATGATAACAAAAATGTATGGAGGAATACATCAAATGGCAAAAATGAAAATAGGCATCATCGGATGCGGTACCATCGCCAATAACGCGCATATCCCCGCTTACCTCAACAATCCCGACGTGGAGATCAAGTATTTCTGCGATATCATCCCCGAAAGAGCCGACGCCGCCGTTGAAAAATACAAATGCGGCAAGGCGTGCGTGGATTATCACGACGTAATAAACGATCCCGAAGTCGAAGCGGTCTCGGTATGTACCCCCAACAGGATGCATATGACCATTTCGTGCGACGCGCTCGCCGCCGGCAAGAACGTGCTGTGCGAAAAACCCGCCGCCCGCACCTATGCCGACGCGCTCAAGATGCAAGAAGCGCAGCATAAATACGGCAAAGTGCTCAACATCGGCGTCGTCAACCGTTTCAACGCCGCAGTCAACAAGATCCGCGAAATGATCCAGCGCGGCGACCTGGGCGAAGTATACCACGTGTACGTCAGCTTCCGTTCGCAGCGCTCCATACCCGGCCTGGGCGGCGCTTTCACCACCAACGAGATCTCCGGCGGCGGCGTCCTCATAGACTGGGGCGTCCACTACCTTGATATAGTTATGTACTGCATGGGCGATCCCACTCCCAAGACCGTTTCGGCAAAGGCGTTTTCCAAACTGGGCGTTGATATGAAGAACTACGTTTACGAATCGATGTGGGCCGAAAACACCAAGGATCTGAACGGCACCTACGACGTCGACGACTTCGTCACCGGCTTCGTCCGCACCTCCGGCCCGACCATCACCTTCAACGGCGCGTGGGCGCAGAACATCGGCATAGGCGAATCCTACATTGATTTCATCGGCACCAAAGGCGGCATAAGACTCCAGTACGGCGGCGACTTCACTCTGTGGACCACCGCTTGCGGCTGCCTCGTTTCCACCAAACCCAAGTTCACCCCCAACCAGCATTTCCAGACCGAGATCGATTCTTTCGTCCGCTGCATCCGCACCGGCGAAAAACTCCCCTCGCATATCGACACCGTCATAATCACCGCCAAGATGATGCAGGCGATGTACGATTCTTCCGCAAGCGGAAAAGAAATAGTGCTGGATTGACCTGAAGTAAATAGAATCTGAAAAAAGCCGCCAGACCAGGCGGCTTTTTTCAACTATACACGCTGCGCGGCATGGAATACCGCTTCGCCGTATAAAGAGATCGCGTCGCTCGAGGCGCGCCAAAAGAAATATTTTTATTTAAAATCTATTGACTTTGATAAGTTTTGCATTATAATTATCTGTGTGCGCGCCGTAAAATCTGCGCGCGCGGAAAGGTTGGAACAACATGAAAAAAAGGCTCCTGAGTCTGGTCATTTCTGCTGCGATACTGTTTTCCGCTTTTGCGGTCTTTGCTTCCGCAAGCGGCAGCCCCGCACATGAAGGATATCTTTGGCTTACCGGTACCGGCTTCTCCGACCCCGGCGTCGCATTCAAAGTGCCGGGCAGCCTCGTTTCGGACGCGCCGCTCACCATAAGGGCGCTCGTTTATTTCAGCGAAGACTGCGAAAACGACGACGGCTGCGTGTTTTTGAACTGCTATTCTTACGCGGTCGAAGACAGCACTTCTTTCGATTATCTGATAGCGTACAACGATTACGCCACGGATTCGACCGTTGAAAAAGGCAAATGGACAGAAGTCGTGAACACCGGCTTCAATCCTTATGCGGGCACTTACGGTTATTACGAAAACACGAACACCGCGCCCGGCATGCTCACTTTGGGTATCGGGTTCTATAATGCCACCGGCACCATCTGCGTGGGTTATATAATTCTGGAGCAGGAAGGTGCGGAGATCTGGTCAATTGATTTTTCCGAAGGTTTTGACGTCAACGACCCCGTAGACTGCGCCAAAGTGATTCCCGGCGGCCTTATAAACATGACCGACGAAAACAGGGGCGTAAGCTGGGACTGCGTCAACTCGCCCGTGATAATAGAAGAATCCTCGGAAACGTCCGAAGAAGACGATACCCTCGGTATACTCGGCGATTACAATAATGACGGAACAGTTAATTCCAACGACGCGATCTATCTGCTCAGGCACGTTCTGTTCCCGAACGAATACCCGCTGGAGTCCGTTTATAACGACATTACCGGCGACTGCAAGGTCGATTCCAACGATGCGATCCATCTGCTCAGGCACGTTCTGTTTCCGAACGATTTTTCCATACTCCCATTCTCTGAAGGACTCGCATATACTGTAAACGACGACGGCGAGACCTGCACGATAACCGGCCCCGGCACGTTCAACGGTAATCATCTCAATGTACCGCTTACAATAAACGATTATATAGTTACTGATATACAAGAAGAAGCTTTTGATGACTGCTCTGTGTACGACAGCATCACGATCCCCGTGACCGTAACGTATGTGGGCGACAATGCATTCAGTAACGCACCGGGTCTGGTCTGCACCGTCTATACGTCAAGCGACGCATACTATTCATACGATGCGTTCGACGGCGTAAAAGGCATTCACCTGATAATTCCTGAAGGCATAAATAGCGTTTGGGGCGGCAAAGACTACCCCTGGGGCGGTTCTGCTTGCTATTACAACAGTTTTGCTTCATCGCTTATAGAAGTGACCCTACCGAAGAGCCTTACTACGATCGCGACGGAAGCGTTCAGCGAATGCAGAAATCTCGAAAAGATCAACATACCCGAAAACGTTACCAGTATAAAAGAAGATGCGTTTTACGGCTGCGTTTCGCTTAAAGAGCTGGAAATTCCCGCCAAAACCAACTATATAGCCAATTCCGCATTCGCTTTCTGCGGCGGTCTTGAACAAATAACCGTTAACAGCAGAAACACGGTTTATTTTTCCAAAAACAACTGTTTGATCTGCAAAGACGATAACACTCTTATGCGCAGCGCCGGCAACAGCTCTATCCCGTCCGACGGCAGTGTTAATAATATCGGCGATTATGCGTTCAGCGGATGCGCAACCCTTACTGTAGCCAATATCCCCGGATGTATAACCGGCGTTGGTAACTATGCTTTTGCAAGTTGCGAGGCTCTTCGCTACCTTACGGTATCCGAAGGCGTCGAAAGTTTTGGCGAATACGTGTTCGAATATTGTAATTCTTTAGTAGACGTCGTTCTCCCCGACAGCATAACGACTGTGGGCGACGGTTTATTCTACTGCTGTGAATCGCTCCATTCGGTCTATATGCCGAAAGACCTGACTTCTATCGGTCATGACACGTTCTGCAACTGCACTTCGCTTACGATCCTGAACGTACCGGAAACCGTAACGTACATAGGCAGATATGCGTTTTACAAATGCGAATCCCTCAAATCGATCGGTATACCCGACAGCGTTACGGTTATTGACCAATATGCTTTCTCCGGCTGCAGATCACTCGGATCGATCACTCTGCCCGCGAACCTGACGGCGATCTCAAATTACTGCTTTAAAGACTGTGCCTCTCTAAGATCGGCGAAACCGCCAAAAGGGGTAACGAGTATCGGCGCTTATGCGTTCCAGAACTGCAGCAAGCTCGAAACCGCAATTTTACCGGAAAGCGTAACATCGATAGGAGCGTGTGCGTATGACAACTGCACGTCGCTCTGGCTGGTCTCTTTGCCGTCCGGGCTGGAAATTATCACTTCCGCGGCTTTCTACGGATGCCGCGCTCTGACCTCTATCAATATTCCTTCAGGCGTCACGGAAATCGATTACAGAGCTTTCTATGACTGCAGAGCTCTTACCGACGTCAATATCCCCGGCACGGTAAAGACAATAGGAGGCAGTGCGTTTGAAGACTGCAGCTCAATGACCACTGTTGTTTTGCACGAGGGTACCGAAACGATCGGCAGTTATGCGTTTGCTTACTGTTCGTCTCTCACATCAATCAATTTACCCGAAAGCCTGGTGACTATCGGCTCTGACGCGTTTAAAGAAACCGCGCTCGATATCGAAACGCACGAAAACGGTTTGATTTACATTGGAACACAAAACAATCCGTATAAATTCCTGTGCGATGTTGAAAGCACCGATCAAAGCACTTATTCGTTGAATCCGGCAACCGTGCACATAAACGGCTCCGCGTTCCGCGACTGTTCTTCGATGATCTCGATCGTTATACCCGAAAACGTAGAGACGATCGGCAATTATGCGTTCCAGAATTGTTCAGGGCTTACGTCCGTTGTTCTCCCCGAAGGCGTCACTGATATCGGATACAGTGCGTTTACCGGCTGCTCGTCGCTCGTGTCGATCAGAATCCCCGTCAGCGTTACTTATATCGACGGACATGTGTTTGACGCTTCTGCTAAGGACATCTATTATTCCGGCACAAAAGCGCAGTGGGAAGCGATAGAAAAAGACTACAGCTGGAATTATTACAATTGGTCCGACAAGTGCAATTTGACCGTTCACTGCACCGACGGGAACATTATCCCGTAAACGGCATAGCTTCACAAAAACAGATTCCCGAACAAGCCAACGCTTGTTCGGGAATTCTTTTATGTTAATTCGTTTTATCGTTTCGCCTTTTCCTTTGTTAATACTGTGTTGATCCCCCCTGTTCGGTCCCGGCCCGTCAAAAAGGCAGCGCAAACATGCCGTCAGCCGCATTCGTGCCACACGGAGCTATTGACATTATTACTTTTTTAGTTATAATAAAATATGAATAAATATCCACGCGCGTGAAAAAGAGAGGGTAAGCAAAATGAAAAGAATCATATGCATGATCCTTGCGCTGATCGTAACGGTTTCCGCGGCGGCGATAGCCGTTTCGGCGGAGGGCTTAAGCGTGCTGGGCGACCTCAACGGCGACGGAAAGGTCACTTCAAACGACGCGGTGTATCTGCTCCGCAGCGTGCTTTTCCCCGATACGTACGATCTTGAACAGTTCTGCGATTTCGACGGCAACGGCGAAGTCGGCTCCGACGACGCCATATTCCTGCTGCGGCACGTGCTGTTCCCGGGCACGTACGTCCTTAAAACGACGTATCCGTATTCGGAAGGGCTTGATTACATACTCGACGACGGAGGCATGGCGTGGATCTCAGGCCCCGGGACGTTTGACGGTGAAGAGCTGAATATCCCGCCCGAGATAGACGGCCATCCCGTAATAGGCGTGGAATACAACGCCTTTGAAGACACGGCGGTCACGAGCGTGACTTTGTCCGACGGGATAATGAAAATAGAAAGCAACGCTTTTGATTACTGCAAGTCGCTTGTCGCCGTGTATCTGCCCGAATCGGTAACCAACATAGGCTTGGGCGCTTTTGCCGACTGCAACAAACTCACTTCCGCGGTCTTGCCCGCCGGAGTCACGGAAATCGAATACTATCTGTTCCAGAACTGCTCGTCGCTCGTTTCCGTGGTCATACCCGACGGCGTGACGTTTATCGGCGAATGGGCTTTTGACGGCTGCTCCGCGCTTACTGCCGTAACGGTGCCGGACCGCGTGACGGAGATAAATAAAGGCGCTTTTTACGGCTGCAGTTCGCTTGCGGACGTTTATCTGCCCGAGGGGATAACGCGCATAGGCGAAAGCGCGTTCGACAGCTGCCGCGGTCTCGAAACAATATATTTCGCCGGCACGCGCGCGCAGTGGGAAGCTATTGAAAAAGAGACTGACTGGGACGCCTACACCGGCAATTACGCCGTGGTCTGCGCCGACGACTGAAAGGAGAAATAAAAATGAAAAAAATCATAAGTATCTTGCTTGCGCTTATCGTAACGGTCTCCGCGGCGGCGATCGCCGTATCTGCCGACGGTCTGCGTGTGCTCGGCGACTATACCGACGACGGCAAAGTCACTTCCGACGACGCGATCTTCCTGCTCAGGAGCGTGCTGTTCCCGGAAAGTTACTCGCTTAGTGCGTTCGGCGACTTTGACGGCAACGGCGAAGTCGGCTCCGACGACGCCATATTCCTGCTTCGGCACGTGCTGTTCCCGGATTCGTACGTTCTGAAAACTACCGCCCCGTATTCCGAAGGGCTGGAATACTATCTGGATGGCGTCGACGCGTGGATCACCGGACCCGGCAGCTTTGAAGGCGCGGATCTCAACGTTCCGCCCGAGATAGACGGTTATACCGTAATAGGCGTGGAATACGGCGCCTTTCGAGACGCGGCGGTCACGAGCGTGACTCTGCCCGCAGGGGTCACGGCCGTGAAAGGCTATGCTTTTGCCTATTGCGGGTCGCTTGTCGCCGTATATCTGCCCGAGGGGATCGCGGTTTTAGAGTACGACGCGTTTGAA
Source organism: Clostridiales bacterium UBA1206 (assembly GCA_002310055.1). Lineage (GTDB taxonomy): Bacteria > Bacillota > Clostridia > Oscillospirales > CAG-382 > UBA1206. Next base: position 37,832 of record DBXS01000025.1, on the reverse strand, counting down.
GGGTGCTACTCTCTGCCTTCGGCGGTGATACCCGCCGGAGTCACGTCGATAGAAGACAGCTTGTTTGGTAATTGCCGTTCTCTGGTTTCGGTGGCTATACACTCCGGCGTGACGCACATCGGCGAATGGGCGTTCAGCGACTGCTATTCTCTCGTCACCGTAACCGTGCCGGACGGCGTGACGTATATCAACGACTGCGTTTTTGACAGCTGCGATTCGCTTAAGAGCGTATATCTGCCCGCCGGCATAACGGGCATAGGCAGCTGGGCGTTTGATATGTGCCAAGAGCTTGAAACCATATATTTCGCCGGCACGCGCGCGCAATGGGAAAGCATAGAAAAAGGGTACCAGTGGGACGACTATGCGGGCGAAGACGTCGACGGCGGCTACAAAGTGGTCTGCGCCGACGACTGAAACATAAATACAAAGAAGTATCCCGCAAGCGCGGAACTGCGCCTGCGGGATCTTTATTTGTTTAATTCTGCCTGATCATTTTTCCAAAACGAATTCTATTGTGATCTCTTCGCCGGTCTCGAACCGGTAAAACGTGAGCGTTACTGTATCGCCTGCCGAATATTTGCCGAGCTCGGCTTTGAGGTCGTCGAACTTTTCCACCTTTTTGCCGTTGAACGCAGTGATGATATCGAAATTCCGCAGCCCCGCCTTATAAACCGCGGTGGAACGCGTTGTCTCGATGACCAGCACGCCTTCGGGAAGGTCTTCGGGCAGATCGTATTCGGCGCGCAGGTTTTCGTCATTGGGCGAAAGCGCGGACGCGGTTATGCCCAGCTTTGCGGGAGTGGTCACCAGGTCGGTGCGGTCGACGACTTTGCCGTAATCGATAAGGTTGTTTATCACGGTCACGGCGCTGGACATGGGGATGGCGAACCCGAGTCCTTCGTATTCGTCTACGAGTTTCATGACGTTGATACCTATGACCTGCCCCTGCATATTGATGAGCGGGCCGCCGGAGTTGCCGGAATTTATAGCCGCGTTGGTCTGGATGAGTTTCATTATCTTTTCGGTGCGGCCGTAGAAATCCTTTACTTCGAACTGTCGGTCGACGCCGGAGATCATACCGTTAGTCAGCGTGCCGGCGAGATTTTCGGAATACGGGGTGCCTATGGCTATGACGGGGTCGCCTACGCGCGCGTTTGAACTGTCGCCGAGCGGGAGCTCGGTGAGCCCTTCGGCTTCGATCCTGAGGACCGCTATATCGGTCGCTTCGTCGGACCCGACAAGCTCGGCGTCGAACTGCCTGCCGTCATAAAACTTTACGGTTATCGTCTTGCCGGCGCGTTCTATTACGTGATGATTGGTCACGACATAGCCGTTTTCGGCGTCGACGACGAATCCGCTGCCCAGCACCGCGCCTCCGCTGACCGGAACGTAAATGGTGCAGCAGGCGGGCGCGCACCGCTCGTAAAGGTCGGCCATGGAATACGTCTCGTCGCCGGCGGGGCGAATGACCGCGCTGTGCGAGCCGGGGTATTCGCGGCTCGATTCGGTCTCGCCTGCGTTTTCTTCGCTTTTGTCTTTATCTTTGTCTTTGCCCTTGTCCCTGTCTTTGCCTTCGATAATCTCCGTGCCGCTCTGTTCGCCGGTGTCGTAGGTCATGCTTCCGGGGATCCGGCCATCGCTTATTCCGCGGTATTTGGCTATCACAAGTCCCAGCGCCACGCAAGCGGCGATAAGCGCCAGAAATACGCAGAACGCAAAGACTTTAAGTCCTTTTTTCTTTTTGGCGATAATGAACTGCCTGCCGTCCCATTCGTACGTTTCGCCTTCGGTAAACCGGCTCGCGTCCGGCGTTTCCGGCGCGGTTTCTTCCGTAACGGGAGTTTCTTCCGTTCCGGTTTCTTCCGTAACGGGGGTTTCTTCCGCCGCGGGATCGTTTGTGAAGAGTTCGTCTTTATCTTCCATTGCGTACATACCTCCTTTTCACGGTCACAGTATATACCCTTTTTCTTAAACGCACCTTAAAACGGCGAAAAATTTTTTATTTTTCGTTCGCCAAAGGCAGGTCGAATTCAAACCGGGTGTTTTCGCCGGGGACGGAATCGACTCTTATGCTTCCGCCCATTTTTTCTATATTCGTCTTGGCGATATACAGCCCCAGGCCGGTGCCGGTCTTGTCGAGCCCGCGCGAGCGGTCGGATTTATAAAACCTTTCAAAGACGTGCGGCAGTTCCTCGGCGGGGATGCCCTCGCCGCTGTTTTCCACGCGCACGCGCGCCTTGTCTTCGTCGCGGAAGATGCGCACCCGAAGCGAGCCGCCGCGGTCGACGAACTTGACGGCGTTTTCCATAAGGTTGTAAAGCACCTGATGCACGGCGTCGGTATCGGCGAAGACGAACAGGTCTTCCTCGTTATCGAAATCCACCTGAAGCTCCTTGTCGTCTATGCGCTTTTCGAGCGAGATGAGCACCTGCCGCGCTTTTTCGGAAATGTTGAACCGCACGAGCGTGTATTTCTGCTCGCCCGACTGCATGCGCGTTATCTGCAGCAGCGAATTCACCAGCCGCGAAAGCCGTTTGACTTCGGAAGATATTATATCCAGATAATAGCCGTGCTTTTCTTCGGGTATGGTGCCGTCGCGTATGCCGTCGACGTACCCCTGGATGACCGTCATCGGCGTGCGCAGGTCGTGGCTCACCGAGCCGATGAACGAATTGCGCATTTCCTCGTTCTTTTCGAGCACCGAAGCCATATTGTTGAACGCCTTGCCGACTTCGGCGACTTCGTCGTTGCCGGAGACCGCGACGCGCTTTTTGAAATCGCCTTTGGCAAAGGCGCGCGCCGCGTCCGAAAGGCTCTTGAGCGGATCTATTATGCGCTGCAGCAGGATATAGACCGTGATGCACGAAGCGAACAATATCCACACCGTGCCCACGATCAGCGTGCGGATGAGCGGCGCCGACATAGAAGTCGCGCGCGAGGAGGGCGACGAAAGTATGACGAGCGTGCTTTCGCCCGCCGTGTTTGTGACGACGCTGAATTTATTGAACCTTTTTTCGGAAAAAGTGTTTTCTATACGGCTCATGCCGTAGCCCGACGAGCCGCGCTTTACGCTTTCGACCACTTCGGAACTCATCATAGCGGTCCCTTCGGCGAAATCGGGGTCGTTGGTGACTATAAGCGCGCCGTCGTCGCCGAGCACGTAAACGAACGCGTCAGCCACCGCGGCGTATCCGCGCACCCCTTCGGCGACTTCGCTTGGGATATCGCGCAATTCGTCTTCGCCCCTGTAGGGAGTTATGGCGCCCGCCGTCTGTTCGGCCGCCTCGGTCATAGCGTCGCCTTTGGCGCGCTCGGAATATTCCGATACCATCACCGAAAGGGTTATGACGAGCAGACCGAAAGAAAACACCAGAAGCAGTGCTATGAACACCATATAACGCGTAAAAACGCTTTTGATCATTTGCCGCACCTCCGTATTTATGATTATACACGCAAACGGCGCAAAAATCAACACTTGCGCGCCATTAAAATATCTTGCTTTTTTTGCGGACGTGATATATAATATAGTATAATAACGGAGTATTTGCAATGACCGACGAACAAAGATACATTCAAATAAAACAAAAGTGTCTTTTCCGCGTGTTTTCGCGGCTCAACGACCGTCAGAAACAGGCGGTGTTCGCAGTAAAAGGCCCGCTTCTGGTGCTTGCCGGCGCCGGCAGCGGAAAGACCACCGTGCTTGTCGACCGCGTTTACAACGTGCTGAATTTCGGCGAGCTGAGCGAATGCGACAGGCCGGATATCGATCACGCCGCCGCGGCGGAAAAGCTGAACGCCGCGTACGAAGGCGGAAACGAAGACCTTGTAAACGCGCTGCGTTCGCTTGCGGTGCGCCCCGTTTCGCCCGACGAAGTGCTTTGCATAACGTTCACGAACAAGGCCGCCGACGAGTTCAAGAACCGGCTTGCGAATATGCTGGGCGAGCGCGCCGAAGGCATCTGGGCGGGGACGTTCCATTCGGTCTGCGTGCGCATACTGCGCCGCAACATAAACAGGCTGGGCTTTTCCAACTCGTTCGCCATCTACGACGCCGAAGACAGCCGCAAGCTCGTAAAACAGATACTCAAAGAAAAGAACATAGACGAAAAATATCTGCCCGAAAAGCTCTGCGCCGCAGAGATCTCGCGTTTCAAAGAGCGCCGCGTGCTCCCCGAAGAGGCGCAGATCACCGCGCGCGACGGGCGCGACGAACAGATATCCGCGATCTACGCCGAATATCAGGAAAAACTCAAAGCCGCGTCGGCGCTGGATTTTGACGATCTGATACTGAACACGCTTACGCTATTTGAAGAATTCCCCGAAGTGCGGGACTATTACGCAAATCAGTTCCGCTATATATTCGTTGACGAGTACCAGGACACCAACCCTTCGCAAAACGCGCTGGTTTTGGCTTTGGGAAAGGCGCACCGGAACGTGTGCGTGGTCGGCGACGACGACCAGTCGATATATTCGTTCCGCGGCGCGGCGGTGGAAAACATACTCAATTTCGATACCTCCTACCCCGACGCGCGCATTATAAAACTGGAACAGAATTACCGTTCCACCGGCACGATACTCGACGCCGCGAACGCAATAATCGCAAACAACGAAAGCCGCAGGGGCAAAACGCTCTGGACGCGCGGCGTGCGCGGCGACAAAATAGAAGTCCGCTGCCTTTACACCCAGACCGAGGAAGCGGAATACATCAAAAACAAAATAGAAGAGCTGCAGGACAAGGGCGAAAAGCTTAAAGACATGGCCGTGCTGTACCGCGCCAACGCGCTTTCGCGCTCCATAGAAACGGCGCTGGTCAAGGCGCGGATCCCATACAAAGTGTTCGGCGGCATAAAATACTACGAACGCAAAGAGATAAAAGATATCATAGCGTATCTTTCGCTCGTGTGCAACCGCGCCGACGATCTGCGTCTGCGCCGCATAATAAACGTGCCGCGCCGCGCCATAGGCGACACGACCGTTGATAAGATCGCCGAGCTGGCGCTTGCGGAAGGCACGCATATGTTCGCGGTCATAAAGACCGCCGCAAAGCGTCAGGAGCTTGCGCGCGCGTGCACAAAGCTCGAATCGTTTTATTCGGTCATAGAAGAGCTTGCGGAATATTCCGCGTCGCACGGCGTCGCCGAGACCGTGGCTTACGCCATTGAGATCACCGGCTACGAGGATATGCTGGAATCCGGGTTCGAGACCGACCGGCTGCAGAACCTGCGCGATTTCGTTTCGGCAGGCGCGCTTTACGAAGAAAGCGCCGAAGAGCCGACGCTGGAAGGTTTTCTGGCGGATATAGCGCTGGTTTCGGACGTGGATTCGTACGACGCCGAAGAAAACGCCGTTTCGCTGATGACCGTCCATTCGGCAAAGGGGCTGGAGTTCGGCAACGTGTTCATCGCCGGGTTCGAGCAGGGAGTGTTCCCTTCGCAGCTTTCTCTGGACGAAGGCGGAGCCGAGGAAGAGCGGCGGCTCGCTTACGTGGCGGTCACCCGCGCCAAAAAGCGGCTGTTCATCACCTACACCCAAAGCCGTATGCTTTACGGTATGACCCGGCCTTCGACTCCTTCGGAATTTCTGGACGAGATACCGCCGGAGCTCAAAGAATTCAAGCCCGCTCCGCGTTACGGACATATGGCGTACGGAGACGCGGACGAGGAAATACCGGTGCGTACGGGCGGTACTTTCGACCGCGGCGGCCGCGCCGCGCAGGACTTTGTAAAAGTCAAAACGCCTTCCCCGGCGCCGAAAAAAGCGCTGTTTTGCGCGAGTGACCGCGTGGAGCACGCGATATTCGGCAAAGGGACGGTGGAAAGCTGCGAGCAAATGGGCGGCGACGCGCTCGTTACGGTGGCTTTCGATAACGGACAGGTAAAAAAGCTTATGGCGTCGTTCGCCAAGCTTAAAAAGATATAACTATTTTTGACGGAGATGATATACAAATGGCGGAGATCAAACCGTTCCGCGCACTGCGCTACACAAAAAAAGCGGGAGACATCGCGAACAACGTCTGCCCTCCGTACGACATCGTCGACGACCGGATGTTCGACGAACTGTGCGAAAGATCGGAATACAATTTTATTCGTCTTGAAAGGGTGTACGGCGAAAACTGCTACGAGCGTTCCGCCGCGTTCCTGCGGAAGATGATAGCCGAAGGCGTGATGAAAAAAGACGAAAAGCCGGGCTACTATATCTACGAAGAAGAGTTCGTATACGAAGAAAAGACCTTCGTATTCGACGGGCTCATCTGCCTGTGCCGCACCTACGATTACGCCGACGACGTGGTCAAGCCCCACGAGGAGACTCTTTCCAAGGCCAAAAAAGACCGCTTTGAACTGATGAAAGCCACGTTCTGCAACTTTTCTTCGGTCTATTCCCTGTTCGAGGACTCAAGCGGCTACGTTCAGCGCATAATCGACGCCTACCGCAAAAACGCCGCGCCGCTTTACGATTTTGTGAGCGACGACGGCATTAAGCAGCGGCTTTGGAAGATAGAAGACGGCGTAATATGCGCCGCGCTGACCGGGTTCTTTGAGCCCAAGCAGCTTTACATCGCCGACGGACATCACCGCTTTGAGACCGCGGGCGCGTTCCATAAATACTGCCTTGAAAACGGCATCGAATGCGACAGCGGATACCTGATGATGACGCTTGTGGATATGCAGAGCGCGGGGCTGGTGGTGCTGCCCACCCACCGCATAGTGGTGGATATGGATATCGATATCCCCGATATGCTGAAAAAACTTAGTGAATTCTTTGAAATAATTCCCCTTTCCGGGGCGGACGAAATAAAAGACGCGCTGGCTTCCAACGCCGCGCGGCACGCGTTCGCCATGGTGACGAAAGGAGGCGAGGTACGGCTTCTCATCCTTAAAGAAGCCGTAGATGTAGGGAGCTCCGCCGTGAGCGGACTCGACGTTTCGGTGCTTCACGGGTATATTCTTGAAAGAATACTCAAAATAGACCGCGAAAACCTGAAAAATCAGAAAAACCTCGTCTACACCCGCTCCCTCCGCGAAGCCGTGGAAGCGGTGGAAAACGGCTCTTCGCCGGCGGCGTTCATACTGAACCCCACCAAAGTGGAACAGATACGCGCCGTTGCGCTGGAAGGCGGCAAAATGCCGCAGAAATCCACCTACTTCTACCCCAAGCTGATAGCGGGACTCACCGTAAATCAATTTAAGGAAGTGTAATTTTATGAAAGAACTCGACAAAAAATACAACCCGCGCGAATTTGAAGACGCGATATATTCGTTCTGGTGCGAAAACGGACTGTTCGCTCCGCCCGAAAAGCCGCAAAACGAACATTTCACCATAGTTATACCGCCCCCTAACGTCACCGGCCAGCTCCATATGGGGCACGCGCTGGACGAGACGCTGCAAGATATCCTCATACGCTTTAAGCGTATGCAGGGCTACGACACGCTGTGGGTCCCCGGCACCGACCACGCCGGCATTGCGACGCAGATAAAAGTCGAAGCCGTATTGCGCGAGACCGAGCATCTGAGCCGCTATGACCTGGGACGCGAAAAGTTTTTGGAACGCGTTTGGGACTGGAAGAACAAATACGGTTCGCGCATCATCAATCAGCTCAAAAAGCTGGGCTCTTCGTGCGACTGGGGGCGCGAACGCTTCACTATGGACGAAGGCTGTTCCAAAGCCGTTAAAGAGACTTTCGTTTCGCTTTACGACAAGGGGCTCATCTACCGCGGACACCGCATAATCAACTGGTGCCCCCAGTGCGAGACCGCGCTTTCGGACGCCGAAGTCGAATACGAAGAAAAAGACGGCCATTTCTGGCACATCCGCTACCCGTTCAAGGAAGGCGGCGGATTCGTTGAGATCGCCACTACGCGCCCCGAAACTCTGCTGGGCGATACCGCCGTGGCGGTCAACCCCGAAGACGAACGCTATACCGCGCTGGTGGGCAAGACGCTCATACTGCCGCTTGTCGGCCGTGAGATACCCGTTATAGCCGACGATTACGTCGACAAAGATTTCGGCACCGGCTGCGTGAAGATCACGCCCGCGCACGACCCCAACGACTTTATGGTCGGCGAACGCCACGGCCTTGAGCAGATAAATATTATGAACGGCGACGCCACGATCAACGCCAACGGCGGAAAATACGAGGGGCTCGACCGCTACGCCGCGCGCAAAGCCGTGCTGGAAGACCTTGAAGCCGGCGGATATTTGGTAAAGACCGAAGGCTGCAAGCACAACGTGGGCACCTGCTACCGCTGCGGCACCACGGTCGAACCGCTGATTTCCGACCAGTGGTTCGTCAAAATGGCTCCGCTCGCCGAAAAAGCCATAGAAGTCGTTGAAAACGGCACGATAAAGTTCGTCCCCGACAGATTTTCCAAGATATATCTCAACTGGATGCGCAACATACGCGACTGGTGCATTTCGCGTCAGCTGTGGTGGGGCCACCGCATTCCCGCTTTCTACTGCGATACCTGCGGCGAGATGGTCGTAACCAAAGAAGATTCGCCCGTCTGCCCCAAATGCGGCAGGCCTATGAGGCAGGATCCCGACGTGCTGGACACCTGGTTTTCTTCGGGCCTGTGGCCGTTTTCCACGCTGGGCTGGCCCGAACAGACCGAAGATCTCAAACGTTTCTACCCCACGAATGTGCTCGTGACTGGCTACGACATAATCCCGTTCTGGGTGGCGCGCATGATATCCATGGGCATGGAATGCATGGGCGAAAAGCCGTTTTCCACGGTGCTCATCCACGGGCTGGTCCGCGATTCGCTGGGCAGAAAGATGTCCAAGTCGCTGGGCAACGGCATAGATCCGCTTGAAATAATAGACAAATACGGCGCCGACGCGCTGCGCTTTGCGCTCGCCACCGGCAACTCGCCCGGAAACGATATGCGTTTTTCGGACGAAAAAGTGGAAGCCAGCCGCAACTTTGCAAACAAGATATGGAACGCCGCGCGTTTCGTGCATATGAATCTTGAAAAAGAATGGTCCACTTCCGAACTCGACACGTCCGCGCTCGAGACCGAGGACCGCTGGCTCGTTTCGCTTTATGACAAGCTCGTCGCCGAAGTCACCGAGAATTTGGAAAAATACGAGCTGGGCGTAGCGGTGCAGAAGCTTTACGATTTTATATGGGATATTTTCTGCGACTGGTACATAGAGCTCGTCAAGCCGCGCCTTATGCAAAAGGGTTCCGCAACGGGCGAGACCGCGCAAAAGGTACTCACCTACGTGCTTTCGGGCATCTGCAAGCTGCTCCATCCGTTTATGCCGTTCATCACCGAGCAGATCTGGCAGTCGCTCCCGCACGAGGGCGTGAGCGTGTGCGTCGCCGCGTGGCCTAAACCCGACGCGCGCTTTGATTTCCCCGCCGACGAAGAGAAGATGAACGAAATAATCGCCTCCATCCGCTCGGTCCGCAACTGCCGCGCCGAACGCAGCGTGCCGCCTTCCCGCAAGACCCGCCTGTTCATAAAGACCGACAGGACCGATATCTTCGGCGGCGCAGAGACCTATTTCAAGTTCCTCGCTTCGGCTTCGGATCTCGAATTCGTGACCGACGAAAACGCGCTGCCCGCGTCCGTGCGCGCCATAACCCACGCCGCCACGGTGTTTATCCCGCTGGGCGATATGGTAGACGCCGAGGCCGAGCGCGCGAGGATAAAGAGAGAGCTTGAAAAGTGCGAAAAAGAAATAGAGACATTGAACCGCAAGCTTTCCAACGCCGAATTCTGCGCCAAAGCGCCCGAAAAAGTGGTGGAAGCCGAACGCGAAAAGCTCAAAAAGCAGCTGGCGCTGAAAGAAAGCCTGCTGGCCGCAAAAGAGATATAGACGCTGTTCAAGCCGCAGCGCGCCCGTTCCGTGCGGGCGCGCTGCTATTTTTTGAACAGTAAGCCAAAGATAGCAAAAGTCCCAAAAAAACACTTGTGTTTTTCGTATATTTCGCCTATTCAAAAACCGGATATAATTTGATATAATAATAATGTAAAAAGGCGGTATGTTTGTCCGCGCGGAAAAGCGCGGAAAAAGCGGCAGAGACGGAACAAGCTTTCGCGGAGGAGAATCAAGATGTTTGAAACAGGCGAAAAAATAGTATACGGTCCCGGCGGCGTATGTACAGTCACCGGCACCTGCGTTTCGCCCTTCGGCGGCGGAGATCTGCGCGTATACTACAAGCTGCAGCCGCTGGACGAAAACGGCTCGGTCTTCTATACCCCCGCGGAAGGCGGAAAAGCCGTCATTCGTCCGCTCGTCACGCGCGAGGAAGCGGAAAAGATCATAGCCGAAGCGCCGGAATGCGTTCCGCTTACGGTCGAACACGAAAAACAGCGCCGCGATATCTACCGCGCCGCCATTGCGACCGCCGACCCGCGCGAATACATACGGCTTATCATAACGGTGGAACACCGCCGCATAAACGCCATGCGCACACACCGACACATCGCGGTGACCGACACCGAATTCGAACGCACGGCCCGCTATTCGCTGTTCAGCGAGCTCGCCATAGTGCTGGATAAATCCTACGGCGAGATAGAGCGCATCTTCCGCGCCGCCCTCGCGCCCGTGTTCGAACCCGCCATGAATCCGCGCCCCGCGGATTCATAACTCTAAACCCATAACTTTTATATTCGAACGGGATAGAACTAATAACTAAGAACTAATAACTAATAACTGAGGTGGCTTTTCGCCGCAAGGCGAAAAGCTTCTTCTTTTTTGCTTGTCCCGAAGGGGATGCGCGAAGCGCATAACTCATAACTCTAAACTCTAAGCTTTTATATTCAAGCACGAGGGACGGGTTTGGAACTAATAACTAAGAACTAATAACTAATAACTGAGGTGGCTTTTCGCCGTAAAGCGAAAAGCTTCTTCACTCTGAACATTCATATTCATCCGCGAGGAACGGGTTTAACTATGAATTCAGAACCGAGAACGAATAAAACAACAGCCGGCAAATCTTTGCCGGCTGTTATTGTGTTTATTCGGTTTATTATATTCGCCGACGCCTTATGATCTTGCGATGCCGTCGAGATAGGATTCGCTGCAGATGATGATGATGTAGTCGACCGTTCTGTTTTCTTTGCCCTGCGCGTTGTAGCCGTAGTAGCGCTGGGTGTCGGTGAGGTTGATGTTGAAGTCGCCGACCTTATTGAGCATTACGCGGTTGAAGCGTTCGCAGAGAATATCTGAAAAGTTGACGGCGGAGCTGTCGCGGTAGATGAGCGCGCACGGGAGCTGTTTGCGGTTGGTGGCGAACAGCAGCTTGTACGCGAGCGTTTCGACCGCGGAGTTGAGCAGCATGGAATCGGATTCGGCGTATTTTTCGAACTTGGAAATGAATCCGCTTTCGGTGGCGAGCACGTCGTCTTCCGCGCCTATGTTGAGCGTGAACTTGGGTTTGTAGACCGTGGCGGTCTCGGTGACGTGCGTGCGGTCGATGCCGAGGTGGCGTATGACGTCGCCGCCGTAGAAGGTGACTTCCTTGGCGGTGAACTCGGTCTCGAGATCCCTCGCCGCGGCGTTGGGATGTTTTATCGCCATCTGGTCGCATATCGCTTTATACACCAGGTACCCGGCGTATTCGGTGATATGGCTGTCGGTATCGTAATACAGCTTGGTGCCCTTGGCTTTTTCTTCCTCGAACACCGGGCGCATATCTATGGTTATGACGTCGGTCATGCCGAGCGATTCGACTATCTGTTCGTAGCGCGTCTTGTAATTCTGCTGCTCGGTGCCTTCGACGAGGTATTCGGGATACACCGTGACCTTGTTGGGGATGAGCACGTAGATGATATCGACGTTATCGTTATCGGCACGCTTGCGGAAGTTTTTGAGGTACGTGGTGACGCGTTCGCGGAATTTTCTGAGCTCGGTCTGGGTGAGCAGAGTGCTGGACGTGGTCTTGTCGATGTTGTTGATCACGCCGGTGTAGCTCGCCAGGTCGAAATCGTAATACACCTGCGAATCCCTGCCCACGTTCGCGCCGTAGCCGTCGATACGTTTCATGGCGGTGGAGTCGTATTCCACGCGCAGCGCCGTAATGGGGCTTTCTTTCAGCGTCTCGGACTGAGCGGTGAGCGAAAGGATGGAAAAGTTGGTGGAATCGATAGTGTATTCAAGTATGAAATAGCCCGAGATCGAAGCCGTGGAGACTTCCGTGGAACCGTCGGTGACGGTGACGGTGCAGCCTTCGTCGCAGCCGCCCGCGATTATAACGGTCTTTTCGGTGACGTGTATGACGTCCTTGACCACGGGGGGATGCGCCTGACCTTCCTCGACCGAGACTTCTTCCGATTCTTCGGCTTTGGATTCCTCCCTGGATATGAGTTCGGGGATGGAATCGAGCGAATCGATGTCTCCGTCCGGCGCGCAGGCCGCGAAGACGAGCGCGCAAAGCATTACGACGACCAGGACCATTGCCGTTAAGCCGATGCGTTTTGTCATAACAAATACCTCGCTTTTGTTGAAAATCGGTGGAAAAACGAAAGCTTATTCTTCTTCGTTTTCTTTCTTTGCCGCCTCTATGACCTTTTCGGCAACTTCGGCGGGCGCTTCCTCGTATTTTTTGAATTCAAAGGAATACACGCCTCTGCCCTGAGTCATGGCGCGGAGCTGAGTGGCGTAGCTGAGCATTTCGGCTTCGGGGACTTCGGCCTCTATGACCGTGTAACCCTTCTTTTCGGAATCGCTCATACCCATTATCTTGCCGCGGCGCTTGGGAAGGTCGCCCATAATATCGCCGGAAAGCGACGTGGGGATGGTGACCTTGAGTTCGCCGACCGGCTCGAGCAGAACGGCGGAGCACTGTTTCATGCCTTCCTTGAACGCCAGGTTGGCGGCGATCTTGAACGCCATTTCGGAAGAGTCGACCGGGTGATACGAACCGTCGAACAGGTTGGCTTTGACCTTGATCACCGGGTAGCCGGCGAGTATGCCTTTCTGCATGGATTCCTGCAGGCCTTTTTCGACCGCCGGGAAGAAGTTCTTGGGCACCGAACCGCCGAAAACGGTTTCGGAAAATTCAAGGCCTTCCTGTTCGCCGGGGGCGAATTCGATCTTGACGTGGCCGTACTGGCCGTGACCGCCGGACTGCTTTTTATGTTTGCCTTCCACAGACGCCTTCTTCTTGATGGTCTCGCGGTAGGGGACCTTGGGGGTCTGAAGGTCGACCGAGGTGCCGAAACGGTTCTTCAAGCGCGAAACGATGACCGAAAGGTGGGTGTCGCCCATGCCGGTGATGATCATCTCTTTGGTCTCGGCGTTGGTGGTGTATCTGATGGTGAGGTCTTCTTCCAGCAGTTTGGAAACGCCGGTGGAGATCTTGTCTTCGTCGCCTTTTGCCTTGGGGACCACCGCCATCATAAGGCAGGGAGCCGGGAAGGTGATGGCAGGGAACTTGTAGCCGAAATCATTGGCGGCGAGCGTGGCGTTGGTGTTGGTGTTGACGAGTTTTACGGTGTAACCAAGGTCGCCGTACGCGAGCTCGTCGACTTCGGTCTCTTTTTTGCCCACGCAGGTGAGTATGCGGGCGATCTTTTCGGACTGGCCGGAGACCTTGTTGACGAGTATCATATCTTTTTTGAGTTCGCCGTTCATAACTTTGAAGAACGACTTTTTGCCGAAGTTATCGACAGAAGTCTTGAACACGAACAGCGCGGTGGCGCCGTCGGCTTTGGCTTCGACTTCGCATTCCTTGCCCGAGTCGTCTATGACGGTGTGGTGCGTTTTGTCGAGCGGCGAAACGAAGGAAGCGGCGATGGTGTCGAGCAGGACGGAGACGCCCGCGAGCGTGGTGGCGGAACCCGCGAACACCGGGGTGATGGTGCCGGTGAAAAGTCCGGTGTTGAGCGCGTCGGACATTTCCTCGTGAGTGAAGGGCTCTTCGGCGAAGAATTTTTCCATAAGCTCTTCGCTGGTCTCGGCGAGCGATTCGGTGAGCTCGCTGACGTAGGAATCCATCTGATCTTTCATATCAGCGGGGAGTTCGCATTCGGCAGGTTTGCCGGCTTTGTCGAACCTGTACGCCTTTTCGGTGAGCAGATTGTAGTAGCCCATATCGCCCATTCCCTCGTGGAAAGGCACGAACAGCGGGCAGACGGCGGAGCCGAAAGTCTCGCGCAGGCCGGAAAGCACGTTTTCGAACTTGGCGTTTTCGTCGTCCATCTTATTGACGAATATGGCTTTGGGCATCTTGCCGGCGTATTCCCAGCACAGCTCGGTGCCGACCTTGCAGCCGGATTTGCCGTCGACCACGAAAACCGCGGAATCGGCGACCGAAAGCGCCTGCTTGACTTCGCCCACAAAATCGAAATAACCCGGGGTGTCGAGTATGTTTATTTTTTTACCGTTCCAAACGAGATTCGAAAGCGACGCGGAAATGGAGATGCCGCGCGCGATCTCTTCGGGGTCGAAATCCGAAACAGTGTTGCCGTCGGCAGTCTTGCCGAGACGGTCGGTAGCTTTTGCAAGGTAGAGCATCGCCTCGGTGAGCGAAGTCTTGCCGTCGCCGCCGTGGCCGAGCAGGCAGATATTTCTGATCTGGTTGGATTGGAATTTTGCCATATTGATTTGTTCTCCTTAAAATATATATTACTTATTTTTAATTAAAACGGGCGTTTCGCCTCAAATAATGATTATACTGTATTTCCGGCGATTTATCAAGTGGGAATATGTGAAAAGCTAATGCTTGAATCATAAAAATATCGCGCCTTTTTTTGTGCGAATTACACAAAAACGCCGTCAGTCGAGCGTCATTCTGCCTATTTTGCCGCCGCGGAATTCGTCGAGCAGCACGCTTGATGTGCGTTCTTCGTTTATTTCGCCGCCGGATACAAGGAATCCGCGCGCGCGGCCTATCTTCAAAAGCAGGTCGTAGTTCGTGTCTTCTTCGCACGGTTCTATCTTATAGCGTTCGCGAAGCAGACCGGAATATCCCCGTTCCCGCAGCACGCCCAGCGTGTCGCAGGCGAGTTCGGTAAGGTCGAGTATGTCGTCGCGCACCGATCCCACCGCCGCGAGCTTTACGCCGGCGGTCTTGTCGCCCAGCTTGGGCCACAGCAGGCCGGGGGTGTCGAGCAGCTCCACGCCGTAGGGCGAAGATATCCACGCGTTTGCGCGCGTGACGCCCGGACGGTCTTCGGTCTTGGCCTTTTTAGTGCCGGTGAACGCGTTTATGAACGTGGATTTGCCCACGTTGGTTATACCCGCCACGAGCGCGCGGATCGGTTTGTTTACGCCCTTTTGGGCGCTGCGCGCGAGTTTTTCCGCGCACACTTCCCGGAGCGCGGCGGTGACGGATTTCATATCCGGGTCCTGCTTGCAGTCGATATAAAGCACCGGCTTGCCCGAATCTTCTTCCGCTTTTGCGACATACCGCGTGCGCTGAGGGTCGCACAGCGCGTATTTGTTGAAGACGAGTATGCGGGGCTTGTTTTTGAACAGAGTTTCAAAATCCGGATTCCGCGAAGTCACGGGGAGCCGCGAATCGGCGAGCTCGATGACCGCGTCTATGAGCGGGAGGATATCCTGTATTGCCCTTTTGGCTTTTGCCATATGCCCGGGATACCAGTTTATGGAGTTCCGTTCAAAGCCTTTTTCGTTGATTTTCATACCGTTTTCAATCCACCGGGCCGAATTCGGCGAACGGCGTTACGCGCAGCAGCACCTTGCCCAAAATGGCGCGCTCGTCTATGCAGCCGAAATGCCGGCTGTCGGAAGAACGGTTGCGGTTGTCGCCCATCACGAATACGTACCCTTCGGGCACGGTGATGGGGCCGGTGAACTGGTCGCGTTTCATATTGGCGTTGATCTCGCGCTTTATGTACGGCTCGTCCAGCGCCACGCCGTCGACGTACACCGTCCAGGTCTCGAAATCAATATTCACGGTCTGCCCGCCGCGCGCGATGAGCCGCTTGACGAGCGGTTTGTTGGTGCCCGGTTCGCAGATGACCACTATGTCGCCGTTTTCATAGCCGCCCACGCCGGTTATTATGAGCTTCTGACCGTTTACGAGCGTGTCTTCCATGGAATGGCCGTCGACCGTGACGTATTTGAAGAAAAACAGGAACAGAAGCACCATGCACGCCAGCGCGAGCGCGAACGATTCCACCCATTCATACGCCTGCTGCACTGCGGGTTTCTTTTCTTTTTCTTCTTTTTCTTTTTGCTTTTGCGCTTTGACTTTTTCAAAAACGCCTTCCGCGCACTCGGTCTCGGTCAGCGAGATCTCGTCTTCATTTTCCGTAAAAACAACGTTCGCGTTGTTTTCGTTTTCTTTGTTTTCCAATTCGTTTTTCTCCTTAGGGAAATAAAAAGCACCTATACTGATAGGTGCTTTTATTCGAGCGTTCAAAAAGCTTAGATCTTTTCCTTGACCTTGGCTGCCTTACCGACTCTGTCGCGCAGGTAGAAGAGTTTCGCTCTGCGAACTTTACCTCTGCGGACCACTTCGACCGACTGGACGTTGGGCGAATGGAGCGGGAAGGTCTTTTCGGTCCCTACGCCGTAGGATACGCGGCGGACGGTGAAAGTTTCGCTTATGCCGCCGTTTCTTTTGGCGATGACCGTGCCTTCGAACACCTGCGTTCTGACGCGGGTACCTTCTACGATACGGCAATAGACTTTAACGCCGTCGCCTACGTTGAAGGAAGGAACTTTTTCCTTTAACTGCTCATCTGTAAAAGCCTTTAACAGTTCACTCATGGCTTTCCTCCTTATAAAATACGGACGTTCTTACGAGAGCTGCATTGGACCGCCCTAAATGACACGCAATTATAGCATACTTTTTTTGAAAATGCAAGACTTTTTTTGCTTTTTTTGCATAATTCATAACTGCACGCATATATGGTGTCTAAAAGGAAAGCGCTATACAATATATAGTTGCCGCGCGGCGCTTTCGCGGTCAGATGTTATCGCCCGCCACCGCAAACAGATATTCGTTGCTGCCGGGGAAACTGACGTTGAGCCGCTTGACCGGCACGCCGTTGACCTTGCCGTAGAAGCGTTCGCCGTCGTTGACCGAAAAGTTGGAAAAATCCGCCAGCCCCTTGCCGGTGTATTTGCTGTACGCCTCTTTGCGGATCCATATCTTGGCGAAACGCACGCCGGTATCCTCGCCGTCGCGCACGTATTCTGCCTCCTCGTCGGTGAAGAAGCGTTCGGCAATGGCGGGGAAATCGGTCTTCGATTCGCCGGTGAAGCGCGAGATGTGCTCGCCGTCCACGCCGACCTTGCCTTCGGAAATCACGCAGATCATCTTGTCTTCCACGGTGGTGACGCTGATATGGCGGTTTATCCCCTTGAGTTCGGGCTTGCCCTTGCGGGTGTATTCGATCTCGAGTTCGGGGTTGTTGAAATGCTCGCGCACCGCGTTGAGCAGAGTCGCGTGACGCGCTTCGCGGTTGGGGTTGTTTTCTAAAACGAGTATATTGAGTGCCATTTTACTGCCGCCCTTTCATAAAACATAAGCATTTATTCGTTTTCGGCTTCTTCGCCGGACGCTTCTGCGGCTTCTTCGCCGGTTTCCGCAAGAAGTGCGTTATCTTCGCCGGTTTCGGCCGTTTCTTCTTCTTTTACGTTCTTGACCACGGTGAAGTTGGCGACGCGGGTGTCGTCGGCGGTACGCATGACTATGACGCCCGAAGCCGCTCTGCCGTAAACGGGGATCTCGCTGACCGCGGTGCGGATTATTATGCCCGCTTCGGTGATGAGCATACAGTCGTCGTCGTCATGCACCAGCTCGAGCCCCACGAGCGATCCGGTCTTGTCGCTGAGCTTGTGGCAGATCATACCTTTGCCGCCGCGGTTCTGAATGGTGAAATCCATTGGATCGGTGCGTTTGCCGAACCCGCGCGAAGTGACCGTGAGCACCGAAAGTCCGTCGCGCTCTCTCGGGATCGCCGCCGCGCCGACAACCGTCGCGCCCGAAGGCAGGGTCATCATGCGCACGCCGCGCGCCTGTCTGCCCACCGCGCGGACGTCGTTTTCGTCAAAGTGGATCGCGAGTCCTTCGCTCGACGCGGCGAGCACGGTGGAGACGCCCTCGGTCTTGAGCACGTAAAGCAGTTCGTCGCCTTCGTCAAGATTGATGGCGAACAGCCCCGCGGTGCGGCGGGTGCGGTATTCGCCCAGATTGACGCGCTTTATGACGCCGTACTTGGTTATCATCACCAGGAACTTGTCTTCGTCGAATTCCGTTATGGGGATAGCGGTGGTGATAGTCTCGTTTTCCGAAAGCTGGAGCAGGTTGACTATGTTCATTCCCTTTGCGGTGCGTCCCGCCTCGGGGATCTCGTAGCACTTCTTGATATACATCCTGCCCATGTTGGAAAACAGCAGCAGAAAGTCGTGAGAATGCGCTATATAGACGTTGGTCACGTAATCTTCTTCTTTTGTCGCCATGGCGGTTATTCCCTTGCCGCCGCGGCGCTGCGCGGAATACGTTTCCGCCGGCAGGCGTTTTACGTAACCCGCCGCAGTAACCGTGATAACGCAGTCCTCGCGCTCTATGAGATCTTCTATGACTATGTCGTCGTCGGATTCTTCAATAGCGGTGCGGCGTTCGTCGCCGTAGCGCGCCCTGGTCTCGAGCAGGTCCTGCTTGATTATTTCGTCGACCTTGAATTCGTCGGCGATTATGGCTTTGAGCTCGGCGATCTTAGCGTAGAGCTCTTCTAAATGTTTTTCTATCTTTATGCGCTCCATGCCCGAAAGGCGGCCCAGCTGCATTTCGACTATCGCCTGAGTCTGTACGTCGTCCAGATCGAACCTTGCGGCGAGCTTTTCCTTTGCGTCGGGAATAGATTCCGAACCGCGGATTATGGCGATGACTTCGTCGGTGTTGTCGGCGACGATCTTATACCCTTCGTACAGATGCGCCTCGCGCTCGGTGCGTTCGAGCTCGAACTTGGTGCGGCGCAGTATGACTTCCTGCTGGAACGCGACGTAATGCGAAAGCAGATCTTTTAAATTGAGCGTTTTAGGCACTCCGTCCACAAGCGCGAGCATATTGATCGCGCAGGTATCCTGAAGCTGAGTGTATTTGTAGAACAGGTTGAGCACCACCTGAGGGTTGGCGTCGCGCTTGAGTTCTATGACTATGCGCATACCTTTTCGGCCCGATTCGTTGCGGATATCCGAAACGCCCTCGACGCGCTTGTCTTTGACGAGCTGCGCCATATTGGCGAGCAGCATGGTGCGGTTGACCTGATACGGGAGCTCGGTTATGATTATTGAAGTTTTGCCGTGCTTTTCTTCAAATTCCGCCTTGGCGCGTACTTTGACTCTGCCGCGGCCGGTCAGGTACGCTTCGCGTATGCCGGCGGTGCCGTGGATTATGCCCGCCGTGGGGAAATCCGGGCCCTTGACGATCTGCATGAGGTCCTGGACGGTGCAGTCGGGGTGTTCCATCACGTAAATGGCGGCGTCGATCGCCTCGTTCATATTGTGGGGCGGGATATTCGTTGCCATGCCGACGGCTATGCCTATGGAGCCGTTGACCAGCAGATTGGGGAACCGGCTGGGCAGCACGGTGGGTTCGAGCAGGCGGTTATCGAAGTTCGGCACCATATCGACGGTGTTCTTTTCGATATCCTGCAGCATAAGGTTGGCTATGCGCGCCATGCGCGCCTCGGTATAACGGTAAGCCGCCGCACCGTCGCCGTCTATGTTGCCGAAGTTTCCGTGGCCGTCCACGAGCGGATAGCGCAGCGAAAAATCCTGCGCGAGACGCACCATGGTATCGTACGCCGCCGCGTCGCCGTGGGGATGGTAATGACCTATGACGTCGCCGACCACGGTGGCGGATTTGCGGTACGCCACGTTGTAGAAAAGCCCCTGCTTATACATAGAATACAGCACGCGCCGGTGCACGGGTTTGAGCCCGTCGCGCACGTCGGGGAGCGCGCGCCCCACTATGACCGACATGGCGTAGTCGATATAGGACGTGCGTATTTCTTTTTGAATGTCTATATCGGTGATCTTTTGCGATTCGTGCGCCGAATAGTCGAATTCTTCAAATTCTTCTGCCATGTTGACCTCACTTAAATATCGATATCAGCATATTTTGCGTTCTTTTCTATGAATTCGCGCCGCGGTTCGACCTTGTCGCCCATGAGCAGCGTGAACATCGCGTCGGCTTCGAAAGCGTCTTCGACGGTGACGCGTTTGAGTATGCGCCGCTCGGGATCCATCGTGGTCTCCCACAGCTGGTCCTTGTCCATTTCGCCAAGGCCTTTATAGCGTTCCGCCGAAACTCCCGTTCCGCCGAGCTGCTCGATGTATTTGTCGCGTTCTTCGTCCGAAAAAGCGTAGAACTGCTGCTTGCCCTTGAAAACGCGGTAGAGCGGCGGCATTGCGGCGTAGATATGCCCCTGCTCTATGAGCGGGCGCATATGGCGGAAGAAGAACGTGAGCAGCAGCGTCTTGATATGGGCGCCGTCGACGTCGGCATCGGCCATTATGATTATCTTGCCGTAGCGGAGCTTGGAAATATCGAACTCCTCGCCGATCCCGGTGCCGAGCGCGAGTATTATCGGCACGATCTGCACCGAGGAATATATGCGGTCGAGCCGCGCTTTTTCGACGTTGAGTATCTTGCCGCGAAGCGGAAGGATCGCCTGGAACTGGCTGTCGCGCCCGTCTTTTGCGGTGCCGCCTGCGGAATCGCCCTCCACCATATACAGTTCGGTGTATTCCATACGGCGCTCGTTGCAGTCGGCGAGCTTGTCCGGCAGCATGCTGGATTCCAGAAGCCCCTTGCGGCGGGTGAGTTCGCGCGCGCGGCGCGCTGCCTCGCGGGCGCGGGCGGCGCCTATGGATTTTTCGATTATGGCGCGTGCGGTGGCGGGGTTTTCTTCGAAATATTCGGTGAGCTTTTCGGTCAGTATGCCCTCTACGAGCGTCCTGACTTCGGAATTCCCGAGCTTTGCCTTGGTCTGCGATTCGAACTGGGCGTCTTCCAGTTTTACCGAAATGACCGCCGTGAGACCTTCGCGCGTGTCTTCGCCCTGAAGTTTTTCATCGGGCTTTAAGATATTGTATTTTCTGCCGTAGTCGTTGAACACCTTGGTCAGCGCCGATTTGAAACCGGTCTCGTGTGTGCCGCCTTCCACGGTGTGCATATTGTTGGCGAATGAAAGCAGCGTTTCGTTATAGGTGTCGTTGTACTGCATGGCGACTTCGGCTATGGACGTGCCTTTTTTGCCCGAAACGTATATCACGTCGCGGTGGATTATCTCGCACGCTTTTTTGCTGTTCAAGTATTCCACGAACGACTTTATGCCGCCTTCGTAGCAGTAGATCTCGGGTTCGTGGCCCGGCTCGCGCTCGTCCTTCAGCACCAGCTTGACGCCGGCGTTTAAAAACGCCTGCTCGCGCAGCCGCGCACGGACGATCTCGGTGTCGAATTCTGTCGTTTCGAATATTGTGCCGTCGGGCCAGAACTGCACGGTAAGCCCGTGGCGGTCGGTCTCGCCTATGCACGAAAACGGTTCGACCGTTTTGCCTTTGCTGAACGAAATGCGGTAGGTCTTGCCGTCGCGGTGGTTGGTGGCGACGAGTTTTTCGGAAAGCGCGTTGACCACCGAAGCGCCCACGCCGTGCAGACCGCCGGCGATGGCGTAACCGCCGCCGCCGAATTTGCCGCCCGCGTGGAGCGTGGCGAATATGACTTCCAGCGTGGGAAGCTGAAGTTTTTCGTTGATGCCGGCGGGGACGCCGCGCCCGTCGTCTTCGACGAGCACCGATCCGTCGGCGCAGAGCGTAACGCTTATCTCGTCGCAGAACCCGGCGAGCGCCTCGTCTATAGAGTTATCCACGATCTCGTATATAAGGTGATGCAGCCCCTTGGCCGAGGTCGTGCCTATATACATGCCGGGGCGTTTGCGAACCGCCTCAAGCCCTTCGAGCACCTGTATCTGACTGTCGCCGTACTGCTCGGTGGCTTTTTCGAATTCTTTTTCGTCGATCTCGCTCATTTCGATACTCCTAAAATGTTATTTCTCTTTGCGCGCGAAACGGTCACGGTGGGCGAAAGCTGGGTTATATAAACGCTTTCGGCGAGCTCGTTGTCGCATACTATAAAAGTTTTGGGCAGGTCGTCGCACAGCGAAACCGTGCGCATATCCTCCTGCGACGCCGCAAGGAAGCGGCGCGTGTCTTTAGAGACCGTGGCGGTCTCGAGATCGAACACGCCGACTATCTCTTTTTCGTTTATTATCTGATCTTTTCCTATATGGATGAACATCTATTCCCTCTCGGTCAAGTCTTCCGCGGCGCGCGCCGCGTTATGCACTCTGAACGCCGTCACTCCTTCGGCAGGCGCGTCGCAGCCGGTGAGTATGAACTGGCGCGAAGTGAGTTTCTGCGTGACGTACGCGCGGCGCTTTTCGTCGAGCTCCGAAAGCACGTCGTCGAACAGAAACACGCTTTCTTCGCCGGTATACACCTTGGCGAGCTCGCCTTCGGCGAGTTTGAGCGCGAGCACCGCCGAACGCTGCTGCCCCTGCGACGCGTACGAACGCGCGTCCTTTGAATTTATCATCACCGCAAAGTCGTCATGGTGGCAGCCGCAGAGCGTTACGCGCTTTGAAATTTCGGCTTCCTGTCTGCGCTTATACAGAGCAAGGCAGTTTTTATAAAGCTCTTCGCGCGTGAAAACGCCGCCGTACTGCGTTTCGTAAACGAGTCTGAGCTCTTCTTTGCCCTCGGTCATTTCATTCATATACACCGCGGCTTTTTCTCCTAAGCGGTTTATATAATTATAACGGTTGAGCGTTATCACCGCCGAAAGCTGCGCGAGTCGCTCGTTATATATTTCCAGCATCGGCAACGAAAGCTCGGTCACGCCCGATTTGAGCAGATTGTTTTTCTGCAGCAATATGCGGTTGTATTCCGAAAGCGACGCCACGTACCGCGGAAAAGTCTGGCATATGGCGATATCGGCGAGCTTGCGGCGGTTTTCGGGCGACGCCTTTATTATTTTCAAGTGATCCGGCGTGAAAACCACCGCGCGGAACAGGCCCAGATATTCCGAAAGCCGTTTTATTTCGCAGCCGTCTTTGAAGAGCAGACGGCGGCGGTTTTTGTAAAGGTTCATCTCCAGCACGTGCTCGGAGAATCTGTCGGTGAACACGAGTTTGAGATACGATTCCGGCTTGCCGAAGCTTATAAGCTCCCTGTCGGTCTGCCCGCGGAACGATTTGCCCGAGGCGAACAGGAACACCGCTTCCAGCAGATTGGTCTTGCCCGCGCCGTTTTCGCCCCACAGAACGTTTACGTCGCGCGTGAACTCGAGCTCGGTGTGCGCGTGGCTGCGGAAATCGCGCAGAGTGAGACTGTTTATATACATTACCGACGATTCAGTCCTTAAGTCTGAGCGGAAGCACCAGATAAGTGTAATCGGAATCTTCCTTTGGTTCGGCGGGGCGGATGACCATACCCATATGAGGAGACGTCAGGATGAGCTGTATCTTGTCGTCGCGGCAGGCGCGCAGAGCGTCGAGGATATATTTGTTGTTGAAACCTATCTCCATATCGTCGCCGGTGTGCTCGATCTTGACCACGTCGTTGATCTTGCCTATCTGAGTGGAGCAGTGGATAATGAGATTATCGCCTTCGAATTTGAATCTCAACGGCGTGCGCAGTTTTTCGTCCACGAGCAGCGAGGCGCGCTCCACGCTTTCCAGAAACGCCTGGCGGTCGATGGTCACGCAGGTCTTGCCCGAAACGGGGATGACGGTCTGATAATCCAGAAATTCGCCTTCCAGGAGGCGCGAGAACATCATAACGTTATCTATGCGGAAAATGACGTACTTGCGCGTGAACTGCATTTCGATATCGTCTTCGACGTCGGCGGAAAGGCGGATCAGGTCGTTGAGCGTCTTACCGGGAACGACGAACGTGTTCTGCTCTTTTTCGCTCGTGACGCATCCCTTTGCCGATTTGACCGCCATACGGCAGTAATCGGCGGCGACGATGGTCAGGTCGCCGTTTTCTATGCGGAACTGTTCGCCCATAAACACCGGGCGCGAATCGGTGGTGGCGACCGCGTGGTTGGTGGAAGTGATGAGGTCGCGCAGCACGTCGGCTTTGATCTTGGTGGTGTTTTCGCCCATCAGCTCGGGGATGCTGGGGAACACCGAGGAATCTATGCCGTGCAGCGCAAAGCGGCTTTCGCCGGCGGAAATGGAAACGGTGTTCTTTTCGTCGCATTCAAAGAATATGTCGCCTTCCGGCAGATTCTTTATAATGCCCGATATCTTTACGGAATTGAGCACCACTTTTCCGTCTTCCCTGCCGAAAACCGTGGATTCGGCTTTTATGCCTTTTTCGAGGTCGTAACCGCAGACGGTCAGAGTGCTGCCTTTGAGCGTGAAAAGCAGACCTTCGAGCGCGGGCAGCGTGGATTTGTTTGACGAAGCGTACATTGCCGGCGTTATGAGCGAAAGCAGCGTTGATTTGTCGGATGTGAATTTGATAGCCATTCGGAGACCACCGTTCCTTTTTATATAAATTTTGTTTTATTAAACGGATCTTGTCGCTAAAGTGTTAAAAACTCTCTCTTCGCGCGCGCACGCGCGCATAGGTGTGTATCAAAAAACATGTCAGTATTATAAGAAGAAGTAGGAGAAGCAACAGCAGTAGGGGGTGTGCAAAAACGGGAAAAGTGAGAAAAACGCGCGCAGTTGCTTGATTTTTTAGCGTTTTTTATGTTGATTCGCATTTGAAAAGTATGTTGGCTTTATGTGGAAAATCTGTCACTTTTCGTCGAGTTCCGCCTTGATCTCGTGGAGATCCTTGTTAAAATCGGAGTCGTTCTTGAGCCTGGCCTCCACTCCCTTGTACGCCGAGATGATCGTCGAATGGTCCCTGTTGAAGATCTTGCCGACGTTGTTGAGCGAAAGATCGGTATATTCGCGGATGAGGTAGATCGCCATATGCCTAACGTACACCGTGTTGGCGGTGCGGCGGTTGCCTTTGATCTCGTCGGTCGGCATACCGTAACGCTTGGAAAGCATTTCGAGTATGAGATCGGGCGTGATCTTGCTGCGCTCTTTGCTGAAATAATCCGAAAGTACGGATTTTGCCATATCGAGCGTGATCTCCTCGCTGGTTATGAACGACTGCGCCCAAAGCTTTTTGACCGCGCCTTCGATCTGACGCACGTTGGAACGAATGTTATCGGCAAGAAAAGCGAGCACGTCGTTGGGAAGATCCAGCCCCAAAGACTGAGTCTTCTGCTTGAAAATGGCGGTGCGCAGCTCGGGTTCGGGCGGCTGTATGTCAGCGATGAGTCCCATTTCGAAGCGGGTGCGCAGACGTTCTTCCAGATGTTCTATCTCTTTTGGAGTTTTATCGGAAGTGAGCACGATCTGTTTCTGGAGCTTGTAGAGGGTGTCGAAGGTGTGGAAGAATTCCTCCTGTATCACCATTTTGCCGGCGATGAACTGGATATCGTCGATAAGCAGCATATCCAGATTGCGGTAGCGGCTGCGGAAAAGCGCGGTGTTCTTTTTGGTGATGGCGTCTATGAGCTCGTTGGTGAACTGTTCGCCGGTGACGTAACGCACTTTTGTGCGCGGGCGGCGCTTGCGCAAACTGTTGACTATTGCAAACAGCAGATGCGTTTTGCCGAGACCGGAAGGCCCGTACAGAAACAGCGGGTTGATGGTGCCGGCGGGGCGTTCGGCGACCGCTATGCAGGCGGAATGCGCGACTTTGTTGGAAGAGCCGACCACGAAGTTTTCGAACGTGTAGCCCGAACCGACGACCGCGTCGTTTTCGTCGGGCGCGGGTTCTTCCTGCTTTGCCACGTACGGCTGCGGCGCGCTTACGAAAATGCTCGATTCTTCCGCCGCCACGTCGTCTTTGGTGATGAGCGTGACGTTGAAATCGCCGTTGAGTTCCTCGCACAGTTTCTGTTTCAGCTGATCGCGGTAGCGGTTGGAGACCGTGTTCTTTTTAAAATCGTTTTCGAGCGCCACGGTGACCGTCCTGCCGTCGAAATCCGCGACGAACGAATCTTTGAACCACAGGTCTATGGTAGACGCGGCGTGATCTTCTTTGAGAGCTGCGAGCACGCGCGAAAAATGCTCGTTGAGTTCGGTAAGTTCCATTTATCTGATCCTCCGGGGCATATTACCCGCACAATAACATTATACTCTGATTTTATTATAACACACGTTTTGCGGTTTTGCAAGTATATATTTATATATATTATATATATTTATTCGCGCCCGCCCGCGCGCAATGCGCTGCGGAGCCGTAAAACGCGTCTTTTCGGGCTGTTTGTTATGTGGAAAACTTTACCAAGATATGTTGATACGCGTCTTTTGGCTTAAAAACACACACGGAATGCAATAAATTTGCGCATTTGCTATTGACTTTTGGCGCAGAATATGGTTATAATATACGTTGCCGTTCTGTCGGGCGCGGGATTTACGGCGTCTTGCGCGCTTGACGTGAACGGAAGGACATATATTTTTTCAGGAGGACATAAGACATGCTCAGAACTTATCAACCCAAAAAGCGCCACAGAAAGATGGAGCACGGTTTTCGCAAGAGAATGGCGGACGCCAACGGCAGAAAAGTACTTAAAAGAAGACGCGCAAAAGGCAGAGCCAGACTCACTTATTAAGGAATAAAATGGAAAAGAGCCGCAGACCCGACACCATACGGGAGAATTATCTCTTTTCCCGCGTTTATTCAAAAGGAAAAAGCTGTTTCGGCCGTTATATCGCCGTGTACTATCTTAAAGACCGCCGCGAAGGCGGTACGCGCATAGGCATAACGGTTTCGAAATCAAGGGGAAAAGCGGTCGTCAGGAACCGCATCAAACGGCGCATGCGCGAATCGCTGCGTTTGCTGTATCCGCTAATGAAGGAAAATTACCTTATCGTCGCAGTCGCCAGGCAGGCCGCCGCGGGCGCCACGTTCGCCCAGATAAACGACGAGCTTGCCGAACTATTGAACAGGGCGGCACTTCTGGATATCAAATAATGAAACGATTGTTCATAGCGCTGGTAAAGTTTTACAAAAAGCATATTTCCCCCTATCTTCCCGCTTCCTGCCGTTTTACGCCCACCTGCTCGGAATACGCGATAGAGGCGTTCGAGACGCGGGGGGCATTCGTGGGCTTTTTCCTCACGCTATACCGTATTTTACGATGCAACCCGTTTTGCAAAGGCGGGTACGACCCCGTTCCGCAAAAAAGAAAGGATTAACATGTGCAGTTCAATTTTCGGTCCTATTAACACCGTATTCGGCTATTTGCTCAAATTCTGCTGTACCATATCGGGCGGATATTACATCCTGGCGTTATTCTTCTTTACGCTGATAATGCAGATACTTCTCTTCCCGCTCGGCATAAAGCAGCAAAAAGCTTCCATAAAAATGGCAAAAGTCAAGCCGAAAGAGATGCTCATCCGCGAAAAATACAGCGGACGCACCGACAGAGTCACTCAGCAGAAAATGAATATGGAGATCCAGGAGCTCTACCGCAGCGAAGGTACGAGTATGTTCGGCGGTTGCCTGCCGCTGCTCATACAGCTCCCCATAATCATAATACTCTGGAGCGTTATCCAGCAGCCCCTCACTTATACTTCCAAAGGCAACGTAGACGTCACGGCGCAGTACAACACCGCGGCGATGATACTCGACGGAGCCATAGCTTCCATAGACGATTCGGGGCTTTTGAACACAGACGAAATCAAGACAAACGAAACATCCGAAGCCGTATCGGGTGAGATATCGCAGGCCGAAACTTCGGCTTCCGCCGCCGCTACCACCGAACAGCAGGACAAGCTGAAACAGATACGCGACAGCTACGTGAACCTTATCAAGTCTTTCGGCGGCAGCGACGACTGCGTGAATTCCTCCGGCAGGTACAAGACGGACTTTATAAGCGCCGACAACGTCAATTACAAAGAAAACACCCGCGCGGAGTTTTCGCTCGTTCAGTTCATTATCTATAACTACCGTTATCAGATAATCAGAGAGATCGAAGATGCAGGCGTAAGCAGGGAAATTATTGAGAAAAATATGCCCGAATCGCTGGATTTCAGCGACGAAGTCAAAGAATCGCTGCCTAATTTCACCTATCTGGGCGGCAGCGAGACGCTGCTCGACACCCCCAAGAACAAGGGATTTTCACTGCTTCTGCTCATTCCGCTCGTCATATTCATAACCAGCGTGCTTTCGTTTATGGTGAACCAGAAGCTTTCGCCTATGGCGAACACCAATCCCAACGGCGCCGGCGGCGGATTCCTGCTCAAATGGGGACTTCCCCTGTTTTCGACCTATCTCGCGTGGGCGACTTTCCCCGCCGCGGTCGGTATGTACTGGATCTACCGCACCGTGCTGCAGATTGGTCAGACGTATCTGCTTTCCAAGATGTACCCCGTTCCCGTGGTCACCGAGGCCGAGCTGGAAGAGTACAAGAAACAGATGAAAGCCAAAAAGAAAAAGACCATTACCATCGAAGTCGACGAAGACGATACTTCCTACGACCATCTCGCGGTCAAAAAGCAGCCGGGCGAAAATTCCGGATCCGTGAATTCCGAAACCGACAGCTCTTCCGGCTACGATATGCTCAAAGCCGATAACACCGACGTGAAATCAAAGGTCGACTGGGCGCCGCTCAAGGAAGACGACGACAAAAAGAAAGACTGACCGTAATAAGAATCAGAAGGTTTAACGTTATGCAGAAAGAAGTTATACAAAACGCAAAAACCGTTGAACTTGCGGTGGAGCTCGGCGCAAAAGAGCTTGGCGCCGACGTTTCCAAAGTCACTTACGAAGTTATGCAGCAGCCCACCAAAGGCTTTTTGGGCCTGGGCGCCGCCGAAGCGATAGTCAAAGTGACCTACGAACCGACTCCCGCCGACAAGGCGCACGAATTTTTGCTTAAACTGCTTGCGAATATGGGCATAGACGCGCAGACTTCCGTCACCGAGGAAGAAGACGGCTGCACCATAGAAGTCAAAGGCGAAGGCCTTGGGCTTTTGATAGGCCGCCACGGCGACGTGCTCGATTCGCTGCAGTATCTCGCCACCCTTACCGCAAACAAGGGATGCAAGGGCTATTACCGCGTTTCCATAGACGTGGAAGGCTACCGCGAAAAACGCCGCGAAACGCTGGTCCAACTGGCGCGCCGCATGGCGGAAAAGGCGGTCAAATACAACCGCTCGTTCGCGCTCGAGCCCATGTCCCCCTACGAGCGCCGCATAATCCATTCCGAATGTCACGACATCGCCGGAGTGGCTACTTATTCCGTGGGCGACGGCGCCGACCGCAAGGTCATCATCTGCCCCGAAAACAAGATGAAAAAGCCCGAAAAGAACGGAAAAAAAGAAAAGAAAAACCCGGAAATAATAGTGAAGTAAGAGTTAAGAGTTAATAGTGAATAGTTGTGGAGGCTTTTCGCCCGCATCAGCGGTCGAAAAGCTTCTTTTTTTATACTTATTGCCTTTTTGCCCGCTTGTCTTATCGCTTTTCCCTTTTTTCAACATAATCAAAAGACAGCCGGCGCCTGCCGACTGTCTTCCTTAAACAAGATGAAAAAGCCCGAAAAGACCGGTAAAAAAGAAAAGAAAAACCCCGAGATCATTGTGAAGTAAGAGTTAAGAGTTAATAGTGAATAGTTGTGGAGGCTTTTCGTCCGCGAACGCGGACGAAAAGCTTCTTCTTTTTTTTATACTTATTGCCTTTTTGCCCGCTTGTCTTATCACTTTTCCCTTTTTTCAACATAATCAAAAGACAGTCGGCGTCAGCCGACTGTCTTCCTTAACTCTTCACTCTTCACTCTTCACTCTTACTTCACTTAAAGTCCGCGCCGAGCGAGATCATGATGCTGCGCACTTCCACGCCGTCGATATCGTAAGAGCTTACGCCGCGTTTGCACGCCAGCGCAGCGCCTATGCCCGCCGCGTCGCCCGAAGAGCGCACCGAGCTCTGCACGCGGATCGAAGATTCCGCGAGGAAATCCACGCCTATGCATCTGCCCGCCACGAAGAGGTTTTTGAAATCCTTTACGACGAGCGTGCCGAACGGGATCTCGTACCAGGGCTTGCCGTCGTCCACGGGAGCGACGTTCTCTTTGCAGTTCAGCTCCTTGCCGTGGATATCTATGGGGTAGTTTGTCTGCGAAAAACTGTCGGCAAATTTCTTGCGCTGCAGCATTTCGATACCGGTCATGGTGTATTTGCCTATGACGTTGCGCGATTCGCGCACGCCGACCATCGGCGCGATCTCGGAAATATAAGCGTTTTCAAAGCCCTTGAAGTATTTTTTGTAGAACGCCAGCTGGCGGTAGATGCGGCGTTTGCCTTCGAGCTGCGCTTTTGTGAGATGCTCGACGTCGGTGCCGTCCACGTCTTCAAAGAATTCGGGGTTGTTGAACGCCAGCGAGTCTTTTCTGCCGGGGATCGAGAAGAGCTGCCAGTAGAGCTTATCTTCTATATCAAGATCTCCCGCCTCTACGGCCTTGTCAAACGCGTCGCCCAGAGTCCAGTTGCCCTTGCCGGTGACCGCGGCGTAAACGTGATCCTTGCCGTCGTACGAAGCGCCCCAGTTTTTGACGCCGGTGCGTTCGGATTCGGAATGGATGAATTCGCCGAAAGCCTGTTTATTTATGCCGCTTACGATATAGCGCAGCGAAATAGGCTGGCATTTGCCGGTCTCGGGGTTGCCCTTGGTGTATTCCGCGCCCGCGAGGACCGCGATATCGGCGTCGCCGGTGCAATCGATGAATTCCCTGCCCTCGATGACGTACGAGCCGGACTTGGTCACGCAGACCACGCCTTTGACGATACCGTCTTCTTTGATGACGTCGGAAATGAAATGATAATACAGGATTTTTACGCCCGCTTCGAGCAGCAGCTGCTCGCCCGCGATACGCAGTACCATTGGGTCGAACGCGCGCCCGTCTTCTTCCATGCCGCCCATGGCGCGCAGTTTGTCGGCTATGAGCTTGCGGGTATATGAGCAACCGGGGTCGCCGGCTATGCCGGAATGCATGTAAGGCGTGACCAGACCGTTGGTGGCGGTGCCGCCCGTGGAGCCGAACTGTTCGATGACTATTACCGAGCAGCCCTGGTCCGCCGCCGCTCTCGCGGCGCTGACGCCCGCGGTGCCGCCTCCGCAGATGACGACGTCGGCGGAATAGCGTACTTCGAGCTCTTTCTGAGGGATCGTGTAGGTTTTCATGTTATAAAGCTCCCCTTTTGTTTTTTAAAAGTCCGTTTAGCTGGATTTCTTTTCTATGGATCTGACCGCCCATTTCTGGATCTGGATCCTGGTCTTGTCGCCGCTGGTCTCGAGCAGGATGTCGTTGTCTTTGACCACGATGACGAGCCCCACTATGCCGCCGATGGTGGTGATGACGTCGCCGCGCTCAACGGAATTGCGCATGGCGTCGGTCTCGCGCTGCTGCTTTTTCTGCGGGCGCCACATAAGGAAATAGAACACGAGCCCGAGCAGGACGAGCATACCCACGGTCATGAGCAGAGACGCGGTCGTGTTGGGAGTCGATTCTTCCATTACTTGAAAAACGTGTGTCATTTGGATGTTTTTCCTTTCGGTATGATAAATTAAATAATTTCGGTCATTTGCGTCGCCGAAACGCAGATCTTGCGCGCGGCGTCGTATTCGAACAGCGCGCAGTCCAACACGGCTTCGCCTGCCTGAGCTCGCTCGAAACGATCGCTCACTCCGGTGGTGAAACGCTTGATAATCGCTTCCTTTTCGACGCCCAGCACGGTCCCGCGGCGCACGCCGCACATGCCCAGATCGGTGATATACCCGGTGCCGCCGGGCAGGATCTGCGCGTCGGCGGTGGGGACGTGGGTGTGCGTGCCGAAAACGGCGGCGAATCTGCCGTCGAACGCCAGCGCAAAGGCTTGTTTTTCGCTCGTCGCCTCGGCGTGGATGTCGCATACCGCGATATCGTACGAGCCGGCGGCCTCGTTCAGCAGCGTCTGCGCGCAGACGAAAGGATTGTCGCACTGCTGCATGAACACCTGCCCCATGACGTTTACGACCAGCACGCGCAGTCCGGAAGCGCAGGTCGCCACGGCGCACCCTCTGCCCGGGCAGAGCGGAGGATAGTTGGCGGGGCGCAGGACCGACCTCGTTTCGTCTAAGAACGCGAGCATATCCTTGTGGCGCAGCGTGTGGTTGCCCCCGGTGATGATATCCGCGCCGGAGGCGAATATGAGGCGCGCGTCTTCCACGTTGAGCCCGTTGGGCTCGGAGGCGTTTTCGCCGTTCACTACGGTTATATCCGCGCCGACGCGTTTTTTGAGCTGCGGAAGCCCCGCTTTCAGCGCGGCGAGCCCCGCCTTGCCCACGACGTCGCCCAGCGCGAGTATGCGGAAAATATTATTTTGCATAGTCGAACGCGCGCGTTTCGCGTATCATGTTGATCTTGATCTGTCCCGGATATTCCAGCTCGGATTCGATCTTCTTGGCGATATCCTTTGCGACGAAGATCATCTTGTCGTCGGAGATCTCTTCGGGTTTGACCATTATGCGGATCTCTCTGCCCGCCTGGATGGCGAACGATTTTTCTATGCCTTCGAACGAGTTGGCGATCTCTTCGAGCTTCTGCAGGCGCTTGATGTAGTTTTCGAGATTCTCGCGCCGCGCGCCGGGCCGCGCCGCCGAAATGGCGTCCGCCGCCTGGACTATGACCGCCACGTAGGTCTTGGGCTCCACGTCGCCGTGGTGCGCTTCTATGGCGTGTATGATCTCTTTGCTTTCCTTGTATTTGCGGGCGATATCCACGCCTATGGCGACGTGGCTGCCGTCCACCTCGTGGGTCATCGCTTTGCCGATATCGTGCAGGAGCCCCGCGCGTTTGGCCTGAACGACGTCGAGCCCCAGCTCGCTTGCGATCATGCCCGCGATCTGAGCTACTTCAATGGAATGCTTGAGCACGTTCTGGCCGTAGCTGGTGCGGTATTTGAGCCGCCCGAGCAGTTTGACGAGTTCGGGGTTGATGCCGTGTACGCCCACGGCGAAAGTCGCCTGCTCGCCTTCGCGCTTGATGACGGCTTCGACTTCCTTTTTGGATTTTTCGACCATTTCTTCGATGCGCGAAGGATGGATGCGCCCGTCGGAAATGAGTTTTTCCAAAGTCAGGCGCGCCACCTCGCGGCGGATGGGGTCGAATGTGGATATGGTGATCGCCTCGGGGGTGTCGTCGATGATGAGGTCCACGCCCGTGAGCGTTTCTATCGAACGTATATTGCGCCCTTCGCGGCCGATGATCCTGCCCTTCATTTCGTCGTTGGGAAGGTCGACGACCGAAACGGTGGCTTCCGCCACGCTGTCGGAAGCGCAGCGCTGGATCGCCAGCGTGATGATGTCTTTCGCCTTTTCGTCGGCGGTCTCTTTGTATTCTTTTTCAATGTCCGAAAGCTTCTGCGCCATTTCGTGCCGCGCTTCGACCTCTACCCTTGCGAGCAGTTCGGCTTTGGCTTCCTCGGCGGAAACGCCGCTTATGCGCTGAAGCTCTTCGAGCTGTTTCTGACGGGTCTCTTCGTACTGCTGCTGAAGTTCCTCGTTCTGTTTGATCTTTGCGTTGAGTTTTTCTTCTTTTTTGTCCAGCGCCTCGATCTTGTTATCGAGATGCTCTTCTTTCTGAAGCACGCGTTTTTCCATGCGCTGGATGTCGTTGCGTCTTTCTTTTAATTCTTTTTCGGTCTCATTTTTGATGCGTATCGCTTCTTCTTTGGCTTCTACCAGCGATTCCTTCTTCTTGGTCTCGGCGGTGCGTTCCGCGTCGTTGACTATGCGTTTGGCTTCGACTTCCGCCGATTTTATAAGCTTTTCGCCTATTTTTTTGCGGTAAGCGATCCCTGCGAAGAAGGCGGCCGTGCCGGCGACTATCGCCGCGCCCAAAGCGATGAGCACACATACTAACGGGTTCATGCTTTTACCTCCTGTATATTTACGGAACTCCCTTCCTCCGCCGCCGGATCCTAAGCGGCATTTTTGCGCCGTGGGGGATATATATACTCGCCGCGCGCGGAAAGGCCGGCAAAAAGGTCATTCCAAATCAATTTATTATACTCCCCCTTCCGCCGGGTGTCAAGAGAAAACGGCGCGAAATTATGTAAATTAAATATATTTACAATATTTACGCGGTTTTGCCGCCTGCATAAAAACAAAAAGCGCTCTTTCGGAGGGATCCCCTCTGAAAGAGCGCGAATATGACAATATTCAGCGGTTCGTTTTTACTTCTATATCGCCGTCCGAGCAGCGCACCGTGTCCAGCGACGAATCGAAACCCCATTTGGCGTGCCGGTATATCGAATCCCACCGGGCCTTGGTGCCCGAAAAGGTCAGAACGGCGAGCTTGTCGCATTCGGCAAACGCGTAAGGGAATAGTTCTTTAAGATTTTTCGGCAGCGTGAGCGATTCGAGTGCCGCGCAGCCGCGGAACGCGTCTTCCCCTATAACCGTGACCGTTTCGGGGATATTCACCGATATGAGCGAAGAACAGCCCCAAAAAGTCCCGTGCCCGATCGAAAGAGATCTATTTGCGATTTCGACTTGGGTAAGCGACAGGCAGTCCTTGAAAAGACTCTGGGGGATATACAGCACGCCGCTTCCCACCGAGGCGGTGACGATGCCGCTTGACGCAAAAGCATAATTTCCGAGCGTGGTGACGCTGTCGGGTATTTCAATGTGCGTGAGCGAGTCGCAGCCCCAAAACGCCGAATTCCCTATCAGCTCGGTCCCTTCGGGTATGACGGCCCCGCTGAGCTTTTTGCAGTCGGCGAACGCGCGGGTCCCGATCTCTTTGAGGCAAAGCGGCAGCTCGACGCTTTCGAGCGCGAAGCAGCGCTCGAACGCGCTTTCTTTTATTGCCGAAGCGCTTTTGCTTATTGAAACGCTTTTGAGAGAAGTGCAGAAGTAAAACGATGCTTTGGGAACGGCCGTGATCCCTTCGCCGAGCGACGCGCTTTCGAGCGCCGAGCAGTAGCTAAACGCCGCGTTTCCGAGCGTTGTTACGCTGTTTGGCAGCGATATTTCTTTTAGCGAAGCGCAGCTGTAAAACGCTTCCGCGCCGACCGATACGGGCGACCCGCCGAATTCCACGCTTTGAAGCGCGCGGCAGCCGTAAAACAGCTTGTTCGGTATGGCCGTGACGCTTTCGCCGAGCGACGCGCGTTCGAGCGACGTGCAGCCGGAAAACGCTTCGTCGCCGATCGAAACGACGGTGTTTGGCAGCGATATTTCTTTTAGCGAAGCGCAGTAGCAGAACGCATTCGCGTCGATAGATACGAGCGGGCCGCCGATAACGACGCTTTCGAGCTCGCGGCAGAAGCAAAACGCCGAATTGCCTATTTCGGCGATATTTGCGCCCAGCGTGAGTTCGGTCAGCGCGGTTTGGTAAAACGCGCACGCCCCTATGCGGACGACGCTTTCGGGCACGGCGACGGAGCGAAGAGCTTCGCATTGGCGGAAAGTGCCGTCGGCGATCTCGGTGATGCTTTCGGAAAGCCGGATCTCTTTAAGAAAATAGCAGGACGAAAAGGCGGATTTGCCTATTTCGGCGACCGAATCGGCCATAGTCACCGAAACGAGCCCTTTCATGTTTTCATAATCTCTGGGAAACGTGGGTCTGTCGAATTCCCAGAACGCCGGAGTCGAGCAGTAGTAAAAGGCGCGCTCCCCAATACTTACGACCGAATCGGGAATGACGAGGGTCACGAAATCCGAGATCCGTGTGAACGCTTCCGCGGCTATGCGCGTGACCGGCTTGCCTTCGTGTTCCGACGGCAGCACGAGCTGTTCGGGCATGGTCTTTGTTTTGTTCGCGGCTATTTCATAAGTGCCGTCTTCGAGCAGCGTGAACGTGAAATATTCGTCGGGAGTCGCTTCGGGCGGTTCCGAAACGTCCTGCGCCGAAGAGTCGGGGCTTTTTTCTTCCGCCGACAAATCTTCGCTTTGCGTTCCCTCGCCGCTTTCCGGCAAAGAATAGGCGGGGTCGGCGGACGCTGCGGGATCATCGGACGGCGGATCGCTTTGGGTGCGTCCGCAGGACGCCGCGGCGACCGCCGTCAGCGCGAGCAAAACGCAAAGCAATGCCGAAACAAATCTTTTTTTCATAAGCTTTTCCTTTCCAAGTTACGCGCGCCGCGCGGGATCCCCCGTGCGGGCGTTCCGGTTTGGGAGCGGGCGGCGCCGCCCGTGATACCGTACCGTATAATATAACGAAAAACGGCAGGAAAAGGTTCATTTTTGCGTTAAAAATTTAAAAAGAAAACGGCGCCGGGCGTTATCGCCGCCTTGCGCCGTGCCGCAAAGGTTCAGCCGCCGTCCGGCATTATAACGCCGTCCGAGCAGTAAACGGCAAAATCGCCGGTAAATCCGTTCGCAAGGGCGGACCACTGCTCTGCGGTGCCGGCGTAGCGGATATCGGCGAGCGACGCGCAGCCGGAAAACGCCGAAGGCCTGAAGTTTATGACGGTTTGGGGGATACCGACCGACCTTAGACCGGAGCAGGCGTTGAACGCGAACATATCTATTGTCTTTACGCCTTCCGGGAGCTCGAGCTCCGTTAAGGAGGCGCAGCCCGAAAACGCGAACGCAGCGACTGCGACCGCGGAAGCGTTGACCGAGACTTGGGCGACGGCTTCGTTTTTCGCTTTGACCAGAAGACGGTAAGGGTTGGCCGCGTCGCCCAGATACAGGCAGTTCCCGTATTCGGCGTATTCCAGAGCGTTGCACCCCGTAAAAGCGCTGGCTTGCGCGGTGACGAGCTCGTCCGTCGTGATATTCAGAGTCTTGAGCTTTTCGCAGCCGTCGAACGCACGGTGCGCGATCGCAGTAACGTTTTCGGGGACCGTGACGGTTTCGAGCGAAACGCAGTTTTCAAAGGCGGAATAACCTATTTCTTTAAGGGTAGCGGGGAGCGACACGCGTTTGAGCGAAGAACAGTTTTTGAACGATTCCTGAAAAAGCACGGTGACGTTTTCGGGTATGACGAGATCGGTCATGCCGACGCAGTCGGCAAATCCGCCGGGGGAAATAACGGCGACAGGCTTTCCTTCGTGCTCGGCGGGGATGACTACCCTGCCTGTGAGCG
The DNA here is from genome assembly GCA_002310055.1 of Clostridiales bacterium UBA1206. Classification (GTDB taxonomy): domain Bacteria; phylum Bacillota; class Clostridia; order Oscillospirales; family CAG-382; genus UBA1206. The sequence goes on along the minus strand of DBXS01000025.1, from coordinate 748 downwards.
CGGTCGCGTCTTTGACCTGTATCATATAGGCGTAATCGCCCTCGCGCACGAATTCAAAGTATTCGTCGGGCGTGACGTAGGGCTCCTCACCCGATCCTTCGCCCGGGTCTTCGCTTGCGGCGACCGCGGGCGCGGAGCTTTCTTCCGCCGAAACCTCCACAACGGTGCTTTCTTCTTCCGGCGCTTCCGCGCGGTGCAAAAGGAAAAGTACCGAGCCCAGCGTGAGCGCGGGTATGAGTATGAGCGCTGCGACGAGTATCGCGGTCTTTTTCATAAGGCGACTCCTTTTGACAAGTTATCCCGCGCGCGGGATCATTGACTGATCTCTATATCGCCGTCCGAGCAGCGGACGGTGAAAGGGCCGGTCCTTTCGTGCCAGCCGGCCTCTTTTTCTATGGCGTTCCACTGTTTCACGGTGCCGGGATAGTAAATTACGGCAAGCGCAGTATTTCTGGAAAACGCTCTGGCGCCGATATGTTCCAGCCTCACAGGAAGGTATACCGTCTTGAGCGAGGCACAGTTGAAAAACGCTTCTTCGTTTATGCGCTCAACGCTTTCCGGCACCGTTACGGTAACAACTTTGATGCAGCTGTTAAAAACCGTCCTTTCTATTACGGCAACGCCGTCCGGCACGGTGATTTGCGTGATCGAGGCCGCGCAGCTGAATGCGCCTTGACCGATTTCGGTAACGCTTTGCGGGATGCTGACGTCAGTGAGATTCAAGCATCGCAAAAACGCATTGGACCCT
>DBXS01000027.1:3844-4593 GCA_002310055.1 Clostridiales bacterium UBA1206 | reverse complement strand
TCCTCACGCGTTCTGCGATAACCGATCGCGATCCACTTGTCGGAATACGAATTGTAGTTACAGTTGACGTCGGTTGCGGCAAAAGCGCCTGACGAACTGATGAGATCGGCAAACGCCTCCTTCTTTGAATGACCGACGCCGATAAACAGACTTTCAATGTACGGCAGATCGGCACGGTCGTAGCCGAGATGGATATACTTGTTTTCGTCGGCGCGCATACGAAGCTCGGAATATTCGGGATATTTATTATCCTTCGCGTCCGACTTTTTCACGGTAAAGCTCGTGTTGAAGCCGTTGATAAAGATTTCGTCGCTGATATCAATATAGGTGATCGGCGCGGAATAAGCGCCGGTAGCCGAATTCCTTGAATAGTAAAGATAGTACTGACCCTCGGGCGACCGGATCGGCGTCTTTCCGGCGCGGATNNTCGCCGAGCGTAAGCGTGCTGGAGGAGCTGGTATCATCGTTATAGAACTTCAGCACGCCGTAAGCGGCGTTCGCGGCGCTGTCGGAACGCACAACGCCGATATAAGCACACTTGCCGTCCGCTTCATAGCTTCCGCTGACGTCGCTCAATTTGAGAGCGAGCTTTTCGTCATCCCAGCGGTAATAAGCCGATTCGTTTCCGTAAACGACCACGTCGTTCGGGAGGGAGCTGACCGACGAATCGTTTTTATGAAGGTTGTACCACTCGTGCGGACTTGACAGATCGACGGGAACGATCTCGTCAAATTCCGCCACAACGGGAT
>DBXS01000027.1:2791-3682 GCA_002310055.1 Clostridiales bacterium UBA1206 | reverse complement strand
GAGCGCTCCTTCTGATAGATGTACAAATACTTTGAGCCGAGATTCGTCGTATCAAGCGCAAAATTCATCGGGTGGTCGTAATCGCCCGGCGTACGCAGATCGCAAATCGGGACGAAACCCTTTATATCCCCCGGATCCGCGCTTGTACGGAACAGAATATCCTCTTTTTTCAGAGGCAGCATTCCCTTCTTCGGCCCGACGGTAAGAAGATAGTGCGTCTGTATTTCCGTTTCTTCCTTCGTCATCCACGCGAGGTATGATTTCTGGCCTGCGTTATAGTTGGTATATAAAGGATAGCGCATATTCACCACATCAAATATGCCCGTGCTGATCCCTGCCGCCGAAACAGGATTGCCCTGAAGGCTGACGTTGCAGGGCAGCATAACGCCTGCGGGCGTATCCATCCCCGTATACTGGATTTTCGTATCCTGTTCGCAATAGGACGTAAGCAGGCCCGCAACGCCTGTGATCGCGCGGTAAGGGTTATAGGTATAGGCGACGCCGAAATACATTTTTGTGTGATAGATCAGCTTACTGTTTTCACGGGTCAGATAATCCCAGATATCCTGGTCAACGCCCGTAAAGCCCGCGTCGTGCGTTAAGCCGTGGTCGGAAGCCGAGCGGGGCTTGCGGTCGTATATTGTATGCACCTTATCAAAATGATAGGTATCAGCGGGATACCCTTCGGCATCGCGCCAGGTGTACGCCATCGTCATTTCGCCTGCGGAATCCGTCATCACGGTGAGCGGCTGCCCGTCTTCCTCAATCAGCTCAAAGCCGTTTTCCGCCGCAAAAGACTGCATATACGCATAATTATTGCCGTAGGTGTTTGCCGCCGCGTTTTCATCGCCCGCAAGGAAGTAGGAGAACCCGCCGATATACTGCTGCGCC
>DBXS01000027.1:1237-2777 GCA_002310055.1 Clostridiales bacterium UBA1206 | reverse complement strand
AAACTGCTCCTTGGGCCAGAAGTAGATATATTTTCCGTTTACAGGGTCGTCCTGAGAAAGAAACGCCTTCACACCAGGCTTGCCTGCTTTTTTGTATGGCGACGGGTCGGCGTTGTGCGATAAAAAATAGTCCTTTGTAAAACCATCGTCCGTATAAGCGAATTGTGACATGATATTATCGCGCCACTCGTGCTCAAGGTCCACAGCGTCCCCGCCGCTGAAAAGACAGACGGGCTCCGCGCCGCTGCCCTTGGGCAGGCGTTGATTTTCGACCGTTATTCTTGTGATCGGCGTGCCCGCCGCTTCGCTGTAGGTTGCAAACAGACTCATACCGTACGGCGTTGTTCCCGTGTTGTCAAGGCCCGCCATACCGTAAGTGGCGCCGCCGTAAAGCACGGTCGGTCTGCCGCAGTTGCTCACACGGATATCGGTCAGCGCGTTTTTCTCCGCGCCCTCCTGATAGGCAAGGAAGGTATATCCGTTGCCGGGCGTCAGATTCGCGTCGATAAACGCATATTTTTCTTTCGTCAGAAAGTTCGCGGCGTGATTTTTATCGCTGTCGTGATAAAGAAGGATCTTCGTGATATATTTCCCGCTTTCCACAACGGTGCCGCCCGCCGTTCCTGTTTCCTCGCCCGTAAAGAAAACATAAAGCGGACTGCCCCTGTGCTCGTCAACCTCTACGTCGTTGACGTTGACTGCCGTTGTTGTGTTGATCAGCGTCATCGGACGGTAGCCGTCGGGCGCGTTTGAATCGCTTCGCGTGATGATCGGCTCTTCGTCCTGTCTGACCTCGATCGGCTGACCGGCCGCAGGCGATTTTGAAACATACACGGTGATCCATCGGTCATAAACGCTCTGGAAGGCGTTGACGTCCGCATAATCTGCGTTCAGGTTGTCAATATGGTAATCGTCGTCATCGTCGCCGAAAATATCCTTGCCCGCATTACTCGTAACGGCGTCATACCGCGCTTCGTATTCGGTATCGTCCTTTGTTCTTGCGTCAAATACGATATCGGGGATTTTTCCGTAGTCTATTTCCTCACGGGACTCAAAAAGACTGAGACCGCCGATCAGGGTGAAGATCATATAGATAATGCTGACCGCAAACGCAATGATACTCAGCGCCCACAACGCGCACATGACCGTTGCGGCAAGCCCGATCAGCGCGCCGCCGATCGCGGAAAACAGCCCCGCCGCGATATGCGTTGCGGCAATCGCAAACCAGTTGACGCCGATCGTTAAAAGGCTTGTGCCGAATGCGGCGGTGAGAATCATGGTTACGCCGCTGACCACCATGGTGCCGATATCGATATATTCCAGTATCTGCGGCAAATCGGCATTTTCCTTTTCGCCCGCCTTGCTTTTTGCTTCTTCGAGCGTCTTACCGGCCAGCTCAATTTCAATCTGCTTATTGGTTTTTGCGACCTTTTTTGAAAAGATGCTCTTGTCGACGCCTGCCCAAAGGGACAATCTGCCGTCCTCACAGCCGCTGTCCTTCAGCTTTTTCATCGCGTCGTTGATTAAGCCTTTACGGTTT
>DBXS01000027.1:0-1224 GCA_002310055.1 Clostridiales bacterium UBA1206 | reverse complement strand
ACCTTCGGCAATGGCGCTGATTCCGCCCTGACGCAGAACGGTACGCTGCGCGGGGGTAAACGCGGCGATGATCGGATACACGACTGAAGGATGGTCCTCAAGCGTTTCGTCCGCTGCCAGGTCAAGAATGTAATCGCCGAGCGTCATCGTTTCGCTGTATTGTTCGGCGCCGCTGTTTTCGGGGTCAAGAAGGTCGGCGTTCGTTTCCACCTTCTCCCCCTTTTTCTGATAGGCAATATTGTCAAGCAGCTCTTTGTTTTTCAGCGCTTCGCAATATTCGGGGAAAAGGCAGTCGGTTCCCGCTTCCAAAAAGCTTTCAGCCGCATTTTCTTCGGTCATTCCCTCAAGCTCTTCATAGCCGAGCGTTTCGCCGTATTGATCATACAGCTTTTTTGCTTCGGCATAGGTACTTGCAAAAGCCTTGATCTCCTTAATAAATTCCTTTGCCGAGTCCTGATACTTTGCGTCGTAATAATTCTTCACGCCGGAATTGGACGTTTTATAGACAAAAGCAAGCTCGCTTGCTTTTGCGCGGTCGACCCAGGTTTTATGATCCGCCGAATAATCGGAAACGGCCAGACAAAGCAGCCGGCTGATCTTACTGAGCACCATCGCGTTGCCGCGCTGCAGGAATTTTTCAAAGAAGGTCGCGTCCGCCTGGTTCAGCAGGTAATTCCCCAAAAGATTGTCCTCGGCGCCGTGCGGTTTGTCCTCATCCACATAGATGAGGTTGAGGGAGTCGCAAGCCAACAGCGCATTCGGGCTGCCGCTGTTATACTTTTCCCTGAAATCGTTGACGAGGATCATAAACTGATTCGCTTCGTTTGAGAATTCCTTGACGTGCTCGTCAAGATACTGCTCATAATTCATTTCCTGCCAATGAGAATTTCTCATATCCAGCAGCGTAAGGTCTGTGATCGCGTCGTCGGGATCCTCCGTGGTTTTATAGCCAAGATAAACGCCCATAGCGAACGCGCCGCTGTCCATAGAAGGAGCGCCTTCGTTGAGATTTGCGTTACAGAAGATAAAGCCTTCCTTTTCACAGGCTTTTTTCGCCTGGTCGGCGTTTCTGCCGTAGAATACTTTCACTTCGCTCATATAGAGCCTGCCGTCTTCATAATCCTGCTTTGCCAGCGCCGCAGCTGCCGTCCACGGCTGGCCGCTGATCAACATACACGTTGCAAGCAGCAGCGAGAACACGCGTAAAAAAAGTTTATTCCGTCT
>DBXS01000016.1:41407-53940 GCA_002310055.1 Clostridiales bacterium UBA1206 | reverse complement strand
AGCTTGTCTATATTACCACATCTCTTCCCCTTTGTCAAGTACTTTTTTTAGTTTTTTTAAAGTTTTTTCAGAATGTACTTTTTGTCAAAAAAGACGCGGTAAACGTGCCCGTTTTGCTGCAAAAATGACCAAACGGCTATTCTATATCCTCGAGTTTTACGGCCTTGGGGCGGGTGGGAACGTACTTGAGAAGATCGGCCTTGAAGCCAGAACAGCTTTTGCCCGATTCTACCATTCCCTTTTTGGAGCAAACGCACATATCCGAGCCTTCTATACGCACGGCGCGTTCGCAGTTATAGCATATTTTTTCGATCTGCGGCAGTTTTTCTTTTGCCAACCGTTTTCACCTCTTTTCGACGTATTGGCATTATATCAAACCGCAAGCCATTTTGTCAATAGCCCCAGCGCGGTCATTGCGCAAGTTTCGGCGACTTTTACCGCGAAATACGGGCCAAGCGACAGTTTTTCGCCAGAAGCGACCGACACCTGCAGATGCACGCACGCGCCCTGCCACCCGATGAGCGCGCACGCCGCGACGTATCTTGCGCCGGCGGGAAGCGCGCGGCATTCGCCCAAAGCGCCGGAAAATTCCAGCGCGCCGCGCAGCGCGAGACGGGCGTATACGTTATTCGCGCACAGAGGAGTAACGAAATCCGCGACTACAGTAAAAAACACCACGCACGCGCAGATATTCGTTACTGTCTGCGCCGCGCGTTTCACCGCGCCCGCAAGCCCGGCGCCGCCGTAACACGCGCCCACCGAAAACTTGCGCTCTTCCGCGCCAAGCGCGGTATGCGAGATCACCGCCCAGGCGGCGAACGATATTGCGGCTTTCAGTATTAGTATAATAACCCCGGCGCGCACGCTCCCCAGCACCGCGCCGCCCGCAAATCCGACGATAAACGAAGCAGACGCGCTGCCGCTGACCGCGACAAGGCATTCCGCCTGTTTTTTGCTTATCCCGCCGTTTTCGTATATCCGCCTGACCGAATCGGCGCCCGACGGCGAACCGCATATCAGCCCGGATATCATAACGGCGTACGGGAACGCCGCGCGCGGAAAGAACGCAGCCGCTCCGGCGAGCATATCCGACATCACCATATATACGAACAGCGAAGGCACGAGCACTTCGGCGCAGAACGCAAGGCCGTCGCGCGCGGAATCGCTCACCGTATCCGGAAAGGCGAGCATCGCCGCGAACGCCGCCGCCGTAAGCGCAAGTTTTAACGCCGGTCCCGTTTTCATTCCACCGCCCCGCTTTCATATTCCCGCGTTCAGAACAATAGTATTGTAAAGAGGATGATAATATGAAGCTTGACGAGAAAGACTTTATAATAGAGCTGCGCGGCAACCGCAGATGCCTTATCGAAGGGATATCAGGTCTTGCGGAATACGGCGAAAATGCCGTGGCGGCGCGCGCGGGAAGCGCTGTAATAAGGATAAACGGGAAGGGGCTGCGTATGTATATGATGGCGGACGACCGGCTTGGCGTATGCGGCGGGATATGTTCGGTGGAACTGGAGCAGAGCGATGATAAATAGATTCCTTTCACGCCTTACGGGATGGTACGTATTCAGATCCGCGCCCGGGATGGCGGCGGAATTCCTCAACGCGCTTAACGCGAGCGGCGCGTACTTCTGGGGCGTAAAGATCGAAGGCGAATATGTGAAAGCGCGCGTTTCGGTATTCGGCTACAACGCGGCGGTCAAGGCGCTGGGAGACGCGGGCGGGCCGGAAAGCGCGTTCGGGCTTCCTTTTATTATATATAGATACCGCAAAAGGGCGGGGCTCGCCGCCGGGACGGCGCTGGGGCTCGTTTTGATGTTCGTGTCGTCGCTTTTCGCGTGGGATATCGTCGTTACCGGAAACACAAACGTCAGCGAAAAGCAAATACTCGCGTCGCTCGATTCGCTCGGGGTGGATATCGGCGCGTTTATTCCGCGCATAGACGTGAGCGACGTGAATTCGCGGCTGGTGCTCGCGCTGCCGGAACTTTCGTCGGCTTCGCTGCATATCGACGGCACGGTCCTTTACGTGGACGTGATAGAGCGTGTGCGCCCGCCCGAAAAAGCCGAACGATCCGGCGTGTACGACGTGGTGGCGGCGCGCGACGGCGTGATAACGGATATAGAGACATATAACGGGCGTGCGGTCGTCAAACCGGGCGACACCGTGAGCGCGGGGCAGGTGCTTATAAGCGGAGTGTTCACCATAGGCGACGATCCGTGCCTTGAAGCGGCGACTCACGCGCGCGGAAAAGTGACGGCGTACTATTACCGCGAATTCGTTTATACCGTCCCGCTCAGATACGTTTTCCGCATCCGCACGGGTCGGACCGAGGAAAAGACGGTGTACCGCGTATTCGGGAACGAGATCAGGCTCTTCTTAGGCGAGCTGTTCGGTTACGAACACTTCGAAGCGAGCGTAAAGACGTACGATATCACGCTGGGTCCGCTCAAGCTCCCCGTGAGCAAGACCGTGATAACCGTTGAAGAATACGCGCCGGAAACGGTGTCGCTCACGCCGGATCAAGCGCGCGAAAAAGCCCTCGAAGCGTTTGAAGCGTGGTATTCAAACGACCTTGAGGGCGCAGCGGAAGATATTGAATATTCTACGGAATACGACGTTTTTGCGGGCTGCGTGACGCTTTACGGCAGCGTAAAGGTGACTTCCGAAATAGGCGCGGAGCGCGAAAACGGCCTTATCGGAAACAATCTTTTAAATTGAGTATGGACCTTACGTATATGCCGAAGCTCTTGCGCGCGAGTTCGATAGCGAAATATTCGTCGCTGTCGTGGCAGCCGCCGGTCCCCGCGCCGAGTATGCCGTGGTATTCTTCGGTGTCGGGACCGAACGCCACGGTGTTGGGAAGTTCGCGCGCGTAAGTGCCGCCGCCTATGGTGAACGGCTTGCATTCGCGGCCGAACACTTCCTCGCAGGCGGAGGTGAGCGCCTTTATCTCTTTGCTGTCGGCGGACGAATAGTAGCCGTTGCTGCCGCCGCACGAGATAACGGTATAGCCGCGCGCGGACACGGCTTTTTCGATATCCGAACGGACGCGGTCGAAATCGCGCGACATCGGGAAACGGATATCGAAGCACTGTACGATATGCCCGTCCTTGAGGGAAAGCACGCTGGCGACCGACGTGAGCGGACCGAAATGTTCGTCGGAATATTCGGTGCCGAGCACGCGCCCGCGAATATCCTCGCCCGCTTCTTTCAAAAACTCGAACTTGGGCACGTCGCTTTCGGCGAGCACGCCGGTGCGGAGCAGAGTATCTGCAAGCAGCGCCACGGCGTTGACGCCCTTGTGCGGAGCGGATGCGTGCGCGGTGCGCCCGGCGACGTCGATCCTGCCGCCGCCTATTTCGGCGTGAGCTTCGCCGGGGACGGCGTTGACCACGGTGCCGGCGGAAAGCGCGGTGAGCGACCCGTCAGCCTCGCCCAGATCGACCGCCAGATGCATAATGCCTTTTTCGCCTATGATGACCGGGAAATCGGCGTCCGGGGTGAACGAAAACTCCGGTATTTTGCGCACCGTCTTGAAATATCTCATATCCGAAGAGCCGACTTCTTCGTCGGAACCCATTATGAGCCGTATGGAAAACGGCAGTTTTATGTTGTTGTCGGCAAAATAGCGCATAGCGTACATGGCGACGAGGAGCGGGCCCTTGTCGTCGAGCGAGCCGCGCCCGATATATACGCCCTTTTCGCGGTCGACAGTCAGCGCGTACGGCTCGTAATGCCAGCCGCCGCCGGCGGGGACGACGTCGAGGTGCGCGACGATGCCTATTTCGCGTTCGCTTTCGCCGAGCACGGCGCTTGCGCAATGATATTCGTGGTTTTCGGTCCTGAACCCCAGGCGTTTCGCAATGGCGAGCGCAGTATCGACCGCGCGCGCGCATTCCCTGCCGTAGGGGTAGATCCCTTCGGCTTTTCCGGCGACGGAAGGCACCGAAAGCAGGGCGGAAAGGTCGGATTCGAATTCCGTGCGTATCACGGGGTTTTCAAAATAACGTTCTATATCGTTCATTTTATTTTATACTCCATTCTTCTCGACATCGTGGTGAAGCCGTAGCTGCGGTAGAAACCTTCGGCAGAGCCGTCGAATTTCCAGCAGACGAGTTCCATAGAAGCGCAGCCGGTCTCCTTTGCGTGATCCTTCGCTTTGTCCATAAGCACTCTGCCCACGCCGCGCCCGCGCGACGAGGGATAAACGCAAAGGTCGTCTATGTAGAGGATCTTTTTATCGAGCATTATATTGTGATGGCTGTATTCCGTCGTGACGGTGCAGACGTAGCCGAGCGGCTTGTCGCCGTCGTATGCGACGAAAATGCATTCGCCGCTATTTTTCAGTTTTTCCTCAAGATCCGCCGCGGTGTATTTGGTGCCGTTGTCCTTGAAAACGTCCGGTCTGCCGCGATGGTGAAGGTCGCGGATCTGATCGAGCAGGTCGAGGATGAACGGGATATCCCCGGGCTGAGCTTTTCTTACGATTAAAGCCATATATGCAACACCTCGCAAATAATAATAGCACCGAACGCGGCAAATGTCAATGAATAATTGGGCGTGCGCGCGAATAGATTTTGATAGAAGAAAGTATGGGAGGAATAACGAATGGCAGATCTTTCGATATACAAAGACATTGCCGAACGCACCGACGGAAATATCTACATAGGCGTGGTCGGCCCCGTCCGCACGGGCAAATCCACGCTGATAAAACGCTTTATAGCCGATCTTGCGCTGCCGAATATCAAAAACGAAAGCCTGCGCGGGCGCGCACGCGACGAAATGCCTCAATCGGCTTCCGGCAGGACGGTGATGACGACCGAGCCCAAGTTCGTGCCCGAAGAGGCGGTCAACATAGACATAGGCGACGGCTCGTCGTTCAGGCTCAAGATGATAGACTGCGTGGGGTTCATCGTCCCCGACGCGATAGGCCACATAGAAGAGGGCGAGCCGCGAATGGTGATGACCCCGTGGTCGCCGCAGGCGATGCCGTTCGAAGAAGCGGCGGAGACCGGCACCCGGAAAGTGATAAACGAGCATTCGACCATAGCGCTGATGGTCACCACCGACGGCAGCATAGGCGAGATCCCGCGCGAAAACTACGAGGAAGCCGAACGCAAATGCGTCGCCGAACTGAAAAAGGCGCGCAAGCCGTTCGCCGCGGTCCTCAACACCGTCGACCCGGCTTCGGCGCCGGCGCGTGCGCTGTGCGAAGAGTTGGCGGCCGAATACGGAGTGCCCGTTCTGCCGGTCAACTGCCTCGAAATGACCGAATCCGACGTAAAAAACATACTGCGCACGGTGCTTTACGAATTCCCCGTTAAAGAAATTGATTTTACGTACCCCGCGTGGTTCGATTCGCTCGAAGAGACGCATCCGGCAAAAGAGCGCGCGCTTAAGGCGATGTATTCGCTGGCGTCGGGCGTGCGCAAGATAGGCGACGCCGTGGCGCGCGCGGGAGGATTTGCCGAAGAAGAAGACGAAATAACCGCCGAACGCGTGAATTCTTCGCTTGGCAAAGGCGTTGTAAACGTTGCGCTGAAGATACCCGACAAGCTGTTTTACCGCATACTGGGCGAAAAGAGCGGCTTTGAAATAGAAGACGAAAAAGACCTTTTCGACCTGCTTTCGGACCTCGCGCAGACCCGAAAGGACTACGACAAAGTCGCCGACGCGCTGCGTTCGGTGCGCGAGACCGGCTACGGGATAGTTTCGCCCACGTTCGACGACCTCACGCTCGAAGAACCGGTCATCGTCCGCCAGTCGGGCGGATACGGCGTGCGGCTCAAGGCCTCGGCGCCCTCGATCCATATGATCCGCGCCGACGTCGAGACCGAAGTTTCGCCCATCGTGGGGACCGAACGGCAATCCGAAGAGCTGGTAAGGTTCATGCTGCGCGAATTCGAGGAAGATCCCAAAAAGATATGGAGTTCCGATATGTTCGGTAAATCGCTGCAGGAGCTCGTGGGCGAGGGACTCAACACCAAGCTTTCGCATATGCCCGAGGAGGCGCGGCAGAAAATAGCCGAGACTCTGCGCAAGATAATCAACGAAGGCAGCGGCGGATTGATCTGCATACTGCTGTGAGGTGAGCGAAGTGATCTGCAGTTTCAGCGACTTGCGCGACAAAGAAGTTATAAACCTGCGCGACGGCAGAAAGCTTGGGTGCGTTATGGATATCGATTTCGATATCCCCACCGGCAGGATATGCCGCATAATACTTCCCCCTCCGGGAAAAATAGCGCTGTTCGCTTCTTCCAAAAACAATCTCTGTATCCCGTGGGAGAGAATAGAAAAGATAGGCGACGACGCCATACTCGTGCGCTGCGCCGACGTGATCATCCCAAAAAAAGAAAAACCTCCGCGCTGATAAACCACACCGAAAGGAAGAATTCTTATGAAAAAGCTGTTGGCGGCGTTTTTCGCCTGCGTGATACCGGTGACGGCGGCGTTTTCGGCGCGCGCGTCGAACGGCGGCGATATTTCCCCCGCGATAGCCGTGCTCAAACGGGCGACCGTGCTCAACAAATGCGCGCTGCTCGGCGAAACGGTAAGCTTTACAAAGACCGATTACGAAACGGCGATAGGCGCCGATATACGTTACCTCACCGTAACTTCCCTGCCCGAAAAGAGCGAAGGCACGCTAAAAGTGAACGGAGTCGACGTGATAAGCGGCCAGAACGTGGCGACCGGATCGCTGGATGCGATGACTTTCGTCCCCGCGGACGCGAACGTGAAAGAGGCGAGTTTCAGGTTCCGCGCCTGCGCCGAAGGGTGGGAAGGCACCGACGTGACCTGCCGTATGGTATTCACGGAAAAGCGCAACCTGCCGCCTTCCCTCATACCCGAAGGAGTTTCGGTCTATAAGAACGCGTCGTGCGAATTCACGGTGCGCGCTTTTGACCCCGACGGCGACGACACAGAATACGTCATAGACGGATACCCGGTGAACGGCACGCTCAAAACGCAGGGAGAAAAAATGGTATACACTCCCAAGCCGGGTTTCACGGGCGAAGATTCGCTTATCCTGCACGCCGTGGATAAGTACGGCGGCGCTTCCGAAAGCACGGCGTTCGATATAACAGTGACCGACGCCGGGCTGGAGTTTGCAGATATGACATCTTCGCCGGTGCACACTCAGGCGATAGCGCTCGCCGAAAAAAACGCGGTCGACTATACGCTTAAAGACGGCAAATACTATTTTGAGCCCGAAAAGACGGTCACGCGCATAGATTTTACGGTGATGCTGATATCGGCGCGCGGTATACGCGTGGATACGCCGGCGTCCGCCCTGCCGTTCGCCGACACGGACGGGATCACGGCGGGCAAAAAAGCGTATCTCGCAAAGGCGTTCTCGTTAGGTATCGCCGAAAACACGGGCGTTTTCCGCCCGTCGGACACGATCACGCGCGCCGAAGCCGCGGAGTTCGCCGCCTCAATAGCAAGCGAAGACGTTTCGCCGCAGCTGGCTTCCGCAATAGAAGAACTCAAACAAAACGGAGGCCTTCCGCTCACGCGCGAAGACGCGGCGCGGCTTTTGTATCTGATATCCGAATAAATAAATATCCGCTGAGTTTTGGCTCAGCGGATTATTATTATGCGTTGATGGGGCTCGTTTTATATCTTTCGCGGTAGAAAAGATACTGCTGCGCGATCCCTCCGTAGGGCGCGAACACCGTTTCGTCGAACGTATCGCCGTAATATTTTTCTATAACGCGCTTGATCCAGACGTCCTTGGGGAACGCGTCGAAAAAGCCGTAACCGAAAAGCAGTACGCAATCGGCGACTTTGTTCCCCACGCCCTTTATGCGCATAAGGTACTCTTTTGCTTCTTCGTAGTCCATCGTATCTATTCTGTCGAGATCCACGTCGCCGCTTTCCACGCGCCGCGCGGCGTCGGCGATATATTTGGCTCTGAAACCGCTGCGAATGACGGCAAGCCCTTCTTCGCCCGCCTGCGCCACCGCGTCTGACGTCGGGAACGCGAAATCGCTTTCGCCTATTCGTTCGCCGAAGTTTGCGCACAGAGAGGAAACTATCTTTTTTATGCGCGGAATGTTGTTGTTCTGCGATATGATGAACGAACAGAGCGTTTCCCATTTGTCCTGCCGCAGGATGCGGATGCCGCGTGCGTAAGAAAGCGCGTCGGCGACCTGTGCGTCGCGCGAAAGCGCGGCGTTTACCGCGGAATAATCGGTGCCGGCGTCGAAATATCCGCGCCAGACCGATTCATACTCTTCCCTGCCGACGCCTAGGAGCGTGCCGCCTTCCGGGGTCACGCGGATGCGCAGCACTCTGCCGAACGCCACGCCGCGCCAGGTGTCGCCGGTCTTTTCAAAGCGAAAACACTGACCGCAATCGAATATCTTGTCAAAATCATAATAGCCGTCGTTTTCTATAAACGCGCCTTCGGGCGTGAAAAATACCATTGTAATTCGCCTTTCTTTATGATATAATAAGTAAAAGAGGTGTTGAAAATGCAGGAAAAGATCTATACCATCCCCGTGAACGAGGCGTTCGAGCAGACTGACGACTGCCCGTTCTGCGTAATGTACAACAAGCTCGAATCAAACGAGATAGACCTTATAACGGGCGCGTCTATGATGGAGCCCGATATCCGCATCAAGACCAACGAGCTGGGTTTTTGCCGCGAGCATTTTGCAAAGATGTTCGCTAAGCCTCAGCGGCTTCCGCTCGCGCTCACGCTGCAGACCCATCTCGACGTGCTGCGCAAGGAAGTGCGCACGGGCGCGCTTTTGGGCGACCCCGCCGCAAAGGCGGTAAAGCGGCTTGAAAAACTCGAGCATGACTGCTACGTCTGCCAGCGGATAGAGCGGCATTTTCCGCGGATGATAGAGACCGCCTGCGCGCTTTTTGAAAACGAGCGCGAATTCCGCGAAAAATTCCTTTCGCAAAAGTATTTCTGCCTGCCGCATTACAAACTGTTGCTCGAAGCCGCCAAACGGACTTGCTCCAAAAAGGCGTATCCCGACCTTGTGAAAGCCGCCGACGCGGTGGTGCGGGCGTATATGGATTCGCTTTACGACGACGTTTCGCTGTTCTGCAAGAAGTTCGATTACAACTACCGCGACGCCCCGTGGGGCAACGCCAGGGATTCGGTCGAACGCACGATAAAGTTCCTAACGAGCGATAAAGGGTAACATAATTTGGCCGTAAAACGCGTAAAAAACATTATTTATCCACATTATCCACAGGGTTTTCCACAACCCGGGCATTGGATTTGCCGCTATTTGGCAATTTTTGTCCGCTCAGGCGTTTAGCCGGAGCGGACTTTTCCACATATTTACGGCGTAATTATGTCAATTACGTCACACCCCGAGCGTGGCGTACGCGTTCTGGTCAAGCGGCGCGCGAACACCCGCAAGGAATTCGTAATACCCCTGCGAAGCGATCATGGCGGCGTTGTCGCCGCACAGCGAAAGCGGCGGGATAAAGCATTCAACGCCGAATCCGGCGCACAGATCGCACACCGCGCGGCGCAGATGCGAGTTCGCCGCGACCCCTCCCGCCAGAACGACCGGGAGCTTTTCTTTTTCGCAAAGCAGCTTTTCGAGCCGCGTTACGATAGTGTATATCAGCGCGCCGGTGAACGACGCCGCTATATCGGATTTTTCGCGCTCGTCGAGCGTTTCGCCGCGCTGTTCGGCGGTATGGACGTAGTTGATGACCGCGGTCTTGAGGCCCGAAAACGAAAAATCGTATTCGCTGCCGTGCACGGTCGCGGAGGTGAATTTTATGGACGTGGGATCGCCTTGCGACGCCAGTTTATCCATCGCCGCGCCGCCGGGATACGGGAGCCCCAGCATACGCGCAGCCTTGTCGAACGCTTCGCCCGCGGCGTCGTCGCGCGCGCGGCCGATAAGTTCGTATCCGGTATACGAGCCGACTTTCATAAGCGAAGTGTGTCCGCCGGACACCACAAGTGCGTAAAACGGCGGTTCGAGTTTTTGATGGACGAGATAGTTCGCCGCGACGTGTCCGCGGATATGATGCACCGGGACGAGCGGTTTGTTTGCGGAATACGCCAGCCCTTTTGCGAACGAAAGCCCGGTGAGCAGCGCGCCTATGAGCCCGGGCGCGTAGGTCGCCGCAACGGCGTCGATATCGCCGAGCGAAACGCCTGCTTTGGCGAGCGCTTCGGTCACGACTCCGCTTATCGCCTCGGTGTGCGCGCGCGAAGCGATCTCGGGCACGACTCCGCCGTACAGCGCGTGTGTCGCGACCTGAGTGGCGACGACCGACGAAAGCATTTCCCTGCCGTCTTTGACGACGGAAGCCGCGGTCTCGTCGCAGCTCGATTCGATTCCGAGTATTATCATAATTCCTCCGTCTTCATCAGGATCGCGTCGTCGTCGCCGTAAAAGCGGCGGCGTTTTGCGTACGGCGCAAAGCCCAGTGAACTGTATAAAGATATGGCCGCGGCGTTTTTGGACGCGACTTCGAGATACGCTGCGCTGCACCCGCGTTTTTTGCTTTCGGCAAGCGTCGCCTTGATGAGCGCGCGCGCTATCCCTCTGCGCCTGAAAGTGCTTTCGACCGCCACGTTGTTTATGTTGCATTCGCCGGCGCCGGCGTAGGCGCCGCAGACGCCGCAGATGACTCCGTCTTCTTCCGCCACGAAATAGATCCCGTTTTCGTTTTGCGCAAATAAAGCAAGCTCACACTCGCTCCAGGGAACGGAAAGTGAGCTTTTTTCTATTTCGGCGGCGCGTCGCGCGTCTTCGGCGCGCAGTTTGCGGACCGTCATCACATATCACCCACAAAGTATTCCGCCACGAAATACGGGCAGAGATACGAACAGTCGGTGGTCCTGTCGAGCAGATAATTGACGCCGTCTATGCTGCGCCAGAAAACCACTTCGTAATAGATCGAGCGGTATTTTTCCGAAAGCAGGCGCACGTGGAAAGTGCATTCTCTGTCCATCATCTCGGGCGTCGGCGCGCGGTCGAGCTTGACTTCGTCGTTGAGAATGGTGTCGCGTATGGCGTAAACGTATTCGTAGCTTTCTATGTATTCCTCGCCGGCTTCGGCGGCGGCTTGCCGCGCGGCGTTGCGGTTTGCGATTATCTCTTCGACGAATTCATCCGAAAAGTAAGCGTTCAGATATTCGTCCGCGGGAAGGAACTCGTCTATCCACTGCGAATAATACCCTTCTATGAATATCTTGCCGCCGGAAGGCTCAAAGTTTTCCATAGTGATATCGGGGGCGGAGGAAGAATGGAGCACGCGCGCGAGCTCTTCTTCGCCGTCGGAATAATAATCGCATATATAGTCCTTGGGATCGAGCCCGCTTATCTCGTAATATCCGGCGTCTTCGGTGTCTTTCATATACAGTTCGTCGTGATACCCGCGGCGGCAGAAGACGCCCTTGCCGTTGCCGCACAGCTTATATTCCGTGCCGTCGGACTTATTCACGACGACGCCGTTTTCTTTGATCTCGGCGCGCGGAGTGCAGGCGCAAAGCAGCAGACACGCCGCAAGCAGCAATACAACCGTTCTTTTCATTTATCAGTACCCTATCTGTCCCAGACTGTCGTCGTTAGTCACCCAGTCTTCGACGTTGTAAACCGAATATTCTTCGGCGTTTTCGCGGACGTAAACGCGCGCGATCCCGGCGTTTATGACCATGCGCTTGCACATCTGGCAGCAGCAGGTGCCGGGGACGACTTCTCCGGTGCGCGGGTCTATGCACGCCAAGTACAGATCGGAACCGATCATGGTCTCACGCGGGGCGGCTATTATGGCGTTGGCTTCGGCGTGGACCGAACGGCACAGCTCATAGCGCTCTCCGCGCGGGATCTTCAGCTCCTCGCGCATGCAGGTCCCCAGGTCACAGCAGTTCTTCCTGCCTCTGGGCGCCCCGGCGTAACCGGTGGAAACGATGCTGTCGTTCTTGACGATTATCGCGCCGAATTTGCGCCGCAGACATGTGCCGCGCTTTGCGACGGTCTGCGCTATATCGAGATAATAATTGATTTTTGAAACGCGTTCCATTCCCACGCCTCCGCTTGACATATTTATCTATTTGGCATTATAACATCTAAAAGGCAAAAAATCAAGTGTTACTAAACAAAAACACGCCCCGTATAAGGGCGTGCCGTTCGTTTGTTCAAAACGTTATATCCGCGAAGCTATGGCGTCGAGGAATTCGTCGGTATTGAGCGCGCGGCGGTTTGGAATGGAAGAAAGCGCGCACAGACCTTTTGTCATATTGCCGTCGGCGATGGCCTTGAGCACCGCGTTTTCGAGTTTTGACGCAAAATCGCAAAGCTCCGGCGTGCCGTCGAGCTCGCCGCGCTTGCGAAGCGCGCCGGTCCAGGCGTAAATAGTGGCGACCGGATTGGTGGAGGTCTTTTCGCCGCGCAGGTGCGCGTAATAGTGACGCTGGACCGTGCCGTGCGCCGCCTCGTATTCATATACGCCGTCGGGCGAAATGAGCACGCTGGTCATCATCGCCAGATCGCCGAACGCGTTGGCGACCATATCGCTCATAACGTCGCCGT
>DBXS01000016.1:41003-41281 GCA_002310055.1 Clostridiales bacterium UBA1206 | reverse complement strand
AAAATATCCTTAAAAGTATGGTCGTAGGTCTTGGAGATGGTATCTTTTGCCGAAAACCACAAAGGCAGTTTCATATCCAGCGCGCATTCAAAGCACGAAACGGCGAACGCCGCTATGGAGCGTTCGTAGTTGTGCATCCCCTGCACGACGCCTGCGCCGGGGAAATCGGCTATCTTTATTTTTTGCGTAACTTCGCCGTCTTTTTCAACGGTAACGAACGCCTCGCTGCCGGCGGGGACTTTGGTTTCGACCGCCTTATACACGTCGCCGTAGGCGTG
>DBXS01000016.1:29922-40864 GCA_002310055.1 Clostridiales bacterium UBA1206 | reverse complement strand
GGGGTGATGGTGGCGCATTTGACGCCGACGCCGTATTTTTTGATGGCGTTCGCCGCGTCCACCGTGACCTGATCGTCGGTCTCGTCGCGGTGTCTGAGCCCCAGATCGTAATACTCGGTCTTGAGATCGACGTACGGGAGTATGAGCTTTTGCTTTATCTTTTCCCAGATTATGCGGGTCATCTCGTCGCCGTCCATCTCGACGAGCGGCGTTGCCATCTTGATTCTTTCAGCCATTGTTGTCACCCCTTATCACGTTGATGAGCCCGCCCGCAAGCAGGCACCGCTTTTCGCGTTCCGAAAGCTTACATTCACAGGCAGCGCTTTCGCCTGTCGACGTATTTCTGATTGTTATATCTTTTCCCTCGGCTATGCGCGAACGCACGTCGGGCAGTTCGATACCGTCGCCGAGCGAAAACTTTTCTTTATCGCTTTCGTTTTTGAAAGTCAGCGGGATAATCCCGTTGTTTATGAGGTTTGCGCGGTGTATGCGTGCGAACGATACCGCCGCTACGGCACGAACGCCCAGATAAAGTGGAGCCAGCGCGGCGTGCTCGCGAGAAGAGCCCTGGCCGTAGTTAGAGCCGCCGATTATGACGCCCGTGCCTTTTTCCGCCATCCGCTTGGGAAACTCCGGGTCGCATACGGTGAAGCAGAACGTGGAAAGATACGGCACGTTCGAACGGTACGGCAGTATTTTTGCGCCGGCGGGCATTATGTGGTCGGTAGTGATGTTGTCGCCTACGCAGAGCGTGACTTCGCTATGCACCGTGTCTTCGAGCTTTTTGCCCACGGGGAACGGCTTGATGTTGGGCCCCTTAACTACGGTCTGCTTTACGGCGTCGCCGGGCGCGAAGGGCGGGATTATCATATTATCGTCAGGCTCGAAACTTTCGGGCAGCGGGATGTTTTCTATTCCCTTTACGGTGCGCGGATCGGTGATATATCCGGTAAGCGCGCTCGCCGCGGCGGTCTCGGGCGAGACGAGATAGACGCCGGCGTCGCGGGTGCCGCTGCGGCCGAAGAAGTTGCGGTTGAACGTGCGGAGCGAAACGCCGCCCGAGCAGGGCGACTGCCCCATCCCTATGCAGGGGCCGCATGCGCATTCGAGCACGCGCGCTCCGGCGGATATGATATCAGCGAGCCCGCCGTTTTTTGCGACGAGCGAAAGCACCTGCTTGGAGCCGGGCGACACGGTGAGCGAAACCGAAGGAGAAACCGTTTTGCCTTTGAGTATCGCCGCCGCTTTCATTAGGTCGTTATACGAAGAGTTCGTGCACGAACCTATGCAGCACTGGTCGACCTTAACGCCTCGAAGCTCGCTCACCGGAACGACGTTGTCCGGCGAATGGGGGCAGGCGGCGAGCGGAACGACCGCGGAAAGATCTATGGTAATGTATTCGTCATATTCCGCGTCCGCGTCGGCGCAAAGCGGGACATAATCGCATTCCCTGCCTTCGCGCCGCAGGAAATCGCGCGTGATATCGTCGGACGGGAACACCGAAGACGTGGCGCCGAGTTCGGTGCCCATATTGGTGATCGTCGCCCTTTCGGGCACCGAAAGCGTTTTTACGCCTTCGCCGTAATATTCGAACACCTTGCCCACGCCGCCTTTGACCGAAACGCGGCGCAAAAGCTCGAGTATGACGTCTTTTGCCGAAACGCCGTAAGAAAGTCTGCCTTTCAGCTCGACTCCCACCACCGCGGGCATCGTTATGTGATACGGCATCCCCGCCATGGCGCACGCAACGTCAAGTCCGCCGGCGCCGAACGAAAGCATCCCTATTCCGCCGCCGGTGGGGGTGTGGGAATCCGAACCCACGAGCGTTTTGCCCGGCTTGCCGAAACGTTCGAGATGCACCTGATGGCATATGCCGTTGCCCGGGCGCGAAAACCAGAGCCCGTACCTTGCGGCGCAGGACTGTATGTATTTGTGGTCGTCTGCGTTTTCAAAACCGGTCTGCAGTGTGTTGTGGTCTATATACGCCGCCGAAAGTTCGGTCTTCACGCGGTCGATACCCATCGCCTCGAACTGCAGATACGCCATCGTGCCGGTGGCGTCCTGAGTGAGGGTCTGATCTATGCGCAGGCCTATGGAGTTCCCTTTGACCGGCTCGCCGCTTATAAGATGCGATTCTATGAGTTTTTGTACCAGATTCTTTGCCATTTTCAGGTCCTCCTTATATCCTTGCGTTTTTCCAGCGGGATATAATCGTTGGGGCCGCCCTGCGAAACGAACGCCGGGCGCATGATGCGGCGGTAATTCATAACTTCTTCAATGAGATGCGCGCACCAGCCCGCCATGCGCGAGACAGCGAACAGCGGAGTGTAGAGTTCCTCCGGAATATTCAGCATACGGTAGACGATGCCCGAAAACAGGTCGAAATTGGCGCACATACTCTCGGCGCGCTTGCTCCCTTTTGAAACGAGCACCTCGGGTGCGAGCCGTTCGACCGCGCAGAGCAGATCGAGATCGTCTTTGTCGCGCGATTCTTTGGCGAGCGGTATGGCGTGCGCCTTTATTATCTGCGCGCGCGGGTCGCTTTTGGTGTAGACCGCGTGGCCTATGCCGTAGATGAGCCCCGAGCCGTCGCCGGCGCGTTTTTCGAGTATCTTTTTTAAGAACGCCTTGATCTCTTCGTCGTCCGAATGGTCGCGCACGCCCTCCCTGATGTAATCGAGCATTTCCATAACTTTGCGGTTGGCGCCGCCGTGGCGCGGTCCTTTGAGCGCGCCTATCGCCGCGGCGATGGCAGAATACGTATCGGTCCCGGAAGAAGTGACCAGGCGGCAGGCGAACGTGGAATTGTTGCCGCCGCCGTGCTCGGCGTGGAGTATCATCATAGTATCGAGCAGCAGCGCCTCTTCGCGCGTGAATTTGCGGTCCATACGCATAATGGAAAGTATGTTTTCGGCGGTGGAAAGTCCGGTCGCCGGCGGATGGAAGAACAGCGACGCGTGGTCGTAATAGCGCTTTTTGACCTGGTACGCGTTGACCATTATGGGCGAAACGCGCGCCGTGAGCTCGATACATTGGCGGAAAATGTTTTCCATGGTTTTATCTTCGGCGTGGTCGTCGTAGCTGTAAAGCGCAAGCACGCACGAAGCGAGCTTATTCATTATATCGGGCGACGGGGCTTTGATTATCTGATCTTCCACAAAGCCGAACGGCAGCTCGCGCACTTCCTCCATAACTCCGGAAAAGCTTTCGAGCTGGCGCGCCGAAGGAAGATAACCGAACAGCAGCAGAAACGCCACTTCCTCGAACCCGAAACGGTTTTCCGCCGAGCAGCTTTCGATTATCTTTGAAACGTCTATACCGCGGTAGAAAAGGCGCCCTTCGTCGGGTGTTTTGACCCCGTCTACCATATTGTAGCCGTGAACGTCGCTTATCTGCGTGACGCCGACGAGCACGCCGGTGCCGTCGGAATTGCGCAGTCCGTATTTGATGTCGCGCCCTTTGGCCGCTTCAAAATCCACCGATATTTTCTTGCGACATTCTTCGCAATAGAACTTAAGCCGCTCGTTCAGAGCCGGCGAGCGTTCGTTTTGGAACTGATTTCCGTAATATGCCATAAGACGCCTCCTTTGCAAAAATATACATATTTTTATAGCAGTAATGCGATTATAACACCTGATTCGCCGTTTGTCAATACTCATTTTGCAAGTTTTTGCTTGTAAAATTCATTATTCGGCGTTTTTCGGCAGTCATTCGCGTTGTTTTCGGGCAAAATGCGCAACGAGCACAGTAAAAAATGCAAAAGCGGGATTTGCATAAAAACAAAAAAACATACCGCCGGAGTTTATGCTCCCCCCAAGCGGTATGCCGTTTTGTTCTTTATCGGCGCGGGACGTTTTTTCAGTTTATTCGCGCAAGCTCTTTTTCGGCGTCTATCTGCTTGCCGTCGAGTATGAGCTCAAAGTGCAGATGCGCCTCGTCCGCGCATTCCGCGGCGGCGGTATCGCCTATCGCGCCGATGACGCTGCCGCCTTTGACCTTTGCGCCGACTTTGATTTCCGAAGGCAGTTCGGAAGCGAGATTCTGGTACACCGAAACGAGTCCGTATTCGTGCTCCACCTCTACCGTCACGCCCATAAACGGATCGTTCCTTACGCTTTTGACCACGCCGTCGCCGTAGCACACGACTTTATCGCCGATCTTGCCGGCTATATCCACCCCGGAATGGGTGCGGTAGTCTTTTAGCGTTGCGGAATACACCAGCGAAGTCATACGGTAGCCTTTGAGCGTCTTCCCTTTGACGGGCTTGTAGTACAGCGGCTCTGCCGGCGTGCCGTCGGGCGATTCGGCGGTGACGCCGCTCTGTTCGTGCGATACGGGAACTTCCCGCGATTCGTCGCGCACGTTTTCTTTGGGCAGATCAAGGTGCGGATTCGACACTTCGGGCAGAGTCACGTCTATCTCGTCGGGGACCGTGACCGAGACCGAATACACCGAAAGCACCATTACGGTCACCACGCAGACCGCAAGCGCTATATATACCGCCCCCGCGACGCGCATCCGCCTGCCCGCGGCGGAGCGGTTATCGCCGGATCTGCTTTTTTCGTTCTTTTCTTCGTCCATTGCTTTGTTTCCCCCTGTAATTGGTTTGTCCTTATTTTACCCGCATTACGGAGTATTATTCAGCGAAATATCGATGCCTTTGAAATAATGAAGCAAAATTTCACTGAACGCGCTTCCCTTTTCCGCCATAACGCGTGCGCCGAGCACGCTGAGCCCCACACCGTCGCCCGTGCCGCGGCATATCACTTTG
The DNA here is from genome assembly GCA_002310055.1 of Clostridiales bacterium UBA1206. Classification (GTDB taxonomy): domain Bacteria; phylum Bacillota; class Clostridia; order Oscillospirales; family CAG-382; genus UBA1206. Next base: position 36,093 of record DBXS01000016.1, on the reverse strand, counting down.
AATCCGCCGTCTTCGCAAACCATATCGAAGCACGCGGAACCGAGCCCCAGCATACGCGCAAGTTCGCTTCCGCTCAGCCGGTTCCCGCACAGCCACGCCGTGCCGACCCTGCCGCTTTCGGTATGCGAAACGTAAGTGAGCCAGGCGTTGAGGCGAAGGCTTTCGTCGCACGCGTATCCGTTTGCCTTGAGTAATTGCGCAATTTCGGCGGAAGTGAAGAATTTTTCGCACGCAGGCGCCTCCTCGGGCGTTTCGGCCGAGACGAGATACGGGACTGCGTATCCGTATACCTCATCCGCGCCAGCCGTGCGCAGATGCGACGACTGATGCACCGCAGCGTCGATCGGCGCGCCGCCGTACGATATGTAAAGGTTTTCGGTCTCTTTGACCGCCGAAGACACGTTCGCGGGAATTGAGACGTCCTTTTCCACCGCCGCGACTTCGCCGGCTATGACGCGCGTGCGCTCTATGCACGCCAGCGCTTTGAGCGCTTCCGCGGGCAGGTCGGCGTATCCGCGCCCGGCGAGCGCCATGCAAACGTATTCTTCCAGAGGCAGCGTGACTTTTTCGCCGCCGCAGATACATTCCACGGCGTACGCCGGGGTGTCGGTTCCCCGTTTTTCCTCCGCGCGCAGGGACGCGGGGAGCATACTGTAGATATCCGGCACGGCGAGCGTGACCAGGCAGAAGACAATGAACAGCGCAAGATATTTTTTCAACGCCGTCGCTCCTTTTTGTTTTTTTCTTTATTACTAATATATTCCGAACGCGTGCGCGCTATGCGCGCGCAAAATCCGCGTATGTATGCAAAGTCATTGACAAAACGCGAAAACGGCGGTAGAATATATGCAGATACGTTCGAAAAAGGAGCGCGTTTTATGGAAAAACAAGGGTGCGGACTTATAAAAGATCTGCTCAAATTATACGTTGCGGGCAATATCAGCGACGAAAGCGTTTCGTGTATCGAAGCGCATTCCGAAGACTGCCCGCAGTGCCGTATGGCGTACGCCGCGGCGAAGCGCGGCATAGTCCCAAAAGAGGCGAACGCGGCAGCGCCGGAAGAAAAACAGGATACGGCGACTCGGTCGCGCACGGCGATAATCATAGCCATCGTGCTGACTTTCCCCGTCTGGCTGCCGCTGCTTCTGGTGCTCATAGTGCTGCTCGGCGCGTTTATCGCCTGCATATTCGTGGCGTCGCTCGTCATAAGCCTGGTGCCGCTGGCTTTCGCCGCGACGTCGCTGTTTTCGGCGGGCGCGTTTATCGCGGCGCTGTTCCGGGTCGACCTCCCCGCCGCGATGGTCGCGCTCGGAGCGTCTCTGGCGTCCGGCGGGCTGATGCTTGTGCTCGGGATCCCCTGCCTGCGGCTGTGCCGTCTTATGCTGCATCTTATAACGCTCATATTCGCGGCGTTTATGCGGCTCATCACAGGCGGCGACGTTACGGAGGGATGAGCGTATGAGCAGGATAAAACGCATAGGCCTCATCTGCGCCGCGGCGGGCGTGATCTGCGCGCTCGTGGGGATGGCGGTGCTCAAAGACCCCGAACCCGTGACCGAGACGAAAACTTTCGCCGTTTCGGAAGTCGACGCGATATACTGCGACGCCGATTACGAATTGACCTACGCCGGCGATGAAATAATAATAGAATTCGAGTATACGTTCGACGGCGTTTACGAAGCGAGCCTTCGGGGCGGACTGCTCGCCGTGGTGTGCGAACCGGATCTGCCGTGGTACAGGAGCCTGTTTTCGTTCGTCTTCGGCGACGGCACAGCGCTGCGCATAACGCTGCCCGAAGGGTATGAAGGAAAGATAACGATAACGGGCGGCGACGATATTATACGCGGCATTCAACCGGAAAGCGGCAAAAACTGACCGGAAAAGCTTGAAAACGCTGGATTTCCGGCGTTTGAAACGCCAAAAATCAAAATCTGCGCTTTTTGCCGAATTTGCTTGACAACACGCGCGCTTTATGCTATAATGCATTTGTAAGTTTAGGCGAACTGCGTTTATTGCACGCGCGGACGCCTGCATTATAAAAACATAATCAAGAAAGGATCGTTAAAAATGGGAAAATTCGTAGTCAAAAAGACAAAGACCGGTTTCAAATTCAACCTCAAAGCGGGCAACGGCGAGATCATCGCTACTTCTGAAGTTTACAACACCAAAGGCGCTTGCCTCAACGGCGTCAAGAGCGTTATAAACAACGCCCCCAAAGCCAATTTCGAAGATCAGACCGCCGAAGGTTTTGAAAAGGCAAAGCATCCCAAGTTCGAAATGTACACCGACAAAGCCGGTGAATTCCGTTTCCGCCTCAAGGCTACCAACGGTCAGGTCATAGCCGTTTCCGAAGGTTACGCCGCAAAGGCCAGCTGCCTCAACGGTGTGGAAAGCGTCAGAAAGAACGCCGCCGAAGGCAAGATCGAAGAACAGCTCGACGACTGATCCCTTTAAGACACATACCCGCAAAAAGGGCTTTTGCACATATGCGCAAAAGCCCTTGCGTTTTTATTCACTTAAATACCCATCGCTTTAAACAACGCGCGCCAGTACGAATAGTTTCTGGTGATCGTGTAATAGTCTTTTGAGTTTGCTCTTTTACAATATGCTTCATAGACAGTGTCGGCGTTCGCCTTATCAAGCTTTCTTTTTACAGTGATTTTCGAGCTGTAAGCATGTGATTTTGCCTTTTCAATAAAAACATCGCCGTTTGCCGCGGAAACGTTGAACCATAGTCCTCTTGACACGGTAGCCATATCGCCGGGATTAGCAGCGACAAACGCGTATACTTTTCTCCAAATCTCATTTTTCATAGTCGTGCCCTTTCTTTTCAATCATATAACGTATTTCAAAAGTTGACGAATATCCGCTTGCTGTTTTATGGATAACTTCGTCGCCATCGCGCATACACTGTTTCATCGCGTTGCAGACGGTCGGCATACGCCTCGTAAGCCCAAGCGCCTTGTGGATTTGATTGGAAGTGATTTCAACATAGCTCTTTCCTTGTTCGCGCGCCATAGATAAAAGTGAATATATATATTCTTTTATTTGCACCGTACCGACTTTTGCTGCTTTTCCCGATACGTGCTCTCGCTTTAGGGGATCAGCTTCGCGCTCATTCAAAAGTGATGCAACCTTTTCTTCAAGCACCTTTACCCTTTCAATCAATTCAAGTATCGTTCTTTCGTATTCCATAGTATTTACTCCTTTCGAGTGTAGTATACTACTTACATACTAATATGTCAATACTATTTTCTCTTTCTCTTAAACTTTTTTCAGCGTCGAGATACAGTCTGATATACGATAGATTTTTGTGCTTGACAAAGAGACGCGCGCGGAGTATAATAATTTGAACTAAAACATACAGGGATGTAGCCAAGTGGTTAAGGCACAGGACTTTGACTCCTGCATCGCTGGTTCGAGCCCAGCTATCCCTGCCAGGAAAGAAACCTGATTTGTCCGCCAAATCAGGTTTCTTTCAATGATATCCGTTCCTTTTTCGGAACGGGTGATATCCCTTCGGGATGATATCGCACTTCGTGCGATGATATACGCCTACGGGCGTATAAGGAACGGATATTATATCATATTTGCGCAAGCAAATATATCATGCCGCGCTTTGCGCGGTATATCATACTCGCGAATGCGAGTATATCATTAAAACAGCGCGTCACCTGCCGTGAAACGCTCGCTTTTCCTCCAAAGCGCCCGCTCTTTCCCCTTTCCCCACCGGCTCAAAGCCGCAATTAAACCGTCCGTTTATAAAATCAACGCAAATTAAACGGCGCGGTCATTGAAATATCCTTGTTTTTTGCTATAATAATCATAGAACAGGCGCTTGTTACTTTTCTTTTCATAGGAGGAAACCATGAACATTTTATTGAGCGAGCAATTAAAAAAGCTCCGCAGGGAAAGAGGCAATACCCAGGAGGATCTGGCGAAACATCTCGACATTTCCACCCAGGCGGTCTCCAAATGGGAGCGCGAAGAAGGATACCCGGATATAACGCTGCTTCCGGCGATCGCATCCTATTACAACGTCAGCGTGGACGACCTGCTCGGTGTCGGGGCAATCGAAAAAGAGAAAAGACTGAATGCGTACCGCGATAAAAACGCCGAACTGTTCCGCGACGGAAAAAGCCCGGAACGCGTTACGCTGTGGAGAGAAGCTCAGAAGGAATTTCCGAACGATCTGTCCGTGATTTACGATCTGATGTACGCTTTGTCCGCGGCGGATCAAAAAGCAAACGCCGACGAGATCATTGCGTGCGGAGAGAGGATCCTGAATGAATCTACCGATCAATCTTTGCGCAGCGGCGCGATCCAATGCCTGTGCTTCACATATTACTACGCCAAAAAGGACGCGGAGTCAGCAAAGAAATATGCAAAAATGGCGGGCGGCTCTGCCGTAACGGTCAACGCATTGATGCCGCGTATCCTTGAAGGAGACGAGGCGGTTAGGTACTGTCAGACCAACGTCCAGGATCTTTTTGACACGGTCGGTATAACCGTGCGCATAATGTGCCATAAGGGCGGCTATACGCCTGAGGAGCATATCAAGGCACGCGAATTTCTCATCAAATGCTTCGACCTGCTTTATCCGGACGGAAACTGCGGCTTTTATCACTGCCGGTATTCGGAAATCTATAGGGAAATGGCGGTGAGTTATCTTGAACTGAATGATGCTGCGAAGATGTTCGAGTGCCTTGAAAAAGCCGCGGAGCATGCGATAAGATATGATACGCTGAAGGACGGAAGATTCACTTCCTTCATTGTAAACAGGATCGAATTTTCCGGTATACACGCGGTCAAGGATTTTACCGAGAATGAATCGGGCTTGCTTCTGAAATCCTTGAAGGGAGAGAAATACAAGCAGTATGAAACCGATCCACGCATGGTAAAGCTCATTGAAAAACTGACGCCTGTGGCGATTACGTAGCGGGACCGCGGTCCGATCCCCTTCCATTTCGCTATTGCAAATCGGCGGGGTTTATGTTATACTCGTTTCATAAAGAAAGGAGTTGACCGCCGTGAATGAACTGTTTTGTCCGCTTTGGGAGCATCCTCAAATCAAAAGCCGCGCCGTAAGCGCCGAAAACCCCGACGGGGCGGCAGGCGGAGGAGCGCGTTCGCCCGCGCTGCCGGGCTCGGCTTCGGCTGATCTCGGCGACGGATGGAAAACGCGGCCGAGCGTACATATAAACGCCGGAGAAACCTTTACCGTCGCAAACATAGCGGGCCCCGGCGTTATACGCCACATATGGATGACCTGCCTTTCGGACGGCGGCTCGTACCAGCTCCCGTGGATGCGCGGCGTGCACCCGTGGCGCGATCTGATCCTGCGCGTATATTGGGACGGTCAGGATATCCCGTCCGTGGAATGCCCGCTGGGCGACTTTTTCGCCTGCGGCTGGGGAAAGCCCGTGCAGGTGACTTCGGCCGTGGTGTGCGTGAACCCGGGCAACGCCATGAACTGCTACTGGCAGATGCCTTTTCTTTCGCGCTGCCGCATAACGCTCGAAAACCGCAGTCCCGACGGCGCCACGCTGTATTACCAGGTCGATTACACGCTGCAGGAGCTGCCAAGTGATATCTGTTATTTCCACGCGCAGTTCAGGCGCAGCAACCCCACGCTGCCTAAAACGCCGCACGTCATACTGGACGGCGTGCGCGGCAAAGGTCAGTACGTCGGGACCTATATCTGCTGGGGAAGCAATTCCGTGGGCTGGTGGGGCGAAGGCGAGGTCAAGTTCTATATAGACGGCGATACCGACCACCCGACGATATGCGGCACCGGCACCGAAGACTATTTTTGCGGTTCGTACAACTTTGAAAGCACCGAAACGCACGAATACCGGGAATACTGCACGCCATACGCGGGCCTGCCGCAGGTCATACGGCCGGACGGCGTATATCAGTCGCAGACCCGGTTCGGGATGTACCGCTGGCATATTCCCGACCCCGTGTATTTTGAAGAACGCGTCAAGGTCGATATCCAGGCGCTGGGCTGGACGATTTACGGCAAATTCAAGTGCCTTTACGACGACGTCGCTTCGACAGCATTCTGGTACCAGACTCTGCCCACTTCCCCGTTCCCGCAGCTTCCGCCGCGCGAAGATATGGAAATATAAACCGAAAGCACGCGCTTTAGCCGACTGTCCCAAAGGACAG
>DBXS01000016.1:6151-29822 GCA_002310055.1 Clostridiales bacterium UBA1206 | reverse complement strand
CTGAGGGCAGCGCCCGAAGATTTCACTCTTTTGACGTTTGGCACACAAACGTCCTGCTTGCAGAGGTATGCGACAAAAAACCGGCTGGAATAAGGATCAACTATCCTTACCTCAGCCGATTTTTATTTACTGTCCTTTAGAGCACCTTGCTTTTGCGCGTGCTTTTCCTTTTTTGTAAGTTCTCTCACATATCGAACCAGACGTTTATCCTGCGTTCGGGGGCATTCCAGTCGGCGCCGGCGGATGCGTAATCCGTGAGCGTTATCTCCGTGCCGTTGCCGAATCTCATCCTGCGCGACATACGCGCCGGGAAAGGCGGGTCCGCGGGGTTATCCGAAACGATATCTCCCGATATCGCGGCGAAAATATCGGCGTTGCGGCAGTCAGCCGCCATAACGATACATCCCTTCTTTACCGCCGCTTTGCCGTTCAGGACCGTTATCTTCGCTTTCAGATCGAATTCGAGCTCCGCGTTTACCGTCCCGGCTTCCGCGGGGACGGCGAAGAATCCGCCTGCTTCGGCGGCGTATTCCCTGCCGCCGGCTCTTATCACCGCGCCGCCGTAAGACGGAACGCGCAGAAGGATCTCTTTTACCCCGCTTCCTTCCGGAAGTCCGATATTCAGCGAAACGCAACTTTCATAGGGATAGCGCGTCCTGACGTCAAGCCGCAGCTTTCCGCCCGAAGGCAGCGTGTATGCGAACTCGCCGTCGATATACTGCGATACGGCGACACTTTCGCCGTTTTTCGATATCATGACCGCCGAAAGCGGCAGGACCGCGGCGCCGGCGGCGCCTATGCAGGCGCAGCAGCCGTACGCTTTTCCGCCTCGCATAGGCTGGTAGCCGCCCGTCTTGCGGTTGCGCGAAGAACGCCGCAGCGGCGAATACGAATCGAACATAAACCCGCCTATCTCTTTTACAAAAGCGTCCGAATAATGATAATCGCCGCAGCCCAGCGCCGGGTCGCATTCGAGCCTGTCGTTCTTGCCGAAATTTATGCTGCCCAGTATGCTGTTGTAATAGGTGGTCTCTATTGCGTCGGCGTATTTCGGGTCGCCGGTGAGTCCGTACGCGCAAAAAAGCAGTTTGGAAAGCGTCACGGCGACGCAGGTCTCCTGCATTATCTCCACCCTTTCTTCGGTCTGGACGACAGAAGAATTGTCGAAAAGCTCGTGCGTGCAGCCGCATCCGCCGATTATCGTGTAATCGGTATCGAGTACGGCGTCGGCAAAGTTTATTACGGCGGTCCTGTATTTTTCTTCGCCCGTAACGCGGTAGAATTCGGCGACACCTTCGAAGAAAGACATCATCTCGTACGCCTTGACCACGGGATATTTATACGGAGGGATCTCGTTTTTGAGCGCGAGCTCAAGCAGATTCCCTTTTGAACACCCGCCTGTCGAAACGATATACGCGGCAAAATCGAAATAGCGCTTTTCGTTCGTAAGCGAATACAGCCGCACCACGGGTTCGAGTATGGAACAGGAGTTCACGGACCCCCACCACGCAGAAGTTTCGAGTATGCTCTTTTTGCCGTTTCCGTCGCCTATACGCGCAATTATATGATCGAGATGCGCGCACATCGCTTTGACTATACGCGCTTTCAGCTCTTCCTCCGGGCAGATATCGCAAAAGTATTCAAGCCCCAGGAGCACGTATTTGCGACACCACATATCCCAGCCGAAAAATTCGTTTTCACGCGGGTATGAAGATATCCTTCCGTCGGGGTCGGCGGTACCGAGCAGGAGCAATACGGCTTCTTTAAGCGATTTGTAAAGCTCTTCGTCACGCGTGATACGGTAAACAAAACAGCCGCCGCGCATCATCTTGCCCCAGAATTCGCCTTTCCAGTCGCCGCGTTCGCCGTCCGGACGGAAAGCGAACTGTTCGGCGAACGTGCGCCACAGCACGTCATTTTTGAGCTGCCCTTCGGCGACGAACCGCGCGGCGCCGTAGACCGTGCTTTCGGAAACGGCTGTGAAAGGCATTTCCAAAAGCGCGTCGGTTTCGAGCCTTCTTTTATAGACCGGATTTTCGTAAATGCTGCGGTCGAGCGCGGAACCGCTCATCTTTGAACACTTCCTTCGTTTTCGTTTTATTACATTATATCAGAATCGCGCAAAAAAGCAATACAAACTGCCGGCTGCGCGCAAAAAACCGTTGAAATCCGGGCGAGGATATGGTATTATACTCACAAGAGGTGGAAACGTATGAAAAAAACCTTCTGCACATTGCTTGCCATAATAATTCTGGGAGGTATCATTATGACTTCTTGTAGCGGGAATGCCGGACCCGAACTGTCTTCCGTACCCGAAGACAGCGGGATCTCCGAGCCCGACGAAAGCTCTGTCCCCGAAGACAAAAAGAACATAGCGCTCGGCTGCCCGTATTTTTACGAATACGGCGCGACGGTTAAGGGCGACAAATTCGTGACCGCGCTGACCGACGGCGACGTCACGGGATTCGTCACGCTCTCCCCGTCGCTCGACAAAAACGGCAAAGGCTATTATATAGAAGCCAACGACTGGAACGGGAACGTTCAGAAACTCGCCGTGGACAACACCACCGCGGCGGTATCGGTCGATTTCGGCTTTATGGCGCAGACCGAACGCTTTGAAATAACGCTTGAAGACTATACATACGAAAAATGCAAGGTGTTCTATTCCACCGACGGCTACAACTTTTCGTTCTATGCCGGCGAAACCGGCACATACGAAAACGGCGTGCTCGCGTCCGAACTTTCGGTATACGCCAAGGCTGTGATGTTCGTGTTCCCGTTTTCGCCCGAGCACGAACTTAAAATTAGCGAAATACGCATAGAAGGCACGCGCGAACACAGCCGCGAGCTGCTTTCGCTCGGCGCTTCCTACACCTGGGAAGGCAAGGAGCGCGTGCAGTATCCGGACGACGGCACAAAGCTTACCGACGGCGTCACCGCGGCTGACGCGGACAAGGACGCTGTGGCTTCGCGCCTTTCGAGCGAAAGAGACGAACGCACCGGAAAAGCCGGTACGATCATAAATATGGATCTGGGAAGCGTTAAACACGTTTCGGAAGTCTCGTTCGGGGCGTATAACACGGTGTCCATAGATCCGCCGGCGCGCGTAGAGGTGCGCGTTTCCGCCGACGGCGAAAACTGGGTGGATCTCGGCCAGTCGTTCTTACGCACTTCGGTGAGCGAACGCGGCGGCGCGAGCTATAAATATCTCGTCACCCGCAACCATACCGTGGACGCGCGTTATGTGCGCATATACACGTTCCACACCACTATGTTCCTTACGGATGAAATATACGTTTACGGCAGTTCTTCTGCGGTCGCCGAACCCGATTACGGCTTTATTGACCGCAAGAACCAGCTTTCCAACTCCAACGTCGCGTCGTTCAACGACGCTTCGCTCAACGGCGAAAAGTCAACGCTTCTCACCGATCTCACCTACACCGAGGGCGTAAGCACCAAAGCGGGCGAAAACACGCTCAAGATCATGGTCGGCGAGCGTGAACCGCTCTGCGGCGCGGCGCTGACCGTCAAAGGAAAAGCGGAGATAACCGATATATCGGTAGTCTGCGGCGCAAACGACGCAGGCGACGTTAAAGTCTACCCTTGCTCCGAAGGCGGCAAGACCACTTATTACATATTCTTCGACACCGCCAAAGGCACGTATATAACGGTCAGGTTCAACACGCCCAAGGCGGCGACTCTGCTTGAAGCGGCGGCGTATTCCGGCCAGCCGCAGCTGCCGCTCGTCAGAGGCGGATTCTTCCAGCTTTCCACCGCCGGCGATAACGGATTCTATTCCGCCGGCAACGACGCGTATTCGTGGTACCTGCAGCTGAAGGCGATGAAAGACCTCGGGATGGAATACGTGGTAGTGCAGTATTCCACCCATTACAACGCCAAGACCACGCTCATCAACGGCAAGCACATCACCGGCGCGGGATACAAATATAATTCGAACTACGGCGTTCCCGACGTGTGCGGAGCGATACTCGACGCCGCCGACAAGCTGGGGATGAAGGTCTGGCTGGGCACGATACACGACAGCGATTTCAATTCGCCCATTGCGAACAAAGAGACATATAAAAAGATAGTCGCCGATTCCGAATACATAATAAGGGATATCGCCGAGATGTATTCTTCGCATCCCTCGTTCGGCGGATATTACCTTTCGGACGAAGAGTGCGACCAGTGGCTCAATATGAACGGCGGCGTGGAAGCGGCGCGCATAGTCTACGGCGGACAGTCCAAGCTCATACGCGAGCTCGTGCCCGAAGCGCAGATAATGATCGCCCCCGCGATCTGGCGCAGCGGCAGGCCCGAGACCGGCGCGGATAATCTTTACAAAGCCATAAGAGCCGAAAACAAGGGCGAAAAGCCCATAGTCGATATAGTCGCTGCGCAGGACTGCCTCGGGCGTCTTTCTACCCTTTGGGTCGACAGCGGCACGTACGGTTCGTACGACGAATACTGCGCCGAATGGGCGAAAGCGGTCCGCCGCGCGGGCGCGGAATTCTGGCACGACGCCGAAGTGTTCGAGGTGACCGGCACGCCCAAGAGATATTCCGAGCTGGTGAAATCGCTGGGGATAGAAGCCAAGCATTCCGGCAGCGTGATAGTGTTCGACATCCCGCACTATTTCACCCAGTTCCCCACCGCCGCGTACGATAACGTAAGGCAGTATTATATGCGGCTGATTATGCGCGATTACGCTGAGTATTACAGCTCTTTCGCCGCTCTGGACCGCGTGGGCGAGGACGCCGCCAAGCCCAAAGTCAAGACCGACGACGGCAAAGTGATAGAAGATACGTCCGCGCTCGCCGACGCAAAGGTCTACGACAAAACGTTCAACGAAGGCGTTATAACGCTTTCTTCGCCGCCCGCGGATACCGCGTCCGCGCAGCTGCGCCCGTTCAGGCTGGGCAACAATAAAGCAAAACCCGAATTTGCATATTACGCCGACGACGAGGCGTTCTGGGTTATAATAAACACGCACGACGAAACCGACGACCACAAAAACGGCACGTGGTGGACGGGCGAAGACGACCTGGTGCAGATCTGGATGGTGACCACCGGCGAGACCGCTTCAGTCGCCACCGATAACGACCACGGCGTGCGTTTCTGGATCCACCGCACCGCAAAGGGCTGGGAAAAGGGCGGCACCGCGGGGCCGGCGATAATGGTAGACCTGTTCGAATACACTTATAACGACGGCGTTTTCGTTATAAAAATGCCGTGGAAAGCGCTGGGCATAAACAAGCCGGTCCCCCAAAGCGGCCAGGCGATGGGCATAGTCATACAGTATATCGACGGCTCCGACCAGTCGTGGGCGACTTCTCAGGGTTCCAAAGGCCAGGCGGTAGACACCGCGGCGCTGTACAGTTACTGAAAGGCAAAAGAACAGCGGAAGCAGATATCTTTTCTGCTTCCGCTTTTTTATTCGAACCTTATCTCAAATTTGCAAGCGGCGTTTACGGTCTCGCACGCTTCGCCGCGCGCTTGCACGCGCACGCGCACGGTCTTGCCTTTCCATTGCGGGCGCGGGGTGAAAATATTGTAAAACTCCAGCGCGCTCGTACCTATCGGAACACCGTTTTCGGCGCGTTCCATTCCGGGGAGCCGCGTTTCTTTCACAACTTCGCCTTCGCATTCAAAAGTATATTCGAGCGACGTTACGAAATCAGCGAACGAATAGCTGTTGTCGGCGTTCTGCCTGAATCCCGCCGGATCGCGCTGCCACGGCCGCACCGCGCCGCAAACGGCGAAACGTTCGCCCGCGGGCAGACGGAGCGAGGCTTTTTGCGTATGGTACCTAATCACGTCGGCGCCGTTTGTTTCGTAAAAGTTTTCACGCGCGTTTGCCGTGACGGTATCGACGCGGTAAATATAAAGGTATTCGCCTTTTTCAAAGCGGCGGATCTTTGCCTTTTGTTTTGCTTTTGGCAGTTCCGCTTCGCCTGTATCGTAGCAGTAAGTTTCAAAGCGTTCTTCGTCGCCTATACGGAGCTTTGTCTGCAGATACGGCAGCTCGCACGAATACGAGGTGCTGTCCTTTTGCATAAGATACACGAACAGGCGGACTTTTTGCGCGTCGTAGAACGCAAGGTCGCTCGCGTTGTACATCTGCGTGAGCCCCATATGATAGAGCCATTTTCCAAGGTAGGGTTCCAGATACCCCGGCAGCGTGTCGCACGCGGTGTCGAACCCCAGCTCCGCGCACCATTCGAGCATCCTCTTCTTGTGAGAAACGGGGTTGAAACGGAATATCATCTGTTCCGCGCGCTCGCCTATGCGCACGCCCCATTCCTTTTGCGCAAGCGTACGCCCGCGCGACGAAAGCGTTACGCGTATGGTATATTCGCCGCATTCGAGAGCATCGTACGGCTCGCCGTGCGCATCGGTATAACCTATCCCGTCGTCGAACGGCATGCCGTGAGCTTTATCGGTACCGCTGACGATGAGCGCCTTGAAACAGTCGTCGGAATACCAGCATTTTAACGTGGCGTCGCGCAGCGAAGCGTACGGGTCGGAAATATCCTTTACCATAAGCTCGGGGAACCCGAATTCTTTCAGCTTTTCGCGCCCGGGATCCATTTCGTCGGGGTAGCCTTTAAGCGCGGGGTGGAAGGCGAAAACGCTGCGGCTGTTCTTTTTGCGCTGCTCGGCAAAGCGGAGCGTTCCGCCGTTTCGATCAAGCAGTTCCACGCGCAATACCGCGTTTTTCGCAAGCGGCGCGGTATGGATGATCCTGCCCCAGACGTCAAAATGTCTGCCTTTTTCAACGGGTCTTGAAAGATCCGAAGGATATATCAGTTCGATATCGAACCCTTTCACCGCGCGTTCACCGCCTTTCGTTGATTCTATTTTACCACCTATCCGCGCCTTTTGCAAGGATAAACGTATTTTTTGCCGAAAACAGTTGCCGAAAACAAAAAAACGTGCTATAATCTATACGCATAAAAAGACGCGCGGGCGTTATTTTCGCCCGGCGGGAAAGAGGCGGAGAAAATGCTTTTATACGTCGTGCGCCACGGAGACCCCATTTACAGTCCGGACCAGCTGACCCCCAAGGGGATGCGGCAGGCGGAGGCGCTTTCGCGCCGGTTCGCTTACAGCGGGCTGGACAAGATATTCGTTTCACCGCTCAACCGCGCGCGCCAGACGGCGCAGCCCACCTGCGAGCTGTTGAAGATAACTCCGCAGGTCGAAGAATGGACGAGCGAAGCCACCGCGTGGGAAGAGTTCGCGTTCCACGACCCCGCGCGCAACGGCGCCATGAACTGGACTTTTCACATACAGTCTGACCGCTACAAAACTTCCGAAATACTCGCTTTGGGCGACAAATGGTACACCGCGTGGCCGTTTTGCGAAGTCCGATGCAAAGAAGGCTACGAGCGCATAATGCGCGAATCGGATTCGTTTATGGCAAAGCTGGGCTACGAGCGCGACGGTCTGCGCTACCGCGTCGTTTCGCCCAACGATATGCACGTCGCGGTGTTCTGCCACCAGGGGTTCGGCACCACGTGGCTTTCGCATCTGCTGGGGATCCCTCCCGTGCTGTTCTGGTCAACGTTCGATCTCAACCATTCTTCGGTGACGGTCATACGCTTTGCCAACAACAAGGACGGGTGGTGCGCGCCTATGTGCATTGCGCTTTCCGACACCTCGCACCTGTTCGCAGACCGGCAGCCGCTGGAGTTCTGCAACGAATACAAATATTAAAAAAAACGCCGGCAAACGCCGAGTGTTCTTAAGGACACTCGGCGAACGATGTGTTCCGCTGACAGCGGAACGTGATGTACGGCTGCGCCGAATGATGCGCCCTTCGGGCATGATGTGCGCCTTCGGCGCGTGAGCGGAACACATCACATCATTTTGCGGCAAAGCAGCAAAACATCATTGTTCGCAAAGCGAACTGCATCACTTGCCCGCAGGGCAAACATCGCTTTTTCCGGACGGTTGGCGCACAAACGTCCTGCTTGCACCGATATGCGACAAAAAACCGACTGAAGTCAGGAATGATCCTTGCCTCAGCCGGTTTTTATAAACTGTCCTTTAGGACACCTCGCAAAGGTATTATGCCTTTGCCGGCATCTTTTTGCCTTTTTTATTCCGCCTCTATGCGTTTCCACGCGTACGGGAGCAGGTCGCGCGCGCGCACTTTTATGAGTCGGCCTTCGTCGTCGTTGAGAATGACTTTTATATCGGGGCAGTATTCCATAAACATCTGCCGGCAGTTGCCGCAGGGCGACACCACTCCGTTGGGAGCAAGCTCGTTGGAAGCGACGATGCACACGAATTCCCTTTCGCCCGCCGAGATCGCAGTTCCAATCGTGATATATTCTGCGCACGAGCCGTGTATGCCGTCGCAGTTCACGCCCGTGTAGATCTTTCCGCTGCCGCAAAGCAGGGCGCATCCCACGGTGTGGTTGTATACGCCGTCGTCGAAATTCGCTTTGAGCACGGCGAGCGACGATTCGATAAGTTTGCGGTCCACTGAGTTCAGTTTGTATTTTCTCATTTCTTTCTCCTCATATAGTCTTCGTTTCTCACGGAACGATACTTAGGATCCGCATCGGCGAAGCGGATACAGCGCGAACAGTCCGGGAACTATCCGCATAGTATCCTTTCGATAGCAGTTCCGTAGTTGCTGTCGATCAGCGTTACTTCCTCGCCCGCCGCGGTAAAGCCTTTTGCGACCGCCTCGTTATCGGCGATAAGCTGCTGCGCGGTGCAGTACGAATCGTCGAGCCGCGATTCGATATCGCACGCGTGCGCTTTTATCGCGGCAAAATGCTCTTCGATAAACCCGCGCGAAAAAGCGAGGCAGACAAAGCGGATGGACGAAAGATAGTTTTCCTCGAAATCGCTCCTCCACCCGAACGGGACGTAGCAGCCTTCGACGATCAGATTCTGTCCGTTCTCAACGGCGGTCTTTATCATTTCGCGCACTATAGGCCACAAGTAACCCGTGAGTTCGGCGTCGTCTTCGGGCGTGAGGGCGGTGTTCCCGCTGCGGATGAGCCCCATTTTGAGATGGTCGACCGAAAGATACGGGTATTTGTATTTTTCCATCAGCCGCTGCGCGAGCAGCGTCTTGCCGGTGTGCGATGCTCCGGTTATAAGTATTATCATATTCGGTATAACCCCCTGCTTTAAATTTTCAGCGCGTCCGCATTTCAGAAAATGATCGGTATATCGCCGTGCAGCGCCATTCTGATAACGCCTATGATTATCAGGTGCGCAGGATAATAGATGTAGAAAAACCACTTCATGCCTTTCCATTCGCCGCGTTCGCCGTTATAACGCGAAAGGAGCGGGATCGAAAGGAAGGTGAACATCTGCAGCGCGCCGTAAAGTTTATCCAAAAAGATAAAATACACCGCGGCGTAGATAAACGTCCAAATAACGATATCGGCGGCCTGCAGTTTGAATTTGCCGCGGTGCGCATACAGGAAGAACGGACACATCACGGCTATGCTCGACCAGTCGGACGGGAACGATATCACGCACACCGCGACGACGGCAAGTATCCTGCACCAGTGCGGGATATCTTCCCTGCGGCAGATATACACCAGCGCCGCCGCCCACGCGAGCGACCACATCACGCTCGTCTGGTTGAATACGCCCGTGGAAAGCGGGATAAACGGTATGCCGAACGCGAAATCGTAAGCGAAATGCGAGATGAGCGCGAACGCGAACAGCCGGGCGATATATTTGCCCATATGGCGCGTGTAATGGCACCCTTCGGCTATAAAGAACCACATTATCGGCGCCGTGAGCCGCCCGATGATATGGAGCGCGCAAACATACCAAATCGCCTGCGTCCCCGGGAACAGCGCCCATGTGAGGTGATCTATGGTCATGGCGATAATGGCAATTAGTTTTAGTTGATTGGCGTTCAGTGAAAAGCGTTTTTCCATAAACTCTCCGCCTGTCGGTAATTGATCCCGGCAACATTTCTCAAATCGGAACGCGCTGTCTTTAAACGTCGGTCCGCCCATAATACTTGTCGACGCCGCCGTATCCGGTTATCAGTTTGTTTTTCCCGGTCTTTTCTATGAAGTTTTCCAACCTGCGCCTGAATTCTGCCGGTCGTTTGCGCGCGGCGTCTATATAAGCCACGCGTATCCTTTTGTACGGCTCGGAAAAAGCGAGAAAATGTTTCCATGCCGTATCGTCTTTGCGTACTGCGTCAAGTATATCCTGCGGGAAGACAAACGGTGCGCTTATGATGTCCGCGACCTTCTCCCTCACCGCGGGATGTATCATTCCCAGCGAATCAAGCAGTATGAGCCGTTCGATATTCGGTCGAGAATAAGAGCTGCCTTTCTTTCGGGGCGTAAAGCGGCGAAGTTGATGCGTTTCGTCCAGCGTTCCGGCTTGCCCATCTATCCAGCCAAAGCACAACGCTTCTTCGACCGCGTCGTTATACGAAACGCCGCATTCGCCCGACGCCTTGGTCGGGAATACAAACCATATTTCGCTTTCTGTTTGGAAATGCTCTTCCAGCCATTTGCGCCACCCGGCGCGGTCGGCGAAAAAGACCGTTTGCCGTTTTTCCATTTTGCTGTTTCTCCGTCAATGAGTCGTCAAATTGCGAGCGTTTTCGTTTCGCCCTGCGAAAGGGCGACCGCATATTCCTTGCCGCCGGTGCGCAGCGTCCAGGTACCGGCTTGTTCCGCGCGCAGTTCTATCGTCTCCGCCCGCCCGTCTTTCCAAGTGCACGAAACGTCGAGCGTTCCGGGCGCTTTAAGATGGCGGAACGATCCGGATCCCCATTCTTCAGGCAGCGCGCCGAGCAGGGTCACCGTGCCGCCTTCGGCGGAAAGCAGCATTTCGCAGACAGCGGCGCAGCCGCCCATATTGCCGTCGATCTGAAAGATACGCGGCGGGTGCAGATCGAGCAGACTTTCGGTCGCGAAATCGCATATCAGCGCGGTGAGATGTTTATAGCAGTCTTCGGCGCGGCCGAGACGCGCCATTATGCACGCCGTCCACGCGCGGCTCCATCCGGTATATGCGCCGCCGTGCGACAGACGGTAATCGAGCGATATTTCCGCGGCGCGGCGCAGAGGATGCCCCTGCGGGAACAGTTCGCCGGGATACAACCCGTACAGATGGCTCAGATGCCTGTGCCCGGGTTCGGTCTCCACGCGCTCTTTATCGAATTCGTTGAGCCGCCCTTTTGAATCTGTCGTCAGCGCGGGAAGTCGCGCGAGGATGTCGCTCCATTTTTTGCGCAAGTCACCGTCTACGCCGAGATTTTCCGCCATTTCTATACAGGTACTCAGCGTTTCGGCGGTGAGTTCAATATCCATAGCGGAATCGACTAATATCGATACTGCATAGTCGCCCGTGCCTTCGAATTTGTTTTCCGGCGACTGCGAGGGCGCGATATGATACAGCCCGTCTTCGCGAAGCACGAGATAATCTTCGTAAAACGCGGCGACTTCTTTCAAAAACGGATACGCCCTGTTTTTTAAGAACGTTTCGTCCTTTTCGTAACGCCAGCGCCGCGTGAAATGCGAAGCCAGCCACGCGGCGGCTCCGATCCAGACGCACCAGCCGGTGCTTTCCGGAGTCGTACGGCAGGAAGAATCGGTCTGCAGCGGAAAACATACGCCGCGGCAGCCGTAAAGCTTACGCGCCGCTTCTCTGGCGTAAGGGACACAGCGTTCGCAGAACGCAAACAGCGGGTCTTCCTGCTTTCCCATCCCCAGCGCGGCGGCGGGCCAGTAAGCCATTTGAAGGTTCACGTTAAGGTGATAATCGCATTCCCAAGCGGGTCTTATATCCTCGCTCCACTTCCCCTGCAGATTGAGCGGAAGCTCGCCGGACGACCCTGACGCCAGAAGATAACGCCCGTATTCAAAATACAATACCGGTAACGAGGGATCGTCCCCGGCTTTGAAACGTTTTAATCTTTCGTCCGTGTCGAGCCCGCTTTCAGGCGTATCGAGCTCTATTTCCGCATTCCCCAGCGCCTTGCGGAATTCGGGCAGATGACGGGCAAAAAGCGCGTCATAATCCGCGTCCGCCGGGAACGGAAGCAGCGTTCCTCCGTTTGCGGAAACGGCTATATCCACAAGGACCGTGGTGTATTCCGCCGCGGGATACGTCTTTGCCCGCACCTCGAACGACACGCCGCCGCGGAAGACGCCGCAGAGGCGCAGCCCTTCCGTTTTGAGTTCGCATTCTTCGTCTTCTGCGCGACCGAGACTAAGCTCGACATCTCCGCTGATACGCGCGACTATGAATCCGTCCGCAAAGCTCGCAAAAGCGCGGAATTCGGTATCGCCGGCCGTAACGCGCACTTCGCCCGAAGAAAGGTCGAGCGTCCTTTTACGGTCACCGCCCTTGACGGCGAAAATCAGATCGCCGGCGGGCTGGTAGGGATCGATGCGGTATCCTTCGCCGGGCGTTCCACCGAAATAATCGTTCGCGAGCCGCGTGCCGGTAAGAAGATCGCCGGAAAACAGCGCCTCACGCACCTCGGGCAGATGCGATGAGACGTTGCGGCAATCGCGGAAACGGTGGGTCCCGCGCCATAGCCATTCGTGGTTGAGAGAGACGCGGATGCTCTTTTCGTCGCCGCAGACCATCGCGGCAAGCCGCCCGTTGCCTATCGGCAGCCCGTTTTTATAATCCCCCGCGGGGTGTGAAAAACGCAGTATGTGTTCCATATCGTTCTTTTACGCCTCCTGAACGTCGCGCAATCCGTTAAGACGGTTTTATATGATGGCTTTTGCGGATTCACAACCGGAAAAACGCAACGGAAAACCCGCAAGCGCGCCCTTATGCATATTTTTTCGACGACCGTATTATACCATAAGAATAGCCGTAATTCAATACGTTTGCTCGCAAAAAAACGCGCGGCTGTCCCTCCATTTCCCGAGGGGCGCCGCGAAAGATATAAGTTAGTTTTCGGTTGTTGGCAGAAAACGCAATAGTGAAATCTTTTGCCTTGCGGCAAAAGGTGAGATCAAAGGCTTTTGCCTTTGGTGAAATCGAGCGTTTCGCGCTCGGTGAAATTAAATCCACCCACCCGCCGTCGAGGCGGATTTCACTGCCCGCAGGGCACTTTCACCGCCGAATGCGATATCACCCACCCGTAAATGTCAATGATATACGGCTTCGCCGTATGATATACCGCGCTTACGCGCGGCATGATATATTTGCGTTCCGCAAATATGATATAATATCCGTTCCTTCATACGCCGCAGGCGTATATCATCCGCGTAGCGAATATCATACCTGTAAGGTATATCATCCGTTCCGGCGCCCCAAGGGGACCCCGAAACGAGCGAAGCGAGTTTTGGGGAATGGGCGGAACGGATATCATTGCAAAAAGCACTGCTTACGCAGTGCTTTTTGCTGGTGGGGACTACAGGGCTCGAACCTGTGACCTCCTGCTTGTAAGGCAGATGCTCTCCCAGCTGAGCTAAACCCCCGGTTTGCCGTTCGGTTGAACGACAAGCGCTATTATATCATCCGTTTTTGCAAAAGTCAATACTTTTTTTAAAAAAGTGCGTCAATTGAACCTGAACGAAGAGACGATGCCGTCGAGCGCCGGCGCGTAGGTATCGTATTCGGCGGCGTTTGAGGTGAAGAGCACCGAATATACGTAGCCGTTCCTTATGCAGATGATCTGGATATACTTATATTCGGCGCCGTCGAGCGTTGCGGAATACTCCTTGCGCGCGGCGACGACTCCGCCGAGTCTGGGCTCGTCTTCCTTTTCGTACTCTTTGGTCACGGTAAAGCCGTTGAGGACCGATCTGAGCTCTTCGGAATACTCTTTCCAGTAATCGTACGCGCCGTACGAAAGCTTTTCGTTAGGCAGCGAAAAGGCCGTCACCGAGACCGAAGCCCCGGCGTCCTTGGGCGCCACGACGGGCATGCCGTCGTTTTTTATCACTCCCCAGCCGGCGGGGTAAACGAACGAATAGTCGCCGTCGGCGCTTTCGAGCGTTCCGCCGGAATAATCGGGCGCGGAAGTTTCGGTGTTCGCGCTGCGGGAGGTGAATTCGAAAGACGAAAGCACCGTTTCAAACACCGGCAGATACGTTTCAGCCGTGCCTTCGGCGGCGTAGAACCTGACCGAATAAGTATAGCCGTCGTAGACGCAATACACGTAAGAGGCGCTCTTTTTCACGTCGCCGATCTCGAGCGTGTAATCGGCGCGGCGCGCTATCTTGCCGCCGAGCGTCGTGTCGGTCACGGTCTTTTCGCCGGGGATCGAATCGAAAACGCCCTGCATAATTTCGGCTCCGTCGCCTTCGGTATAATCGACCTGTATCGCCGCGGCGCTGACGCCGTTGGTATCGGCGGGCGACTGGAACACGATATTCTGACCCGGCGCAGAGTATGACGCGCCCTGCGTAAGATCGTAAAAATCCCAGTCGCGTTCTATATTGAATTTGTACCCGCCGTATGCGTTTTCGTACGTTTCGACGTTCGAGCTCCCGCTCTGTGAGCAGGCGGAAAGCAAAAGCAGCGCGAGTACGGAAATTATCAGCGCAAAGCGTTTCATTGTATTTCCTCCGTGAGTATCTTTGTGATTATGGATATTATATCATAAAAAGTCGCAAATTTCAATAATCTTGTTTATTTTTCCGATTTTTGAAAATGCGCTTGCGGAAACGCTCGTTTTGTGTTATGATATATAATGCGTAAGGATAGGTGATTTTATGAAGATACTCGTCATATCCGACACTCACGGGCAGAGATCCGCCGCGGAAGACGCGTTCGTAAAAGAAAACCCCGATGCCGTCTTTTTCCTGGGCGACGGCACGGGCGATATCGAACATCTTACGCGCGTATTCCCTTACGCGAACGTGTACGCCGTAAAAGGCAACTGCGATTTCTTCGCGTCGTATCCGCCGTATATCTGCGAAACGCTCGGCGGCGTGCGCATCTACGCCTGCCACGGCCACAGCCACGGAGTCAAGAACGGGATTTCGGCGCTTGTTTCTTCGGCAAAGTCGATGGGCGCGCAGCTCGCGCTGTTCGGGCACACGCATAAAGCGGCGTTGAAGAACGAAGACGGCGTGGTGCTGCTCAACCCCGG
This sequence comes from Clostridiales bacterium UBA1206, assembly GCA_002310055.1. GTDB lineage: Bacteria > Bacillota > Clostridia > Oscillospirales > CAG-382 > UBA1206. The sequence goes on along the minus strand of DBXS01000016.1, from coordinate 14,752 downwards.
AAGCGCGGGATATTACGGCTCGTACGCCGTGGTGGAAGCAAAAGACGGCGCGTTCACCTGCGAACTCAAAACACTATAACCCACATCAAGGACGTGAAAATATGAGCGAGACCATATACGGTATCTTTCTGCTGCTGGGCGGCATAGGGCTGTTCCTTTACGGGATCAACTTCACTTCCAAATCGCTGGAAGACGCCGCCGGCGACAAGCTGAGCAAAATACTTGAAAAAGCCACGAGCAAAGGCGTTTACGCTTTTGTCGTGGGTATAGTCGTCACCGCGCTCATCCAGAGTTCGGGCGCCGCGAGCGTCCTCACCGTGGGCTTTGTGTCTTCGGGCTTTATGGAGCTCACCAAGGCGCTGTACGTCATGCTCGGCGCCAACATAGGTACCACCGTCACTTCGCAGATCATCGCGTTCAAAATAGATTCCATAGCTCCGCTCATACTGTTCGTCGGCGCGGCGCTGCTCCTGTTCGTGAAGAAGCGCGTCGTCAAAAAAACTGGCTCCATCATACTCGGTTTCGGGCTTCTGTTCGTGGGCATACTCATAATGAACACCGCGGTCGACAAGCTCCCCATCGATACCATAATCGCCGATTTCCTTTCGGCGTTCGGCAATCCGTTCGTATGTTTCGGTTTGGGCGTGCTGGTGACGGCGCTCATACAGTCGTCTTCGGCTTCCATCGGTATACTGCAGGTACTCGTTTCCACCTCGGCGGTGGCTTCGGGGATAGCGCTGCGTGATGTGATGTATATAATCATCGGTATGAACGTGGGCGCCGTTATGCCGGTCGTACTCGTATCTTTCGGCGCCAACCGCCGTTCAAAGCGCGCGGCGGCGGCGAGCGTTATGTCCAAGCTCGCCGGTACGGTCATCTTCGTTGTGCTGCTGCTCTTAGTCCCCGCCATAGTCGATCTTATAATAGACATAAGTCCGGCGGGCAACGTTTCGCGGCAGATAGCGAACTTCCACCTTATGTTCAACTTGATCGCCAACCTGGCGGTGATCCCGCTGTGCAAGCCGATATGCGCGTTCGTCACAAAGCTTATGCCAGACGACGAGAAAGAGGAATACACCACCAAAAAGCTTATGTATATAAGCAGCAACTCGCTCGTCAACCCCGCGCTGGGGATAAGGCAGGTCAAGCAGGAAGTTATGCGTATGGCGTATATCACGCGCGACAACATCAAGCTCGCGCTCGATTCGTTCTTTGAAGTCGATCCCGACAAAGCCGAGCGCGTGCTCGAAGTGGAAAAGACCATAAACTACCTCAACCACGAGATCACCGGTTTTCTGGTGCAGCTGCACGGCAAGGCGCTGTTTGACGCCGATATTTCCGAAGCCGGCATTATGCTCAGGGTCGTCGCCGATATCGAACGTATAGGCGACCACGCCGAAAATATCGCCGAATACACCGAAGAACTCAAGAGCTCCGAGGCCGTGATAAGCAAAGAAGGGCTCGCCGAGCTGCGTTCCATAGCCGAACATTCCATGCAGACGCTCGAGCTTTCGATAGAAGTCTATGAAAAGCGCGAATTCGACCGCCTGGGCGAAGTGAGCGACCTTGAAGAATCGGTCGACGCGATGCAGGAAGAATATATTGAAAACCACATCCAGCGGCTCAAAAACGAAAAATGCGATCCGCGCGGCGGGGTCATTTTCACCGATATGATAACCGACCTCGAGCGCTGCTCGGACCACGCCATCAACATAGCATACGCCATCAACGGCGAAAAATCCACGGTCACTATGAAAAAAGCGTACGTGGTCACGCGCGACCTCAACGAGTGATCAATTCTGCGCCGTCTCTTCCCCGCCTTTTCTCGCCGCTATCTGCGCGCAAAGTACGAACGCCAGTATCACGAGCGAGATGAGCGAGAAATCCTCTTTATAAAACAGTTCGCTCCCGCACAGTAACGCCTGCGCCGTCCTCGACGAGCCGACGAACCGCGCGGGGGTGTCGTTTATACGGGCGAAAAGCCAGAAGAAAAGCAAAACGGGAAAAGCAAAAAAGAAAAACGTGCGCTTTCCGCCCCTGCCGAACGCGCTTTTCACTGAAAGCGCAAGGTCGGCGGCAAACGCAGCGGCGACCGAAGCGGAAGCGAAGATCATCCCTTCCACCGGGAACACGTCGCCCGCCTCCACGGCTTTGGAAACGTCTATGCAGATAAGCGCAAAATCGCGGCAGAGCGGATACAGCGCCGCCGCGCACGCGAACGCCGTAAGTATCACGGCGGCGATATCCCATCCCCTGCCTCTGCGGCGGGGAGTTTTTTTGTTTTCGGCTTCCGCTTTTTTCGCTTGCGCGGGCTTTTCCGGAGCGTCGGGCGGATATTCGAGCAGCTTTTCTTCGGTATATAACACCGGCAGATCGCCGCTGTCTTCGGCGCTCGGGACAGGTTCTCCGCAAACGGAACATTCGTTGGCGTCGTCGGGAAGTTCGGCGCCGCATTTTGTACAGATCATATTCTTTTGCTCCTTTGTTTTTAGTGCAAAAAAATCATACACCCCGCTCATACCGTTTGTCAAGCAAGAAGAAAAGGGCTTTCGCCCTTGTTTTGTATGCTTTTGTCGCCGGTCTATGAAATATGGCGAACGCATTCTTCTATTAGTTGTTCTTCGCACGAAGTATCGGCGTTTTCGCGCTTTTTCCCCATCAGGCGTTTCTGCGCCGAAGCGAGCGTCTTGCGGACGTACTGCGCGTATTCCGCGCTCTTTGGACGGACTTTGCCGAGATACGTGTCGGCGTACGAATACAGCGTTTTGATACCGACGTATTCCGCGGCGATGACCGCATAGGGCTTTCGCTTTTCGACCGTATAGACCTCTTCGGTTATAACGTAGCCGTTATCCCACAGAAAAGCGCGCAGTATCTCGGCGTTGGTCATAGGCTGGAGCACCCAGAGCGCCGCCCTTTGGGGCGCGCGGCGGATGATATCGGCTATCATAATTCCGCCCATACCGCACACGAACGCCGCGTCGTAAACGCCTTCGACATTGTCGAACCCGTCGGAAAGGAAAAACCGCATATCTTTGGCGACTCCGTATTTTTCGGCGGTCTTTCTGCAGCGTTCCAGCGGCATAGGATTTATGTCGCTCGCGGAAGCGGATTCACACTTTGCGTTGAGCAAAAGCCATACCGGCAGAAAGCCGTGGTCGGAACCGATATCTATTATATTGCCGCCGCGGCAGAGCGAGGCCGCCGAAAGCAGCCGCCTGCCCGGGTTCATTCCTTCACCCCGAAAAAGCTGCCGGCGCATTTGACGGCGCCGACGGCGTCGGCCGCGTAATAATCGGCGTTGATGGCGCGCGCGTATTCCTCGTTGAGCACCGCGCCGCCCACCATCACTTTGCACTGCGGCGCTTTTTCGTGGAGCAGACGGATGGTCTTTTCCATATTGACGACCGTAGTCGTCATAAGCGCCGAAAGTCCCACGAGCCGCGCGCCGGTGCGCTCGACGGCTTCGAGCACGGTCTCGGGCGGGACGTCCTTGCCTAAGTCTATCACGTCGTAGCCGTAGTTTTCAAGCAGCGCCTTTACTATGTTCTTGCCTATATCGTGAATGTCGCCCTGAACGGTCGCCATCACTATCTTTTCGCCGCCTTCGCCTTTACCGGCGTAGGCGCGTTTTATTTCTTCGAACGCCGATTTGGCGGCGTCCGCCGACATAAGCAGCTGCGGCAGGAACGACTTGCCGCTTTCGTAATCCGCGCCGACTTCGTCCAGCGCGGGGATGAGTTCGTTGTTGACTATATCCATAGGCGGCTGAGTCTTCGCGAGCTCGGCGGCTTCTTTGGCCGCCTGTTCGGCGAGCCCGAACACCACGGCGGTCTTGAGCGTGATCTCGCCGCCGTCGAATTTGCGCACGCCGGTATCGCCCACGGCGAATTCGCCGTAAGCGCCGCTCTGCACGAATTCCCTGTACGCTTCCGCCACGGGTGCGGAAAGCGGGTTCATTATCGCCGACGAAAGTCCGCGCCCCAGCGCCGCGCTGAGGAATGCGGCGTTGAGTTTTTCGCGCTCCGGCAGACCGAACGATATGTTGGAAATGCCGAGTATGGAACAGATACCGTATTTTTCTTTGATGAGCGCGATCGCGTCGAGAGTCTTGTTCGCCGCGTCCGGATCGGTGGCGGCGGTCGTGACCAAGCCGTCGGCGATCAGGTCGCACGCCGGAATGCCGTATTCGGCAGCGCGGCGCACGATGCGCCCTATGACCTCGGCGCGCCCGGCGGGAGTTTCGGGAATGGACTTTTCGTCCATGGCGAGGCACACCACCGCGCCGCCGTACTTCTTGACGAGCGGGAACACCTTGTCCATAGATTCGGGAGAGGCGTTGACCGAATTGATGAGCGGCTTGCCGTTGTAGACTCGCAGCGCCTTTTCGAGCGCGGTCTTGTCGGCGGTGTCGATCTGCAGCGGAAGCTCGGTCACTTTCTGCGCCGCGGTCACCGCGCGCACCAGCATAGCCGGTTCGTCGATGCCGGGCAGCCCGACGTTTACGTCGAGAATATCGGCGCCGGCGGCGGTCTGCGAGACCGCTTCGCGCATAATATAGCTCATATCGTCTTCTTTGAGCGCCGTTTTCATTGCGGATTTCCCGGTTGGATTGATGCGCTCTCCGACGATGAGCGGCTTTCCGCCGAATTCCGCCACTCTGCTGCGCGACGACACCCGTGTGACCGAAGCGCGCGCCGGCGGATTTATGACGAAATCCTGCATAACGTCGTTTACGGCTTTTATATAGTCGCTGTCGGTGCCGCAGCATCCGCCCAGGGCGCTAGCACCGTATTCCGCAAGGCGGCGGCACATAGCGGCGTATTCAGCGGGCGAAACGTCGTAGCTCGCGCAGCCGTGTTCGTCGCCGTGCGGGAGCCCCGCGTTGGGCGAACACAGCACCGGGACGTCGACGTACGGCATCATTCCGGGCAGCACGCGTAAGAACTGTTCGGGCCCCTCGCCGCAGTTGAGCCCTATGCCGTCGACTCCCATCGAGCACAGCATCACCGCCGCGGCGGCGGGTTCGCCGCCCGAGATAAGGCGGTCGTCCTTGCCCGGCATCATGGTGATTATAACGGGAAGATCCGTATTCTCACGCGCGGCGAGCAGCGCCGCTTTCATTTCGTACGGATCGGAAATGGTCTCGAAAAGTATAAGGTCGGCGCCCGCGTCGCGCGCGGAAACGCACATCCCGGCAAACGCCGCGACGGCGTCTTCGAAATCCAGGTCGCCGAGCGGCGAAAGCAATCTGCCCAGAGGCCCCGCAGAAAGCGCGACGAACACCTGCTTTTCCGCTTTTTCCGCCTCGGCGCGCGCTATGGCGACGGCGCGCTTTATCACGGCGTCAGCGTCCATTCCGCGCTCGCTCATCTTGAACGGATTCGCGCCGAACGTATTGGTCGCAATGACGTCGCAGCCCGCTTCGATATATGAGCGGTGGAGCGCCGCTATTTTTTCGGGGTGCGAAAAGTTCCACTCTTCGGGCAGCTCGTCCGCCGCGAGCCCCGCTTTTTGGAGCGCGGTGCCGGTGGAGCCGTCGAACAGCATGAACTTTTTGCCGAAAACGTCCTTGAAACGCATTTTTTACCTTTCTATGCCCTCCATTATCGCCTGAGCGATCTCGGGCCGGTTCATAGTGTAAATGTGTATATGTTTTACGCCTTCTTTGATGAGCGCGTTGATCTGCTTGGTGGAAAATTCTATCCCGGCTTTTCCCATATCGGGCGTGCCGCCGTATTTCTGGAGCAGCGCGGCGAGTTCGGGCGTGACGCGGCAGTTGGAAAGCCGTATCATCCTTTCGATACTGAACGCGTTGGTGACGGGCATTATCCCGGCGATCAGCGGCGCGCCGATGCCGATACCGCGGGCGCTTTCGCAGAACGAAAGGAACGCGGAGTTATCGAAAAACAGCTGCGACGTGAAGAATTCAACGCCTTTTTCGTATTTTACGCGCATATAGTACAGGTCTTTTTCCATGCAGTCGCTTTCGGGATGTCCTTCGGGATAGCATGCGCCGCCGATGCAGAAATCGCCGCGCGCTTTGAGCTCTTCCACAAGATCCGCCGCGTGCGCGTAATCGAACGCGATCCTGCCTGTCGGCGGGATATCGCCGCGCAGGGCGAGCACGTTTTCTATTCCGTTTTGCGAAAGCCCTTCTATGACCTCGGCGACTTTTTCTTTTGTGGACGAGACGCAGGTGAGGTGCGCCAGCGCCGGAACGCCGTGGGCGTTGATCTCTTTCGCAATGTCTATGGTGTATTCCGAAGTTCCGCCCGTTGCGCCGTAGGTGCACGAGATGAACGAGGGTCCGAGCGCCGCCGTGCGGGCGACCACGTCTTTAACTTCGGCGAGTTTTTCAAACTGTTTGGGCGGAAAAAGCTCGCACGAAACGGTTATCCCGCCGCGGGCAAGCAGATCGCTTATCTTCATAATTTTACCTCTCTTTTAACGTATTCGTCGGCGAGGAATTCGAGTTCCGCCCTGCCGTTGGTCAGCGAAGTTATATCTTCGGCGACGTTCTTCATAAGCTCCGAACCGACGACGCATTCGTTCACGACGGCGTCCGAAAACGCGGTGTCTTTGACTTCTATTCCGTTCTTGCGGAAATAATACGTAAGTTTCTGATGATCCGAATAATCCGATCTCACGGAAAAGCGGGCGCATTTCGCCCATTCGGCGCGCCCGGCGGCGTCGATAGCCTGCTTTGCCGAAGCGGTGTAGGCGCGCACGAGCCCGCCCGTGCCGAGCAGTATGCCGCCGAAATATCGCGTGACGACCACTGCGACGTCGGTCAGACCTTCCTTGCGCAGCACGTCGAGCACCGGCATTCCGGCGGTGCCGTGCGGTTCGCCGTCGTCCGAAAAGCGGCAGGCGTTGTTTTCGCGCACTATATACGCGTAGACGTTATGTGTAGCGTCGGCGTACTTTTTGCGCAGCGAATTGACGAACTCCAGCGCCTCTTCTTCGGTGGAAACGGGTGCGCAAGAGCCAATGAACACCGATTTGCGTTCGGTGAATTCCGCCGCGGCGGCGCGGAAAACGCTAAGATAGTTTTCCATTTTTGCAGAATTCGTTGTAGACCGCACGGATGGCGGCTTCGAAATCGCGTTCGGCTACGCCGATGATGATATTGAGCTCGGAAGAACCCTGGTCTATCATACGGATGTTTATCCCCTCGCGGGCGATCGCCGAAAAGACACGGCTCGCGGTACCGGGATAGTTGACCATGCCGCGGCCCACGACCGCGATGAGCGCGAGATCCTGGGTTATGGAGATATGATCGGGCGTGACCATGCGCGAAAGTTTGGAAAGCAAAAACCCTTCGCGGTCCTTGATGAGCGAAGTTTCGACGATGACCGACATGGTGTCTATGCCCGAAGGCAGATGCTCGAAGCAGATGTTCATATCGTAGAACGCCTGGAGCACTTTCATGCCGAAGCCGACTTCCACGTTCATCATATCTTTTTCAAGGTGGACTACCGAAAAGCCTTTCTTCCCCGCGATACCGGTGATGATATCCGGCGCAGACTCTTCGCTTTCCGAAACTATCATAGTGCCGGGGTCGGAAGGGTCGTTGGTGTTGCGGATGTTTATGGGGATTCCGGCGAGCTTTACGGGGAATATCGAATCTTCGTGAAGCACGGTGGCGCCCATATACGAAAGCTCGCGCAGTTCGCGATAGGTTATCTTGTGGATGGGGCGCGGGTTTTCGACTATGCGCGGGTCGCACATAAGGAACCCGGAAACGTCGGTCCAGTTTTCGTAGATATCAGCCATCACCGCGCGCGCGACAATTGCGCCGGTGACGTCGCTCCCCCCGCGTGAAAACGTCTTTATATCTCCGCAGGGCAGCGCGCCGTAGAATCCGGGCACGACCGCGTTCTTCAGCTCGAGCAGGCGCTCGGAGGCGAAGAGGTTGGTGCGGTCGGCGTCGAACTGTTTATCCGGCCCGAAAAAGATTATCTCCGAAGCGTCGACGAATTCGTAGCCGATATAGTGCGCGAGCACCAGACCGTTGAGATATTCGCCGCGGCTGGCGACGTAATCGAGCGCGGCGCCGCGCCTGAGTTCGGCGTCGATCTTTTCGAACTCGGCGTCGAGCGAATAATCCATACCCAGCCCGTTTATGATCGCGTCGTAGCGCGCCTTGATGTCGGCGAGCAGCGGCTTGTAATCGGCGCGGTCGGCGGCGAGCCCGCAGCAGCGGATGAGCATATCCGTGACCTTGCGGTTATCGGCGGCGCATTTGCCGGGCGCCGAAGGCACCACGTAGCGGCGGGTGGGGTCCGAAAGGATGATATCGGCCGCCTTTTTGAAATGCTCGGCGTCGGCGAGCGAAGAACCGCCGAATTTGACTACTTTTATAAAACTTCTGTCAGCCATAAAGATCAGCTCCGTTGATGTTTAATAATATTTAATATTACCACAATGAGCGGCAAAATGCAAGTATATATATGCATATTTCGCGCTTTTCCGCAATAAATATTATATGCATTTTGCATTATTATTGACAGTTATCCGCGATTCGGTCATTTTTTTCGCCAAATAAACGAGAAAGCGCCCTACAGGGCGCTTTTGGCGTTCCCGAGGTGATTCGAA
>DBXS01000016.1:0-6140 GCA_002310055.1 Clostridiales bacterium UBA1206 | reverse complement strand
GCTCTATCCTGCTGAGCTACGGAAACGTGTGATGTGATTATAACGCCGCCGCGGCGTTTTGTCAAGTGGATTGCGCATTTTAGTTTGTTTATTTATTTCTCTTCTTCGCGCGGAAGGGGATATTCGCTATTGACCCGCGGAGGCAAATAAGGTATAATATATTTGATTTGATGAAAGAGAGGTGCCGTTTATGGGTCTCACCAAAGGGATACATCACGTCGCGATAAAAACGTACGGAAAAGAGGAATACGAAAAGACGGTGGCGTTCTACCGCGATATACTCGGAATGACGGTCTACCGCGACTGGGGCATGGGCATAATGCTGCTTACCGGCGAAAGCCGTATGGAAATAATGAACACCGGCGAAGAACGTCTGCCGCAGGGCGTGCTGAGGCACGTGGCGTTCCTCACCGACGACGTCGACGCATGCATAGACGCCGTGCGCAAAGCAGGGTACGAAATTACAGCCGAGCCTTACGACGTCACCATAAACGCCGAGCAGCCGTATCCGCTGCGCGTGGCGTTCTGCATAGGTCCCGCGGGAGAAGAAATAGAGTTCTTTACCGAAAAATGATATTGTTTTTAGTTTGTTCATTGAAATGCGGCGGGTTTTATGCTAAAATATACGGCGAAAGGAGCGCGCGCGAATGACCGATCTGCTGGAACTGCAGAAAAAGTTCATAAAAAAGCACCTTTTCCCGGGCGGCATCGCCGCCGATTACACAATGGGCAACGGGCACGACACGCTTTTCCTTTCGCGCACCGTAGGTCCGCGCGGCAGAGTTTACGCGTTCGACGTTCAGGACGCCGCGCTTCAAAGCACCGCGCTCCGCCTATGCCGTGAAAACGCTCCGCAGAATTACGTGCTGATACACGATTCGCACCACAACGCCGGAAGATACATAACCCGAAAAGTGAACGCCGGTATGTTCAACCTGGGCTGGCTGCCCGGCAGCGACCGCTCCGTGTTCACCCGGCGCGAGACCACGCTCCCGGCGATAGCGGGCGCGATAGACCGCATGGCGCGGGACGCTATACTGCTCGTGGCGGTCTACCCCGGCCACAGCGAAGGCGACGCCGAAGGAAAACTCATACAGGAATACCTTTCGTCGCTCGACCGCCGCAAATATATGTGCGCGCTGTTTAGGATCACCAATTCCCCGGATTCGCCTTTCTTTTACATAATAGAAAACTGACGTGACCCCGCGCGCCCGATCACAGTATAAGAAATCACCCGACTATACACCGAAAGGATAAAGACAAAATGAAAAAAACAGCGTTACTGCTTGCGTTTCTGCTGCTGTTCACTTTCGCGCTTTCCGCCTGTAACGGAAACGGCGCGGAGTCGGAACCGGAATCGATAGAAAGCGAAACTCCGTCCGACGAAAGCGCGAGCGAGGAAGGTTCTTCCGCGGAAGAATCCAAGACCGAAAGTTCGGCCGAAGAATCGCTCCCTCCCGAGGAATACACTTACGCCTCGGTGATCTCAAGCGGCAAAAGCTATAAAAAATCGCAGCCGGCGGGCGACAGCTACCCCGACACCTACGGCACCGAGCTCACCGACGGGCTTTTCGCCGTGACTGAATCGCCTTCGTATTCCGACGAAAATTTCGTCGGAATCGCCGAAAGTTTTCAGGTCGAAATAGACCTGGGCGAAGTGTACGACAGGATATATCAGTTCGAAACGAGCTATCTTGCGACGACTCAGGCCGGCATAGGTTCGCCCGCTTCGGTAAGGATATACGTTTCCGAAGACGGCAAGGAATGGACCCGCACGGGCACCAGCCGGTTTCCTAAATACGAAGAAGACACTATCCAGAGATGCGTGCTGCATCTCGACCATCCCGTTTCGGCGCGTTACGTGCGTTTTGACATCAAACGCTCTTCGCACTGGCTGTTCGTCGACGAGGTGATGGTCATCGCCGATATCGCGAGCGGCGACGTGGCTGTCGAATGGGAAAAAGCCGTGACCGGGCTTTACGACACCGAAACGCAGGATTCCGAGACCTACGCGAACGCGCTCGCGCAGGTTTCCACCGGCAGCGCCGACCGTATGCAGAAAGTGAACAACGTGGCGCTCAACAGCAAGTATACCTGCACCGGCAAAAGCGACAAAACGTACCCCGACGAAAACGGCAAACTCACCGACGGCATGACCGCCGGATTCTACCAGAGCGGCGGCTGGGTCGGGTACAGGTTCGGCGACGGCGATATGGAACTGGTAGTCGACCTTGGTTCGGTACGCACCGACGTTTCGGCGTTTGAGGTTTTCACTTACAACAACAAGACAGTAAAGATCAGTTTCCCTCTCAGGATATCCTTTGCGGTATCTACAGACAAAAAAGAATGGGTAGAGATAGGCAGATGCTACGCGCCGCTCAGCGACGACGAAACGTTCGTCTATACCCTGCAGCTCGATTCCACCGTCCGCGCGAGATATGTCAGGTTCACGCTCGCAAAGACCGAATGCGACCGCATACTGCTCGAAGAAGTGCGCGTGCTCGCTTATTCCGATTCCATCAAAGCGCCGCAGCTTTACCCGGATCTGGAATTCCCCGAAGTCACGGGCAGCGACCTGTGGCCCGCAGATTCCTCTGACTACGGCGAAGAGATCGACCTTATAAAAGGGCTCGGTCAGCAGATCGCATGCGACGCCGAACCCGAAAGAGCCTCCTGGCCCAACAATACTCCCGTCACCTCCAAACTGCTCACAGACGGCAAGCGCGCTTCCGGCACCGATATCCACAACGGCTATTATTTTAAATTCAACCGTTCCGGCACGCGCGACATCTACTACGATTTAGGCCATCTTTCGGCGGTTAGCTCGTTCACCGCGGAATTCACCCACCAGACCGCCTGGGCGGTGGAATGCCCCGAAAAGGTCAAGATACTCGTTTCCGAAGACGCCAAAACGTGGTATCTCGCGGGCGAAATAATAATGCCGGTCAAGGACGATCCTTCGATAGTGAAGGGCGAACTGATCCTCGACAATCCTGTCGCCGCGAGATTCGTGTGCTTTGAATTCACGGTAAACACGTGGTCCGGCTGCGACGAACTGGAAGTGTTCGGCAACAAAAAGCTTGACGGCGCCGTATCGCTTGCGGATTCCGGCTACAGCACCGGCACCGGGATGCTCACCAATTCCTTCCTCGCACCGTCAGAAGACCTGCTGGGCGGCGCAAGCGACATTTATCTCGCTTACCACGGGACCAAGGTCGAACGCACCGTCGAAGACCTTATGCCCGCCGTGGCGTATCTCGATACCGACGGCAATCCCGTAGACGTTATGTTCGACGGATTCCTGTTCCTGCTCACAGGCTCCATGCCTTCGGGCTACGCGGGACACGAGGGATACACCGTTTCCGACGTCGACTGGCTGATAAACACCCTGTTCAAAGAAGGCAGGAACGTTTGCGCGCTCGACGAAGCCGCCGGGCTCGTAAAAGAGCGTCTCGGACTTCCCGATGATTACAAGTATAAGTATTACGTGTCGCTGTACGGACTCAACAGCACCGATCCCGGCGATATCGACGGCGACGGCGTCAAAGAGAATATGTCTGTGCTTGCCGACCGCGTGAAATTCACCGAGGAAGTCATCAAACGCTTTGAAAAAGCCATGTCCGAACATCCCTTTGAAAACATAGAATTCTGCGGATACTACTGGTATCACGAATCGCTCGACGACGCAAAAGGCGATATGGAACTGCTTAACGCGGTGTCCGACGTGATCCACGCGCACGGCAGCCAGTTCTTCTGGATCCCCTGGTTCAAGGCGTACGGCTATTCGCTGTGGAAAGAGCACGGCTTTGACGCCGCCTGCATGCAGCCCAACTATATGTTCAAGCTCGAAGCGCCGTTTTCCAACATCCACGAATGCGCGTCTCTCGCCAAGAGATACGGCATGTGCGTCGAGATCGAGTTCTGCTCCAACGCGATGACCGACCAGCGCTACCGCACCAGATATATGCAATATCTGAGCAACGGCGTGACCGAAGGTTATATGAAGGACGTCATACATATGTATTATCTCGAGACCACTTCGTTTATCGAGCTTTACAAATCGACGTATCTTCCCAACCGCGCGATGTACGATTACACCTACCGGTTCATCAAAGGCACGCTCGTCACCGTTCCGGACGCCAAGGATCCGATATCGTTCGAAGCCGAAGCGGGCAAGATCTGCAAAGGAAATCTCACCGACGACGAAACGGGTATGCTTTCGTTCGAAGTCGACAGTTCTCCCAAACACGGCACCGTGACGATAAACCTCGACGGCAGTTTCGCTTACTACCCCGACAAAGGCTACACCGGCGAAGATTCGTTCACTTACAGGTATTCCGAACAGCTGGATTACTCCGCTCCCTGCGTCGTCAATATCACCGTTGAGTAAAACAAAAAACACAAAGAGCTTTTGCGTATATCTTTGCGCAAAAGCTCTTTTTTTATATTCGGTATTTCAGTCGTATTCGGGCGCGAGATCCATAAACTCGTACACCACTTCGACGTAATCGCCGTCGCGGACTTTCGCGTACATAAAGTTTTCGTCGTATTCGCCGTTGACCGTTACGGTCCAGCCGCGGATATACATTTCGTCGAGGTTTTCAAACAGCGTAAGTCCGTTTATCGAAAGCGCAGAGCCGTCGAAAACGTATTCGAAATTTCCTTTTGAAGCGAGCGTGTAAAGCATATAATCGACGGTGACGGTCCCGCCCGAAAAGGCGAAATCGCCGTCGTATACCGTTCCGCTCGCGCCGGTTTCGGAATCCGGGATAAACACGCGCAGGTGTGCGGTCCCTTTGCCGGAGCAGCCGCAAAGCAGCAGGCAGGCGGCGATGACGGCGAGCGCGGATGCAAATCTGACTTTCATAATTCTTTTTACGAATTGAGCGCCGACGTCGCAAGCTGGGTCAGCGCGAGCATCGCGGGTACGGTGACGACCGAAAACAGCGACGAGACGCCGACGCACGACGCGGCGAGCGGCGAATTCGCCTTATACATTTCGCAGAAAATGGCGGAGTTTGCGGCGGGGGGCATAGAAGCCATTATCACGCACAGGAAGGTCATCCCGGTATCGACGCGGAAGATGAGGCACACGACCAGCGTCACTATGGGCAGCACGAGCAGACGCGCTATGCTGAGCACGTACACGCTGCCGGAAAACAGATTCTTAAGCGGTTTGTTGCAGAGCAAGCTGCCCACGCACAGCATAGAAAGCGGGAACGTGAGGTTGCCGACCGTGCTGAAAGTCTTGGTGAGGAATTCCGGCGGCCGGACGTTGAACACGAAAAGCAGTATCCCGATTACCGAAGCGATGGTGCCGGGGTTGACGAACGCCTTGAGCAGCGCGTGCGAACCCTTTTTGCCCTTGTTGAGCAGGAACACGCCGTAGGTGCGTATGTAAACGTTGAAGACCAGCGTGAACACCGCGCCGTAAAACAGACCGCTTTCCGGCGGGAACACCGCCATAAGCACGGGGTATCCCAGATACGCGCAGTTGCCGAAGATGAGCGAAAACTCGAGCGTGGAGCGGTCGGCCTGGTCGGCTTTGCGGAACAGCAGCGCCGCGAATCCCGAAAAGCTGACGTGCATAAGCAGCGACGCCGCTATGATGACGAGCGCTATTTTGAGTTTATCGCCGGTGCGTTCGGTTATGAACGAAGCTATTATAAGGAACGGCTGCGTGATGTTCACTATAAAAGCGGAAAGCCGTTTTGTGGTCTGCCAGTCGAAAATGCCGACCTTGCGTACGAATACGCCGAGCAGCATTATCAGAAACAGAGGCAGTATCGATAATATGACCGAGAGAACGTTCATACGTCATACTCCTTTCTTGAATGACCGGCTTATTTGCCCGCGATTGCGTCGGTGAGTCCGTCGAGCCAGTCGCCTTCGAAAAGCTCTATGGCGCCTTTGTCGGCGGCGGCGGAAAGTTTGGGCTCAATGGGGATACGGGCGATCACGGGGATACCGTGCTCCGCCGCTGTTTCTTCGAGCCGGCTTTCGCCGAACAGGAAATGCCTGGAGTGGCAGTCCGGGCATTCGTAATACGAAAGGTTTTCTACGATCCCGAGCACGGGGATATTCATAAGTTTAGCCATATTGACCGCTTTTTCTACTATCATCGAGACGAGCTCCTGCGG
>DBXS01000004.1:43397-49452 GCA_002310055.1 Clostridiales bacterium UBA1206 | reverse complement strand
TACTTGTTTTTGATAAAATCGTTCTTGCCGCTGTTAAGGCGGATTACTCAAAAGAAATAGAAAACATGTTTTCAAAAGCAATTTACATAGAAGTTCCGAAAGATATTCGCTTGATGCGAATTCGGAAACGTTCCTTCGAAAAATTCGGTGACCGCATGCTGAAAGGCGGAGACTTATACGAAAAAGAAGAAGCATTCTTTCATATGGTGGAAAAGCGTCCGGATTCGTTTGTTGAAGAATGGCTTTCAAAACTTAGCATACCCGTGATCAAGATTGACGGCACACGTTCAATTGATGAAAATGTTCACTATGTAATAAGCTTATTATGATAAGACAGTTGGAACGTTTCGAGGGTTCGAATCCGTCTGTCAAAAAAGCAAGTCCATTTTTTCCGTACCCCATTGACAATATCAAAAAGCGGATCCAAAACGGATCCGCTTTTCATTTGCAAATTCTGCCCCGGCCTTTGGAAAATCCCGTTTGGGAGAAATAATTTTATCTCCCGCAATATATTGACTGACGCGGAAAATGGTGGTATAATAAATAATGAGAAAATTTGTGGAGGGGCAAAATGGATATTACCGCGAAGCGAGAGGAGAATTCATATTTCCTCGCCCGTTCGCTCGCCGATATCCGGCACGATCTTGCCGTGGTGTTCGCGGCGGCGTGCGTTATGCTCATACTGCTGTACGCCTGCGGCGGTCTGCAGTCGCTTTTGCCCATGTGGTTCCCCGCGCTGGGGGCGGAATGGTTTTCCGTGACTCTTCAGCTTGCGTTTTATGTGATTTCGCTGGCGGTCCCTGCGGCGGCGGTCGCGCTCTGCGCGCGGCGCAGACCCAAAAAGATTTTCCCGCTCAAAGCCGTTATGCCGCAAAAGGCGCTGTCGTTCTTCCTGCTTGCGGCGGGAGTGACGTATTCGGTCAACTTTCTGTGCGGCGTGCTTTTGGCGAGGTTTTATCCGCCGTCCGGCGACGAAAGCTACACTACTTCTTACGGAGCCATACTCGCTGTGGTGATGATAGTCCTTATCGCCCCGTTTCTGGAAGAGCTGTTTTTCCGCGGCGCGGTGTTCGGCACGCTGGCGAACTATTCGCCCGTGTTCGCGGCGGTGATCTCGGCGGCTTTGTTCGGGCTTTCGCACCGCAACCCTGCTCAGGTGATAAACGCCTTCGTTATGGGACTGTTCCTCGCGCTCGCGTTCATCAAGACGGGCAGCGCGGCGGCGTGCGTGTTTATGCACCTCATAAACAACGCCGTGTCGGTCGTCGCGCAGTTCGCGGCGTACCGCGCCGACGAAGGGGCGTACGTGTTTATGCTGGGGCTCGGGATAATCGCCGTAGCAGCCTTTTCGGCGGTGCTGATAATAAAAGCGCTCGTCACGCGCCGGCGCGCGGTGATATCTTTCGACGACCCGGCGATCGCGTCCCCGCGTTTCCCCAAGCGCGCGCTCGTCAAAGCGGTGTTCGGGTGCGTTCCGTTCTGGATATTTATTCTGCTGGTGGGAGCCGGCGTTTGGATGTTGTATTTATGATGACAGAAGACGAAAAATATATGAAAAAAGCCATCCGCAAAGCCAAAGAGGCTGCGGCGTTGGGCGAAGTCCCCGTGGGCTGCGTGATAGTGCGCGAAGGAAAGGTCATAGCCACGGGCAGGAACATGCGCGAGACCAAGCGGAGCGCGCTCGCCCACGCCGAGATAATGGCAATACGTTCCGCCTGCCGCAAGACCGGCGCGTGGCGGCTTTGCGACTGCGATATATACGTCACGCTCGAGCCCTGTCCCATGTGCGCCGGAGCCATTATCAATGCGCGCGCACGGCGCGTGATCTGGGGCGCGCCGGATAAAAAAGCGGGCGCTTTCGGGTCGGTGGCGGATATGAGCGTATTCGACCTGAACCACAGCATAGAGATAAACGGCGGCGTTCTGGAAGAAGAATGCGCGTCCCTGGTCTCGGAATTCTTCCGCGCCCTGCGCGAAGAAAAGAAAAAAATAACAGCTGAATGATAACGCGGCGGTCGAGCCGCGTACTCTGCATAATACAAGGAGCCGAAAACGATATGAGCAAAGAAAAATTTTACATCACCACGGCGATCCCCTATACCTCCAGCACGCCCCATATAGGCAACGTGTACGAGGCGGTGCTCACCGATGCCATCGCGCGCCACAAACGGCTGGAAGGCCGGGACGTGTTCTTTCTGACCGGCACCGACGAGCACGGTCTGAAAATAGAGGAAAAAGCCAAAGAAGCCGGAGTCACGCCCAAGGAATACGTCGATAAGATGTCCGCGAAGATCCGTTCGATATGGGATATGTTCAAGATCTCGTACGACCGCTTTATCCGTACCACCGACGAGGATCACGTGCGCACCGTTCAGAAGATATTCACCAAGCTCTATGAGCAGGGCGATATATATAAATCCACTTACGAAGGCAACTACTGCGTCCCCTGCGAATCGTCGTGGACAGACAGCCAGCTTATAGACGGCAAATGCCCCGACTGCGGCAGGCCGGTCACGCATCCCAAAGAAGAAGCTTATTTCTTCCGTATGTCCAAATACGCCGATAAACTTGTAAAATACTACGATTCCAACCCCGAGTTCTTTATTCCCGAATCGCGCAAGAACGAGATGCTGAACAACTTCATCAAGCCGGGGCTTCAGGATCTGTGCGTTTCGCGTTCCTCTTTCACGTGGGGCGTGCCCGTGGAATTTGATCCCAAGCACGTCGTCTACGTCTGGATGGACGCGCTGCCCAACTATATCTCGGCATTGGGGTACGATCCCGAAAACCCGGACGAAAACTATAAAAAATACTGGCCCGCCGACCTTCACGTGCTGGGCAAGGACGTAGTGCGTTTCCACACCATATACTGGCCCATTTTCCTGCTCGCGCTCGGCGAACCGCTTCCCAAGACGGTGCTCGGCCATCCGTGGCTTATGATGAACAACGATAAGATGTCCAAATCCAAGGGCAACGTCCTTTACGGCGACGAGCTGATAGAGCTGTTCGGTCTGGACGCCGTGAGGTATTATCTGCTTTCCGAAATGGGGCTGCAGAACGACGGCAATATCTCGTACGATTCGCTCATCAGCCGCACCAACACCGATCTCGCCAACATTTTCGGCAACCTCGTTTCGCGCACCGCGTCCATGATAAAACAGTATTTCGGCGGCAAAGTGCCGGCGTGCGGAAGCTCCGACGCGCTTTCCGATTCTCTCAAAGCCGATATCGCCGCCGAGACCGCCAAAGCGCAGCAGCTTATGGACGAATACCGCGTCGCCGACGCTTCTGCGCATATCATCGCCATATTCAAGCTGTGCAATAAATATATCGACGACACGGCTCCCTGGGTGCTCGCCAAGGATATTCAGAACAACGGCGAAGCCCTTGCCCGCGTGCTTGCGGACCTCACCGAAGGCATCCGCTGCGGCGTGACTCTGCTGCAGCCGTTCATGCCCGACGCGGTGCAGAAAGTAAAAGAAGGTTTCGGGTTCGGCGACCTTTCGTTCGAAAACGCCGGCAGATTCATTTACGACGCCGCTGGCAGACAGGTGGGCGATATCCCCATACTTTTCAAGCGCATAGACAAAGCCGCGTTCGAAAAAGAGCAGAAAGCCAAAGCCGAAGAAGCCGAACGCAAGGCCGAGGAAGGCAAGATAAGCATAGAGGATTTCGCCAAAGTCAAGCTCGTCGCCGCCAGGGTGCTCGAATGCGAAAGCGTGCCCAAATCCGACAAGTTGCTCAGGCTCGTCTTGAATATCGGGACCGAAAAGCGCCAGGTCGCCTCCGGTATCGCGAAGTATTACAAGCCGGAAGACCTCATAGGCAAAACGGTCATACTCGTTGAAAACTTAAAGACCGCGGTGCTGCGCGGCGTCAAGAGCCAGGGCATGATACTCGCTTCGTCTTCGGGCGACACGGTCAAAGTCGTGTTCCTGGAAGATTCCGTGCCCGCGGGCGCCGAGGTGCGCTGATGATAGATTCGCACGCGCATTATCTGGACCGCGCGTTCGATAACGACAGGGACGCGCTCTTGCGTTCGCTCGCCGCAAACGGCGTGGAATGCGTAGTCGAAGCGGGGACCGACGAAGAGTCTTCGCTTGCGGCGCGCGAATTGGCGCACGAATACGAAAACGTGTATTTCGCCGCGGGTCTGCACCCCGAATACGCCGAAAAATACGCGGAGATCCCCGCGTGGCTGCCGGAACTGCTTTCGGACGAAAAGTGCGTCGCCGTAGGCGAAATAGGGCTGGATCATCATTACGACACGCCGTCAAGGGAAGTGCAGAGGCGCGCGTTCGCGCTCCAGCTGGAACTTGCGCGTTCGTCCGGCAAACCCGTCGTGGTCCACGACCGCGAAGCGCACGCGGAATGTATGGAACTCGTAAAGGCGTTTCCCACAGTGCGCGGAGTGTTCCATTCGTTTTCCGGCTCGGCGGAGACCGCGCGCGAGCTCGTGAAGCTCGGGTGGTATATCTCGTTTTCGGGCGTTATCACGTTCAAAAACGCCGTGAAGACCGTTCAGGCGGCGGAATCCGTCCCGTTGGAACGCATACTGACCGAGACCGACTGCCCGTATCTCGCGCCCCATCCGTTCAGGGGAAAGCGCAACGATTCGACGCTCGTGAAGTATATCATAGAAAAACTCGCACAGATAAAAGGCGCTCCGTATGACGAGATCGAGCGCGTCACGGCGCAAAACGCACGCGTTTTTTACGGAATTGCATAAAAGGGCGGCGCAAATGGGCGTTCTTTTTAGAAAAGTGTTAAAACTTTAAAAAAGCTCTTGTATTTTTGATAAAAGTGTTATAAAATAAAGCGGTTACAAAAATAACTATATTTTTTGGAGGTATCTCACAATGTCAGTAAAAGTTGCAATCAACGGTTTCGGCCGTATCGGACGTCTCGCTTTCAGGCAGATGTTCGGCGCCAAGGGCTACACCATAGTCGCCATCAACGACCTCACCAGCCCTAAAATGCTCGCACACCTTCTCAAATACGACTCCGCTCAGGGCAGATACGATCACGAAGTTTCCGCCGACGACGAAGCCGGCACCATAACCGTCGACGGCAAGACCATTAAGATCTATGCCGAAAAAGACGCCGTCAACTGCCCTTGGAAAAAGCTCAAGGTAGACGTCGTTCTCGAATGCACCGGTTTCTACACCAGCAAAGAAAAATCCATGGCTCATATCAAAGCCGGCGCTAAAAAGGTCGTCATTTCCGCTCCCGCCGGAAAAGATCTCAAGACCATCGTTTACAGCGTCAACGAAAACACCCTCACCGCCGACGATCAGATCATCTCCGCGGCTTCCTGCACCACCAACTGCCTGGCTCCCATGGCCAAGGCCCTTAACGATTACGCTCCCATCCAGAGCGGCATTATGACCACCGTCCACGCCTACACCGGCGACCAGATGGTGCTCGACGGCCCGCACAGAAAAGGCGATCTCCGCCGTGCCCGCGCCGCCGCTGTCAATATCGTTCCCAACTCCACCGGCGCAGCCAAAGCCATCGGCCTCGTCATCCCCGAACTCAACGGCAAGCTCATCGGCTCGGCTCAGCGCGTTCCCACTCCCACCGGCTCCACCACCATCCTCGTGGCTGTCGTCAAGGGCAAGGACGTCACCGTCGAAGGCATCAACGCCGCTATGAAAGCCGCTGCAAGCGAATCTTTCGGCTACAACGAAGACCCCATCGTCTCTTCCGATATTATCGGCATCAGATACGGCTCGCTCTTCGACGCCACCCAGACCATGGTAGCCAAGATCGACGACGACACCTATCAGGTACAGGTCGTTTCGTGGTACGACAACGAAAACTCCTACACCAGCCAGATGGTGCGCACCATTAAATATTTTGCAGAACTCAAATAATCTCAGAACGCATATAA
Organism: Clostridiales bacterium UBA1206; assembly: GCA_002310055.1. GTDB lineage: Bacteria > Bacillota > Clostridia > Oscillospirales > CAG-382 > UBA1206. The sequence continues at coordinate 43,559 of DBXS01000004.1, read as the reverse complement.
CCGGCAAATTTACGCACCGTAATTACTGATTTTGAACAAGGCTATACCAGTATTAATTTGGTATAGTCTTGTTTGTTTTTTGACCTGATTATGCGTAAAAAAGGTGCTTGACCAAAAACTCGACTGCCGTACGACAGTACGGCGACGCTCGTTTTTGGCCAA
>DBXS01000004.1:496-43371 GCA_002310055.1 Clostridiales bacterium UBA1206 | reverse complement strand
GTGATGCCGGAGCGTTGGCGCATACGGCAAATTTACGCGCCGGTAGATACTGGTTCCATAAAGCTATACCGGCAAATCACCGGTATAGCTTTTTTGTTCAGTTTCCTTCCCGGCGTCAAAAAAGGCGCTTGTCTAAAAGCTTCGACTGCCGTACAAATGTACGGCGACGCTCGCCGGGGCGTTGGCATTAAAGATATACGCGCAGCCGACTTTTGATTTCTCGCTTGACAACAGGCGCAAAATAGGGTATTATGTGTATATAAATCAACAAATTCCTAACGGCGGGTAATTTTTATGAAAAAGCTGTTTAATAAACGAAAAAGGGAAGAGCTTGAACTGGCGCAGGACCCTTACCGCAATTACATAAGGGTGTTCTGGTATTCGCTGGCGCTCGCGGTGCTGGTGCTTTTGCCTTCTATGATATACGAGCTCACCCGGACAGGAAAACTCATATTCCTGTATTACGGCGATTATAACGTCCAGCAGGTCCCGTTCTACGAACACTGCGTGCGTATGGTCCACGAAGGGACCGTCACGTGGGACTGGATCACCGACCTGGGCAGCAACTTCGTGGGCAGCTACTCGTATTATCTGCTCGGCTCGCCCTTCTTCTGGCTGATGTGCCTGTTCCCCGCGTCGTGGGCGCCGTATCTTATGGGGCCTATCTACATACTCAAATTCGTCGCCGCCGCGGTCATCGCGTACGCGTTCCTCAAACGTTTCGTCAAGAACAAGGACTACGCGGTCATCGGCGCGCTGATGTACGCGTTCTGCGGGTTCCAGATCTATAACCTGTTCTTCAACCAGTTCCACGAAGTCGTGGCGCTGTTCCCGCTTATGCTCATAGGTATGGAAGAGCTGGTGCAGAACGACCGCAAGGGCGTTTTCGCCGTGGCTGTCGCCATAAACTGCGCGTGCAACTACTTTATGTTCGCCGGGCAGGTGGTGTTCTGCATTATCTATTTCCTGTTCCGGGCGTTCAAAAAATCCTACCGGCTCACGCTTAAAAGGTTCGGTCTCCTCGCGTTCGAGGCGGTGCTGGGCGTCGTTATGGGGATGGTGCTGTTCCTGCCCGCCGCGCTGGCGATACTGGGCAACTACCGCCTTTCGTACAAGTTCAAAGACATTAAAGATATGCTCGTCTATATGCAGAGCGGCAAAGTTTACGTCACCCGTTACGGTCACATACTGCAGTCGCTGTTCTTCCCGCCGGATATCCCGTCTAGGGTGAACTTCTTCTACGGTCACGCGGCGCGCTGGTCTTCCAACGCGGCGTGGCTGCCGATGTTCGGGCTGTCGGGCGTGTTTGCCTACCTGCGTTACCGCAAAAGATCGCTGCTTGCGTGGATGGTCCCGGTGCTCGCGGTATTTGCGCTGGTGCCCATACTCAACTCCACGTTCTTCCTTTTCAACAGCAACTATTACGCGCGCTGGATGTATATGCTCGTGCTCGTGGCGGTCGTCGTCACGATAATGGCGCTCGACGACGAAAAGGTCAAGTTCGGGTTCGGGCTTGCGCTGAATTCGGCGATAATAGTCGCGATCACCGCGTACTGCGGTCTCCGCTGGTTCCATAACACCGAAGACAGCAACGATTTCTACCAGCTCGGCGGCGAACCGTTCGCGGCGCGCCTGTGGGCTTCGGTCGCCATAGCGCTGGCGTGTATGATACTGCTGCACTTTATGATCAAGCGGCTGCGCGGCACCAAGTATTTCACCAACGCGCTGCTTATCGTGATGTGCTTTATCATAGTGCTCTACGCCAACGTGCACATCTTCTGCGGAAAATCGCATTCCACATCCACCGAACGCATAGTGAACGAGGCGGTCGAAGGCGAATTCTCTATGCCCGGCGAAGAGTTTTACCGCATAGATTTCTACCGCACGCCGGATAACGGTATGCCGAGCACCGGCAAAAAGTCGGAATACAAGAGCAAGACGTTCAAAATGACCAGCGTGTTCGATAACCTGGGGATTTCGTGGGAGACTCCCTCGGTGGAATGCTTCCACTCGGTCGTTTCGCCTTCCATAATGAATTTCTACGAAGCCGTGGGCGTCACCCGCAACGTCGGCAGCCGCGCGACTTACGATAAATACGGGCTTCTGGGGTTCCTTTCCGTCAAGTATTCGCTCGTGCGCAACAGCTCCGACAAAGGCAACGGCAAGCATATCACCGACGAATACAACGGACTTTCGTTCACCGACCTGCAGCAAACGCAGAACAATTACAATATTTACGAAAACGACTATTTCGTGAGTATGGGCTTCTGGTACGAATCGTTCATCACGCAGAGCGAATTCGAAAAGATCGCCAAATCCAACCGCCACATACTGCTTTGCTCGTATCTGGTGGTGCCGGACGATGAGGCCGACTATTACCGCGCGTTTATGACCGAGGCGATCGAGACCCCGCCCGAAGGCGAGGAAGGCTACGTCAAGCGCGCAAGCGCCAATTATCAGACGTATGTCCAGTCGGTCGGCGAACTGCAAAACCGCACCTGCTCGAGCTTCGAACGCGACGGCGGCAGCTTTAAGGCGGAAATAGCGCTCGATTCGCCCAATATCGTGGTGTTCACCGTCCCGTACGACGACGGCTGGTCCGCCACGGTCAACGGCAAGCCGGTGGATATCCGTCAGGTAACTTACGGATTTATGGGCGTGGAATGCTCCGGCAGCGCCGACGGCAACTACGTCATAGAATTCAGCTACTCCGTCCCCGGTCTGCTCTGGGGCGCGCTTGCTTCGCTGTTCGGCGTCATCGTGCTCGTCGTTTACCTGCTCGTCTGCCGCAGAAAAGGGCTCAAACCGAGCTATAAATTCTTTAAGGAAGATTACGTAGAGGTGGAATGCCCCGAATACTTCCTGCCCGAAAACACCGAGCCGGAACCCGCCGCCGACCCCGAAAAACTGTTCAACCGCGCAAAGACATCGCTCATAGTTTCGATCTTCGCGGTCCCGTTCGTGGGGATAGTGCTCGGGCCGATAGGCGCGGCGCTGGGCGCAAAGACGCTTAAGCAGATCAATAAGACCGAAAAGAAAAAGGGCGCCGGAATGGCTGCGCTTGCCATAGCGCTCGGCGTGTGCGCCGCGGCGGCGTACGTGGCGTTTACGGTCATCCGCGGCGACGCGAAGTATTTGCTTTCGCTGTTTATCTGATCCGAACGGATAAAACAATACCGACCGGAACGGCATACGCCGCTTCCGGCCGGTTTTTCGTTTTCGGTAAGGTGAATATCCCTGTCAGGCGGTATTTTTCCCAAGCACCTTTTTGAAGAACCAAATATGGAACGGTATCGAGACCAGGAACGTGAGCAGGTCGGTCGCGGGCTGGACAGTCTCGATGGCGGCGATACCGATCACGGACGGCATTATCAATATATAAGGAATAAAGAATATCCCCTGCCGGCAGGAAGCGAGCAGCGTCGCCACCGCCGTGAACCCCAGGCACTGGTACATCTGGTTCACAAAAGTCGAATACGCCAGAAACGGCATCGCTATGCAAAAATACCGCAGCGCTCTTCCGCCCACGGCGATAACGTCGGGGTCGTCGCGGAACCAGCCGATTATGCCGTCGCTGAAAGGGAAGATGACGAGCGCGGCGGCGACGCACAGCGCGCTGCCCATCACGCACGACACCTTGAACGCCTTTTTCACGCGCGCCTTGTCGCCGTAGCCGAAATTGTATCCCGCCACGGGCTGGAATCCCTGGCCTATGCCCAGCACCACGTTGCGCACCAGCATATACACCTTGTTCGCTATGGTGACCGCGGCGGTGGCGTAGTCGCCGTAAACGCCCGCCGCGTTGTTTAGCAGCGCGCTCGCCACGCTCGCCATTCCCTGGCGGCAGACGGTGGGGAACCCCACGCGCGCTATGTCGAGATAAGTGCGCGCCTTGCGGCTGACTTTGCGGATATCGAGCCGTATTATCGTCTTTTTCATAAGATAAAACGAAAACAGCACGCAAAAACTCACGGTCTGGCTCGCTGCGGTGGCGAGCGCCGCGCCCGATATCCCCAGGCCGAACGTGAATATGAACAGCGGATCGAGCGCGATGTTGATTATGCCGCCCACGCACAGGCCGACCATCGAAAGCACCGCTTTGCCTTCGGCGCGCATCGTGTTGTTGAGCAGAAACGACGCGCACGATATCGGCGCCGCTATCAGTATCCAGCGCGCGTAATCGCACGAATATCCGAGCATGCTTTCGGTGGAACCGAGCAGGGTCATCAGCGGCGAAACGAAGGGAAGTCCCAGCGCGAGTATCAAAAACCCCAGCGCCACGGTCAGCGCAAGTCCGCTGTTGGTGTAGACCGCGGCGTCTTCGTCTTTCTTTTCGCCCAGCCGCTTGCTGACCAGCGCGCCCGAGCCCATGCTCACGCCGAACCCGAACGCGTGGATAATGGACATAAGCGAAAAAGCCACGCCCACCGCCGCCGAAGCGCTGGTGTCGATATGCGAAACGAAATACGTGTCCGCCGTGTTATATACGATTGTAATGAGCTGGCTCGCCACCGTCGGCAGCGCCATGGACGCGATCAGCCTCGCCATGGGCGTCTGCGTCATAAGACGGTGCTGCGCTTCCGCGCTCGGCGCCATTTTTTTCATACGCATATACAAGAAAGTCCCGATTGAATAATTATAAGCTTTATACTTATTATATCACCCCTTTTGCAAAAAAAGCAACCCCAAACGCAAATAAAAAAGCAATACGTTATTTGCTTTTTTTGCCAAACTATTGACAAAGCGTTTCTGTTGTGCTATATTGTAGGCAGAAAAAGTGTTTCTACACTTAATTTAAGAAAGGAAAACATTATGAAAAAACTCATCTGCACGCTTCTCGTTCTCGCTCTGGTCTGCACCTGCGCGTTCGGCGTATTTGCGGAAGGCGAAGACGAAGAAGAAACTCTGGTCGAGATCCAGAGCGTAACTTTCAAAGCGGCGGTCGAAGGCGACGTCGAAGAATCCGTCCGCGGCGGCGGCACCGACAACAGCTGCCTTTACGACGGCGATTTCCACGAAGGCACCGAGACTAACCATCAGGCAAAGGGACTTGTGCTCGTTCAGAACAAACACCGCGACGACGCCAGCATGCATCCCGAATATTCCTACACCATCGAATTCAAAGAGACTTCTACTTTCGAAACCGTCAAGATCGGCCTTTACGAAGCTTATATGTATATGATAGGCTTCCCCAAGGACAATAACGTCGGCATAGAAGTTTCCGCAAACGGCACCGACTGGGATCTCGTGGGCGACTATAAACTCGAAGGCGAAGCCGCTACCGATGAATACGCGGTCAACATCCACACCATCGAACTCGGCAAGACCGTTACCGGCAAATACGTTCGCCTTTCCTTCGCTTACGGCGATTCTCCTTTTTCCGACGTTCCCATCTGGGAATGGCACGGCTTCACCGAATTCGCGGTCATCGCCGCTGACGTCGTGATCGTCGACGAATCCGAACCCGCCGAGGAATCCACTCCCGCCGAGGAATCCACTCCCGCGGAAGAATCCACTCCCGCCGAAGAATCCACTCCCGCGGAGGAATCCACCCCTGCCGAAGAATCCAAACCCGCTGAAGAATCCAAACCCGTCACCCCGACCACCGGCGACGCGGGCATCATCGCTCTTGCAGTCGTTTCCGCGCTCGCTCTCGGCGGCGCCGTCATCGTTAAAAAGAGCAAATAATCGTCATCCCGTTCAAAAGGTCTGCGCGCAAGCGCAGGCCTTTTTGCTTGTTAAAGCAAAGAATATTTCAAAAATGTGAAGAAAAATGAAAGAAAAATCTTGACAAATAAAAAAACTTGTGATATTATACAGTCAAGTACGTATGTACAAATTTAAATGGAGGAAAATATCAATGAAAAAACTCTTAGCACTCGTTATTGCTCTTGCAATGGTTCTTTCTCTGGCGACCGTTCTGGTTTCCGCAGAAGATGAACCCGATGCGTACCTCGTTCTCGTCAACGACGGTTCCGGCTCTGCTCCCTGCATTAACTATGCGTACTCCGGCGATCTTCTCAACGGCAACTACACTGTTGACGTAGAAGCTCTCGTTTGCTTCGAAGGCTGCGCTGGCGATGGCAGCGTTTATCTCAACTGCTATCCGTATAATGGCAGCACCCTTCTCAGCTGGCAGGACTATGCGACGCATAAATCCGTGGAAGACGGCGTCTGGACCAAAGTTGAAAAAACCGGCTGGGTCCTCAGCAAAGACGGTCTTGATCCCGACAAAGTATCGATGGGCATAGGCTTCTGGAATGCGACCGGCACCATCAAAGTGGCGTACATCAAAGTTTCCCAGAACGGCGAAGTCATTTGGTCTGTCGATTTTGCTAACGGTCTCGACCTTGCTGCAGAAGACATCACTCTCCTTCAGGGCATCACCGAAGACAACAAAGGCACTGCCTGGTATCTCGTAGGCGTTACCGAGCCCGTTGAAGAATCCACCCCCGCTGAAGAATCTACCCCCGCTGAACCCGAAAACCTCGAAAACATCGCAGCCGGCAAGACCTACACCGTTACCGGCGCAACTCCTCGCGGAGACGGCTGGGACGACGCCGATGGCACCAAACTGACCGACGGCGTTTACGCTACCGACGCTTCTACCGATTTCTTCGGTATGAAAGGCACTCTTCCCGATCCTCAGGACGCTGACGTTGAAGTTGACGTCGATATCGTTATCGACCTCGGCGAAGTCAGGAACTTCTCCAAGATCACCGCAGACGCCACTTACGGCGACTGGGGCATCTCCGCTCCCGGCGGCGTCAAATTCGCTGTCTCCGAAGACGGTGAAAACTTCACCGAAGTTGCTGACGTTACCGAAGGCACCAACCTCGACGGCTTCGGCGGCAACTGGACCGGCGTCCTCTATTCTGCAGAAGGCAACCTTACCGGCCGTTACGTAAAAGTTACTTACTACAAACAGAACGACGGTCAGTCCAACCACATCTGGATCTCCGAGATCGAAGTTCTCGCCGAAGGCGAACCCGCTGCTCCCGCTGAATCCGAACCCGCTGAAGAATCCAAACCCGTCACCCCGACGACCGGCGACGCTGGCATCATCGCTCTCGCAGTCGTTTCCGTCATCGCTCTCGGCGGCGCTGTTATCGTTAAAAAATCCAAATAAAACAGCATAAAGCATAAAACAAAGGGCTGCGTTTTCGCAGCCCTTTGTTTTATGAATAAGAAGCAAGAGTGAATAGTGAATGGTTAAGGCAGGCAGCCGGCCGGCGCCGACTGTCTTTCGCTTTTGGCGCAAACGGTAAATTTTCCTGTTGACAAGCGGCGAAATGGATGTTATAATCCATAGTGAGTACGAACGTACAATTAAATTGGAGGGAAATATCTATGAAAAAACTTCTGGCATCGGTCATAGCGTTCGCCATGCTGCTTACGCTTTGCGCCGTATTCGCCTCTGCCGAAGATTCCTATGAAAAGATCTTCGATCTCGGCGAAGAAAAAGTCATCCTCAGCGTGACCTACACCCCCGCAAACGCCGAAGGGCTCAGCAAAGTCACCGTTCTCGGCTCCGCCGACGGCGAAAACTTCTTCAAGCTCAACGCCGAAGCCGACGTTGCCGTCACCGACGGCGCCGCCACCTTCACTCTTGAAATGAGCGGCGGAAAACACAGAGCGTTCCTCAACATCCGTTACATCAAAGTAGTGGGCGCTGCCGACGTCGAAGGCGAGATCGCCTATACCACGGTCGAGCTCCCCGAAGGCGCCGAAGCGATCGATCCCGCCGGCCCCTATGCCGTTACCGGCCTTAACGACGGCGGCTACGGCGCTGCCGTGTTCACCGCTGCCGACGCTCCCGAAGGCGGATTTGAAGTAAACGCCCAGGACGCTTTCACAAGCAACGACAAGGCTGTCAAACTCAACAGCAGCATGATCACCATAGCCGAAAAACAGGACGACGGCAAATACAAGATCCTGTGGAACGATTCCAACGGCTGGACCGCCGAGACCGGCGCCACCCACACCAACTCTCCCGAAGGCGCTGCCGGCGTCACCTATCAGGACGGCAAAGTAGTGCTTCAGGAAAATCAGATCCTTATGGTAGTTATGTCTTCCGGCGGTTACGAGACCGCTAACGACGGCGTCTACTCCACTCTCAAGTGGGTCCTTCGCGGACAGTCCGCAGGCGACGTATTCAGCCTCACCGAATCCGGCGACGGCTATTCGCTCACCCTCGGTGACGGCATACCCGTAGTGGAACCCGTTTCCGAGCCCGAAACTTCCGAACCCGCTGCTGAAGAATCCACCCCTGCCGAAGAATCCACCCCTGCCGAAGAATCCACCCCCGCTGAAGAATCCAAACCCGTGACCCCGACCACCGGCGACGCGGGCATCATCGCTCTCGCAGTAGTCTCCGTGCTCGCTCTCGGCGGCGCTGTGGTCGTTAAAAAAGTTAAATAATCCAACTTTTAACGAATAAAGCTCAAAGGCCGTTCCGGCAAACGCCGGAACGGCTTTCTTTTTTTCATCCTTACATTTTTTGCAAATTTGTTAATAACTATTGACATATTGAGCGTTATGTGCTACTATCACAGTAGATACAACTGCAAACATTATTTCTAAACAGGAGGAAAACTATGAAAAAGATTGTATCTCTCGTTCTCGCGCTGGCGATCGTGCTGACCGCGGCTGTCTGCCTGGTCTCCGCTGCCGACGTCTCCGCATCCGATTTCCCCTCGTCTCTCTGGGATGTGTTCGACACTTCCAAAACTGTCGCCGTTGACGGTATCAACGTAGGCAAATTCCAGGGCTCCGACGACAACAGCGTATGCGGCAACCAGTTCGCATATCTCTATGCGAGCGATGCCGAAAACGTTTACGTCGCAATAGTCACCAACTATGCCGGTATCGGTTCCCCTGATAACATGGGCAACGGCAAAGGCACTAACATCAGACTCTGGTTCCGCACCAACGACGAAGCCACCGTTTATACCCACTTTGTGGATATTGAATACGACGGCGACACTCAGCCCAGCCATTTCGCAAAGAAATGCGGCCAGCTTCACGCTAACGCCGACACCGTCGAGATCTCGACCGACGGCGTTGTCTCCGAGGCCGTCTCAGGCGAAGCTTCGCTGTTCATGCAGGCTAAAATCCCGTTCTCTGTAATTGAAGCTACCAGCGATTTCGGTATGTTCATCACCGTTTCCAACGGCAAGACCGAAGAGATCGCCAACAACGCGATCATCGCTCCGTTCAATGCCGACTGCAATTTCGCAAAGGAAGACATTGACCGCAGCAAGAACAACTCTTACTTCCCGTACACCAGCTGGAACGACGCCGCTATCGTTGTCACCGTCGGTTCCGCTCCTGTCGAAGAATCTTCCGAAGAACCCGCTGAAGAATCTTCCGACGAACCCGCAGAACCCCTTCCCGAAAACCTTGAAAACCTTGCCGAAGGCAAATCCTACACCGTTGCCGACAACAATCCCCGCAACGACGGTTATGACGACAATGAAACCGGCAAACTCACCGACGGTATAGTGGGCATCGTCAACAGCGCTACCGATCTTCTCGGCCTCAAAGCCACTGAAGAAGCCGGCGGCGTCCTGACCACCGTCGTCGATCTCGGCGAAGTCAAAGACTTCATCGCTATCAGAGCTTATGCCGTTCATTACGACGGCTGGGGCATCCCCGCTCCCGTTAAAGTCACCTTCGCGGTTTCCGAAGACGGTGAAAACTATAGCGACGCTATAGAAGTTCCCGCTGACAAAGCCGAAATACTCGCAGGCGAAGGCGCCGGCGCAGGCTGGGAATTCCCGGCATATCTCGCTCAGGGCGAATTCACCGGCCGTTACGTCAAGGTCTGCTTCTGCAGATCTGGCGCTGGCCACGTTTGGGTCTCCGAAGTTCAGGTCCTCGCAGAAGCGGCTGCTCCTGTCGAAGAATCTTCCGAACCCGCTGAAGAATCCACTCCCGCGGAGGAATCCAAACCCGTGACCCCGACCACCGGCGACGCAGGCATCATAGCTCTTGCTGTTATCTCTGTCATCGCTCTCGGCGGCGCTGTCATCGTTAAAAAGAGCAAATAATTAAATTGCTTGAACAAGGCGTAAAAAAACCGTTCCGGTAATTCCGGAACGGTTTTTTATATGTCTTTTTACTGTTTTTTGCGTATCAGCTTGCCGCTTATGGTCTTTTCCAGGTGATCGGTAAATTCCACAATGCGCGGGTATTTGTAAGGCGCGGTGTGGGATTTTACGTAGTTTTTGATCTCCTGTTTGAGCGCCTCGCTCGGTTCGGTGCCTTTGGTGAGCACGATCGTCGCTTTCACCACCTGACCGCGGACTTCGTCGGGGGCGCCGCTCACCAGGCATTCCAGAACGTAGGGGAGTTCCATTATGACCGATTCGATCTCGAACGGCCCTATGCGGTAGCCGGAAGACTTGATGACGTCGTCGACTCTGCCCACGTACCAGTAGTAGCCGTCTTCATCGCGCCAGGCGGTGTCGCCGGTGTGATACCAGCCGTCGTGGCAGACTTCGGAAGTGCGGTCGGGGTTGAGGTAATAGCAGTCGAGCAGTCCCACCGGGGGATTTTCGAGCGATATGACGATCTCGCCGACTTTACCCACGGCGCAGAATTCGCCGTTTTCATCCATAAGCTCTACTTTATACTGCGGGTTTGGCAGGCCCATGGAGCCCACTTTGCTGTGACGCTTGAACAGATTGCCTATGACCAGCGTGGTCTCGGTCTGGCCGAAACCTTCGCGCAGTTTCAGCCCCGTGGCGTTGCGGAACTGGTAAGCCACTTCGGGGTTGAGCGCCTCGCCGGCGATGGTGGCGCGCTGGATGGTGGAAAAATCGTATTTGGAAAGGTCTTCCTTAACAAAGAAGCGGTACATCGTGGGCGGCGCGCAGAACGTGGTGATGTTGTATTTCGCAAACAGCGGAAGAATATCTTCGGCGGCGAACTTTTTGAAATCGTATACGAACACGCACCCTTCGCACAGCCACTGGCCGTAGAGCTTGCCCCACAGCGCCTTGCCCCAGCCGGTCTCGGCGATGGTGAAGTGTATGCCGTTGGGGTCCACGTGATGCCACCAGCGCGCGGTGACTATGTGTCCCAGAGGATAAGCGGCGTTGTGGACCGTGATCTTGGGGTAGCCGGTCGTGCCGGAGGTGAAGAACATTATCTGGGGATCGCTCTTGTCGGTCTCTATGCGAGTGAGCGTTTCGGGGTAGGCGGCGATCGTTTTGTTGAACGGTTTCCAGCCGGCGCGCTCGCCGTTGGCGATTATCTTGATTTTGAGCGTGGGCGAAGCCTTTTCGGCGGCTTCGACCTGTTCGGGGCAGCCGTCTTCCGCTGTGCAGACGATGGCTTTTACCTTTGCCGCGTTAAAGCGATATTCGTAATCGTGCGCGGTGAGCAGGCTGGTCGCGGGGATCGCCACGGCGCCTATCTTATGCAGCGCTATTATCGCGATCCAGAACTGGTAATGGCGTTTGAGCACCAGCATCACGCGGTCGCCTTTGTTTATGCCCATAGAAGTGAACATATTCGCGGTGCGGTTGGAAAGCAGGGAAATGTCGCGGAAAGTAAAGTCTTTTTCTTCCTTTGTTGAAGAAAGCCAAAGCAAACAGCGTTTGTCCGGACATTTGCGCGCCAGCGCGTCGACGACGTCGTAGCCGTAATTGAAGTTTTGGGGAACGACAAAATCGATCTTTTCGAGGCAGCCGTTTTCGTCTACCGTCTCGCGCACGAAATTTTTGTAGATGAGCCCTTCGTAATCGGATTCGTCGGCGGTGCGCTTGTCTTCGGGCTTGTCGGCGATATCGGGCGCGGGCATGATGACGTTGTCCTTGAACACCACCGCCAGAAATACGCAGTCGCTGCCGCCGGAGGCGATCATCCCGTGGCGGTGCGTGGAATCGAAATAGATCGAGTCGCCCTCGTGCAGATACTCGATATGGTCGTCGAGCTGCACTTTCAGTTCGCCGCTTATGACGTAGTCGAGCTCCTGGCCGCTGTGCTGCGTGAGCGCGATCGGGGTGCATTCCAGAAACGGGTCGTATTTGGCGGTGACCACGAACGGTTCTGACATCCTGTTTTTAAGATACGGAGCAATATGGCGGTATTCAAATTCCGAATGGCGCTTTATGGGCATACCTTCGCCCCTGCGCGTGAGGTTGTAGAACGAAAGCGTGGGGTTCGAGCCGCTGACAAGTTCGGAAATATCTATTCCAAGCTTTGTCGCGCACTTGTAGAGGAACGTGAACGAAAAATCGCTTCCGCCGCTTTCGAGCTCAAGATAGACTTCCGGCGTGACGTCGGTGGCCTGAGCCATTTCCGCCACGGAAATATCCGAAAGATTGCGCGCCCACTTAAGGCGTTCCGCTATCATTGCCGTCTGTTCCATTGAAAAAACACCTCTTTGATGTAAAAAATAACGCCTTGTCTCTTTGCAGAGACAAGGCAATAAAAAGACCTTGCTTATAAACCACTCGTGCAAAACAGCGCCCAACAGCGCCTTCCCCTTGTACGGCGGGATGACCGTTTTTGCTTAAATATCGGCAAAACTACTCCGGGGTGATAAGCGAACGACCGTCCTGCTGACTCGCACCAGACGTCAGCTCTCTGAAAGGGCCGGACACGCACGCTGTTGTCCTCATCATCGTATTATAATTCGTTATTCGGTTGTTGAATGCAATATAACACACCTTGCGCCGTTTGTCAAGCGTTTTTTGCGAAAAATAATACATTTTTTGCCGATTATACGGATATTTTATATGATAAACCGTCAATATACTTGATTTTTGCGCAATGTGGTGATATAATACCTAAGAATTATTATTTCCTTTTGGAGGAACAAAAATGAAAAAACGTTTGATCGCATTATTATTATGTGCCCTTATGGTGCTCCCTGCGGCGCTTTCTTCCTGCCGCAAGACCGGCGACGACGTGTCGGAAGAGGAATCTTCCGCCGTTTCGTCCGCCGAAGAATCCAAGCCCGCGCAGAGCGCCGAACCCTCTTCCGCCCCTGTTGAAGAATCTTCCGAAGAACCTTCCGAAGAAGAGGTTTCTTACGAACGCGGGACTGTCGCTTATTCCGAAATGGTCTACGAACGCCCCGATTTCGAAGCTATCAACGCCAAGATAGCCGAAGGCGAAGATCTGCTTGAAAAGAGCGAGATCACCGAACAGGAAATGTACGATTTCTTCGACGATCTCACCAATATGCTCATCGACGCCATCACTCAGGATTCGCTGCTGCAGATCAAGCAGTCGGTCGACACCACCGATACCGATATGCAGGCCGAAAGCGAACTGATTTCCGAAGAACTGGGCAATTGCAAAAAGGATTATTTCCAGTTCGCCAACCGTTTGCTCGATTCCGAAAAATACAGCGAAAAAGTATTTGAAGATTATACCGAAGCCGACAAGCAGGATATCCGTGACGCGGCGAATTCCATGGACGAAGAATACGTTCAGCTGCAGAAGCGCCTGACCGAGCTCGAAAACAAGTACAATGACGCCGATTCCATCGTCATCGACTACAAAGGCACTCAGATGTCGATAGGCGATATCGAAGACAAGTACGGCACTTCCGAATACTACAAGGCGTTCAACGCCGCGACCGGCGAGATATATCTCGAGATCGTTGATATTTACAAGAAGATGGCTCAGAAATACGGCGCCGAAGACGTCGTCGGGTATATCTACGACAAGAGCTATCACCGCGACTACACCAAAGACGATATCCAGAGGATGTACGACTACGTCAAGCAGTATATCGTCCCGCTCTTCACCAAATTCTATCCTTCCGTCAGTTCGTTCTACTACGGCGCGGGCGACTACAACAACGTCTGGGCTCACGAAAAAACGGTGAAGAAGTATCTCGAATCCATCAACCCCAAAATGCTCGAAGCGTTCAATTATATGAAGAAATACGGGCTTTACATCTACGGCGACAAGGCCGAGATGCGTGAAGGCGCCTACACCACCATCCTTTACACCTACGACACGCCCATTATATTCCACAAGTTCAGCGGCGGCTACGACAACCTTCAGACCTTCATCCACGAATTCGGCCATTTCTACGAATTCTACACCTACGGCGACGAGGCCACCGCGCAGCTCGATATCGACGAGATCCATTCCCAGGCCAACGAGCTGCTGTTCCTGCCTGTTTACGAAGAGATATTCGGCGAAGCCGCGTGCAAAAAGATCACCCGTTACCAGCTCTTCTTGAGTATGTATTCGCTGATCCAGACCTGCGTGTTCGCGGAATTCGAGACCAGGGCGTTCGAAGGCGTATACAATTCGGTCGAAGAACTCAACGAGTTGTTCAGCGAGATCGCCAAAGAATATTCTATGGAAAGACGTCTTTCCAGCACCATCTGGTCGCAGGTACATCATTTCTTCCTGTATCCGCACTATTACATCAGCTACGGTACGTCTATAATCCCCTCGCTGCAGATCTACGCCGAATCGGTCAAGGACCGCGCCAACGCCATACACATCTATAACGAAGTCGTGGCGCACAGCGACGCCGACACGCCTTTCCTCGTAGTGCTCGCGGAATCCGGTTTAAAGGATCCGTTCACCGAAGAGACTTTCAAAGAGATATACGATATGCTCGTAGAGGCGTTCCCCAAAAAGTAAGCTTTTAAACAAACAGCCCGCTTCCCCAAAAAGGGAAGCGGGCGTTTTTGTTTGAGCCGGATCATCAGTCGAAGTAATAAGCGAGCGCGTCTTCGAGATTGCTTTCGAACATATTCTGTTTGGATTGCCAGTTGGTGTCGAAGTTTTCGATCTCGTTGTTAATGCAGATATTGAGCTGATGAGCAGGCCAGTCGAGCGCGTAGGAATACAGGTACCCGAAGTTACATCTTACGCCCTTGCGCACTATGTCGATCATCTCGACCGAGTCGGCGTCGGTGGTGTTGCGCTCCTTGAGCACTATGTTGTAATACTGCGGTATGACGGTACGGGAACTTTCCACGCACAGCGCCTCGGTGATTATACCCACGAACTCGAGCGCGTCGTCGGTGGTGGTGGCGGGGACCGCGAACACCGAATAGTTGTCGCGGCAGGTGGTGTAGTAATCGTCCTGCTCTTTGTTGTAGAGCGGCATGGGAAGAATGCCGTAGTCAATGTCGTAATTCTTCAGCTTTATGCCGTCGCCCAGCGCGAGCGGCTCGAACAGCGATCTGCCGAGCCCGAAGAATTCTTCGTATTGCGATTCGTCGGCGGGGATTATGTAGGTGAACGGCTGTCTCACCACCAGATCGAACAGCATGTGCAGCGCGTTATAGGTCTTTTCGTTGTTGACGGTGTAATGCGGTCTGCCTTCGCCGTCCTTTTCGGTGACGTTGATGCCGAAAGCGTCCTGATACACGTCTATCTGCGTGGTGCGCTGAGTGCAGTAGCTGTATACGCGCGCTTCGTCGTCGTCCGTGGGGATATAGGTATCCTTGCAGATCTGCAGCATCTTGTCGAAAGTCCAGTCATGGCTGCGCACCAGCGAATACAGGTCGAGCGAATACAGACTTGCGAGTTCTTTGTTGAAGAACATGCCGGTCATCATATCCCAGAAGGTCATCGAGATATCGCCGGTGAGCAGATAAAGCTTTCCGTTGACGGTGAGTTCGTTGACTATATCCTGCGACCACCACGACTTGTCAAAGTTGATCCAATCGTCAAGGTCGTGCCAGTTGCGGAACAGGTCGTCGCCGACGGCGGAAGGCATTATCGCAGCGTAGCCGGCTATGATATCGTAACCGGGGTCTTCCTGGACCATGCTGTTGCGGATATAGCTCATAAAGTCTTCATGCTTGCCCCAGGCGCCCATCTGGTCCACGGTCACTATCTTGACGCCGAAACGGTCTTCGACCTTGCGGTTCCGTTCGGCGACGAGCTGGTTGACTTTTTCGGGCACCGTTTCGTCGTTTTCGAATTCGTATTTGAATTCGGTGCGCTGGAGTATGCGGAATTCACGTCCGCCGTAGTTCTTTTCGGGCAGCCCGTCTTCAAACGGATCTTCCGATTCTTCCTCGGCGGAGCTGTCTTCTGCCGCGCCCGAATTGTCGGCGCTTTCGCCGGAAGACGCGGGCTTGCTTTCGTTCTGACCGGGATCCGTCTTGGAACACGCCGCGAAAACGAGCGATATCATAAGGACGGAAAGGATAAGCGCAATCAGTCTTTTCATTTTTTTCTCCTTTTTATATCAGTTTGTTTTTATGTCGTCCGGAGTCTTGATATAATCGATAATTTCGTCGTAGACGCGGCGGGCGTATTTTTCATACGTGGTGTCCTTGGGATGCAGCCCGTCGGGGAAGACGTACTGGTGCGTGAGCGACCAGCTGTAGATATCCACGGTGCGGTAGCCGTGCTTTTCGGCGAGCTCGCGGTTCAGGTCGAGCACGTACTTTTCTATCCTTTCCGCCCACGCCTCCCACGGCCAGACCGTGCTTTCGAACAGCGGCGCGGGTATGCAGACGAATATCTGCACGTCGGGGTTAACGTTTTCGTACGCGGCGAACATATCGTCGGCGGATTTTATGTATTTCTCGCGCCGGTTCGTGCCTTCCCATTCCTTGTACGACTGCCCGGGGTTGCCGTCGTTGGTGCCAAGCATCCATATCACCACGTCGGGGCAGAAAGTCTGCGACTGCCTGTAGAACGGATGCTTGCTGTAAGCGTAGTCGTCGGTGTAAACCACCGAATACCCGCTCGCGCCGTAATTCTTGACCAGATAATCGTAGCCCAGCATTTCCTGCAGATAATTGGGGTAGGTGTAGACGTACGGGTCGCTCGAATTGATCCCTATGGTGATGGAATCGCCCACGCAGGCGACTTTGACCAAAGTGCACGCGCCGTCGAATTCGGCGTCTTCCGCCGCGTTGCCGTGGGACTTGAGATATTCGGTAAACGCCATAAACCCGTGCCACACGGCGCAGGCGTTGTTGCCGACTATCGCAACTTTGGTGCCGGAAATTTCCACGTGGTATTCGTTATATTCAAAATCGGCTTCGTGGAACCTGTCGGCGAGCTCTCTGCCCGAAGCGCAGCCGAGTATGATCTCGCATTCGGATTCCTGCTTTGAGCTTCCGCCCGTGCGCGGCGAAAAGTCGGCGTTTTCGTCGAGATACGATTTTATCTTAGCCGCCACGTTCTGGTACTTAGCTTCGTTATCGGTGGGGGAATAGATTATTTCGAACTGCGAAAGCGGCGCGCCGCCCACGGTCGCGCCCGCAAGCGCGTAAACGTGCGTGTAAGAATACTCGCAGTTTAGGGCTACGCCTTTTTCGGCGAGGAAGTTTTGCGTAAAATAGGTTATGCCGTTTTTCACGGCGGCGGTCGTTCCGCCGTAGATATATACGTTTTCGCCCACGGTCTTTATCCCGTAGTCGCGCTTGTTCACCGATCTGCAAAGCTCGCTGCCCGTGCCGTCGGTCACTTCGCCCAGATATATCGCGTGCTCGGGCATCGCCTTGTTCTGGTCGAACTTTACGACCTGCGGCGCTCTGCCGTATTTCGATTCCATTTCCGCGGCGAGGATATCGGCTTCGTCGGCGTAGAAACGGAAGTACACTATGTCGTATTCAATGGGCTCGGGCTCGGATATCTCTTCGGATACCGGCTCCGGGGCCGAGCTTTCTTCGGTCTGCGTATTGCCGCACGAAACGAAAGCCAGCGCCGCGACAAGCAGCACAAGCAGAAAAGCCGCAATCTTTTTCATAAAGATATCTCCTTCTTTTAAAAAGAATTCAGCCAAGGTCTTCGGGAGTTTTTATAACGCCGTATATCTCGTCGTAAACGCGTTTGGCGTAAGTCTTGTAGGCGTCGTCTTCGGGGTGGAGCCCGTCGTGGAATACTTCGGGGTGGTCGTTTGCCCAGGTGAAGACGTCGATCACCGGATACCCGTGCTTTTCCGCAAGCTCGCGGTTGAGCGGGATCACGTATTTTTCGACCCTCGCGCCCCATTCTTTCCATTCGGCCCACACGTCGGACTTGAACAGCGAAGAGGGGAGAGTCACGAATATCTGTACGTCGGGATTGACTTTTTCGTAGGCGGAAAACATCATTTCGGCGCTTTGTATGTATTTTTCGCGCCTGTTTGTGCCTTCCCACGCCTTGTAGTCCTGGCTCGGGTTGCCGTCGTTTATGCCCAGCATCCATATCACCACGTCGGGGACGAATTTCACCGAGGAGGTGTATTTCCAGTGCTTCGTATAAGCGTGGACGTCGGTGCTCACCACCGAATAGCCGCCTATGCCGTAATTCTTGACCAGATAATCGTAACCCAGCATCTTCTGCAGAAAGTTTGGGTAGGTCTTGTCGGGGTCCTTGGAATTGCTGCCTTCGGTTATGGAACCGCCCACGCAGGCGACTTTGACGAGCCTGCATCTGCCGTCTATCGTCGTTTCGCCGATATTTCCGCCGTTTTCGGCAACAGCGCCGCAAAGCGCCAGGAACCCGTGCCAGACGGCGCACGCGTTGCCGCCGACTATGGCGATCTTGGTGCCGTCGATGATTATGCGGTACGCGTCGTATTCGAACTTGCTTTCGTAAAGTCCCTTGCCGGTCTCTCTGCCGGTCTCGCTTCCAAGAAGTATCTCATAAGTCGTCTCAGCGCGCGCGGCGGGGACGACGGAGGGTGTGAAATCGGCGTTTTCTTTAAGATACTGCTTTATTTCGTTTGCCGCGTCGGAATATTTCGCTTCGTTCGTTGTCGCGGAATACACAACGGTGTATTCGGAAAGCGGAACGCCGCACACGCTCGCGCCCGCAAGCGGATAATCGTGAGTGTAAACGTATTCCGTATCCGTATTTACGCCGTTTTCGGTTATGAATTCGCTCATAAAGTATTCCGCCGCCTTCGTGACCGCGTCGCGGCTGCCGCCGTAGATATAAACGCTGCCGTTTTGCGGTTTTATTCCGTAATCGTATCCGCGCGCCGCGCGGCACAGCTCGTTTCCCACGCCGTCGGTCACTTCGCCTATATATACGGCGTGCTCGGGCATTTGGGAATTCTGGTCGTATTCTATTACCTGTATCTCTTTGCCGGTGAGCTCTTTTACCTTCGCCGCCATCCTGTCGGCTTCGTCGGCGTAAAAGCGGTAGAAGACGATCGCGTATTCCGGCGCTTCTTCAGCAGAACTTTCTTCCGCCGTCTCTTCCGCGGAAGGAACGCCGGAAGGTTTTGCGTTGTTCCCGCCGCAGCCGCAAAGCGCAAGCAGCGTAAGCGAAATCAAAAACGCAAGGAAACGTTTCATTGCTTTTTCCTCATAAACACGGGGATACGGTCGAGCGGACATTCGACGTATTTCGTCGCGCCGCCTTCGTACACACTGCGGGTGAATATGTCTTCCCATACGCCTTTGGGGAAATAAACGTCTCTGCCGGTCGCGCCCTCGGTATAGACGGGAGCGACGAGCAGGTCGCGCCCGAACATATACTCGTCCCACGCGTTCCACGCGTTTTTATCCTGCGGAAAATCTATGCAAAGCTGTGCCATCAGGGGCCTTCCGTTCGCCGCGCAGTATTCCGCTTCGGAAGCGATATACGGTATGAGCGAATGTCTGAGCCGTGCGAAACGCGAAGCTATCGTGAGTATCTCTTTGTCGCCGAACTGCCGCGCCAGGTTCCACGGCGAACGGTCGTTGTAAGTCTTTTTGTCGTATCTCGGGGCGAGCTGATCGGGCATCACCATGGAATGCCACTGCATTATGGGGCAGAAACAGGCGAACGCGGTGGAACGAAGATACAGCTCTTTGTTCGGAAGCGGTCCGCCTAACGAACCGATATCGAATCCCCAGAACATTATCCCCGAAAGGGCGGAAGAAACGCCTGCAGCGAGCTGACCTCTCAGTTCGCGCCATTCGCTGGACTGGTCGCCCGCCCAGTGGAGCGGCGTGGTCTGGCATCCGCCGTAGCCGGAACGGCTGAACGTCACGCCGTTCACTCCGTTTTCGCGCATAAAATCGTGATACGCTTTCTGATACTGAAGCGGGTGCAGGTTGCGCGCCTCCAGCCCGCGTTTGCCGTCGAACTGGCGGACCGTCTTATCCATAACGTATTCGCCGCCGTCGGTCTTGAACCCCTCCACGCCTTCATCGAGCAGATGCTTCCGGTGGCCGAACCACCATTCGCACGCCTTGGGGTTGGAAAAATCGCATATCAGATTGCCCTTGCACCAGCCGTCGGGAATGTAGAACGGCGTGCCGTCTTCGTTTTTGATGCAGTAGCCGTTTTCAAGCGCCTCTTTTTCGTCGGTCGAACCCGCGTGGATGGTGGATATCTGCCACAGCACCACGTGCAGTCCGGCGGCGCGGACGTCGCGCATCATACTGTCGTGGGCGGCGAAACGCACGCGGTCCCATTCGTGGAACGTGCTTTCGTCGCTCCAGGGTTCCAGCACCAGCACCGACGCGGGGTAGGAATTTTCGCGCATCTCGTCCAGCACTTCGTAAACTTCCTTGGTGCGGTTCCATCCGTTGGCGCTCAGCCATACGCCGTATACCCATTCGGGCGGCAGCTCGGGCTGACCGGAAAGCGCGAAATACGTCTTCAAAAGCTGTTTCGGCTCGCCGCAGAACAGCGTGTCTTCAAAAATGCAGCTTCCCGCGGATTCGCGGGTTATTGTTACTTTGTCGCCGAAATCCATGGCGGCGGGTACGGTGCCGCGGCAATACCAGCCGAGACCGGTATCGGTGAAGAAGAACGGCACCGGGATATAAGTTATCTCTTCCTGATAAAAACAGCGTTCCTCGACCTGGCCGGAAGTGCTTTTTCCGTTCTGGTCGACCGAATCGAATCTCTCGCCGGTCCCGAAGACGTGATTGCGTTCTATTTCGGTCTCGACGGTGGATCGCACGGCGGCGCCGTCGGCGTTCAGTTCGAGCGTTATCGCCGTCACGCGGCATTTGCCCAGGCTCCACAGCCCTCTGCCGCCGACTTTGAGCCGCGTGCCGCACAGCGGCAGATCCGCCGATATGGTGTACGCGCCTCTTCTTATGCTACCGGAACACGAAACGTTGAGGTTTTCGCCCAGATCAAGGTTCACGCAGTAACCGTCGCCCAGCACGCCGCAGAACGAATCGCCGCGGAAATAGAGCGCTTCAAAGCGTTCGCAGCGCTTTATTTCGCAAACGGGGAAAGTGAATATACGGCTGCGTTCGCCGCCGCAGGAAATGCGGTAGTTCACAAAGCAGCGCTCTTTGAACGCGCCGAGCTCGAACGAATAACGGCGCCCGTCGCCCTTGCCTGCGACCTTTACGTTTTCGCCGCCGTACACCCAGTATTCGAGTTCGGGAACGGAGGCGTTGTTTTCGATGATGCAGTCGACGCGCACGTTTTCGCCGATATGCGGGTATTCCGGCGTGCGCGAGCAGAAATCGTTTTCAAAAGATACGAACTGTGAAGGAAAATGTTTTATCATAACTGTTCTCCGTTTTGTGCCTTTTTAAGTCTTTTCTTCGTTTTCGGGTGTTTCCTCGCTGATATCCGTTACGGTCAGTATTCCGTTCGCGACCCGGAACTTTATTTCAAACCCCGCAAAGCCGAACCCGTATACGCGCTTTTCGTCGCCTTCGTACGCGGGGCGCGGATCTTCGGCGAGCAAGTCTTTGAGCGTGCCGAGCATTTCCGGCGGAAAGACCGCCGCTTTTTCCGGCGGGATCTCAACTTCAAGCCGGTGGTCCAGCCCGGCGCCGGCAAAGCCGCAAGACGCGCCGGGAAAACTGTCGGCGTAGGGAAGATACGGCTTTATGTCCAGCACCGGAGTGCCGTCCGCCATATCCGCGCCGGAAACGGCTATATACGGGCCGTCGGGGCTTTCGGTCACGATCTCTTCTATCTTCACGCAAGAAAGTCCTATGCGGTTGGGCCTGAAAGGCGAGCGCGTGGCGAAAACGCCCACCCGTGCGTTGCCGCCCAGCCGCGGGGGACGCACGGTGCTCCGCGCGCCGAACGGCGCCGAAAGCGAACAGTGCCATATCACCCATATGTGGCTGAAACCTTCCAGCCCGCGGAGCAGCTCTTTGTTCCTGAACATAGGCTCAAAAACGATCTTCCCCGCCAGTCCGGGGACTCGCGCCGGCTGGCGCGGTATGCCGAATTTGGTCGGAAAACCGGTGCGGACGTAAGCTATTATGCTGAATTTGTCGTCAAGTTCCAAGTGATCCACCCGCAGTAACTTCGCTTGTCGTTTAGTTATTAAATTATACCATATAAAACAGTCAAAATCAATAGTTTTCAAATCATTTTGAGCCGTGTTGACAAACGCGCGCATTAGTGATATAGTAGTATCCGGTCAAAAAAACAAAGGTCGGTATATATGGGGATATTTGAACTTTTACTGCTTGCGGCGGGGCTTTCCATGGACGCCTTCGCGGCTTCGGTCTGCAAGGGACTCGCATACGGAAAAAGCGTACCGCTCAAAAACTCGTTCATCGCCGGCGCGTGGTTCGGCGGTTTTCAAGCGCTTATGCCGCTTCTGGGCTGGCTTCTTGGCACGGGTTTTGAAAAATACATAACCGAATACGATCACTGGATCGCGTTCGGGCTGCTGCTTCTGATAGGCGGCAAGGCGCTGTGGGAAGCGATCTTTGAAAAGGACGAAAACAAAGGCGGCGCCGAAATGTCGGCGAAGACGATGCTCGTGCTCGCCGTAGCCACCAGTATCGACGCGCTCGCCGCGGGCGTCACGTTCGCCATGCTCGAAGTGAATATACTTTTCGCGATCGCGGTCATCGGCGTCGTCACGTTCGCCTTCTCGTTCGCCGGCGTGCGCATAGGCGGAGTGATGGGCGAAAAGTTCCGGAAACCGGCGCAGATCGCGGGCGGCGTCATACTCATTCTTCTCGGCGTGAAAATTTTACTTGAACATTTGGGAATTATCGCTTTTTAAGGATAGTTTAAGAATAGCGGGTATAATAAGGCCAGTAAAACAAAGAAAGCGGGGCGTATTATGAACTCGAACTACGAAAACGCAAACGGCGCGCCTGTTTACGTGCCGGTGAAATATAACCGTTCGCACCGCCGGGTCGCGGTCACGGCGATAGTCGTCGCGCTCTGCGTGCTTTTCGGCGGAGCGGGGTTCTTCTTCGGCGCAAAATACGCCAAATCGCAGGATCATACCGAAAACAGCAGCCAGGATTACCGGCTGGAAAGCAGCGAGCCCGAGACCGAACAGAAGACGGAGACCGTAGTGCTCGAGACGGTCGACCCGGATAAATACTACACCGTAAAGAGCGTTGCCAAGCTCGCTTCCGACAGCGTGGTGGAGATCACCACCGAAACGACTTCCACCAGCGTGTTTATGCGCCAGTACGTCACCACCGGCGCGGGCAGCGGCGTCATCATCACCGAAGACGGCTATATAGTCACCAACGACCACGTCGTGGCGGGGGCTTCTTCCATAAAAGTGCGCCTGCACGACGGCGCCGAATACACCGCGTCGCTCGTCGGCACCGATTCGCAGACCGATATCGCGGTCATAAAAATAGAAAAAGGCGGACTTTCCGCCGCGGTGCTGGGCGAAAGCGACCTGCTCGAGGTGGGCGATATGGTGGTGGCGATAGGCAACCCGCTCGGCAAGCTCGGCGGCACCGTCACCGAAGGCGTCGTCTCGGCGCTCGAACGCGATATCGAGATAGACGGCAAGGAAATGTCGCTGCTCCAGCATTCGGCGGCGGTCAACCCCGGCAACTCGGGCGGCGGACTGTTCAATTCGTCGGGCCAGCTTATAGGCATCGTCAACGCCAAGTATTCCGATACCAGCTACGAAGGGCTCGGGTTCGCTATCCCGCTTTCGACCGCGCTGCCGGTGGTTGGCGACCTTATGGAATACGGTTACGTGCGCGGCAGGATCGACTTGGGCGCTTCGCTTGTGGATATCGATTCGCAGTACTACGCGATGTATTACGGCGTGCCCGAATACGGCGTCTACGTCCAGTCCGTGGCTTCTTCGGGAGATGCGGCCGCGGCGGGCATCCGTTCCGGCGACCGCATAATTTCGATAAACGGCACCGAAATATCGTCTTCCGCCGATATCGCGTCGCTGCTCAAAAACCTTTCGGTGGGCGACAGCGCCGAAATAGAACTCGAACGCTACGCCCGTTCGGGGAGGACGTACACTTCGGAAGAGATCACCGTGACCGTCACTTTCACCGAATACCGGCCCAACTGATAATATAATCATTCTGCTCCCGCGGCGCGCGTTCGCCCGCGGGAGCTTTCTTTGCGGCGCGCGTGCTTTGATTAACTTATGTTTATAAGAAAATTCATATTATTTATATTGACACGGGGGCGTGTTAAGTGGTATTATATATACGGCATCATATAATAAAAATCAAAACGGCGGAACGCTTATGAACAAATACAAAATAATTGCGTTTGCAAACCAAAAGGGCGGCGTGGGCAAGACCACGTCGGCGGTCAACATAGCCGCGTGCATTGCAAAAGCAAAGAAAAACGTGCTGCTCGTGGATACCGATCCGCAGGGCAACGCCACCACCGGGCTCGGCATCAACAAGCGGCAGATCCACGCTTCGGTCTACGACCTGCTCATTTCCCGCACGGCGGCGGCGGACGCGGTCTGTTCCACCTGCGTGCCCAACCTTTCGGTCATCCCTTCCACGATGGACCTCGTGGGCGCCGAGATCGAACTGGTCGATATCGAAAACCGCGAATACAAGCTGCGCGAATCGCTTACCCCGCTTGCCGAAAAGTACGATTACGTGTTTATCGACTGTCCGCCCTCGCTGGGGCTCATAACGTTGAACGCGCTCACGGCGGCAAACGGCCTGGTCATCCCGGCTTTGTGCGAGTTTTATTCGCTGGAAGGGCTCACGCAGCTTATGAACACGGTGCGCTACATCAAGCAGCGCAAGAACCCGTCACTCGAACTCGTGGGGGTGCTCGTCAATATGTACGACGGGCGGCTCACGCTCAACGCGCAGGTGCTTGGCGAAATCAAAAAGTATTTCGGCGCAAAGCTGTTTTCGCGCCCCGTTCCGCGCAACGTCAAACTCAGCGAGGCGCCCAGCTACGGCGTCCCCGCGTATATGTACGACAAATACTCCAAGGGTTCGCGCGCTTACGAAGACATAGCGCTGGAACTTATGGAAAGATGTGAAGGGTGAATTCTATGGCTACATATAAAGGCGGTCTGGGCAGAGGCATAGACGCTCTGCTCGCCGAAAACGACACTTCGCAAAACGGCGTGAGCATGCTCCGCCTTGCGGATATCGAACCCAACCGCGCGCAGGTCAGAAAAAGATTCGACCCCGAATCCATAGCCGAGCTCGCCGCTTCCATTAAAGAGCACGGGCTGATCCAGCCCATAGTGGTCCGCCGCAAGCAGAACGGATTTTACGAGATCATCGCCGGCGAGCGCCGCTGGCGCGCCTGCAAGGCGGCGGGACTCAGCGAAGTACCCGTCATAGTAAAGGATCTGGACGATCGCTCCGCGTCGCTCGTCGCGCTTGTGGAAAACCTCCAGCGCGAAGACCTGGATCCCGTGGAAGAAGCCCGCGGATACGAAAGCCTTATAAACGAATACGGTATGAACCAGGAAAACGTGGCGTTCAGCGTGGGCAAGTCGCGTCCTTCGGTCGCAAACAAGCTGCGCATACTGGCGCTGCCCGAAAAACTGCTCGACGATCTGCGCGCCGGAAAGCTTTCGTTCGGGCACGCCCGCACGCTGCTCCCGCTTGCCGAAAAGCTCACCGAAAAAGAGCTGTGCGAATTCGCGCTGGCGGTCGAAAACGAAGAGATCTCCGTGCGCGAGACCGAACGGCGCGTAAAGCGCCTGCTCGAACGTCAGGATACCGAAACGCCTTCCGTTTCGGCTCGCAAGGTGCGCAGTTCCTATTACGGGCGGCTCGAATCGCGCGCGTCTTCCAAGCTGGGCCGCAAGCTCGCCATCAACGAAGGCGCCTACGGCAAGGGCAAGGTCGTCATAGCGTATTCTTCGGCGAAAGACCTTGAAGTCCTGCTCAAACAATTATGCGGAAATAACTTTTTTGAAGATATAGGAGAATAATCAATTATGATCGACATCAAATTCCTGCGCTCCGACCCCGAAGCGGTAAAAGAAAACATACGCAAAAAGTATCAGTTCGACAAACTCTCTCTCGTAGATGAGGTGCTCGGGCTGGATAAGCGCAACCGCGAGATCAAAGTGGAGGTGGAATCGCTCCGCGCCGAGCGCAACAAGGCGTCCAAGCTCATAGGCGGGCTTATGGCTCAGGGCAAACGCGACGAAGCCGAAAAAGTCAAGGCCGAAATGGCGGAAAAAGGCAGCCGCATAGATTCGCTCACCGCCGAGGAAAAAGAGCACGAAGAAAAGATCACATCAATAATGATGCGCATCCCCAATATAATAGATCCGTCTGTCCCCATAGGCAAGGACGACAGCGAAAACGTGGAGCTCGAACGTTTCGGCGAGCCGGTCGTTCCCGATTTCGAGATCCCGTACCACACCGATATTATGGAACGCTTCAACGGCATAGACCTCGAAGCGGCGCGCCGCGTCGCCGGCAACGGCTTCTACTACCTTATGGGCGATATCGCCCGTCTGCATTCCGCGGTCATCGCCTACGCGCGCGACTTTATGATCGGCCGCGGCTTCACCTATGTGGTGCCGCCGTTTATGATCCGCGCCGCCGTGGTGAACGGCGTTATGTCGTTCGCCGAGATGGACGCTATGATGTATAAGATCGAAGGCGAAGATCTGTACCTCATAGGCACCAGCGAACATTCGATGATAGGCAAGTATATCGACACCATAATCGACGAAAAAACTCTGCCGCACACGCTCACCAGCTATTCGCCCTGCTTCCGCAANNCGCAAGGAAAAAGGCGCGCACGGCATAGAAGAGCGCGGCGTGTACCGCATTCACCAGTTCGAAAAACAGGAAATGATCGTCATCTGCAAACCCGAAGACAGTATGACGTGGTATGACAAATTGTGGAAGAACACCGTCGACCTGTTCCGCAGCCTGGATATCCCCGTGCGCACGCTCGAATGCTGCTCGGGCGACCTTGCCGACCTCAAAGTCAAATCGTGCGACGTCGAAGCGTGGTCCCCCAGACAGAAGAAGTATTTCGAAGTGGGCAGCTGCTCCAACCTGGGCGACGCTCAAGCGAGACGTCTGAAGATAAGGATAGAAAAAGAAGACGGCACCAAGTATCTGGCGCACACGCTCAACAACACGGTCGTGGCTCCGCCCCGTATGCTTATCGCCTTTTTGGAAAACAATCTTCAAGCCGACGGCAGCGTGAGCGTTCCCGCCGCGCTGCGCCCGTATATGGGCGGGACCGAAAAGCTCGTCCCTTGTAAATAAGAATTTTCAATTAAGGAGCGCGGTCAAATGGATGATATCAGATTTGTGCTGTGGGCGTTTATGATAGGCGTCAGCGTCGCCGCGCTGTACGTGTTCTTCGTGCGCAAAAAGCTCGGCTCTTTCGTGCAGAAACTGCTGCAAAACAACGCCTTCACGCCCGAAAGCGCACTCAGTATGGAAGAGCTCGGCGAAAAGCCGTCTTTCTTCCTGCGCCGTTCGCTAAATAACGGTTCGGATTTTTCTCGTACCGTGCTTTGCGAAAACGGCAGGTATTATATACCCGAAGAAAATATCCAAAAAGCCGAAAACAAATATAAAGCCAACACCGGCGGCGTGGCGATACTGCTTATCGCCATAGCGCTGTTCGCGGTCGTGACGCTGGTGTGCGTGTACGTTTTTCCGGCTCTGGCGCAATCCATAATAGGGCTTTTCTCAAGCGAAAGCTGACTGTTCGGAGGATCTAAATGTATAAAGGCAAGCAGGGAATTCATCCGGTAATAATAATATTCATCCTTGCGGCGGTCTGCGTCGCTACCGCCGTGGGCGTGCTGCTCCTTATGGGGTACCGGTATATCACCAACGACGAAGGGTATTCTTTCATTGGCAAGGTGGTGGAAGGTCAGCCGGTCAAAGGCAGGATCAAATATCCCGACGGCAGGACCGCCACGCTCGACTATTACAACAACACGATAGAATTTTCCAACGGCAACAAGTACGTGGGCGATATCTACAAGCTGTATCAGCACGGCGAAGGCAAGCTCACCTATTACGCCACGGGCGACGTCTACGAAGGCACGTTTGAATACGACAAGCTCACCGGCCACGGCAAGTACGTCTATAAAAACGGCGATTATTACGAAGGCGATATAGTCGACGGCAAAATGGAAGGTCACGGCAAGTACGTCTGGGCGGACGGCACCAGCTACGAAGGCGAGTATAAGAACGGTATGTACAACGGCAAGGGGACCTATACCTATGCTTCGGCGGAAGGTTCGGTCGTGGCGCGCTATACCGGCGACTACGTCAACGGCATGAAACACGGCGAAGGGACCTATTACTTCGATAACGGCAATTACTACACCGGCAGTTTTGAAAACGACAAGATAAACGGCAAGGGGACCTTCCACTGGGCAAACGGCGAATCGTATATCGGCACGTTCATCGACAGCGTCCCCGACACGCGTCTGCGGAATTCCAACGGCGAATTCATATTGAACGACGACGGCAGTTACGTCCACGGCGAAAAAGCCGTCTACACCTGGCCCAACGGGCGCAGCTACACCGGCTATTTCGAAAACGGCAGGATAGTCGCCGTCGAGGAGTGAAAAACACGTCAAATGGCAAGATTCATACTTTCGGCATTCGCCGATGAGATCGACCCGCGGTTCGAGCTTCAGCTCGCTTCGCTCAACACGCTGGGAATCGAATATATCGAACTGCGCGGAGTCGACGGCAGGTCTTTCGTCACGCTTTCCGACAGGGAACTCGACGATATCCGCCGCCGTATGGGCATCCACGGAATAAAGGTGTGGTCGCTCGGCTCGCCGCTCGGCAAGGTGAGGATCGACGAGGCGCAGTCGCAGGACGCGCTGCTCGACCGCCTTATGGAGATCGGCGATAAACTCGGCACGCGCAACATTCGTATGTTCTCGTTTTACCCGGTCGACGGCGAACCGTTCGAAGAGTATGAAAAAAAGGTGTTTTTCCACATAAACGCGCTTGCGGAAAAAGCGTCGGGCTGCGGATTCGTGCTTTGCCACGAAAACGAAAAAGGCATATACGGCTGTTCGGCGGAGCGGGTCAAAAAGCTCGTCGATTCGACCGGCGGCAGGCTCAGAGTCACGCTCGACAACGGCAATTTCATCTATTGCGGCTTGCCCGCGGCGGGCGCTTTCGATTTACTTAAAGAACACATCCAATATTATCACATAAAAGATTGCCTTCCCGGCGGCGTAATAGTGCCTCCCGGCAAAGGCGACGCGCTTATCCCCGAACTGCTCGCGCAGATAAACGCCTATACACCGGGCGACGCGGTCCTCACCGTGGAACCGCATCTCACCGATTTCGTAGGGCTTTCGGCGCTTTCGGCGGATAAGGGCGTGGAACACGCGTACGCTTTCGAATCCCCCTACGCGGCGTTTGAATGCGCCGTGAACGAGATACGGCGTATGCTCAACGCGCTGTGAACGGCGCGGCGCGGCTCTTCGGCGCGGCTTACCGCAAGCGCCGCATATGGAGCTTTTCGGCAGGCGTAGTATATTCGCTTGCCTTTTTTAAAGGCGAGCTTTTCATTTTTGGCTTTTTGGGGCTGTTTTTGCTGTTTTTCAGGCTTTTCGCGCCGGCGGAAGACGGGTGTTTCGCGCCCGAAAAGCCGTTTAGGACCGTGCTCTGGTTCGGGTTCGGCTTTTTCGTGCCGCTCTACAGCTGGCTGACCGCGCTCTACCCGTTCGAAGCGTTTGGTTTTACGCAGGCGCAGGGGATATTTGTGGTCATAGCCGGAGTTTTCGGCATCGGCGCTTACCATGCGCTGCTTCTGGCGCTGCCGTTTTTGCTTTTGAACCTCACGCCGCGCAAGTATCTGCTTCAGCCGCTCGCCGCCGCCTGCTGCTATATGGCGGGGGAATGGCTTATGTCGGTGGGCGTGCTGGCGTTCCCGTGGGGGATGTCGGCGGTCGGGCAGTATATGTTCCTGCCGCTTCTGCAGAACGTCTCGCTGTTCGGCGCGCGCTTCATCACGCTTATTCTGTGCCTGTTCACCTGCTCGCTCGCGCTGTGCGTGCGTATGAAAAAGCGCGGGTTCGTGATACTGGCGTCTCTGTCGCTCGCCGTTCCGCTCGTTACGGGAACGGCGCTTATGTGCGTCCCTTCGCCGGAAGAAGGCGGAATCAAAGCCGCCGCGGTGCAGGGGAACGAGCTTTCGATGGAAAAATGGGATTCGGCAAAGCTCAAAGAAAATAAAGAGCGCTATATTTCGCTCACACAAGAGGCGGCGCAGAACGGCGCCGAACTCATCGTCCTGCCCGAGACCGCGTTCCCGTGCGTGTTCGACAGCGAACTTAACGCCCGCATAACTCAGATAACCGCCGAATACGGCTGCACCGTCATCGTCGGCGCGCTCGAGCGCGAAGGCGGCAGGGAATACAATTCGGTGTTCGCGGTATACCCCGACGGAACGCGCGGCGAACCTTACCGCAAACGCCGCCCGGTGCCGTTCGGCGAATTCCTGCCCTACCGCGACCTGCTTATGAAACTGCTGCCGTTTTTAGATTCCATGAACCTTTCGTCGCTCGACCTTTCGGCGGGCGAAGAGAGCGTGCTTATCGAATGCTGCGGCGTAAAAGCCGGCGCGTTCGTCTGTTTCGATTCGGTGTTCCCGTCGCTTGCGCCGGTTGATTCCGAACTGCTTCTGGTCTGTACCAACGACAGCTGGTTCGAGGACACGCCCGGCATATATCAGCATCTCGCCCATTCGGCGGTGCGCGCGGCGGAAAACGGAAAATGGCTCATCCGCGCGGCGAACACCGGCGTTTCGTGCTTTGTTTCTCCCAAAGGCGCGGCGAGTGAAAACACCGAGCCGCTCACGCAGGCCGTCATATACGGCACCGTTTACCCCAACGCGCGCCGCACGCTGTATTCGTATATCGGCGACGTCATAATGATCCTGCCGCTCGCTTTCGCGCTTTTTACGGCGGTCTGCAAAGCGGCGTCATTGATAAACAAACATAAGAAAGTGAGAAACGCGCAATGATAAACATCCCTCTTTACGACAAGCCGCTTTACGAAGGCTGCGAAAAGTCTTATCTACAGTACAGCGAACGCCCCGCGTCGCCCGAACTCGACGGTATACTCAGACCGGCGATGATAGTCTTTCCCGGCGGCGGTTACGAATTCCTTTCCGACCGCGAAGCGTACCCCATAGCCGACCATTTTTCGGCGTACGGCTGCGTTTCGTTCATACTGCGCTACGCCATTAAGCCGTACTGCGGCGAGATCAATCCGCTGCTCGACGCGGCGAGCGCCATAGTTTATCTGCGCACGCACGCCGCGGAATACGGCATAGATCCGCATAAGATAGCCGTCATCGGCTTTTCCGCCGGCGGACATCTCGCGGGCTATATATCCACGCGTTACAACGACGAACGCGTGCTCGAAAAAC
Source organism: Clostridiales bacterium UBA1206 (assembly GCA_002310055.1). Classification (GTDB taxonomy): domain Bacteria; phylum Bacillota; class Clostridia; order Oscillospirales; family CAG-382; genus UBA1206. Next base: position 11,898 of record DBXS01000004.1, on the reverse strand, counting down.
TCGGGATTGAAAAAGACGCCGCGCGTCCCGACGCGTCTATACTCTGCTATCCCGTCGTGACCGCGGTCAGGGCGACTCACCGGCTTTCGTTCATAAACCTTTACGGCAGGTCCGAAGACGTCTTCACTCAAGAGGAACTCGAAAGAGTGTCGCTCGAACTGCAGGTGACTGACCAAACGCCGCCCGCGTTCATCTGGACCACCGCCGACGACGGGTGCGTGCCTTCGCAGAACTCGCTGCTCTACGCCAACGCGCTCAACGAACACGGCGTGCCGTACGAGCTGCACGTTTTCCCCTCGGGCGCGCACGGGCTCGCCATGGCGGACCGCAACACGGCGCCCGCGAACAACAGCGCATACGTTTCGCCTTACGTCGCCCGCTGGGCGGAAATGGCGGCGCGCTGGCTCGACGCGACTTTTTACGGCTGACGCCGTTCTTGCAGTAAGATATCCCGAAAGGATAGATCACGATATATGAAATCGAACTTTTCCGAACGACTTAAAAAATACCGCGAATCGGCGGGACTTTCCGAACGTGAGCTCGCCCATTCCATCGGCGCCGAGACGGCGTCGGTCAAATCGTGGGAAAGCGCCGAATCGCTCCCCGCCGAAGAAATGATCGAAGCCCTTTGCAAATTCTACGGGGTGAACCGCGACCAGCTCACGTACGTCGACCCGGATGAAATCATCGACGTGAACGGCGCCGAACCGCAAAAGGTCTCCGCTTCCGCCGAAAAAAGCGAGCACCGTATAAAGACCGCGTTCCGTAAGCGCGACCGCCGTTTTGCGCTCGTTATGGTGCCGGTGTTCATCGCCGCGCTCGCCGCGTTCCTCATACTGGGGTTCACGCTCGGCGCGTGGCACCCCGCGTGGCTGCTGTTCCTCTGCGTGCCGGTAGTCTATACGCTCATAAAAGCGGTGGCGGTCGGTTCTATGCGCAAATTCAATTATCCGCTGTTCGTGGCGACGCTTTACCTCTTTACCGGATTCGTGCTGGGCAACTGGCATCCCTCGTGGGTGATATTCCTGACGATCCCGGTGTTTTACATAGCTATGTAAACCGAGCGGAAAGTGACGTTTTCCATACGCTCCGCGTATTATGCATATACGGAGGTGCGTTGTTTATGGAAGATTGCTTTTCAAAGGATATCCCGCCCGTGCCGATCGGCGCCGGCATCCCCGCCTTTGCGCCGCGTATGCGGACCGGGACTTACGCGCTCGGAACGCCGCGAGTGTTTTCGGGCGGCAGATTGAGTCTTGAATACGTCTCGGGCGTGAGAATACCGAACGAAAGCGGCGTGCTCACGCTCGCAAACAGGCCGTTCCTCGCGCTGTATTCGTTCGGCGCGCATACCTCAAACAGCATAACTTCGGCGCGTGTGACGCCGGTCGTCGACGGCGAAGCGCGGGAAGAGTATTCGCTCTGCTGCGCGCGTATGCCTTCGGGTCTGCTCGCGTCCGCGTCCGGGGCGGCGCCGCTTGACGGCGCGCGCACGCTGGCGTTCGAACTGCAGACCGATATCCCCGCGCGGTTCGACAATTCGGCATTTACAGTCTTGCTTTTATACGGCTGAAAAAAACGGAGGCGCAAAATGAAAGAGTCGGATTACGAAAAACTGCATAACTCGCCGCTGTTCGCGTCGCTTGCGACGGATGAACTGAAAGAATTCGTCAAAAATTCCGGCGCGTACTGCCGCGACTACGCCAGAGGCGGCGTCATAATCCGCGAAGGCGAAAGCACCGACCGCATGGGCGTGCTCGTCTCGGGCAGATGCACCGGCGAAAGCGTGAGCGAAGACGGCAGGCGCGAATCGGTCGCGCACATAGAGCCGGGCGAGGTGTTCGGCGATATCCTGGCGATGGACAAAGACGCCAAGAGCCCGGTCACCGTTTACGCCGATACCGAAAGCATAGTGCTGTTCATACCGTTTGCCAATATGCTTTCGGGCGCGTGCAGCGTCAACGCGCGCTTTCTCGCAAATCTGCTGGGTATCGTTTCGCAAAAATACTTCGCGCTGCAGTTCAGGGCGTCGTGCATTTCCAAACCCACGCTGCGCGGCAAGATCAGCGCGTATCTGCACGGTATGCGCCGCGAAAAAGGCGGGGCGAAATTCACTGTTCCGCTCGACCGGGCGGAGCTCGCCGACTTTTTGAACTGCGACCGTTCGGCGCTGTGCCGCGAGCTTTCGGCGATGCGCGCCGAAGGACTTATAGATTACCGTAAAAACCGTTTCGAAATACTCTCGTCCCTGAATACGGAAGGAAAATTATGAAAAAGATCTCTGTCGTTCTGGTAATGATCATACTGTTCGCCGCCCTCGTCCCCGCGCTTGCGGTCTGCGCCGAAGACGAAAAACAATACGTTTACGGCGTCACGTCCGTGAACACGTATCCCAAGACCAACGGGATAAATATCTACACGTCCGAATACGGCGAAACGTTTTCCACCGGCGGCAAATATTCGGCCTACGCGGTCGCGGTATCCGCCGAAAGGACCGTTCTGGGCGTTTACGAGGAAGACGAAGTCGCCATCCCCGCACAAGGGTTCCTCGCCGTGGCGCGCAGCGGCGCCAGCATAAAAAAGCTCCGCTCGCTCGGGATATCCGTTGGCGACAGGGTGCTCTACGACGTTTCCGCGGCGACCGTGACGTTTATGGCGCAAGGATATTCGCCGTTTTACAAAAACGTGATAAATTTTGACAAATTCAATTCCACCCGCACCGAAAACACCATAGTCATCTACGACCGCGGCTCTTCCACCGGCACCAACATATGGGGAAGCGAAGTGGTGGTGGACAAAAACGGTATGGTGATCTCGGTCGGCGGCAACAATAACGCGATCCCGGAAGGCGGCTTCGTAGTATCCGCCGTCGGGCGCGACCGCATAGCCGAGCTTTCTTCCGCGGCGGAAGAAGGGCTGCACGTCACCGTGGACCGCACGGCGAAGACGGTGACCTTCGCGTTCGACGAAGAAAGCATACTCTCGGGCCTCGACGTGCTCAGCGGGAACATAGACGCGCTTTTCGATACAAAACGCGCGTCCTACGCCGTGATCGATTATGAAGCGTACGACGCCGGCAGAAAAGAACTTGATGAGCTTTATTCGGCGGTGCGCGGCGCGGGCGACGACTACGCCGCCGCGATGATAGCTACGTACGATTTCAAAAACAAATGCGCCGATCTTTCGCTTTTGCTAAACGATTATCCCGCCGTGGAAGCGCGCGCTCTCTGGCTCAGGCCTTCGGAATCTTCCACGCGCGAGCAGGTCAATAAAAAGGTCAAAACCATTTACGAAGCCGGTTTCAACGCCGTGTGCATAGAACTGCTTTACAATTCGGTCACCATATTCCCGGTGGATACCGAAGAATACCTGTTTTCGCAGGACCCCTCGCTCGGCGGCTTCGACGTGCTCGCGGCGTATATAGACGAATGCCACAAATACGGAATAGAGGTCTTCGGCTGGATGGTCTGCTACCGCGTGAGCCACGGCTCCACGACCTATCCGCAGCTCGCCGTCACGACCAAAAAGCCCGAATGGCTAAACGTCGCCAAATCAGGGACCACCGCCGTGGGCGACACCAAGGGCTATTTCTTAAACCCGGCGCTGCCGGAAGTAAGCGAATTCCTGCTCAAATTCTATAAATATATCCTGCAGACCTACGACCTCGACGGGTTCCAGATGGACTATATCCGCTACCCGCTCGCCGAAGGCGAGGATTTCGGCTACGACGAATACACGCGCGCCCTTTTTAAGGAACAGTACGGCAAGGACCCGATGGATCTCGGCAAATCTGATCCGCTCTGGAACACCTGGTGCCGTTTCCGCGCCTCGTTCGTCACGGAATTCGTAAAACAGGTCAACGATCTCGTCAACGAACTGCGGCCCGATATGTACGTCGCCGCCGACGTGGCGCCCAATTTCAACGAAGTTTACACCAAATATATGCAGGAAGCCGGGATCTGGCTGGAAAACGACTATATCGATATCGCGTTCCCCATGGTCTACGGAACCAACATAGTGCCGCAGTATTCCAAAATGACCATTGACGCCGCGGGCGACCACGCCTATTCGTATATAGGGCTCACCGATTACGGCGCAGACGTGCTCGACCGCGAGATCAAAGAGGTGCGTGAAGCGGGCGGCGACGGATTCGCTTTCTTCGCCTATGCCGAATATTTCGGCACCGATTGCAAAGACGTGTCGAACGGTCTGCTTTCAAAGCGTTCGCTTTCGCCCACCTACGACCCCGACGCCGCGCTCAAAGCGCAGCTCGAATATCTTAAAAAGCGGCTCGAACTTGTCGGAACGCTCGACGAAAACGTCCTGAGCGCCGTGAACGCCGCGCTCGGCGTGGAATATACTCACGCCGAGGACGCGTATCAGACTCTCGCCGAAAGCGCGCGGATAGTCAAAGAGGCGGCGTTCGCGACCGACGATTCCGTCACGTCGGAAAAATACGGCGAGCTTTATACGGATATAGCCAAAGCCGCAAAGATCGCCCGCCTTTCCAAGGCTGCGGCAAAAGCCGAATACCGCAAAGACCATCCGCTGCCCGACCCGTATTCCGAACTTTCTGCGGAAGAAATATCCGAACCCCGGTCCGAACCGGCTTCCGTCCCCGAAGGGGAAGCGAGCACAGATCCTTCCGAGCCGGAACCTATGCGCGCCACGTCCAAAGCGGCGATAATCATCGCATTGGCGCTCGCCGCGCTCTGCATTCCGTGCGCGGTACTGTATTACAGGAGGAAAAAGAAATAATGGTACGCCATATCATTTTGTGGAAACTCAAACCCGAACTCGAAGATAAAGAATCCGTTATGCAAAACGCAAAGCAGGCGCTCGAATCGCTCGCCGGCGTCGTCCCCGGGCTGTTGAAAGTAAAGGTGCAGACCGAAAAGCTGCCGTCTTCCAGCGCCGATATGATGCTTTATACCGAATTCGAAGACGCTTCGTCTCTCGCGGCGTATCAAAAGCATCCGGCTCACGTCGCCGCCGCTGCGACTTACGTCCGTCCGTTCACTGCCGAGCGCGTGTGTATCGATTACGAAGCGTGATAGCGCTTAAAACAGTATAGAAAAGCAAGCCCGAAAAGCCAAACGCTTTTCGGGCTTTTATTTTTTTCGGAATTGCGAACATTTGTTCTTGACAAATGCGCGCGGGCGTGCTATAATCACCGTACAGAACAAATGTTCGCATCAATGAGAATGGAACACCTGTGGAAAGGGAGGCGGCGGCAGTGTGCTGCAATTCGTTCGACAAAAGCGCGGTCTACGGCGAGCTTGTCGCAAAGCGCGTCAATCTTGAAAACGGCTTTGAATGGAACACCGCGCGCGGCGACGTGTGGGCGAGATCGCAAAAATTATTGCGCGAAAACGCGCGTTCCGGCGGGGAAGACGATGCCGAAGCGTTCGGCGGGCGTATAATACTCCACTGCGACTGCAACTGCTTTTTCGCTTCGGTGGAAATGGTCACGCACCCCGAATACCGCGAAGTCCCAATGGCGGTCTGCGGCAGCCAGGCGGACCGCCACGGGATAGTGCTCGCCAAGAACGAGCTCGCCAAAAAGGCGGGCGTTTCCACCGGCGAAGTGATATGGCAGGCTAAGCTCAAATGTCCGTCGCTCGTCATAGCGCCGCCGCACTACGCGCTTTACGAACAGTATTCGCGCGAGATAACGCGCATATATTACGATTATACCGACTTGATAGAGCCGTTCGGCATAGACGAATCGTGGCTGGACGTGACAGGCAGCACGCGGCTTTTCGGCGGCGGCATAAGGATGGCGGACGATATAAGGCGGCGCGTGCGCGAAGAGACCGGCGTGACGGTATCGGTGGGCGTTTCGTTCAACAAGACGTTTGCCAAGCTGGGTAGCGATTACAAAAAACCGGACGCCACCACGGCCATAACGCGTTCCAATTATAAAGAACTGCTGTATCCGCTGCCGGTGGGCGATATGATGTATATAGGCCGGCACACCGTGCCCAAGCTGCGCCGGCTGGGGATATACACCATAGGCGACATGGCGCGCGCCGATACAGAAGAAATAGCGCGGCAGTTCGGCAAAACGGGCGCCGACTTGGTAAAGGCGTGCCGAGGTTTGGAAGATTCGCCGGTCAGCCCGTTCGCTCCGGCAGCGAAATCCTACGGCAACGGCATGACTTTTCTGCGCGATCTGTGCGGATACGAAGATTATTTCGCCGCCGCGGCGTATCTTGCCGAAAAAGCGTGCGCCCGTATGCGCGCCGACGGCGCCCGCTGCGGCGTGGTGGAAGTCTGCGTACGCGATACCGCGCTCAACGTGATAACGCGGCGCAAAAAGCTGCCGTACCCGGTCTCTTCCACCCGCGCCGTGGAAGAAGCCGCGCGCGAGCTTCTGGAACAGAACTGGGATCTTTCGCGCCCGGCGCGGTCGGTGCGCGTGTGCTGCGCCGAAGTCGTGCCCGAGCCGGAAAGCGAACAGTGCAAGTTCTTTTATTCTCCCGCCGAAAAACAGCTCCTGCGCGATACGCGCTATGACGCCGCGGTGGACGGCCTGCGCGCGCGGTACGGCAAAGGCATACTCACGCGCGGCAGCGTTATAAAAGCTTCTCTAACGCGGCGGGCGTAAAAACTCCAAACTCTCAGTTCCGAACCGTAAACTCTGAACTTTTTTCCGTAAGGTGACGATCGGTTATGAGTTTAGAGTTATGAGCTTAGAAAGCGGGCGCAAGAAGCGCTCGTTTTTCTTTGCGTTTTATTTGTTATATCAAACATCTTGACGGGGCGCGAATAAAGTGATATAATACGATAAATTCTTAATATGGAGTATTGTTTATATGGATTACGCAAAACTCGCCGAACTGCTTTTCCCGGACGTGACTGAAACGCCCGAGGACATAGAAAAGAAATATCCCCCGCGCGCGCTCCCGCAGGACGCCAAAGTTACCCGCTTTGCGCCCAGCCCCACGGGATTCGTACATCTGGGCGGATTATATCAGACGATAGTCGGCGAACGGCTGGCGCACCAGTCGGGCGGCGTGTTCTTTTTGCGCATTGAAGACACCGATGAAAAGCGCGAGATCAAGGGTGCTGCGCAGAAACTCATTTCCACACTGGCGCATTACGGAGTCCATTTCGACGAAGGTGCCGTAATAGGCGAAGACGGAGAGATCGCGTACAAAGGCGAATACGGTCCTTACAAGCAGTCCGAACGCGGACCTATCTACCGCGTTTACGCCAAGGATCTCGTTCGCCGCGGGCTGGCGTACCCGGTGTTCACCACGCGCGAGGAGCTCGAATCGCTCAACGCTTCGGATAAAAAAGCCGAAGTCAAGAGCCGCGAATGGACCGAGGAATTCGCCGAACAGCAAAAAGAAGAAATGCTCGCGAGGCGCGTTTTCACGCTCAAAGAGGTAAAAGAGCACTTAAAGAACGGCGATCCGTTCGTGCTGCGCGTGCTCGCTTCCGGCGACGGCGAACGCAAAGTCAAGTGCTTCGACCTGATCCGCGGCGAGCTCGAACTGCCCGAAAACGACCGCGACGAGATAATACTCAAAAGCAACGGTATACCGCCTTACCATTTCGCCCACGCGGTAGACGACCATCTTATGGGCACCACCCACGTCATACGCGGCGAGGAATGGCTGGCGAGCCTGCCTCTGCATCTGCAGCTGTTTTCGTATCTGGGTTTCAAAACTCCCAAATACATGCACACCGCGCAGGTGATGAGCCTTGACGCCAACGGCAACAAGAAAAAGCTTTCCAAACGCGATATGGGCGCGAGCATGGACGATTACACGCGCCTGGGCTACGCGCCGGAGGCGGTGCGCGAATACCTGCTCACCGTGCTCAATTCCAATTACGAGGAATGGCGGAGCAAAAACCCCGATTCGCCTTATACCGATTTTCAGTTCAGCATAAAGAAGATGTCCAATTCCGGCTGCCTCATAGATTTTGAAAAGCTCGAGGATATTTCCAAAAACGTTCTTTCCCGCATGACCGCCGAGCAGATATATTCCGGCGCGCTGGAATGGTCGCGCCTGTTCGATGAAGAGTTCGCAAACCTGCTCGAGGCGGATAAGGAAAAAGCGATAGCTGTCTTTTCCATAGGCCGCGGCGGAAAGAAACCCAGAAAAGATTTCGGCCGCTGGAGCGAAGTCAGGCCGTTCGTTTCGTTCTTCTACAAAGAGCTGTTCAAAGTGGAAGACGCTATCGAAGGCTTCGATAAAGCCGATATAAAATCCTGCCTTGCGGATTTTGCCGGAAACTACGATGAAAACGACGACCAGAACACGTGGTTCGAAAAGATAAAGCAAATTGCCGCAAAGAACGGCTTCTGCCCCGATATGAAGCTCTACAAAGCCGATCCTTCGGCGTATAAGGGCAGCGTGGCCGACGTGTCTTCGTTCATCCGTGTGGCGGTCACCGGGCGGCTGAATTCGCCGGATCTCTTCACGGTGATGAACATCTTAGGCAAAGCGGAAACCATAGACAGAATAAACTCTTTTAAGGAGAGTCTTTGAAAATGGAAGAAAACAACAATTTTCTGTTTGAGATAATCGAAAACGATTTGACAAGCGGCGTGGTCGAAAAAGTTCACACCCGTTTTCCGCCCGAGCCCAACGGATATCTGCACATAGGGCACATAAAGGCGATCTATATCAATTACACCGCCGCAAAACAGTTCGGCGGCGAATTCAATCTGCGTTACGACGACACCAACCCCGCCAAGGAAGACGTGGAATACGTCGATTCCATCTACAACGACCTCAAATGGCTCATAGGCAAAGATCCCGACCATGTATGCTACGGTTCGGATTATTTCGGCAAGTGCTATGAATTCGCCGTGAAGCTCATAAAGGAGGGAAAGGCGTACGTCTGCGACCTGAACGAAAAAGAAATAAACGAATACCGCGGCACCCTCACCGAGCCGGGCAGGGAATCGCCCTACCGCAACAGGAGCGTGGAAGAAAACCTTGCGCTTTTTGAAAAAATGAAGAGCGGCGTCCTTCCCGACGGCGCCTGCACGCTGCGCGCCAAGATAGATATGTCTTCGCCCAACATCAACATGCGCGACCCCATAATCTATCGCATACTCCACCGCGCGCATCACCGTCAGGGCGACGAATGGTGCATCTATCCGCTGTACGATTTCGCGCATCCCATTCAGGACGCGATGGAAGGCATAACGCATTCCATGTGCTCCATAGAATTCGAAAACCACCGTCCGCTCTACGACTGGGTCATAGACAATATCGGCTTTGAAAAAAAGCCGCACCAGTACGAGTTCGCAAAGCTGTTCATCACCAACACGGTGCTTTCCAAGCGCAACCTCAAAAAGCTCATCGATAACGGCACCGCCGACGGCTGGGACGATCCCCGTATGCCCACGGTCTGCGGGCTCCGCCGCCGCGGATACACTCCCTCGGCGCTGTTCGATTTCGTGCGCCGCGCAGGCGTCGCAAAAAACTTTTCCATAGTCGATTGCGCGCTGCTGGAACACTGCATACGCGAAGAGCTCAACGAGACGGCGCCGCGCCGCGTCTGCGTGCTTCGCCCGGTCAGGGTAGTGGTCGACAATTACCCCGAAGACAAGGTCGAATACTTTGAACTGCCCAACAACCCCAAGGACGAGACCGCCGGCACGCGCAGCGTCGCGTTCACGCGCGAACTGTATATCGATTCCGAGGATTTCTCGCTCGATCCGCCGCCCAAATTCTTCCGGCTCAAGCCCGAAGGCGAAGTCCGTCTCATGGGCGCGTATATAGTGAAGTTCCGTAAAGCCGATCTCGCTCCCGACGGATCCGTGGAATGCGTCCACGTCACCGCCGACCTCGAAAGCGGCTGCGGCAGTCCCGCCGACGGCAGAAAAGTCAAGGGGACCATACACTGGGTGTCGGCTTCGGAATGCGAAGACGTGACCGTGAACGTGTACGACTATATGTTCAAAATCGAAAACACGCGCGCCATCCCCGAAGGGCAGACGCTCGACGATTATTACAACCCCGATTCCAAGCAGACGCTCGAGCACTGCAAGGCCGAAAAGGCGCTGGCTTCCGCCGAAGCGGGCGAGCGGTTCCAGTTCGTAAGGTGCGGATATTTTTGCAAAGATACCAAGAACGCGAACACATTCAACCGCATCGTAGAGCTCAAAGACAGCAAGCCTTTCTGACTGACTGCCAACTGTTTGGCGATTTTAAGCATCGAATTTTAGCAGAATGGGCGATAGAGTGCTAATATTTACACTCAGTACATAATTTTGTAACAAAATTTCCATATTTATGTGGTACGATCCCTTTCGTAAGAAAATAACGAAGGGGGTCGTTTTTTATGAACTTCCAAAAATATACTCAAAAAAGCGCCGAAGCGGTAAATTCGGCGCAGCGTCTTGCCGAAGAATACGGCAACCAGCAGATAGAACAGGTCCATCTGCTCCGCGCGCTGCTCACTCAGGAAGAAGGGCTCGCGCGCGAACTGTTCGCTTCGTGCGGCGCGGATACCGACGGGGTCGCAAAAGCGGCGCTCGCCGAAGTGGAACGCCTGCCCAAAGTTTCGGGCTCGGATACGCATTACGCGTCGCGCGCGCTGGAAAACGCGCTCAACGGCGCGGAAGACATAGCCGAAAAGATGCGCGACGAATACGTTTCGGTCGAACATCTGCTGCTTTCGCTCGTCAAGAACGCCGATAAGACCGTTTCGGCGCTGTTTTCGCGCTTCGGCATAGAAGAAAACCGCCTGCTTTCCGCGCTCAAGGCGATCCGCGGCGGCAGGAGCGTGAACACCGACAACCCCGAATCCACCTACGACGTGCTCAAAAAGTACGGCCACGATCTTGTGGAGTTGGCAAAGCAGCAAAAGCTCGATCCGGTCATAGGCCGCGACGACGAGATCCGCAGCGTCATACGCATACTTTCGCGCAAGACCAAGAACAATCCCTGCCTCATAGGCGAACCCGGCGTGGGCAAGACCGCCATAGCCGAAGGCCTGGCGCTCAGGATAGTCCGCGGCGACGTCCCGCAGAACCTGCGCGACAAAATGCTGTTTTCGCTCGATATGGGCGCGCTCGTCGCGGGCGCGAAATATCGCGGCGAGTTCGAAGAACGTCTCAAAGCCGTGCTGGAGGAAGTCAAAAAATCCGAAGGGCGCATAATACTGTTCATAGACGAACTGCATACCATAGTAGGCGCGGGCAAGACCGAAGGCGCAATGGACGCCGGCAACCTGCTCAAGCCGATGCTCGCGCGCGGCGAACTCCACTGCATAGGCGCCACCACGCTCGACGAATACCGCAAATACATAGAAAAAGACGCCGCGCTGGAGCGCCGTTTCCAGCCCGTCATGGTCGACGAACCGTCGGTCGAAGATACCATAGCCATTCTTCGCGGGCTGCGCGAACGCTACGAGGTGTTCCACGGCGTGAA
>DBXS01000004.1:0-353 GCA_002310055.1 Clostridiales bacterium UBA1206 | reverse complement strand
ATGCAGCTGGAGATCGAAGAGCAGGCGCTCGGGCGCGAGACGGACGCGCTTTCGGCGTCGCGGCTCGATTCGGTCAAAAAAGAGCTCGCCGAACTGCGCGACAAATTCGATTCCATGAAAGTGCGCTGGGAGCGCGAAAAACAGAACATAACCCGCGTGCAGAAACTGCGCGAGGAAATAGAACAGACCAACGCTAAGATCGAACAGGCGCAGAACGGCTACGACCTTGCAAAAGCCGCGGAATTGCGCTACGGTACGCTGCCTTCGCTCAAAAAACAGCTCGAAGAGGCCGAATCCGCCGCAAACGGGGAAGAGGACGTGCTGCTCCGCGACTGCGTCACCGACGACGAGAT
>DBXS01000014.1 GCA_002310055.1 Clostridiales bacterium UBA1206 | reverse complement strand
GTGTCCTTAAGAACACTCGGCGTTTTTGCGCCGTTTTTGATTATTTTTGCAAAAACAATCTTCACAAAACGGGCATCGTATGGTATAATGAACTCATAGAATAATGATTTTTGTTTCGGGCGAAGAAAAAGCGTATCAAAAACGATCCTTCGGGCGAAAGGCGGCGCAGAAGAATGACGAAAAGCAGATTCCCCATAACCGGCACGTTTATAGACGAAATAACCTACGGCATCCCGGAAGCGAACTGGACGAACGGACAGTGGGCTGCGGAGCTCGACAATATGGCGGAACTCGGCATAGACACGCTCATCTTCATCCGCGGCGCGTTCGAAGACAAGTGCGTCTATCCTTCAAAGATATTTCCCACGCTCAAAGACGAAGACGACGATTTCGCCGGATTCATATTCCGCGAAGCGGCAAAGAGGGGAATGGACGTCTTTATGGGCGGTTATATAAGCAACCTCACGTGGAACGGCGGCGACTGGCGCACCGAATTTACGCAAAACGAAAAGTTCGTTAAAGAATGCGTCACGCGCTACGGCGATATACCGTCGTTCAAGGGCTGGTATATCCCGCACGAAGGCTACGACCGGATACTCAACCTCAAAGAGCTTATGGGGCTCGCCGAACTCTACAAAGATCTTTGCCCCGGAAAACCGGTGCTCGTCAGCCCGTTTTTCAGGTCCCCCGTCACGTCGACGGAACCGTTCACTCCCGAACGCACTGCCGAGGAATGGGACTATATTTTTGAAAAACACGGCGCATTTATAGATTACTGCGCGTTCCAGGACGGCACCGCGCCGCTTGGGGATATGGCTTCGTATTTCAGGGCGGTCAAAACGGTGTGCGAAAAATACGGCATAGAACTGTGGTCCAACGTGGAAACGTTCGAACGCGACGTGCGGGATTTGTATTATCCCATCGCGTTCGACCTGCTCAAGCGCAAGATAAAAGAAGTCGAAGGTCTTGTCGCCAAGCGCATCACCTTTGAGTTTTCGCATTTTCTGAGCCCGCAGTCTATGTATATCTCCGCGCGGAACCTGCACAACCTTTACAAACGTTACTACGGCGGCAAAAACAAATAAACCGAAAGGCGGAAGACAACACTTATGAAAACGAATTATCCCATAACCGGCACGTTTATCGACGACGTCACTTACGACATCCCCTGTTCCAACTGGACGTACGAAGAATGGGCGAAAGACCTCGACAATATGGCGGAAGTCGGTATCGACACGCTCATATTCGCCCGCGCGGTGTTCTACGACAAATGCATTTACCCTTCAAAGATATTCCCCACGCTCAGAGACGAAGACGACGATTTCGCCGGATTCATACTCAAAGAGGCGGCAAAGCGCGATATGACCGTCTTCGTCGGCGGATATATAAGCAATCTCACATGGAACAACGGCGACTGGAAAAACGAGATCGCTCAGAACAAAAAGTTCATTAAGGAATTCGTCGCGCGCTACGGCGATATCCCGTCGTTCAAGGGATGGTACGTCCCGCACGAAGGCTACGACAGGATACTCAACCTCAAAGATACTATGGGCGGCCTGGCGGCGCTGTATAAAGATTCCACTCCGGAAAAGAAAGTGCTCGTGAGCCCGTTCTTCCGCTCTGCCGTCACTTCCGCCGAACCTTTCACTCCCGAACGCACCGCCGAAGAGTGGGACTATATTTGGGAAAAATGCGGCAAAGATATAGATTTCTGCGCTTTCCAGGACGGCACCGCTCCGCTGGACGAGCTTGCCGCCTACGTTTCCGCGGTCAAGACCGTATGCGATAAACACGGTATCGCGCTGTGGTCCAACGTGGAAACGTTCGAACGCGACGTGCGGCGGCTGTACTATCCGATCCCTTTCGATCAGCTCAAGCGCAGGATAAAGGCGGTAGAAGGCATTGTCGAAAAGCTTATCACTTTTGAGTTTTCGCATTTTTTAAGTCCGCAGTCGATATACCTTTCCGCCCGTAACCTCAACCGGTTGTACAGGGAATATTACGGCGCAAAGAGATAGATACGTCAAATATCAAAACAGCCGGCGCGGCACCCGCCCGGCTTTTTTCTTTTTTAAAGAAAGGAAAGTAAAAACGCCGTTTCTTTGCTATTGACTATTCCGCGCGTCTGTGCTACAATACGGGCGAACGGAATATCCCGAACGGCGGAGTTCGGCCTCTAAATCCTCCGCTTTACAAATCAAAACCAAGGAGAAAAACAAAATGAAAAACAGAATCAAACGCGGATGGGCGGATACCAAACTGCTCTTCCGCAGTATCCCTGCGGTAATAACGGCTTTGTTTACCATTTCCGTCGTCACCATGAACCTGCTCGCCAACAAGACAATCTATCAGTCGGGCGCGCTGGCGATCGACGGCGGCATACTGGTATCATGGCTGTCTTTTTTGTGCATGGATATCATAACCAAGGCGTACGGACCAAAAGCCGCCACCAAGATATCGGTGTTCGCCATCTGCGTCAATCTGCTCGTGTGCTTCATCTATTTCGTCGCAAGCATCATCCCCACCGAGACCGACTATACGGCGTTCAACACCATCATCGGCGGAACGTGGTTCATCCTGTTTTCCAGCACGGTCGCGTTTCTGTGTTCGGCTATCGTCAACAATTTCCTCAACTGGGGAATAGGCAGGCTGTTCGTCAAAGACCCGGACGGCAAGCTCGCGTATGTCTCGCGCACTTATGTTTCCACTTTTGTAGGGCAGTTCATAGATAACCTCATTTTCGCACTGCTCACCTTCACGGTTTTCGCGCCCATCTTCTGGGACGGCTTTTCTTGGACCGTGCTCCAGTGCGTGACCTGCTCTCTTATCGGCGCATCGCTCGAACTGCTTATGGAGATCTTCTTTTCGCCTATCGGCTACGCGGTGCTCAAAAGCTGGAAAAAAGACGGCGTTGGCGAAGAATACCTTAAACACGTAAGGGAGGCTGACTTATGAAGATAATAATCACCGGCGCTTCCGGCGGTATAGGCGCCGCCGTCGCCGAACGCTTTCTTTCGCTGGGGCATACGGTCTGCGGCATAGATATCCTGCCCGCAGCCGTCTCCCACCCGGAATATACGCATTATATCGCGGATATCACCGACTTAGGATCGCTTCCCGATATCACGGACGCCGATATCCTCTTCAACAACGCGGGCGCGCAGAACGGAAATGACGATATAAAAAACAACCTTACGGGGACTATAAACGTCACCGAAAAATACATAGCGTCCAATCCCGCGCTCAGGTCGGTGCTGTTCAACGCGTCTTCGTCTGCGGTGTCGGGGCAGGAGTTTCCGCTTTATGCGGCTTCCAAAGCGGGCGTGGTGGGGTATATGAAAAACGTCGCCATACGGCTGGCGCCGCGCGGAGTGACCTGCAACGCCATTTCCCTTGGCGGCGTGCTCACGCCGCTCAACGACCCGGTCATGAACGATAAAACTCTCTGGGACCGCGTTATGGCGGTCACGCCGCTCAAAAAATGGATGACGCCCGATGAAGTCGCCGACTGGGCGGTGTTCCTCACCGTCGTCAATCGCTCGATGTCCGGGCAGAACCTGCTCATAGATAACGGCGAACACGACCTGAACCCCACTTTTGTGTGGCCGCAGGACGAATGAACGGAGGAAAGAATTATGAAATTAGCACCCGTTTTTACCGATAACGCCGTATTCGCCGAAAACAAACCGGTTTACGTATTCGGCAGCGGCGAAGGGAATATACGCGTTTCTTTCCGCGGCGACACGGTCAGCGCCGAATGCAAAGACGGCAAATGGCTCGTGCGTTTTCCCGCGCGCGAAGCGGGCGGACCGTTTGCGCTCACCGTCACGGACGGGGCTGAAACCGTCACGCTTAACAATATTTACGTGGGTCTTGTATATCTCGTCGCGGGGCAGTCCAACGCCGAATTCCGGCTGGAAGAATCCAACACGCAGGAAAGCGAGTACGTTTCGGACGAAATGATACGCAGCTTTTTCGTCGCGCGGCCGTGGGACGCAAACGACCCCGTGAAAATGTCCGACGGCTGGCGGAAAGCGCATTCCGCGATCGTTGGCAAATGGTCCGCGCTCGGGTATCTCGTTGCCCGCGCAGTGCGCAAAGAGAAGGGCGGCTGCGTGGGTTTCGTTTCGTGTTTTCAGGGCGCTTCCTGCATAGAAAGCTGGCTTGCGCCGGAAGATTCCACCCGTTTCCGCCTGCCCGACGAAGAACTTTATTGCGACCATTTTATCCCCGAATTCGCGTACTGGAACCGCAATTCCGTGATATACGACTCGATGCTAAGCGCGCTGTTTCCGTTTTCGTTTTCGGGCGTCGTGTGGTATCAGGGCGAAAGCGACGCATCGCCCGAAGAAGCCGCGATCTACGCATCCGAACTCAAAAGCCTATTTGACACGATGCGCCGTTCGTTCCGCGACAAAACGCTTCGCGTCGCTCTGGTGCAGATAGCCGATTGCGACGACCGCATAGCGGTCAACGGAGCCGGATGGCGCGGCATCCAGCGCGCGCAGGAGCTTTACTGCTTGCGCGACGCTGACGCACGTCTGGTAGTCTCACGCGATATCTGCGAGACCGACTGCATACACCCGCCCACAAAGACCGCGCTCGCGCTGCGCATAGCCGATTCTCTTATCCGCTGAAAAGACGAAAAAGAAAGGCGAAAAGTATGAAAAACGATAATATCCGCACGGTCGCCGCTTCCGCTTACGGAGTCCTCCCGCAGACCGGAAAAGACGTGACGCCGCTGCTGCAGCGCGCGATCGACCGCGCGGCCGAAGAACGCGTCTGCCTCGCTTTGGAAGAGGGAAGCTATATTTGCGGCACGCTGTATCTGCGCAGCCATACGAGCCTGTGCATCCCGTCCGGAGCCCGGCTGCTCGGGAACGGAGACAGCTCTTTTTACCCTGATACCACCGGGCCCCACCGGTATCTTAACGAAGAATGGATGAACACCTGCTTCATCTACGCCGAAGACGCCGAAGACATACGCCTTTTCGGCGGCGGCGAGATCAACGGCAACGCCCGCGCCTTCCACGACGAAGACGACTGGACCGTACCGCGCCCGATGCTGCTGCGCCTGCGCAGATGCCGCGACATCGTCATAGAAGACCTGCGCCTTTTCGACCCCGCCTCCTGGACTTCGTCTTTTCTGGAATGCGAAAACGTAACGGCAAGGCGACTTAATTTCCGCGCGCTGGTCAACCTCAACGGCGACGGACTCGATTTCGACGGCTGCAGGAACGTGCTTATCGAAGACTGCGCTTTTCTCCAGAGCGACGACTGCATATGCCTCACATGCCACGACCCGGATTCTCCTATGGAAGACGTCGTCGTCCGCCGCTGCCGGTTTTCCTCGTGGACGGACGGCGTGCGGATCGGAATGAATTCCGCGGGAGATATACGTAACGTCCTTATCGAAAACTGCGCGTTCGAAAACGTGTGGCGCGAGGGTATAAAGATCGAAAGCACCGAGGGCGGGACTATTGAAAAACTGCGGTTCGAAAATCTCTTTATGCTCAACGTCAGGCGGCCGTTTTATTATCTGTGCAACAACGCCGTGGTCACCAAAGGAATCAACGAAATACCGCCGTTCGGGAAAGTCGCGCACGTCCGCGCTTCGCATATCGAAATAGCCGACACGCCCGAAATGACCCAGTCGCATTTTTACACCTATCAGCATATCAAATGCGTTCAGGGCGACCCGTGCTCCGGCGGGATCCGCTGCGACGCGCCGCCGGCTTCGCCTTTGGAAGATATAGAATTTTCAAATATCTCATATCTTGCGCTCGGGGGCGTGAAAAAGTCCGATATCCCCGCCGAATGGCCGACCGTGCCGGACGCGCGCTATGAACCGGTACAGGGGAGAGTGAACAACTATTACCCCGATTGGTCGCGCGCCGTGTTTTTGGATTGCCGTAACGTAGACGGTTTAAAAATCAAAGATTTGTCCCTGCGTCTGCGCCGCCCCGACGAACGCGAGAAGTGCATTTTTGAAAACTGCCGTTTTGCGGAAAGCCCCGCATTCAGCGTTTCTTCCGGTTTTGCGGACCTTACCTGATTCTTCCTTTATAGAATACGCCCGAAAGCCGTGCGGCTTCCGGGCGTTTTGTTTCTTTGTGATTTATAACGTTCCGGTAATGGTGAGCGAAGCGCTGCCGGGAGTCGCGCTCCACGCGCCGGTCGCGGGATCCTGCGTAAAGACCGCGGCGGGGACCGTCACGTTCCCGGCTGCTGTGGAAAACACACCGGTGCTGCCGTCGTAGGCATAATCGGCGGGCGAAGTCCACGGCGCGCCGTCAAACGTCACCGAAATATCGGTAAGCAGAGGGTCGAACGTGTCGTTGACCACGATATTTTCGGCCGCTCCGGCTTCGGCGGGACCGTAGTTATATATCGTTATCGTATAGGTCACGTTCCCGTTCGCTTTCACGCTTGCCGGCGATACCGATTTCTGCATTTCAAGTATCACTCCGCCGTCGGCATTGACCGTCGCGCTCGCGGTCACGGGTTCGACGCCGCCGGTCACGGTCGCGGTGTTGGTGATAACGCCGCCTTCGCCGAGCGGAGCGAACTCGTTGGCTTTTGCGGTATAGACCAGCGCCGCGCTGCCGTTCGCAGGCACCGTTATGCCGGTTATATCGAGCGTGTCGCCCGACGTCACGGCGGGAGCCGCCTGGAGCACGCCGTCGGCGAAGTATTTTATCGAGTTTTCGATATAGGTCAGCGGTACCAGCGTCTGTCCGCCATACTCGTACGCGCCCAGATCGTCGGACACCGCGACGTTTTCCACGGGCGCGGGACCCGAATTTATGATGTTTATAACGTAGGTCAGCACGTCGCCCTGCGTGTATTCGCCGTTCACCGCGGTCTTGCTTGCCGAAAGCACTTCGGTTATTTCGCCCGCGGCGACGTTGGAATACACGGTGCCGCCGCTGTAGGTGAGCGACGCCTGATTATAGAATGCTGCCATTTGTGTTGGTGGCCTCCTTGTAGCTTTGCGGGGCGTATGCCCCGTCACGCCATTATATGCTAAAAAATCAGAAGGGTCATAGAAGACCATCTACTGCTTTTTCTTATATTCTTCTAATAACGTAAAAATCAGTTGACAAATTGCCTATAGAGTGATAGAATAATTATGCCAAACAAGTCGAATAATTACTGACGGGGTATTTTTCTGTTTATGAGGGATACTTTATTCCTTTATTTTAACACTTGATCCCATCGAATCCGGCAAAAACGCAAATTCTACGGGATTGAGTGTTGTGATAGTATCCTCGTTCAGTTTCAACTTGTTTGGCGACAATTGGGGTTTGCGTTTTTCGGTGCGCTGACCTCGGTTAGCGCACTTTTTATATCTTTAAAAAACAACACAAACAAGGAGAAAACTATGAAAAGATCATATTCTTTGAGCTTATTATCACTGCTATTACTTGTGTCTGCTTTGGCTTTATTCGGCTGCGACGCTTTTGGTGGAACGCCAAAACCTAATACCTCATCAGAGCCCGCAAAAGATACCTCATCAGAGCCCGCAAAAGATCCGGAGATAACATGGAATTCCGTCTCATTGAATGGGACTGATTGCGAAGAATACCTTCGGTTATCTCTCGATTACAATAGCGGCACAATAACAATCCAATCCAAACATAAAAACAAGTATGAAGTATTTGAAAATGTCGGTATCAATATTCAACTCGGTGAAACGAGCCGTGCGCAATATTGGGCAGGTTTCGCAAAGATTACGTTGGATTCCAATGGCTACGGCGAATTTACATCTGACAAATTAAAAATACTTTGCGCGTATTATGGACATACATTGGGAATACAAACAAGCCAATGCTACATTTATGGTACTTATAAATACGGATCGTAAAGAATGAGCCTTTTTGTATCTGCGGGGCGTATGCCCCGTCACGCCATTATATGCTCGCGTTCTGCCGCGTGTCCGTGAAGCAACGGGGATTGACACGGGTTTTTAAATGTGCTATAATGACAAAAATGCCGAAAAAAGGAAAGCCGTATATGCGCAAGCTTACCGTGATACGCAATAAATCGAATACAGCCCGCTTCAGCAGTATGCGGGTGTTCGCCGAAGACGAAGAAAACGGCAACATCAATTTATACGGCGTAAAGTGCCGTCTTCTCGGGACCTTGAAAAACGGTGCGAGCGCGACGTATGAGATAAGCGAAAAGAGTGCGGAGATACTGTTCGTCGGCAGCTCGTTCAGTTGGAAGCACGATCTGCCCGAAGGGGAAGAGGACGTCGTTCTCGAAGGCGAGGTCGTAAGTATCAGCGGCGTGGGAAGGGCTTTCGCCGTAAAGGGCGACGAATCGCAAATAGAGGAAGTTTCCCAAAGGATCAGATCCAAAAATACAAAACGCAGTACTCTTATACGCGTTCTGGCGATCTTGCTCGTCTGCGCCGCCGTGGGGATAACGCTGTTCCGCGCGCTCCGCAAAGAAAAGCCGAAGGATTTCACGTTCGGCGAACTTACTGTCACGCTCGACGAAAGCTTCAGAACCGAAAGCGTCGATGCTGCACACGCACCGGCAATTCCGGAAGTATATAACTCCGATTACAGCATGTTCGTTTACGAATACCCGATCATCTTTTATTCCGGATTAGAAATTATTACGGCCAAAGATTTCGCTTTGCATTTTATCGAATCGAACTCGCTGGAATGTGACGGCTTAAAAGAAGAAAACGGACTTCTTTACGTTGAGCACGAGCATTATTTCGAAGAATACAACGACACGCAGTATTACGTGAGTTTCTTTTACAAAGGGAACGAGAGCTTCTGGATGCTCGATTTTTCTACGCACGAGCCGGGCGCGCACCGCGGCGAGATAACCGAACGCGCGTCGACCGTCAGGTTCGCCGAACGCGCCGCGATCGAGGCAAAGGATATAATCATAGAAGAATTCACCATAACGCTCAACACCGGGTTCGAACTCGTGTCGGATGAAGACGACGAATATATCTACCGCGATCCGGATATGGTCGTTTACGTTTATAAAATGGGCCCGAGCGGCAAAGAATACGGTACCGATATGATGTTCCCCACGATGGCGGACTACGCGCAGACCATAATAGAAGCGTGGGAACTCGAATGCGACGGAACAAAAGAAAAAGACGGGCTCACGTATTGTGAATACACTTATACTTACGAAGACTCTTCCACGCTTCACTTCACGTCGTTCTTTTTCAAAGGCGAAAAGAATTACTGGATCGTCGAATTCGGCACCCGTTCCGCCGGCGAGCGGCGCGACGAGATATTCGGATACGCGCGTTCCGTCCGGTTTACTCATGCTGTGGCAGCGATAAAATAAAAAAAGGAAGGTATGATACCGTATGCGAAAACTGACCGTAATACGCGGCAGATCCGCAGTGCTGAGCCTGCGCAAGCTCAAAGTTTTTATAGAAGACCCTTACAGCGGCGCCGTAGATATACAGGGCGTGAAGTGCCGCGAGCTGGGGAGCGTTAAGAACGGAAAGACCGAAGTCTTTGAAATAGGCGAATACGGCGCGCGTGTGTTCGTAGGCGGAGACCTGTGCCTGTGCGCCCCGTACCGGGTCGAACCCGGATTCGACGACGTCCGCATAGAAGGCAGCGTGCAGAATTTCGTAAACGCCGGCGCGGTGTTCGTATTCAAAGGGCAGGAAAGCGCCGCGCGCGAGCTCGCTTCTTCGTCCGCCCCCAAAAAGAGCCGTTCCGCGACCGTTACCCGCATCGTGATCGCGATAGTGGCTTGCGCGGCCGTTGGCGGCGTCATATATTCGTTCGTGCGCAAGCTTACGCCCAAGACTTTCACCGTGGGCGAAATGTCCATAACCGTCACTTCGGATTTCGAAGAGAGGACGACCGAAGAAGAGGGCTATGAACTGTTCTGCGACAGATATTCGATATACGTCGAAGAGATCGAGTTCATCTATGTTCCCACGGCGGCGATCATAGACGCCAAAGGGTTCGCCGAAGAAATCATGGCCAACGACCCGGATGTTCAGGACGCGGAAGTAAAAGAAAAAGACGGGCTGGTGTATTGCGAATACGAACTGTATTATTCGCTGTATAAGCTGACCAATTATTACCTCACGTTTTTCTATAAAGGCGAAAACAGTTTCTACGTGGTCCAGTTCGCTTCCGACACCCCCGACGCGTGGGGCGAAAACGCTTTCAAATACGCGCATTCTGTGACTTTCGGCAATTAAAAGCAACGATCCCCGCGCCGTATTTTGGCGCGGGGATATTTTTATGCTCTTTTCTTTTTACTGCTGCTCCCGGTTCATATCAAGGTCCACGCGGAACGAAAAATCGTACGTTTCCTCGTTCGCTATGACTTTGGTGCAGGCATAGTCGATCTCCGGGATATTGATATCCGGCCAGAGCGAGCGGTTTTTAGTGCGTGAATCGTCCCACACGTATTCGTTTTCGCCGGCATATATCTTCACGTTTTCAACTATCACGTTGCGCATATAAAGGTTTTCGTCGGTGTTGTAAAGCGTTATCTCTTTCCAGTTGTCGTCGCTGGGGTCGCCGTTCGTGTCCTTCTTCACGTCGCCGGGATAATCGAGCGCAAAATCCATAAGATACGCGGTGTTGGAGCCGTCGCACTTCATACCTTTCACGCGGAACTCGGCGCGGTCGACTTCTTTGTCTTTAGTCAGGTCGTAAACGATTATGGTGGCGAGCTCGTCTTTTTCGGAAGTGTCAAGCGTGAGCCTGTAGTCGTGGTTCTTCTTGAGCCGTACGCTCGATTCGTACCAGCCCGCCTGGCTCTTGTCGGCGGGGGTGTAGATGTTATAGAAAAGATGCCACGCGGCGTTCCTGCCCGACCAGCAGAACCCGCAGTCGAAGCAGTTCGACCAGTACGATCCGCTGTAGATATCGCACCCCAGGAACATATACGCGTTTACGTATTTCCTGTCCGATGTGCGCACCGTGTTTATCTTCATTTCGCTTATTTTTATATCCATGCTGGCTTTGTTGTAGCCCACGTTGGAATACACGCAGTAAGCGGGGCCGTCGCTGTCGCCCATTTTGCCCTTGCCGTTGTTGTAATCGAGGTTGGTTATGACTTTCACCCCTTCGGGGATAGCGACGTGCTCGCTGTCTTCGGAGCTTTCTTCAACGCTCGGTTCAACGCTGGGTTCCTCGCTCGGTTCAACGCTCGCTCCTTCGCTTTCCGCGGGCGCGGAAGGTTCGGCCGAGCTTTCGCCGGCGCTCGTTTCGGGTTCGGTTTTCGCGCACGCGGCAAAGCACGCGCATATCAAAAGCGCGCATATGAGCAGGCAAGCAAATCTTTTCATAAAACAGGATCCTTTCACATTTCGCGTTCCAAAAAACTTGGGCGCGTCTTTATTTTTTGCCTTTTGCAAACAGCGCGGAATACCCTTTGCCGTACTGCACGCAGCGCGAAACGCGGCTGAGCGTGGCGGAAGAGATCCCCGTGGCTTCTATGACCTCGTTGTAGGTGAGCCCGTCGAAAAGCAGCTTCGCGGCGCGCAGGCGCTGTGCCATCTGCTCTATCTCGCGCTTGGAACACAGGTCGGCAAGCAGCGACTGCGCTTTTTCGGCGCTGTTTGTCGCCGCTACCGCGGCGTACAGTTCGTTTTGCATATTTTCAAGATCGTTTTTGCCGTTCATAAAACACACCGCCTTTTTATCTCTGTACTCTGCCGGAAGCGTCGCCGCCCGCAAGCTTTTCGACTTCATTTACCGAAACGCGGTTGAAATCGCCCTCTATGCTGTGCTTGAGCGCGCTCGCCGCCACCGCGAACTCCACCGCGTCTTTGTCGTTTTTCCCCGCGAGCAGGGCGTAGATGAGCCCCGCGGCGAACGAATCGCCGCCGCCCACGCGGTCCACGATATGCAGACGGTAGGTTTTGGAAAAATGACATCCGTCCTTCGAATACAGCATCGCGGACCAGTCGTTGTCGCTCGCCGAGATCGAAGAGCGCAGCGTGATCGCCGCTTTTTCGAGCCCGAACCGTTCCGTCAGCTGCGACGCCACCGAAACGTAGCCGTCTTTGTTCAGCTTTCCGCCGGTGATATCTGTATTTTCGGCTTCTATGCCGAAAACGTCTTTGGCGTCTTCCTCGTTGGCAATACAGATATCGGCGTAGCCCATAAGACCGGTCATCACCGCTTTCGCCTCGTCGCGCGTCCAAAGCTTGGCACGGTAGTTCAGGTCGCACGATATTTTAAGCCCTTTTTCTTTGGCTTTGGCGCAGGCGATGCGGCATATTTCCGCCACGTTGGCGCCCAGCGCGGGAGTGATGCCCGAAAAATGGAACCAGTCGGCGCCTTCAAAAATCGCGTCCCAGTCGAATTCGTCGGCGAACGCCTGCTGTATCGCGGAATTCTTGCGGTCGTAAATGCAGACCGAACCGCGCTGCGACGCGCCTTTTTCAAGATAATATATGCCTATGCGCTCGCCGCCGCGGGCGATAAAACTCGTATCCACGCCGAAAGCGCGCAGCGAATCCACGGCGCCCTGACCTATGGCGTGGGCGGGCAGTTTGCTCACAAAAACGCTTTCCGCGCCGAAATTCGCAAGCGACACAGCCACATTGGCTTCGCTGCCGCCGAAAGAGGCGTTCATCCTGTCATTCTGAAAAAAGCGGTAATGGCCTTCGGGAGCGAGCCGCAGCATTATTTCGCCAAAAGTAACTACTCTCATTTACGTGCCTCCCTGACCGCGGCAACCGCCTGTGCGGTGAGCGCGGTTATTTCGTCAAAGCGTTTTTCGTTTATAAGTTTATCCGTCGCCATCCAGCTTCCGCCGCAGGCGAATACCGAGCGAAGCGCCAGATAATCGGCTTAGTTCGCGGCGTTGATACCGCCCGTGGGCATGAACTTCACGCGCGTATACGGCGCCGAAACGGCTTTTATCATATTTACGCCGCCCGCCGCCTCGGCAGGGAAGAACTTGAGGTATTCGAGCCCCATCGAAAGCCCGGCTTCTATCTCGCTCGGCGTGCATACGCCGGGTATCACCGGAATGCCGTTGCTCAGGCAGTACGAAACCACCGCGGGGTTCAGCCCGGGGCTTACTATCGCCTGCGCTCCGGCGGAGATCGCCCTTTTCACCTGCTCCTGCGTGAGCACGGTGCCGGCGATAAGCAGAAAATCCGGGTGCGCTTTTGCAATGAGTTTTATCGCTTCTTCAGCCGCGTCGGTGCGGAAAGTGATCTCCGCGCAGCACAGGCCGCCGGCTTTGAGCGAAGAGGCGAGCGGCAGCGCGTCTTCCGAGGAATCGAGCTTTATAACGGGGATCACGCCGTATCCGGTCATACGGTCAGTAATGCTTTTCATCTTTCAAGATCCTTTTATTCGTTCTCTTTTTTCAGCAGATCGTTCAGTATCTGCGGGTAAAGCTGGCACGACATACCGCCGTCCACCGCAAGCTCGGCGCCGGTGACGTTGCGGCTTTCGTCGGTGCCTAAAAACCACGCCGCGTTGGCGATGTCGTCAAAATCCGAAATATCGCCGGTGGGGGCAAGTTCGCCGCTTATCTTATTACCGCCGCCCATTGCGCGCCAGCGTTCGGTCTTTATGGTGCCGGGGAGTATCACGTTGCACCTGATCCCGTATTTGCCCAGATCTACGGCGAGCGCCTTTGCAAAAGCGTTGATGCCGCCCTTTGACGCGCTGTACGCCGCGCGGTTGGGAATAGCGCGGTAGGAAGTGTTGGAGCTTATGAAAACCACGGCGCCCTTGCCCGCGCCGCGCATCCGCAGCGCCGCCTGGCGGACGATCGTGAAATTCCACACCAGGTTGGTCTCAAAGACGTTCCTGAAATCTTCCACGCTCACGGTCCAGAAATCCTGGCCGGCGGCGGGATCTTTGGGGTCAAAACCCAGATTCGCCGCGTTCAGGACAAGCGTTTCCACGGTCCTGCCCGCGGAATCTATATCTGCAAAAATTTCTTTTACCTGTTCTTCGTCGCCCGGAGCGCATTCGTATCCTTTGGCAAAAACGCCGTATCTTTCCGCTATTTCCGCCGCGCTCTTTTCGGCGCCCGATTTGCTGCGGCTGGTGATGAACACGTCGTAACCGCGGCTTGCGAACAGACAGGCTATCGTATATCCCGTGCCGGAAGCCGCTCCGGTCACAAAAATGGCTTTGGACATAGGTTTTGCTCCTTAAAAATAGAATTCGGTCTCGGGCGGGCGGATATCGGTGAGCGCGCCCGTGTAATGCCTCAGCGTGTGCGGTTTGTAGGGATGTTTAAGGCATTCTGCCTCGTTTATCTCAACGCCTATGCCGGGTCTTTCGGGTATCTTTATACGCCCGTCCGCGTATTCGAGCGATTCGTTCGTCACGTCCTTGCGCCAGGTGACGTCGCTGTACATTATTTCGAGTATGCAGAAATTGGGGCAGCAGGCCGCGAGCTGCAGCGTGGCGGCGTTCGCCACGGGGCCGGACGGATTGTGCGGCGCGAACGGGATGTAGTACGCCTCCGCCACGGCGGCGATCTTTTTGAGCTCCATTATCCCGCCCGCGTGCGAAACGTCGGGCTGGATATAATCCGCCGCGCGCATTTCGAACAGGTCTTTGTACGATTTCAGCGTGTAGAGCCGTTCGCCTGCCGATATCGCCACCGGCGATTTGTCGCGGACCGCTTTGAGCGCTTCGAGATTGTCGGGCGGAGTGGGCTCTTCAAAGAACATAGGTTTGAACTGCTCCAGTTCTTTCGCTATCTTTATACCGGTGGGCACGTCGAACCTCCCGTGGCCTTCTATAAGCAGATCCACGCTTTCGCCCACGGCGTCACGCACCGCGGCGACGCATTCCAGCGCGGTGTCGAGATCTTTATTGGATATCTGCAAATACGATTTGCCGAACGGATCCCATTTCATCGCGGTCACGCCGCGTTTCACCGCTTCTTTCGCCTTTTCGGCGAACTGTGCGGGCGTCTTTGCGCCGGCGAACCAGCCGTTCACGTAAATGCGCGCGGAATCATGCACTTTTCCGCCGAGCAGCGCGTATACGGGCACGCCGAGCGATTTGCCTAAGATATCCCAAAGCGCTGTCTCTACCGCCGAAAGCGCCGACATCAGCACGGCGCCGCCGCGCCAGTACGCGTCGCGGTAGATATCGTGGAAATGCTTTTCCACGTTGCGCGGATCCTTGCCAACGAGATAATCCTTTATGTGTTCCACCGCGCCGAGCAGGGCTTTTTCCTTGTATTCGAGCGTGGCTTCGCCGACTCCGTCTATTCCTTCGTCGGTATAGACTTTCACGAACACCCAGTTGGTGCGGAAACAGTCTACGGTAAACGCTTTTACGTCTGTAACTTTCACAGCTTTATCTCCTCGTATATTTTAGGGCTGACTTTGTTTTCGCAAACAAAGCATACGTCGGTCTTGTCGTCGAGCAGTCCCACGTGGAAGGGGACTGTGAAACGCGCCCCCACGCGCGCGGCGAACCGCATGGCGTCGAGTTCGTTCATATTGTTGCCCTCGCCGTTTATCGGCAGGAACAGCGCGTAAATATCGCGCGGGATATCGCAAAAAATGCTTTCGGAATACAGTGTGTCGCCGGTGATATAATATTTCCGGCCGTCTTCGAGGTCTTCGATAATAACGCCGATGGCGTACGGCTCGCTGTGGACTGCTTTCACGGCGGTAAAACGCACGCCGCCTTCGGTCCATTCGGTGCCGCGGTCAAACACCACGTAATTGTTGTCGCCGCCAAATCCGCGCGCCTTCTGCCACACCGAACGCGGTGAAAGCACGGTGACGCCGCCGGAGCCGGGAAGTATGCGCTTGGCGGTCTTCTCGTCGTAATGGTCTGTGTGGTCGTGCGTGAAGATCAGCACGTCCGGCTTTATCTTCAAAAGGGAAGTATCCACCGGTATACGCCTGTGTTTGCGATCGTCTTCTTTTGCCGCGGAATCCGAAAAGTACGGATCCAACATAACGGTCAGACCCTCTTTTTCAAAAAGCAGCCCCGCCTGGCCCAGAAAAGTTATCTTCATACCCGCGTTCCGCTCCTGTTTTCAAACTATATGATAATAATATCACAACGATTGCCGAAAATCAAGTGTTAATACTTTGGCGCACAAAAGCAAGACCGGTTTCTTCTTCATTTCACCGCGCAAAGATGCTCACGGCAAAAATAAGAGCCGCAAAGCGCGCGTATGCTTATTGACATTGCCGCCATATATCGTTATAATTAAAAAGGCGGCGCAGTAACGCGCCGCGCAGCGTCAAAAATCAAAAACAAATTGGAGCAATTATGTCGGAAGAATCCATTAAACCCGTGCGCCGGTTCGGCGAAGCGGCGTACGCCGTCGGGATCGTACTCTGCGCCCTTGGAGTAGCCATATCCGCCAAGAGCGGACTCGGCGTGTCGCACGTCGTCGCGCCGGCTTTCATACTGTCTTCGTATCTCGAACCCGTCGCGCCGGTGTTCACGTTCGGCTTTGCCGAATACGTGGTCCAGGGCGTGCTTCTGCTGCTGCTTGCGCTTTTCGTAAAACGCGTCACGGTCTCCTATCCGCTGGCGTTCGTCACCGCGCTCATATACGGCTTCACGCTCGATATGTGGCGGCTTCTTCTGGGCGCCGAACCGGCGGAAGAACTGTATCTGCAGATAATCTATATGATAGTCGGCGCGTTCGTCACCGCTTTTTCCATAGCGCTTATGCTGCGCAGCTATCTGCCGCAGCAGGCGTACGATTTTGCGGTAAAAGAAATAAGCACGGTCAAAAAATACAATATGAACAAGGTCAAATGGATATACGATATGTCGTCGCTCACGGTCGCCGTGGCGCTTATGCTCGCGCTGTTCGGCAGATTCGACTTTTCGCTCATCGGACCGGGGACGCTCATCATCGCCGCGGTCAACGCGCCTATGATCGGCCTGTTCGGCAGACTGTGCGATAAATACATAGATTTTTCGCCCCTGTTCCCAAGATTTGCGAACAAAGTGTTCAAAGTGCCGCTCGATTGAATCCGGCGAATATCCGGCCCGTTACGGCTTTTATAACTGCAAAAGGCACGCTTCCGCGTGCCTTTTGCGCGTATTTACCGTCTGTTACGAAAAATAGATAATAATCACGGGATCGCTTTCCAGCGGCGCGAACACCGTGCCCGGATCTTGGGAATACGTCTCGTCCGATTCTTTCGATTCGCCGCCGCCTTTATCGGTATAGACGTTTGAAAAAGTCTTCATCCGGACCGAATCTATGCTGTCGCTCGTCGCCGTGGCTTCGGTGAACCCGTGCGCGCCGAGCGAAGCGTACGACTCGTCGCGCCATTCAATGTGCCGGTCGAACGAGAATTCTATCTCTTTATCGCCCGCCAGATCGCCCACGACGTTCGGGGTCACCCTGCCTTCGGTCTTTTCAATGTAAAAGGTGATCTGCCCCTGCGTTTCGCACTTCAGCGTCGTTTTGCCGCCCGTGTCGGCGGTCTTTTTATAGCCTCCCGTCGAGTAAATCAGGCTCAGCACGCTTTTCACTCCGGAAGTCTTTTCAAAATTGCTCTCCACCGGCGAAAAATCCTCCGCCGCAAATTCCAGCCACAGCGTTCCGGTATACGCGCCGGTGATGCTGTTGTCCGCGCTCGAAAGCTCGCCGCTCAACGTGCAGCTCATCAGATTGCCCGATATCCCCCAGAACGTGCAGTTGTAAGTCTGGTAGTTCTTTCTTTTGTCAAACTTTATCTTCCACGTGTTCTGCTCGTCCTTGCCTTCAATAAGATCTGCGGCGCGCTGACTGCAGGTCGAATAGAAATCGTTTATCAAAGCCAGGTTGTCTTCCAAAAGCTTTTGGTAGTTGTCAAAACGCTTGCTGCCTTCGCGCCAGGAAGAGCCGACCATCGCGGTGTTCACTATCTGCCCCAGACCGGGAAGCCCCGCCGTCGTCGAAGCCACGCGCCCCACGCGCCCCACTTTTCCCGCAAGATTCGCCGCCCTGCGCACCGCCTCTTTGGCGGACGCTTTCGACGCGTTGAATATCGCCGATTTTACTCCCGGCTCTATTTCGCCGTGGACTTTGTACGAATAGTAATCGCCCGGGCCGACAGGCACGAACGGGATCGTAAGGTACGAAAGCAGCCCCTCCAGCACCTGGTCGCCCCAGTAGAGCGCGGCGTCTTTCTGCGCGCGCGCGGCGATGTTCTTTACCGTAACTATCCGCTCGACGGTGAGGTTTTTATCTTCCAGCGTGCGGTAAATAATGTCGTTAAGTTCTTTGTAGGTGAGCCCGTAGTCGCCGTACAGCTCGCCGGAAAAAGTCAAGCTCCCAAGCTTCAGCTCCACGGGATACGATTTCTTCCCGCCGTAGGTCTTCTGAGTTATGCGGTCGTAATCTATGCCTGCTATCTGCGCCATATTCCCGGATCCGCCGGCGGCGGAAACGTAAAGCGACGAACACAGAAGCGGGCAGAGCAGCGCCGCCGCGAGCACTAACGCCGATATCGCAAATATCCTTTTCATTCTCCCGCCTCCATTCTTTCCGCTATGTCAAGCATCATCTGTTTGAATTCCAGCAGCTGTCCGTCTTCGGGGAACAGCGCCAGCCCTTCGTCTATGTATCCGCCCGCAAGCTCCGTCTCTTCCGCGTACAGCGCGCACATCACGGCGTTATGCCACGCGGTCGCGTAAAACGGATCCGCTTTGAGCGCCTGTTTCGCGCAATACAGCGCCGAAGCATAGTCTTCCGCCTGAACGCTTTGATACGAAAGCGCGACGAGATATTCGGCGTCGAAAAACAGCTTGTCCCACTCGTGCCCGGTCAGCGCGGGCGTGTACGCCGAGTATATCGAATCTTCGAGCGAGCGCAGCGAATCGCGCAGCCCGTACAGCTTTTCCACGCTCATGGATTTAAGATAGTAAAAAACCAGCCCCTCCTCGGGGAACATCGGCATTATCGCCGCCGAAGCGTACGGGTCGAAACACTCTTCGGTCATCCCCTGCACTTCCAGTATCAGCCCTTCAAAGTAGCTCGGGTAAGGCGAAGAATAATTTATCTCGGCGATCCTTTCCCAGCCGGTGTAGCGGCTGGCNNCCCCCTGACGTGAACGATTCGAACGTTTCGCCTTCGCCCTTGAGCCAGAGTATGTATTCCACGGCAAACCGGAAAGCGCTCACCGAAGCGCCGGCGAACGAATAATAGTATTCGCTCTGTACCGAAAGCCCCGTCTCCGCTATCCTGTCGCCGTACCCCTTTATCTCGGTCATGACGGTGATGAAATCCGAATACGAAGTGCCGTCGCCCACGACCGGGTCGTCGGAAAGCGTTCCGGCGTCCGACTGATCCCCGTGGCCCGCCGCCATATCGCAGGAACACAGCAAGGCGCAAACGGTGAGAATCGCCAGGAACACGGCAAATATCTTCTTTGGCATTTATCAGCCCTCCTTTTTTACTAATTATAACCCGCTTATCCGGTATTTGCAAGCCGCAAATGCGTAATTTTAGCAAAATAGCCCTGTTTTATGCCCGATCCATTGACAAACGGCAGGTGTTAGTGTATAATTATACATCATATCGCAAAGAAAACGCGCTTTCGAAAAACCGATCATCTAAAAAGGAGCGTCATTATGGCAGGATATCAGAAGATCGAAGTACTTATCCGCGAAGAACTCGACGAGCTCGTCGAAGAGGGAAGAGTCATCGACCGCGCGGAATGCGAAAAACTGATCGCCGGGTGCGCGGGCGACAAGGCTAAACTTTCCGCGCTCTACGACGAGCTCATGGCGCTTCCGTTCCGTAAAGACTACGCCTACGTCGAACCCAGCGACTGGGAAGAGATCAAAAAAGAAGCGTCGTTCAAAGAAGACGGCGAAGTCCTGCCCGTGGACGACGACTATTTCCACGGCGCGTGGCTCGGCAGATGCGCCGGATGCGCGCTCGGCCAGCCGGTCGAACTGTGGGACGGCGAAGGCATACGCAGTTGGTTCAAAAACGCCGACAGATATCCTATCGACGGCTATGTCCCCACCGTATCGGGCGATAAACGCAACGAGGGATGGGCGACCGACGAAAAGATCAACGGCATGCCGCCCGACGACGATATCCGCTTTACCGTTCTGGCTCTGCTGCTTTGCGAAAGGATGGGCTTTAAATTCGACAGCTACGACGTCGGCGCGCACTGGATGTATTCCATCCCGTACCGCGCGGTCTGCACCGCCGAAAATCAGGTGTACCTGAACTTTGCCTCGGTGGATGAATTCGGCCCGTGGGGAAGACCCGAGCACGCGCTCGAAATACTCAAAAGAGAGCGCATAAACGAATACCGCAACCCTTATCGCGAATGGATCGGCGCGCAGATCCGCATAGACGGCTACGCTTACTGCGCGGCGGGATTGCCCGCGGCTGCGGCGAAGATGGCGTACGAGGATTCGTTCCTTACGCATATCAAAAACGGCGTCTATTCTTCGATGTTCTTTGCGGCGTTCATTGCCGCAGCGTTTACCGAAAAAGATATAAACAAGTGCTTCGATACCGCGCTTTCGTTCGTGCCCAAACGTTCTCGCTTTTACGAAACGGCGCTCGAAGCCAAAAAGATAGGCGAGACCGCGCAGAGCCGCGAAGAACTCGCCGACCGCGTGCTTAACGGTATGCCCAGATACAACGCCGTCCACGCGCTGAACAACTCCGCCGTGTGCATAGCGAGCATATTCTTTGCAAAAGGCGATTTCGCAAACGCCATCTGCACCGCCCTCACCTGCGGAATGGACACCGACTGCAACTGCGCCACCGTCGGTTCGTTCATGGGCGCTTTGGTCGGCGCGTCGAATATTCCGGAGCGTTTCGCGAAACCACTGAACGATACGTACTCTTCCGGCATCACCGGGTTCGACAACGCTTCCATCCGCGCATTCGCCCTGCGCTGCAAAGCCGTGCGCGAAAAGTTTGCGGGGAAGTGAGATAAATGATATTCTCGCGCAGGCGTGTGTGATATATTCTTTTACCGCCGCAAGATGATATCCGCTCCCGCAATGAACGTATATCATTGGAAAAAGCAGCCCAAGAGAGAGGCAACATAAAGAAGAAACAAGCCCACTTTGACATCTTTCGAATAGAGAAAGTGTCATAGTGGGTTATTTTCTTTCAGCTTGTTCTTACCGCTCTGATATTAAGAATGATTTTGAAAACAGCTAAATTGCTCGCAGTCGCTCGCAGCTAAATTGTCCCATAGGGACAGCTAAATTAAATTCGCCTTTTTCAGCTCGGCAAAGCCGAATTTAGCTTGCGAAGCAAATTTAGCTGGGCGAAGCCCAATTTAGCTCGCCGCAAGGCGAATTTAGCTGCGGTGTACTTCCTTACGAAGTACACCGCAAAGGCTGCTTTTTTTGGTGACTTATCACAGGCGCCGGCTTTGCCGCCGGGGATCAGAACCGCGTCGTTCCTGTACGCTCAAAAACGTTCTTAAAACGCGGCGACGGTCATTCGTGCATCAGCGCCTCAAGCTCGGCGTCGGATTTGACGGTGAGCTCATTTTCGTTATAGAAACGGGTCAGCAGGGTGGCTATCGCTTTTCCCTCGTAGGTGAAGACGAAATCGTAATAGCCGGGTTCGCATTCATCCTTATTCAGGTAGAAGCTGCCCCAGTACCACTCATCCGGATTCTCCGCATCCTCGGGATAATGAAGATCGCAATAGTTTGCAAAGTTCGGCATAAGGTCGCTGAATTTGCAGGTGTTGTAATACTCCTGATCGTCGCGGTGCTTGAGTATCCAGACTCTGAGCCCGTAGGTCGCGTCGGTATCCGGGTAGAATTCGATCCATTCGTTCAGCTCGAAAATACAGCGGACGTCGGTAAGGGACTTCGCCTTGCTGTTGAAGTCGCCCGCAGTGCCGGCATGGTTGCCGCTGATGGTCAAGCCGCGAAGGACGGACGGATCTCTGTCGTCAAGGTCAATCAAATTGATCCTGGCGCTGAGCTTTGCCGGTTCGGCGGTACTGCCGCTTTGCGAATTGTCGCCGGTGCCGGATTCATTTCCGGATTGCTGATCATCGCCGGTAGCGGCGGAATTGTTTGTACTGTTGTTGCCGGAACTGCCGCAGCTTCCGCAAGCAGCCAGACTGACGAGCACCAAAAGTGCAAGCGTGAGCGCTAATATTTTTTTCATGTGTGACCTCCTGTTTTTTGAATTACTTATATTATAACATGCCGCTTTTGTAATTTCAAGCCTCAAAATCGATCCGTGTAAAACAAAAAGCAGAATTATTCCTTTCTTTATTTATTGCTGCCCGGGCTGTCATTCAACACGCGCCCTTCGAACCCTGTCTTATAAATAAAAAAAGAAGCAAAAGAGGTAAACCCCTTTTGCTCTTTTTTGGTCGGAATGACAGGGCTCGAACCTGCGACATCGTGGTCCCAAAGAGCTGACGAGCGCTTTCTTGCCTCTTTTTAGCTCTGTTGGGGCCTTTTTTGTGCCGTTTTGCCCTGTTTTCTGTCCGTTATCTCCATTGTCTCCACCCACTATTTTTCTTGTTACAGTCAAATATGGGGTCAGACTAACAATCGCGCCAGAAACCGGGGTTTCTGCCTCAGGATGACTCTATTTTTCTCGCTTTATTGCTTCCTTGATGCGTTCAACTAGAGAAACAAAACGTTGATCGTCGTGTAGCGTTTTGAAATATATGTCGTTTCTATCCAACAAAACATTTTCAAGAAACTCGGGTAATTGTTTTGTTGCGTATACTCCTTCAGACTTGCTTTTCAGTTTGCTTACAAAAGGGGATGAATAGAGATACTCTCCCTCCTTGCGCAGCTTATCCAAAAACTCATCGAACGCTTTGGCGTGTTCAAAAGCGTGATTCAGTTCGGAAAAAGCGTCGTCCGTACGATCCAGATCCAGCAGAGCGGAAACGAGATCAAGATACAGATAATAAAAATGCACGTGATAAAATCCGCAGTCCTCTCCAAAAAGAAAACTATACAGATCGATCAGTTTGTTGGCGGCGGCAATTCTGTCCGCCGGTGTTTTAACTTGTCTTAAAAGCTGGTAATGCAAATTGTGAAGACCGTCAATCATGAGCCTTTGACTGTACATGTCGGCTTCATCATCGTAACTGTTCATAAATGCCACCGACAAAAAGGAGTCTTTGGAATCGGGATAGCGCTCCGCCAGTTCGATAGCCCGCTCTTTTTCGCCGATACAACTGTAGATAAATATCAAAAGCTGCGTGCATTCATAACGGATAAGATCGTCAACGGAAACCGCAAGCAGTTCTTCCATGATCCGGCACGGTTCCTCCCAACCGGGCACAGCCCTGATTTTGTTTTGATCACGGCGGTACTTGCCGTCAATGGTTACGCCAATTTCGTCGCAAGAACGCCATGCGTCTTCCCATTTATACCACAAAGCCTGAGCCAAACGGAAAAGCAGCTTTTCGTTTGCAGGAAATTCAGCAAGTGCCTGACGCATCAGTTCGACGCGTTCTTCCGGCGGCGACCAGTTCCGTGCCAGATCGTCATAACGTGCGCAGTATTCGTCTATTTTTCGTTGTTTTTCATCAAGATCGTGACCGAAAAGCTCGTCTATTGTGACGTTAAAAAAGTTTGCGATGGGCGTGAGGTATTCAAGATCGGGATAACCGATCTCGCTCTCCCATTTGCTGACCGCCTGCGCTGTGACGCCCAATGCGTCAGCCAGTTTTTCCTGCGTCACGCCGTCGCGCTTTCGCAGTGATTTGATTTTTGCTCCTATTTTGATATTCATATTTCCTCCAAGCATTTGAATTCACCGGTGTAACTTCATTATATCAGAATATAAAGCGAAGTCAATTATCAATTTGTTGTTGTCAAATCAACGAGTTGTTGATACCGAGCGTGAGTGACTGGTCGAAGTTTTTTTGATTTCTTGCGTTGATATAAAGCACACTGGCATCTTTGCACGGTGAAGCCGTGAAAGTGTCATAGTGGGTTACACATATTGAAAAAGTCGCGTAACTGTTAATACCGGTTGAAAAAGAAAAACGAGCAAACTCTTAGAGCCTGCCACCTTACAAGAATGAAATATCCCGCTGACGCGTGATGTGATATTTTTCGCTGCGCGAAAAGTGATATTTCGAGCTTTCGCTCGAAGTGATATTCTATTCGCCCCTAAAACTGCGCGAAGCGCAATATCACTCGGCGCAAGCCGAATATAACTGCAAAGCAATATAACTCGCCTAAGGCGAATAGAGTTGAAAAAGTCCGGCGCTTGCGCGTCGGGCTTTTTCTGGTCGGAATGACAGGGTTCGCCCGCCTGCGGGCGGAGCGGTGGCGCGGTCTGACGTGCCACCGGCACGTCATTCAACACGCGCCCTTCGAACCCTGTTTTTTGCTTTATCCATACAATAAGGACCCCCGCAAGGGGAGTCCTTATTGTATTGGTCGGAATGACAGGGTTCGAACCTGCGACATCGTGGTCCCAAACCACGCGCGCTACCAGCTGCGCTACATCCCGTTATCCGCTCCGCGTTTTACGGAGCGGTGTTATTATACTATTTGAAAAAGCTTCTGTCAAGCGTTTTTGCGCGGGCGGCGCCTTTAACGTAAAAATCCGTTGATTATCTGCTCTTCGGCTTCGGCTTCGGTAAGCCCCAGAGTCATCAGCTTTATGAGCTGGTCGCCCGCTATCTTGCCAATGGCGGCCTCGTGGAACAGCTCGGCTTCGGTGTCGTTGGCTTCAAGCCCCGGGACGGCGAGTATGCGTCCGCGGTCCATTATGATGGAATCACATTCCGTATGCCCCTTACAGGGGGCGTTGCCGGCTATCTTGGCGTCGAAAACCTGGTGCGAATCCCCGCGCGCGACCGAGCGCGATACCACATCGGCGCTCGAACCTTTACCGTTGAGCGCTACTTCGTATTTGCTCACCGCGTTCTGTTCGCCGTGCGTCATAAGACGTTCGCGCACAATAAGCTTTGCTCCTCCTGCGAGCTCGGCTTTGGTGGTGCGCAGCGTATCGTCCACGCCCTTTATCTGCACCATTTCCATTTCGGCAAAGCTGTCTTCTTCCTGGTACACTTCGGTCACCGGGTTGAGTATGCGTTTGCCGGCGCCGTCGCCGGAACCGTAATGCTTTTCCACGTATTTGACGTGCGCGCCCTTGCCTATGAAGAAGCGGTGCACGCCGTCGTGCTGCGAATCCTGGCTGCCGCAGTTATCGATCCCGCAGCCGGCGACGATGACGACGTCGGCGCCTTCGCCCACGTAAAAATCGTTGTAGACCACTTCCTTCAGCCCGCTTTCCGCTATGACCACGGGGATATGTACGCTTTCGTTCTTGGTGAACGGCTTTATGCGTATCTCAAGTCCGCTCACGCCGGTCTTGGAAGTTATCTCTATGTTTTCGGTGGATCTTCTCCCGGCGGATTCGCCGTTTGCGCGGATGTTGTACGCGCCTTCGGGTACGGTATGAAGGTCGGCGACTTCTTCGAGCAGCCGCTTTTGAATGGTATCGAGTTCTTTCATGCCGTCACCTCCCGTTGGGATCGATCTTAACGCAGTAGTTCACCGCGGCGGATGTGCCTATCAGCGTGGGCAGTATATCGTCGCGGCTGCCGCGGCTTGCCACGCGGCCGTCTTTGAGCACCACGATCTCGTCGGCTATGTTCAATATACGTTCCTGATGCGAAATTATGATAATTGAACCGCCGTCCATCCCGTCGCGCATGCGGCGGAAGACGTCTATAAGGTTGTTGAACGACCACAGGTCTATGCCGGCCTCCGGCTCGTCGAACACGGCGAGCTCGGTCCTGCGCGCAAGCAGGGTGGCGATCTCTATGCGTTTGAGTTCGCCGCCGGAAAGACTGGCGTTCACCTCGCGGTCTATATAATCGCGCGCGCACAGCCCCACCAGCGAAAGGAATTCGCACGCTTCGGCGACCGTGAGCTTTCTGCCCGCGGCGATGCGCAGCAGATCGAGCACGCGTATGCCCTTGAATTTTACCGGCTGCTGGAACGCAAAGCCGATCCCCGCTTTGGCGCGGTCGGTTATCGATCTTTCGGTTATGTCTTCGCCTTTGAAGAATATCGCGCCTTCGGTGGGCTTTTCTATACCCGCTATAAGCTTGGCGAGCGTGGATTTTCCGCCGCCGTTGGGGCCGGTGACGGCGATCAGCTTGCCGTACGGTATGCTGAGATCCACGTCGCGCACTATCTCTTTGGCGCTGCTTTCGTCAGCCACGCTGAACGATACGTTTTTAAGTTCCAGAATATCCATCTGTCCGTGCCTTTCAATATTTTCGGTCTTTTTCTTTTCAGTTTCCCAAAGCGGCGTAGCCGGTCTTGCGTATAATCTCCTGACCGGATTCCGAAAGGATGAATTCTATCATCTGTTCCACGCGCGCGTTTTTGTTGTTTTTGCGGGTTATGAGTACCAGATCCACCGTGAGCGGATACGTGCCGTTTTCTATGTTTTCCAAAGTGGGCGCCACCCCGTCAACAGATATAAGCTTTACGCCTTTTTCCTGCTGAAGTTCTTCCACAAAGTAGCGGAACGAATATCCCAAAGCGCCGGCTTCGTTGGCGTACTGTGCGACAACGTCCAAAACGCCCGCCATATCGGCGACGTAGTATTTTTTCGGATCCATCAAAGACGTTTCGCCCATAAAATACTGCATCATTGTCTGTGAGCCGGAATTTTCCGGGCGCTGGAACGCAACGATCTCTTCGTCTTTGCCGCCCATGTCTTTCCAGTTAGTGACGTCGCCGTGGTAGATCGCCCTGAGCTGCTCGCTCGTCAGCGAATCGACGGGGTTGTCGTCTTCAACAAAGAACACGAACGCCTCTTTGCCAATGGGCGTGATGACGAGCTCCACTCCCGCATTCTTTGCGTATTCCTGCTGCGATTTCGAGGGCCGTGCGCCGAAAAACAGATCGGCGTCACAGTTCACAAGGCGTTCGAATCCTACCACCGTGTTGGTGAACGTGACTATCTTTCCGTTTGCTCCCGAATCCTGTCCGGATTGTATGTATTCGCGCTCGATGACGTCTATATTTTTGTAAACGGCTTTGGCGAACGCCGCGTAAAGCGGATAGCACGCCTCGGCCCCGTCCATCACCGGCATTTCTTCTTCGTTTTCTATCATATAGCCGGGATCCGTGTCGGGGGTCACGAGCTTGGATTTGGAAGCGTAGACCGTGTAATCGGTGAAATCGGTGCTCGAATAGCCGTGCATATACTTAAATCCGTGCCCGGCGTACCTCACTTCCGATCTGTTGCCGTAAGCTCTAAACCCCACGAACAACGCCGCCGCGGCGACGATCACGCCTATGACAGAACGCGCCGCCTTAACGCGGAACCCCGCGCAGATCGCGCAGGTGAGCGCCGCGATAAAATAGGTGACGAGCGCTACGATTATAAGGGTAAAATCCGAATACGGAACAATTATGAACGGAAAACAGACCACGCTGATGATCGTCCGCGACGCGCCCGTGAAATCGCCTTTTGAAATGACTGCGGTAAAAGCGAACACTATAGCCACCGCGGCGAACATCCAGATGTTCATCACCGCCGCTTCGCGCATATCGAGGAGCTTTTTCCACCGGATGAAGATATATATCAAGAGTGTGGCGGCGGGCACGACCGCAAAGTCGAGTAACCCGAAATAGAAGACGACGCCGACCAGACATGCGATAAACGGTATCGCCGCGTAGTATAACAACAGCTTTCCGGCAAACGCCGGAGCTTTTTTCACTTTGCCCATCTTCTCCTCCCGCAGATCCGCGCAAATTCGGTACAATGACTTTATACCACTTTTTGCGCTTTTATTATACAATGTTTTTGTTAAAAAAGCAAGACGAAATGATTCTTGCGGGATGATAAAACACTTAGTGAAATCGCGGACCCCGTTCCCCAAAACTCGTATCGCTCGTTTCGGGGAATTGGGAAGACGGATTTAGTTGCAAAAAGGCACGCTTGCGCGTGCCATTTTTGCTGGGGTGGAAGATGGGACTCGAACCCACGACCCTCAGGGCCACAACCTGATACTCTAACCAACTGAGCTACTTCCACCGAGCTTTTGTGAGTATATCATAATTTTTGCCTGTTGTCAATGATTATTTTGCAAAACGCGCTATTTTGTTCCCGCACCGTGAAATGCTTGCGCGCAGGGAATGTTGCCGGAAAAAAACGGCACCTGTTTTTCACGTTCAATGATATACCCGCATTCGCGAGTATGATATACCGCGCAAAGCGCGGCATGATATACTCGTCGCTGTGCGCCGAGTATGATATAATATCCGTTCCTGACACCCCCCACAAAACCCGCGGGTTTTGTGGGGACCCCGTCAATACGCCGCAGGCGTATATCATACCCGAAGGGTATATCATACGCGAAGCGTATATCATCCGTTCCGGCGCCCCAAGGGGCCCCCGAAACGAGCGAAGCGAGTTTTGGGGAATGGGGAAGGAACGGATATCATTGCAAAAGACCCGCTTAAGCGGGTCTTTTGCATGGTGCGGGTAACAGGGGTCGAACCTGCACGGTCTCCCACCGGATCCTAAATCCGGCGCGTCTGCCGATTCCGCCATACCCGCGAATATAAATTGCAAATTGCAAATTGAAAATTGAAAATTGAAAAATAAAAGTGAAAACCGGTCGGTAAAGTGGATTATAGCA
The DNA here is from genome assembly GCA_002310055.1 of Clostridiales bacterium UBA1206. GTDB lineage: Bacteria > Bacillota > Clostridia > Oscillospirales > CAG-382 > UBA1206. Next base: position 17,025 of record DBXS01000014.1, on the reverse strand, counting down.
CATATGGTTTTAAAAATCAAGATGGAAGCGCCAAAAACAGACGGCGCGGAGGTATAAAAAGGGTATTGAAATACCGTGCCGGTTCGTGTATAATATTGTCGCATAAAAAGAAATCTTTGTACGGAGGGCGTCCTTTTGAACGGCATCACCGAACGGCGCGCAAAGCCGGACTTCACTTATTCCGCCGCCGCGCGCATAGTCAAATACCGCTATATCATACTCGCGCTGTTCGCGGTCTTCGCGGTGTACTGCGCCCTTTCGCTGGGGAAAGTGAAGACCAACGGCGAACTCGCGGCTTTTCTGCCGCCGAGCTCCGAAACGAGGCGCGGGCTTTCCGCAATGGAAGAAGAATTCCCGCCGTTCGAATCCGCCCGTGTGATGGTCAAAGGCGTCACGTTCGAACAGGCGCAGTCGATAGCAAACGAGATATCCCGCGTGGAAAACGTCGTTATGACGGAGTTCGATTCGTCGGATTCGCATTTCAAAGATAACGCCGCGCTGTTTGACGTGTCTCTTTCGTCGCGCCCCGGCGGGCAGTCGGTCACGCGGTCGGTAGAGCAGATACGCGAACTGGTATCGGGTCACGAAAACTACGTTTACGCCAAAATGGGCAATAATTACATAGATAAACTCGCAAGCGAAATGATCGGAGTGATGGCAATAGCCGCCGTCGTTATCGCCGCCGTGCTGCTTTTCACTTCCAAAAGTTATTTCGAAGTGGTCGTTTTTGCAATAGTTTTTGTTTTCGCCGCGCTTTTCAATATGGGCACCAATCACTGGCTGGGCGAAATATCTTCCATCAGCAATTCGGTCGCGGTCATACTTCAGCTCGCGCTCGCAATAGATTACGCCATCATATTCGCCCACCGGTATCAATTCGAACTCACGCAGTGCCCCGAAAGCAGGGAAGCGCTCGTCGTATCGCTTTCCAAATCGATAAAAGAAATATCCTCTTCGGCGCTGACCACCGTTTCGGGCCTCGTCGCGCTGATGCTTATGCAGTTCCGCCTGGGATATGATCTTGGCACAGTGCTGGCAAAAGGGATCGTGTGCAGTATGCTCACCGTGTTCCTGCTTATGCCGTGTATGATATACGTGTTCCAGAAACCGCTTAAGAAGACCGTGCACCGCTCGCTCGTGCCGGATATCAGCGGCTGGGGCGCGATACTCGCCAAAAAGATACCGGTGTTCCTCATAGTTTTCGCGTGTATCCTGCCCGCGGCGGTGATACTTTCCGGCAAGACCGAATACGCTTTCAGCGATTCGTCGGTCTCCGAAATAGTGAGTTCCGAAAGCCGCGACGCCATGCGTACCATAGATGAAACTTTTCATCCGGGCGCCGAGGCGGTGATATTGGTCCCGGCTGGCGAATACGGCGCTCAGCGCGCCGCCTTGCAAAAGATAACGCGGCTTTCTTCCGTGGTCTCTGCTTTGGGGCTCGCAAGCGCGGAATTCGGCGGCGGCAGATACGTCACCGACCGCTTCACGTCCGCGGAATTTGCGAACCTTTTCGGAGTGAGCAGCGAAGACGCGGCCCTGCTTTACAAGGGTTTCCGGCTTGAAAACGGCGATATCCGCGCGCTCGTCGACGACGGATCCGGGTTCGCGTTCCCGCTTGTCGACGTAGCGATGTATCTGTTCGGCAAGATCGATTCGGGAGCAGTCACACTCACGCCCGAACAGACGCTTATGCTTTCGGAATACCGCGCGCGGCTCGAGACCGCCTACACTCAGCTTTGCGGCAAAGAATACGACCGCCTTATAATAAGCACCTCGCTCCCCGTCGAAGGGGAAGAAAGCGAACTGTTCGTCGAAACTCTGCGCTCGATCTGCGAAGACGAGTTCGGGTCCGGGAAAGCGCTCATAGTCGGCGATATCGCCGTGGCGCGCGACCTGCGCGATTCGTATAAGAGCGACTCGGTGCTCATTTCCGTGCTGACGGTGGTGTTTGTGTTCCTCATACTGCTGTTCACCTTCAAAAGCCCGGTCGCGGCGGCGGTGCTGGTGTTCGTCATCCAGGGAAGTATCTGGATCAATTTTTCGATCCCGTACCTTCTCGGTATGCGCGCCTCCTTTGTCACGAATATGATCGTTTCGGCGATCCAGATGGGCGCCACCATAGATTACGCCATAGTCATGATGAGCCGGTATCTCGCAAACCGCAAGACGTACGATAAAAAAGAATCCGTCAAACGCGCGGTCAACGAAAGCTTTCCCACTCTTATCACTTCCGGCGCCATAATGGCGGCCGCGGGGTTCATAATCGCTTACCGCGTAAGCGACGTTTACGTGGGCCATATAGGCCACGCCGTGGGCCGCGGAGCGGTGATATCCGTGTTGGCGGTGCTTACGGTGCTGCCGCAGCTCATACTTCTTGCCGACAAAGCCATTTCCGCTACTACCTTCCGCTTTCGCCGAAAACGGCGGATAACAGAATAAAAAACAGAGCTTTTCCGTGTATTCCACGGAAAAGCTCCTTTTGTTTTGCGTTTTCTTAAAATCCTATGCGCGTCTCTTTCTGCAGCTTTTCGCCGAATTCCTTTTCGCCGCTCGCCGCAATAAAATCCTGCTTGGTGAGTTTAAGGCGGGGCAGACCTTCGAGCGCGGCGCGGGTCGCGCCTTTGGACCAGGTGCGCTCGTAAAGGTTGCGTACGAAGCGGGCGTTGGCGAACTCGTGCGAGTCGTAGTATTCCTGCGATATAGAATCGAAGAACTTTCGGACTTCCTCTTCGAGCCCGGGCTCGTAGTCGAAGTTCTTTCTCACCATCAGCATGAATATTTCGTAAAGCTGGGTGCGCGTGTAGTTGGGGAATTCGATCATGAATGGCATACGGCTTCGCAGACCGGCGTTGCCCTGCATGAGGGTCTCCATATCGTCGGTGTAGCCCGCCATTATGACGAGCATATCGTCGCGGTGGTTTTCCATTTCCGAAATGAGCGTGGTCAGCGCCTCGCGGCCGTAGTCGTTGCTCGAACGCGAACCGTCGTACAGGGCGTATGCTTCGTCTATGAACAGCACCGACCCGTACGCGTCGCGGCATATCGCGGCGGTGCGGACGGCGGTCTGGCCCACGTATTCGGCGCACAGACTGCGCGCGGAATATTCCATGAACGCGCCCTTGCGCAGAATGCCTTCTTCGCGGAAGATCTGCCCTATTATACGCGCCACAGTGGTCTTGCCGGTACCGGGAGACCCAACAAAGCGCATATGTATGCACGGGCGGTCGACTTTTTCCTGTTTCATCGAATACCTGACCTGTGCGACGATCTCGCGCACCTTTTGGGTTATCTTTTCCATGCCAATGAGCTCGGCGAGCTCGTCGTAGCCGGTCTTTTTGGCTTTTTCTTTGGGGTTCAGCGCCTCCACGTCGGCGGGCATTATCGTCTTGCGGTCGACCGTTCTGCCGGCGTATTCCTCGGCGGCGTCGCGGTTCGCTTTTATAAGCACGGCTTCGTTTATGATCTTTTCAACGGTCTTGAACCCGTAAAAACGGCCGTCCTGTTTTTCCTTGCGTATACGCGCAAACAGCGTTTCCGCCAGCGTGCTGTCGCAGGAATAACCCAAGTCGCGTATGCAGTCCCAGGCGAAATCGTACATCACGGCGTCGTGGAGCGGCGGGATCTGTATCACTTTCAGATACAGCACGTCCGCGATGACCGACGCCACGTCGTCCATAGCCTTTTTTTCAAGAAACGGGATGCGGAACGCAAAGATATAATCGTTCTGGTAGCGTTCCATCCGGCGGAGCACGTTTCTGAGCTCGTCGAATTTCTGTCCTTCGAGAAAAGACGAAATATCAACGCCTATAATGCTCAGGTCGGGCTTTTCGGTGCCTTCGCGCAGCGCGCCGATAAAATCGTCCACGCCCGTAAAGCCGTTGCCGCTTTCCTTGGCGAGCTTGTATTCTATATATTTGGTGCGTTCTTCCTCGGTGGATTCGTACACCTGCATCTTGTGCAGATAGTCGCCGAACGACGAAAGCAGCCGCGTGAACCCGCATCCGCCGTCGATGGCGAACAGGTAGTTGCGCTTTCTGACGGCGCCAAGAGCTCCGCGTTCTTTGAGCAGAGGAATCGCCGCTGTCAGTTCGGTGACCAGCGCCTGATACGGCTCCACGCCGTAATACACGTTATAAATGACGCGCATCAGTTCGGCGGTGCTGCTGCCGTCGTCGGGAGTCAGCAAAACGCTTATATCGCTGCCGTCGCCTTCCGACGTGCGGTCCCAGACTTCTTTTATCATCCCGCGGCACGAATCCGCATCGGAAGAATCCAAGCGGAATATACCGAACGTGAACCTTTCGTTCACCGATACGCATCCGGCTTCCGCGGGGAATCCTTTCACAAAATCCGAAAAAGGCGATTTCTGTTCTTCTATCATTTTCTGCGCGTAGGAATAGTTGAGCGTCACTCTGGCGTAAAACGAGGGCATAACGGCTCTCCTTTCGTGTTTCGGGATATCAATATTATATATCCGCAAACGCCGTGTGTCAAGATGCAGCTACTGTATCATTTTGCGGCGGTAGATGAACACCGCGGCTATCCATATCGCCACGGCGTAGCCGAGCACGATGAGCGCGGGTATCAACGTGTTTTCAACGCTCACGTTGCCGGTCGCCACGCTGCTCACCGCGAGCGCGGCGTTCTTGAATGGAAGTATGTCCATCAGCGTGACGAACGCGCCGCTGAGCCCTTCGGGCGGATACCACATACCGCTGAGCATCGACTGCGCGGTTATGACTATGGAAGACACGCCGCCGACCGTCTTTTCGGTGCAGAACGAGCCGAACAGCACGCCGAACGAAAGGAACAGCTTTGCGGGGATAAGTCCTATGATTATGGCGGGCAGCACGTTCCACGAAGCGAACGAGGGGTCTATGATCATAGCTTCCGCCATAATGAGCACTGCCTGAAGGAGCGCGACCGGCACCATCGAAAGCTCGTACCCGGCGAGGAATTCCATCGGCCTGAGCTCGGTGGTGTAAAGGCGTATGACGAACGACGATGCGCGGTCGGACGCGATGAGTATGCCTAAAAACAGCGTAATGAACGCCTGGCCGAATACCATCATCCCGGGCGCGAGATTCGCCATCGAGAACTGCGGCGCGGCGGAATGGAACAGTGAATAGAACAGCGCCACCATAAACAGCGGGAACGCGAACATAAATATCAGCGTGAGCGGCTCGCGTATCGTCTCTTTTATGTTCCTTGCGGCGAACGCGTAAATACGTTTAAGAGATTTCATTATTTCAATCCCCCTTCCGTCACCGTCGCAATGAACGCGTCTTCAAAGTTCGCGCATCCGGTGTTTTGGACAAAGCTTTCGGCGGTCCCGACTGCTATAAGTCTGCCTTCTTTCATTATTCCTATGCGGTCCGAAAGCTTTTCGGCTTCTTCCATATAGTGCGTGGTGAGCACCACGGTCGTGCCGCCTCTGAGCCTGCGTATCATATCCCAAAGCTCGTGGCGAGCCAGCACGTCGAGCCCCAGCGTGGGCTCGTCCAGAAAAAGCACCTTCGGCTTGGAAAGCAGCGCCATCGCGATCGAAAGCTTGCGCTGCCAACCGCCGGAAAGCGTCTTGCCGCGCTTTTTGAGCACCTTTTCAAAACCGAACGCGTTTATCATTTCGTCTATGCGTTCCTTTGCCGCGGCTTCGTCCAGCCCGCGTATCTTTGCGTAGAATTTCAGATTTTCCATAACGGTCAGGTTCCTGCCTATGGCGGTCTCCTGCATCGAGATATCTATGACCGATTTGACTTTTTCGGGCTCTTTCGTCACCGAATAGCCCATGACTTCGGCGTCGCCGGAAGTGGGGCGGGTGAGGCATGAAAGCATTTTGACCGTGGTGGTCTTGCCCGCGCCGTTCACACCCAGCAGCGCGAAAATCTCGTTTTCGCGGATTTCAAGCGTAAGCCGGTCGACAGCCTTTACGTCTTTGTACTCTTTGCACAGCTCATACGTTTTTATCGCCATCGTTTGCCTCCATCAAACCGTAAAACATTTCGTCTTTCAAAAGCGCTATCCCGCGCTTTTTGTCCCCCAGGACCATAAGAGTGTCGCCTACAGAAATATCAAACATCTCGCGCGCTTCCTTGGGTATGGTGATCTGCCCCTTGGGACCGACCTTGACGCTGACGATAAAGCGTCCTTCGGCTTTGTCTTTCATATATTTCCTACCTTTCTTATTTTTCTTACATTATACTCCCGCGCCGCGCGTTTGTCAATACGAACTGACAAAAAAGGCGGCCCGTTTTTTCCGGACCGCCCGTCTGCCTTTTTACAGTATGTATTCGCAAAGCACCGCAAAGAAAACGCTTTCGGCAAGGCACGCCGCAAGCAGCTCGGCGCATTCGCGCTTTGCCGGTATGGCTTCTATGCCGCCGCCTCCCCAAAGCAGGAACGCGCCGCACAAAACCGTCGCCGCCGCCGCGGTAACGAGCATTACCGCCACGCTTATCCTTTTCATACATTTCCTTCCTTTCTGCAAAAACAAAGCCGCGCCTTTTGGCAAAGACGCGGCATGATGCTTATGTTTATTCGTTATTTTTAAGGTATGGGATTTATGAACACTTTGCCCGCCGTGACGCAGAACACCACCGTGGAAGTATTGTCGTACGGGTTGACTCCGGCTTTGCCCAGCAGCGTGGAAGGACCGACCTCGGTGCCTTCGCCGCGCTCTATGGAACTGAGCCCACAGTACCAGCTGAAAACGCCGCAGCCGTGGTCGATTATGACCACTTTGCCCAAAGTCCCGCATTCGCCGGTATAAGCGATCCTGCCTTTGGCGGCGGCGTAGACTCCGGCCTCTTTATCCACGGAATAGGTGTTGCCTATGGCGTAGAACAGATGCGTGTCGGTCGTGTTGTTCACGTTGGCTATAACGCGCGTGCCGTAGGGCTGGACCAGCTTGCCCGAAGAGACCGGCTTGGCGAATCCCAGCACCGAATAAGTCTTTTCGGGGGCGGTCGAGTATATGGATTCGATTATCCCGTTCAGCTCCGCTTTGGCGGAATCGCTCAGCGCCTGCTCGTAGAGCTCGTCGCTTACGCTCATACGGTAGATCTCGGCCCTTTCGTCCTGGGTCTTTCCCGCCACGGTGAGGTCGAAGTAATCGGTGTTGTCGCCTATGGTGTACTCTATTTCATATTTGCCGGGGAAGTTGGTGTCCGCAACGCCCAGCACGGCGGTCTTTACGCCTTCGTTTTCGGTGAAATACAGTTCTCCCAGGTCGAGTCCGGATTTAAGCGTCACGGTCTCGTCTTCGTTCAAAAACCGCACGTTTATCACCACTCCGCCGCCTATCTGCGCCGTGTCGGAAGAAAGCGTGAGTATGGCGGGGATGTCGTAGAGCAGTTCAAAATCGTAAGACGCGCTTCCGTCGCAGTTGCCCGCGCCGGTGCGGAGCCAGGTGGCGTTCACGGTGACTTTGAGCACCGTGTCGTTGCCGAACACCAGCGGGCCGAGCTCGGTCTGCGGCAGGATATTGCCGTCTTTGTCGGTTATGGTCACGCTCAGCTCGTCCGGCTTGCGGCTGAAGGTCATCGAATTGCTGCGGTTGGAATAAATGCGCGCGTATTCGCCGCCTTCGGTCACAGGTTTTTCTTTGTATTGCTCGTACGCGCCGTCCTGCTTTTTATAATACCAACCGTACGAAACGGGCAGTATCTCGGTCGACGAGGAGCCCGAAACTATAGTCAGCTCGGGCAGCGCCGAAGCCACGTAAAGGAACGAGAATTCCTTGCGCGAAAGCATCGCGCGCGCGTCTTCCTTGGGGATAAGATAGCACACGCCGCGCGGATCGGTGAACATACACCCGGTCTCTGAAAGCTCGGGGTAGATGACGTACGTGAGCACCGAATCCTCGCGCTCGAGCCTCACCTTTACCGCCGGTTCGTTTTCCAGTTCGCGCATAGGCGAATTGAGCTTGGAAGAAGCCAGAAACAGCTCGGTGTAAAAGCTTATGCTTTCGCGGTCGGTGTAAACGATCGCGTCCGCGCCGTCGCTCGTTATCTCCATATTCGTTATTTCGTCGGCGTTGAGTTTTTCGTTGGTGAAAGTGAACAGGAAATACGCAATTAAAGCCAACGGCAGGCACAGCAAGAATACTATGAGCGCCGTTCTTTTGCGGTGTCTGAGATTCATTGTTCGCCTCTGAATGTTTTATTTGAGATTGTCGTTGATTATCTTGAGTATCGCTTCTTTGGCGCTGGACATAACGAGGTAAACGTAGTTGCCTTCCTTTACCACTTCGGCATCGAGAGCTACCTGATAGTTTTCGGCGTTGTAGTCTTTCTGTTCTACTCTGGTGGCGTTCACGTACGCTTCGAGCGCGGCTTTGATCACGTTCGCCTGATCGCCGTCGACGGCTTCGAAAAACGCTATGGTTTCAACTCCGGCGCTTTCTTCGGGTATCATAAATCTGCCGGCCTTAAAGCTGTTCGCGGGTATGCCGAGCTCTTCAAGACGGTCGGCGCTGCGCGCGAACATATCGCCTTCGGCGTTCACCTGGCATATCATATCGAAAAGTCCGTCCATCGTGCAGGCTAGCTTCTTTTCGCTCCCCGCGCAGGCGGCGCAGAACACGCAGCCTATTACGAGCAGCAACGCTAATGCTTTTTTCATATCGGTCCCTCTTTTCAAAATGCTTTATTTGTTCTTGGTGTAGGTGGGCATGAACGGCGGGTTTTCGTAAAGCCCTTTCTGTTTGAGATACGCGTAATTGCGGAACACGCAGGTCCAGATGGCGAAGCCGTCGTTGTTCAAATGGCAGCCGCTGCCGGAATGCGCGTCGCGGCAGTATTTGTCGGCGAGCACGTTGCCGTCCATCAGCATGGTCGAAACGTCGATGAAATCCATCCCGTGTTCGTTGCAGTAATCGAGCATCATATTGTTCAGCGCCGAAATGTTGCCGTTGTTTAAGTTTTTAAAGTTGTTGAAATCGTACACCATATAGGTGTTGCTCAGTATGACTATCTCTACCGAAGGGGACTTGGCTTTTATGGCGTTTATGAGCTTGACCGTGCTGTCGTAAGTTTTCTTTACGCAGTCGTTTTTGTAAATGCCCAGCTCGTTCAGCGCCATTATCGAAAGATACACGGTCTTCACGCCGGATACCTTGACAGCGTCTTCGCAGGTCATCTTCACGCCGTTAAGTTTGGGATGCACCGAATCTTCGTCGGTGGGCTTATACCTGAAGTTGTTGTACGCCGAAAAGTTGGATCTCGCAAATATTATCGTGTTGCCCAAGAATCCGGGATATTTGGTGAGCATGGTCTCGTTGAAGGTGGAAAAATGCACGAATATCGAAAGCCCTATGAACATCGAATCCTTGAAATACGCGTCGTATTCCGAAGCCGTGAGCTTGCTCTTGGTCATACCTTCGTACGAGGTGTAGGGAAGTCCCGGCACGTCGGGGATATAGTCGTATTCCTCGGGCTGCGATACCGGCTCGCGCGAGTGTTCCGAAGATTCTTCCACCGGGTCCTTGGATACCGGAGCGGGGGGTTCGGACGACTGCTCCACGGGCGGTTCGGACGATTGCTCAACAGGCGGCGTCGACGACTCCTCCACGGGCGGCTCGCTGCTTTCCTCGTGCGTTACGTCCTGCGACGCGGGGTCGGGCGACTGCTCGGGCGAGGTGTCTGGCGTGCTGTCTTCGGGCACGGATACCGGGTCGCCGCTCGTTCCGGGCTCCGAACTTTCCGCCGGCGAAGAGCTCTTATCGGTTTCCGAAGAAGAGTTGTTCAGCGGCAGCGTGACGAGGCACGAGACGAGAGTCATTGAGATGACGAGCACGGTAAGTATTATTGTAAAGATCCTAAGCTTCATACGAAGACCATCCTAAAATTGTATATTGTCGAATTATATTATACCACCTAAATCATCCGTGTCAATAGATAATAAGTTAATAATTTTATAATGGAATATATTTTTTAAAGCGGTAAAAAATAACTTGCGGGTGATAAGTGAATGACGTTTGAAAACATAGATTCCGCCGAACGCGCAGTGCGCGGACGTTTCGAATCGTGCGCCGACCTTTCGGTGCGGCGCGTCGCGCTCAAAGGGGGATCCGCTCTGATATGCTCGATCAGCGGCCTTGCCGATAAGAACTATATAAGCGAAAAGATCCTGCGCCCGCTGATGAGCGCAAGCGACGTCGCGCAGATAACTTCAATAGGCGATATCCTGCAGACCGCGGCGTACGAAGAAACGGCCGACGCGCAGAAAGTGTTCGATTCGCTTTGCGAAGGCGGCGCGTTCGTGGCGCTGCAGAACGAAAAACTGCTCTGCGCGGTCTGCTCCGCCGACGCCTATTTCGGGCGCTCGGCGGCAAAAGCCGAAACGGATATCACCGTCAAGGGAGCGCAGACCGCCTTCGTCGAGGATATGGACAAAAACGTGAGCCTGCTCCGGCGAATCATCCGCACGCCCGACTTAAAATGCGAACGGTTCGTAAAAGGCGAAGTCACGCACACGCGCGCGGCGCTTTTGTACGTAAACGGGCGCGTACCGGCGGGAATAGCCGAAAAACTGCGCGAAAAACTGCAGGCCGCCGATTTTTCCGTCGTAGTCGACAGCGGCAATTTGGAATCCAAGCTGCGTAAGAACAAATACGGTTTTTTTCCGTCGTTCGGGTATACCGAAAAAGTCGATAAGGCGGCGAGCCTGCTCGCTGCGGGGAGGGCGGTCGTGATATGCGACGGCTCGCCGTTCGTGCTGACCGCGCCGTATCTCTTTATGGAATCGCTCCAGTCGGCGGAAGATTATCTGCGTTCGCCGTTTTACGCCACGTTTATGCGGCTTCTGCGTTTCGTCTCGCTGCTCACGGCGCTCTATCTGCCCTCGCTTTTCCTCATAGTGTCGGATTCGCGCCACGAGCTCATCCCCACGGAACTGTACGAAGTTATGGAAAAACTGCGGCGCGGGATCCCCATACCGCTGTTCTGGGAACTGCTCATAATGCTTCTGGTCTTCGAAATGCTGCGCGAAGTCGGCCTGCGTATGCCCCGCTCGGTGGGCGACGCGGTGGGCATAGTGGGCTCTATCATCATAGGCGACGCCGCTACTCAGGCGGGGATCGCGTCCACGACGGTCATACTCGCGGTGGCGGTCTCGGCGGTGGCGAATTTCGTGGTCCCGGTGTATATGAACACCACGTCGCTCCTGCGGCTGCTGTTCCTGCTTGCGGCTTACGCCGCGGGTTTCGCGGGGATCGCGGCGGCGACGGGTGCGGTACTGTGCGTGCTGTGCGCCAAGCGCGAGCTCGGCGTGCCGTATCTGCTCGGGATAATGCCGTTCCGGCGCGATTTTATGTTCGATTTCGTGCTCGCCGTGCCGCAAAAAACGCTGGGCAGGAGGGAAGACCTGTGATCGATTATTCGCTCGCCCTCGCTTCCGCCGCGGCGGTCTCGGCGTTTTCGGGCGCAAACGCCGTGTATGCCGCCGCCGCGTTCATGGCTTCGGCGGCCCTGTTTCCTCTCATTCCCGGCTCAAAGCGCGGCGCGGCGTACGTTTACGCCGCGGCGGAACTATTGCTTATGCATTTTCTGTATACTTCGTACGACGCCGGTCTTTGCCTGACTTTCGCGGCCTTTGCCGCAGCGGCGTGCGCCGCCGGAAGAAGCGGAGCCTGCGGCGCCGGGAGGATACTCTTCGCCTTGTCGCTGCCGTTTATCCTGATTATGCCGTTCTTTCCCGGCGAGCCTATGCCCGCGGCGCAGATATACCATCTGCCGTTTGCGCTCGCCGCGGGCGCGTGTGCGGCGCACCTTTTCAAAGCCCGCCCGGTCCGCGCGGCGGTATCCGCATTCGCCGGCGCGGGAGTCGGGCTTCTTATGCGCGTCTGCGGCGGAGTCTGCGCCGAACTCGTCACCTATTCGGGAGCGTTTTTTCTTATGCTTGCGTTTTTGTGCGGAATAATAACGTGTGCGTGCCGCACATAGAATCTAACCGGTGAAAGAAATGGAAATATCTTATAAAATGGTCAAAGAAAGGCGCGAATACCCCGATACAAACGGAAATATCCGCGTAATAAGTTCGGTCTCTCTGCCGGAATTTTCCGAAGACCGCGGCTTTGGTGCGAACGCGAACGCGTTTTATAAAGAACTGCGCTTACGGTTCGATTCTTTCTGCCGCAAAAAGCTGCTCAAACGCGCGTGCGCATCCAAAAGTGGCCGCCCGTACGGCGCGGTAGTGACTGCGCGCGTCGCTTTCCAAAGCGAAGAATTCGTCTCGGTGACCGTCGATTCGCGCCTCTTCGACGGCGAAAAGAGCGGCGCCGTAATACGCGTCGCGCAAATATGGAATGTGACCGACGGAAAGCTCGAGACCGAAAGCGCGTTTCTTTCCGCGCGCGAGCGCGCCGCGGCGTACGAAAATATCTGCGCGCAAATAAGCGAAAAAAGCGAAACCGGCGTGTCGTTCTTCCATAGGAGCGCCGGGCGCAAAGTGCGTTCGCGCTTCACGCCGCGCGCGTTTTATCTCGTCCCCGGCGGCGCGGCGTACTGTTTCGGATCGGGCGTGCTTTCGGATTCGCCGTTTCCCGAAGTTTTTACGGTAAAATACGCCGACATAGGCAAATAGCTATTTACTTTTTGCGTTTTGTGCGTTATAATAACTGCAGACGAACAAATAATCATACCGAAAGTGAATTTATTATGAAACAGCTCAATTTGGCTATTCTCGGTCAGGGAAGAAGCGGAAGAGACATCCACGGCCTGCACCTGAAGTCCGACACCGAACGCTTTAAAGTGGTCGCCGTGGTCGACCCCATACCCGAGCGCCGCGAACGTGCCGCGCGCGAGTTCGGCTGCGATGTCTTTGCGGATTATCGCGACATCCTGGGCAGAAAAGATATCGACCTCGTCGTCAACGCCACGCCGAGCTTTCTTCATTACGATATTACAAAGGATCTGTTCGAGCACGGCTTCAACGTACTTACCGAAAAACCCTTTGTCCCCACCGTCGAACAGTTCGATATCCTCAAAGCCACCGCCGAAAAGCACGGCTGCAAGATGCTCATATTCCAGCAGTCTCGTTTCGCCGCGTATTTCTTAAAAGTCAAAGAGATAATCGCAAGCGGCGTGCTCGGGCGCATAGCGCAGGTATCCATCCAGTTCAACGGTTACGCCCGCCGCTGGGACTGGCAGTGCCTGCTCGAAAACAACGGCGGCGCTCTGGCTAACACCGGACCCCATCCGCTCGATCAGGCGCTGAACATACTCGATATGTACGACAAAATGCCCGATGTGTTCTGCCGTATGGATTCGCTCAACGTGTTCGGCGACGCCGAGGATTACTGCAAACTCATTCTTTCGTACCCCGGCAAGCCCGTCATAGACCTCGAGATCTCGTCTGCCGACGCGTACCCGCTTTATACGTACAAGCTCGAAGGCTCGTGCGGCAGCCTCAAAGGGAATATGTCGCATATCGACTGGAAATACTTCAAACCCTCCGAAGCTCCCGAACAGCACAACGTGCCCGGCGCGTACTACACCACGCCCGAAAAATTCCCGGCGTACTGCGGCGAAACGCTCAAGTGGTACGAAGAAAGCTGGGACGGCGATCCTCAGGCGCCGTTCATAGCCGCCGTGCGCATCTATTACGATCAGATCTACCGCCTGTTCACCGAAGGCGTTCCCCACGAGGTCCGTCCCGAACAGGTCCGCCAGCAGATCGCCGTCACGCGTGAAGCGCACCGGCAGAACCCCGCGTTCGATCACGTTTTCAAATTCAAAAAGTAAAGAAGTGCGGTAAAATTGTCGCAGATACAGGAAGAAAGTCCGAAAACGCGCGTTTCGGCAAGAAAAGTCATAACGGAATACTCCCTCATCACGCTCGGCACGCTTCTGCTCGCCGCGGGGGTGTATTTCTTCAAGTTCCCAAATAATTTCACCACCGGCGGAGTCAGCGGCATATCGCTGCTTTTGGGCGGTATCATCCCCGTCGTCACGCCGTCGACTATGGTGCTCATACTCAACGTGCTGCTCCTCATACTGGGATTCATCTTCGTGGGCAACTCGTTCGGTATCAAAACGGTCTATTCCAGCCTGCTCTTTTCCGGAGCGATGGTGCTTCTGGAAAAGTTCGTGCCTATGACCGCGCCGCTCACAGACCAGCCGTTTCTGGAACTGCTGTACGCCATGCTCCTTTCGGCGCTGGGCTCGTCATTGGTGTTCAATATGGGCGCTTCGACCGGCGGCACCGACATAACCGCTATGATACTGCGCAAATACACCGATCTCGATATCGGCAAGGCGCTGCTCGTCACCGACGGCGTCATCACCGCGGCGGCGTTCTTCGTGTTCGATATCAAAACGGGTATGTTTTCGCTGATGGGACTCATCATCAAGACCACGGCGGTCGACGTCTTTATTGAAAACCTCACGCTCTGCAAATACTTCACCATCGTCACCACTCAAAGCGAAGCCATCGCCGGCTTCATAATGAACGAGCTTCACCACGGCGTGACTATCGCCGACGCTCAGGGCGGCTTCACGCACGAAGACAAAAAGCTCATAATGGTGGCGTGCAAGCGCAGCGAAGCGCTCGTGCTCAAGCGCCGCGTCAAAAAACTCGATCCCCACGCGTTTATGTTCATAACCAACACAAGCGAAATAATCGGAAAAGGATTCAGGCAGTGATCTGTATCCTTTTGCCTTATCGGAGGTAAAAATGAAAAAGCACGGGTCGTTTTTCACTCTCTTATGCGTTTTCCTCAGCGCGGCGATGCTGCTTTGCGCGTGCTCCGAAAAGCCCGCCGAAGCATCCGGCGACGAGCCCCCGTCTTCCGCGACCGCGTCCGAAAGCGACAGTCGGCAGGAGCCGTCTTCGGCAGAAACGCCGGACGAATCCGAAATCTCCGAGCTGGGATCCGAACCGGGATCCGAACCGGGATCCGAGCCGGAACCCGAAACGCCGTTCGTGCCGGTCATACGGTTCGCCGTCGCTTCGGACCTGCATATCTCGTATACGAGCGACGCTTCGGCAAAGCGCTTTGAAAAGCTTTTCAAGACCGCCTACGCATACGCGGAATCCGACGGATCGTATAAGACGCTCGACGCCGTAGTGCTGGTCGGCGACTTGACCAACCGCGGACTCAAATTCGAGTACAATTCGCTAAACAGCGTGATCACGCGCTGCAAAAAAGATGAAACGCAGATAATAAGCGTTATGGGCAACCACGAGCTTTACGAAGGCGGCGCGAGCGTGTATCTCGAAAATATGGACGATTCGCTCGATAAGCATATCGTCATAAACGGGATCCATTTCATCGGCATCTCGCCCGAAAACGAAAACGGCTTTTCGTCCGCTTCGGTCAAATACCTCACTCGGGAGCTCGAAAAAGCCGCCGAAGAATCCGGCCCCGACACGCCGATAATCGTTTTCCAGCATCACCATATCAAAGACACGGTCTACGTGTCGTCCGAATGGTACGCCTCCAATTCGGCGTCGATCAAGCGCGTACTCGAAAAATACCCGCAGGTCATAGATTTCTCGGGCCACTCGCACGGGCCTATAAATAACCCGACCTCTATCTGGCAGGGCAAATTCACGGCGTTGGGCACCGGCACGCTTTCGTATTTCGAAATGACTTCAGGTATGACCTACGGCACCATCCCGCCCGAAGCCGACCGCGCCGCCCAATACTACATAGTGGAGATAGCGGCCGACGGCAGAGTGAAGATAATGCCGTTCGACATACTCACCGAAGACTTTTTCAAAACGCCTTCCAACACGGACGGCGAAGACGAGACTATGGTCTATTACATAGACGCAAACAAGGACCCTTCGCTTTTCCGCTACGCAGACCGCGCGTCTCAGGCGGATGAACCGTATTTCGGCGAAGGCGCCGGGATCGGAATAAGCGGCATCACCGAAAACACGGCGACACTTTCCATACCGCAGGCGTACGACGGCGAATGTATCTATTCCTACGATATCGACTGTACCGATGCAAGCGGCACGGCGCTGCATTTCGCCTGCTTCTCCGAATACTACTTTGAACCTCTCGCCGAAAGCGTTACTTATGTTCTCAAGGGGCTCGAGGACGGGACCGAATACACGGTCAAGGTCACTCCGTACGATTGCTACGGCAAAAAAGGCGAACCTATAAGCGCCTCGTTTAACACGCTCAAAGCTCCCGACGTGGAATATTCCAGCACGCTCGACGTCAACTTCTTCGGCACCTTCGCCAACTTCGACTATATGTCCGAAGTCACGCGTTCGAACGGCACGCCGGCGTACGGCGGAAAAGCGGACGGCGATATCTTCGGCGGCGAATGGGCGGACGGCATAAGCTCTCTCGATTCCTGCTTCCGCATAGACGACACTCACGGTTACGAAGAAAGCCCCTGCCTCGCGGTCTGGGCCGCCAATAACGATAACCAGGGGCTGTATCTCATAGCCAACGCGGATAACGAATGGAGCACGGCGTTCCCCGATCTCGGCTATCTTCGCGTGTGGGTGGATTTCACAAACGTCGGATTCCGCAAAGCCAATTTCGGGCTTATGGCCCCCGACGGCTCGCTCTTCACCACCGATGAGGAAGACGGCCGCACCGACCAGTATTTCTGGTATCTCGCCGAAGGCAGCGACACCTGGGTGCAGTATACTCACGGCAACGACGGCTGCTTCGGCGACGTTCAGAACAGCGACGTATACGGCTTCAAAGGCTGGATGGCGTTTCCCATAAAGGATTTCACATACCGTAACGAAACCGGTTCCGGTACGGAAATCGCGGGCCGTTCGTACCATTCCAAACAGGTGCTCGGCGTATATCTGTTCTGGGATTATTCCGAGACCGTCGATTACGACGGCAACGTGTTCTATCTCGATGAAATAGCCATCGTCAAAGATTACACGGTATTCGATCCGTACGTCGAATAACGGCGCAAAACGAAAAGCGCTCCCGAATAAATTTCGGGAGGAAGCGGCAACATAAAGAAGAAACAAACCCACTCTGACGTCTTTCGATTACAGAAAGTGTCATAGTGGGTTATTTTCTTTCAGCTTGTTCTAACCGCT
>DBXS01000028.1 GCA_002310055.1 Clostridiales bacterium UBA1206 | reverse complement strand
AATCTTCCTACGCTTGTAATCATGATCCTTTCCTCCTTAACCTGTTCAGGTTAACACGATTGTATCACATACTTTCGTGCTTGTCAACCCCTTTTGGTTAATTCTTTCAAAAAACTGGGTTAATTCAGAAAAGCGGCAGGAGGATTGCTCTCCCTGCCGCCGCCGTTAACTATTTTGTTGCCCCGAGCTATCTTCTTTCTTGTTTTTCAAATAATAATATGCTCAGCATCTTCTTTGATGGTATAATAGTTGTCGAAATGTACATAATAAAGAAAAAACGCATAAAGGAGTATAACATATGAAAGCAACGGGAATCGTTCGCCGCATAGACGATCTGGGGCGGGTGGTCATACCTAAAGAGATACGCCGCACCATGAGGATACGCGAGGGCGCGGCTTTAGAGATATTCACGGATAAGGAAGGCGAGGTCATTTTTAAAAAATACTCGCCGCTCGGCGAGCTGGGGACGTATTCGGCGCAGTACGCCGAATCCATAAGCAAGGTCTCGGGGCTGACGGTGGCGGTCTGCGACCGCGACACGGTAGTGGCGGCTTCCGGCGCGGGCAGCAAAGACGTGGCGGAACGTTCCATTTCGGAACAGGCGTCCGCCCTGCTGGAATCACGCAAGCCGTTTTCGGCGCACGACGGCGACGGGTATCCGTTCCTCACCGCAAGCGGGAGCGGAAGGATATCGTACCTTTCGCCCATAATAAGCGACGGCGACGTCATAGGCGGCATAATGCTATTGCAGAACGGCGAATCCGGCGCGCGCCCGGACGACGCCGACCGCAAAATGATAAACGCCGGCGCGCTGTTTTTATCCAAACAGTTCGAAGTGTGAATATTTTAAAATCAAAACGCCGGAAGGGCGATACCCTTTCGGCGTTCGTTTTTATTCGCTTTATTAAGTCTGCACACCCGAAAATTGCGTCATATACAGATCGTAATACACTCTGCCTTGCGCGAGCAGTTCGTCGTGGCTGCCGGATTCGACGATATGTCCGTCGGAAAGGACTATTATCTTATCCGCGTCGCGGATAGTCGAAAGCCTGTGAGCTATGACGAGCGACGTGCGGTTGTGCATAAGGTTGAGCATCGCCTGCTGGATCTGCATCTCGGTCCTGGTATCGACCGAAGACGTCGCCTCGTCGAGTATGAGTATCTTGGGGTCTGCGAGCACGGCGCGCGCTATGGAGATGAGCTGCCGCTGACCCGCGCTGAGATTGCCGCCCGAAGCCGTGAGCACGGTGTCGTACCCTTCCGGCAGACGCTCGATGAACACGTCCGCGTTGGCGGTGTGCGCGGCGGCGCGGATCTCTTCATCCGTGGCGTCGAGCTTGCCGTAGCGGATATTATTAGCTATGGTGTCGGTGAACAGTACCGTATCCTGGAGCACTATCGCTATGGACGAGCGCAGAGAGTTTTTGGAGATTTCCGCGATATCCTCTTCGTCGAGCCGGATCTTGCCCGTATCGATATCGTAAAACCGCGTGAGCAGGTTGACCACGGTCGTCTTGCCCGAACCGGTCCTGCCGACGATGGCGATCTTCTGGCCCTGTTTGACGTGAAGATCGAACCCTTTGAGCACCGGCTCGCCTTCTTTATAGGCAAAGCCGATATCGTCAAAGTCGATATCGCCGCGCACCGAGGCTACGTCGATATCCTTTGCGGGCTCTTCGTTTTCTTTTTTGGAATCCATTATCTCGAACACGCGCTCGGCGCCCGCTATCGCGGTGAGGAAGCTGGTGTAGAGGTTGGCGATCTCGTTGATCGGCCGCGTGATGTTCTTGGAATACTGGATAAACATGAGTATGGCGCCTATGGTGATGATCTCCCGGACCGCGAAGTAGCCGCCGGCGACCGCGACGAGCAGGAACCCGGCGTTGCCTATGCAGTTCATTATGGGGCCCATCACCGAACCGAAGATGTTAGCCTTTATGCCGGTGCGCTTGAGCTCGTCCGAAAGGTTTTCGAATTCATTTACCGAAACGTCTTCGTGGCTGTAAGCCGCGACCGTGGAATAGCCGGTGACCATCTCTTCTATATGGCCGTTGAGCTGGCCCAGCACTTTCTGCTGACGCACGAAATACTTGCGCATAAGCTTGCCCATAAGCATGGAGACCACGATAGTCGCCGGAATGGTGACGAACGCTATGAGCGTCATCTGCCACGAATAGTAGAACATTATCCCGAACGTGCCCACAATGGAAACTATGCCCGAAAACAGCGAGGTCATCGACTGCGAAATGGTGTTCGAAACGTTGTCCACGTCGTTGGTCATACGGGACATCAGGTCGCCGTGCTGGTGAGTGTCGGTGAATTTGACCGGCAGATTGACCATATTGTTGAACAGGTCCTTGCGCAGCGAATACACCGTGCGCTGCGAAAGCTTTGCGGCGCCGGTGGAAAGGAAGAAATTGAACACCGCGTTCACGAGGAACAGTATGCCCATGAACACGAGCATAGAAACCATCCGCTCGCCGTTGAAAATATGCACGCCTTCCGAAACTTCGTAGTACATCGAGTCGATGGCTTCTTTCTGAAGCACCGGCGAGGCGAGCCCTATCACGGTCACGCACAGCGAGGCGGCGAACAGACCCATAAGCAGATATTTGCTTTTGCCTATATACGAAAGCAGTCTGCGCAGCGTGCCTTTGAGGTTCTTGGGCTTTTCCTTGAGCATCTGGCCTCCGGGGCCGCGGCGGCGGATATCCTTGCCCGCCATCTGCTGCTCTTTGAGGAATCTCATTTCCTCTTCTTTTTGCATTTCGGCTTTTTTGCGCTTGTCGTTCATTCCGTCTCACCTCCGTCCCTTATCTGTGAATCGTAGATGTCGCGGTACGCGGCGGAGGTGCGCATAAGTTCTTTATGAGTGTCGCACGCGGTGATGACGCCGTTTTCAAGCACGGCTATGCGGTCGGCCTGCATAACGGACGCTATGCGCTGAGCTATCATAATGACGGTCGTATCGGCGAGCGAAGTGCGCAGCGCGGCGCGCAGGCGCGATTCGGTGCCGATATCAAGCGCGGATGTGGAATCGTCGAAAATGATTATCTCGGGCTTGCGCACGAGCGCGCGGGCTATGGAAACGCGCTGTTTCTGCCCGCCCGAAAGCGACGCGCCTTTCTGGTCGACGGCGGTGTCGTAGCCGTCGACGAACCCGTTAATGAATTCGTCCGCCTGCGCTATGCGAGCGGCTTCGCGGACTTCCTCGTCGGTGGCGTTCGGCGCGCCCCAGCGGATATTGTCGGCTATTGTGCCGGCGAAAAGCTCGCTCTTCTGCAGCACGAACGCTATCTTGCTCCTCAATGTTTCGAGATCGTATTCTTTTACGTCCACGCCGTCGACGAATATTTCGCCGCTCGTGGCGTCGTAGAAGCGCGTGATGAGGTTGACGAGCGAGGTCTTGCCGGACCCGGTGGCGCCGAGTATGGCGATGTATTCGCCCGGCTTGATATCGAGGTCGATATCGCAGAGCACGGGGCGCCCGACGGTGCCGGGATAATGGAAGCTGACGTCCTTGAAGACGACGCTGCCTTCGCCGCGCTCTTCGGTTTTAAGCTCGCCGCCGTTGATGACGGGGATGCAGTCGAGCACTTCGTTTATACGCTTGGCGCTCGCCATCGCTCTGGTGATCTGCTGGAACATAAAGCCGACCATAAGCAGCGACGAAAGGATCATAGTGACGAACGTGACGCCGGACATTATCTGCCCGACTTCGAGAGTGCCGACGGTGCCTATGTCGTAGCCGCCGACGGCTATGACCGCTATGACGGTGGCGTTCATTATGATGGTCATCGCGGGGATTATGTACGCGAGTATCATAAGCACGCGGTAGTTGACATTGGAAAGTTCGGTGTTGGCTTTGTCGAAACGGCCTTTTTCGTGCTCTTCGCGCACGTACGCCTTTACGACGCGCACGCCGTTGACGTTTTCTTCAACGACCGAGTTGACCGTGTCGAGCTTCTGCTGGACCGTGGTGAACAGCGGGGTGGCTTTGCGCATTACGAAGAACATTATTATTCCTTCAATAGGCAGCGCCACGGCGATGACAACGCCGAATTTCCAGCTTATACCCAGCGCCATGATTATGCCGCCTATAAAGGTTAGCGGCGCCCGCACGAAAAAGCGGAGCCCCATATTCACCATATTCTGCACGGCGGTGATATCGTTGGTCAGGCGCGTGACCAGCGATCCGGTGGTGAAATCGTCGGCCTGCTCCAGCGAAAGCGACATCACTTTGCGGAACGCGGCGTTCCTTAGATCGCGCCCGAAAGACTGCGATGCGGTAGAGCCGAAAAACGCCGACGAAAGACCGGCAAGCCCGCCCAGGAAAACGAGCCCGAGCATAAGCAGACCGGTACTTTTGATAAGATCGATATTCCCTTTTTGCACGCCGTCGTCCACGATGCGCGAAAGCAGGTCGGGCTGTTTAAGGTCGACCCATACCTCGAGCACCATGGTCAACGGAGTCATAATGGCGAAAAACCAGTACTTTTTTAAGTATTTAAGCAGTTTTAACATTGCTGCCTTATACTGCCCCCTTATTGGGAAAACCCGTTACTGCACAAGATTTTCCTTGATTTTTTTAAGCGTTTCCATAAAAGCCGCTTTTTCTTCTTCGGTAAGTCCTTCGAGCGCGACGGCTTCGGTGCGCTTGAGGAGCGAAGACACTTCGGAATTATACCTCTTGCCCTTTGCCGTGAGGAACACGTTTACCTGACGTTTGTCTTTTTCGTCGGTGCTGCGCACAACGTAGCCCGCTTCTTCCATAGCGTGGAGCGTGATGGAAATGGTGGGCGGCTTGAGGTGAGTGAGGTTGGCGATCTCGAGCTGGCTTATCCCGTCCCTGTTGGCGAGATGATACAGAATATAACGGTAACTTTTATTGATGCGCGGCTCTTTTGCGTGCACTTTCTGGTAATAGATGCAGCTGACCTCATTCAGTGCCATCATTGGCGTGAGTGTACATTCTTTGCATTTTTTCATTGCCGTTTTCCTTTCGCAATATTAGTTTGTTAACTAATTATATGTTACGGCAAAGCGCAGGAAAATTCTGTATAAATATAAATACCTTTTGTAAACAATTTATGAACAAAACGCCGCGCCGGGCGTTTTGCACGGCGCGGAGCCTGAATTCAGACGGAATAAAAGTGAATAATATGCAGGATATGCGTTATTCCTCTTCGAGATTGTGCCACACGTTCTGGACGTCGTCGTTATCTTCCATTATGTCGAGCATCTTGTTGAACTTCTCTATCTGCTCGGGATCGGTGAGAACGGTATAGGTGGAAGGGACCTTTTCCGCCTCGGCGGAAGCGATCTCGTAGCCGAGCTTGCGCAGCGATTCGGCGACTTTGTCGACCTGAAGGTAATCGGTGTAGATCTCAAAGCTTTCGCCGTCGCCTTCGATATCGTCGGCGCCGCATTCCAGAGCGTCTTCCATAAGCTTGTCTTCGTCCTTGACCGTCTCGGCGTCTATGACGATTATGCCGCGGTCGGTGAACATAAACGAAACGCAGCCGTTGGTGCCCATATTTCCGCCGTATTTATCGAAATAATGACGTATCTCCGCCGCGGTGCGGTTGCGGTTGTCGGTGGTGGTCTCGACTATCACCGCCACGCCGCCTATGCCGTAACCTTCGTAATACACGACCTCGTACTGCGCGGCGTCGTTGCCGGCGGCTTTTTTGATGATGCGGTCGATATTGTCGTTAGGCACGTTGAGCGACCTCGCCTTGGCGATAAGCGCCTGCAGCTTGGAATTCGCGGCGGGATCGGGCCCGCTTTCGCGCACGGCGATGGAAATTTCCTTGCCGATCTTGGTGAAGACGCTGGCGCGCTGGGCGTCGGTCTTTTCTTTTTTGTGTTTGATATTGTTCCACTTGGAATGGCCTGACATACTGTCCCTCCTATATCTCTTCGGTCCTTCTCATTCCGAGAAGCTCTAAACATTTGCCGGCGGTCTCGCGGAAAGCGGCGGTGAGCGAAATGCGGAAGTTCTGTTCCGCCCCCTCGGCGCGCACGACCGGCGAACTGTGGTAAAACTGATTGTATGCTCCGCAGGTATCGAGCAGATAACGGGTTATCACCGAAGGCTCGTACTGCTCGAGCGCCTGCAAGACTTTGGTATCGAACAGCGAAAGCTGTTTGATGAGCGCGATCTCGTCCGCGTTGGGCGAATACCCTGCGCAGTCGCCCGCATCGGGGCACTTGCGCAGCACGCTCGAAGCGCGCGCGTAAGTGTACTGCAGATAAGGCCCGGTGTTGCCTTCGAACGAAAGCGCCGAATCCCACGAAAAATCGACGTCTTTTATACGCGCGTTGAACAGCGCGTTGAACACCACGGCGCCTACGCCTATGGCGACGGCGGTCTCGTGCTTGTCTTTCAGATCGGCGTTCTTTTCGTCTATAATGCTTTCGGCCTTTTCTATGGCCTGGGCGAGCAGGTCGTCGAGATAAATGATGTTCCCCGTCCTGGACGCCAGCTTTTCGCCGCCGAACGACATAGTGCCGTACGGGACGTGCACCAGTTCGTTTGCCCAGTCGTAGCCCATAAGCTCCACGACCTTGAACCACTGCGCGAAATGGAGCGACTGCCCCGCAGAGGTCACGTAAATGCATTTATCAAAATCGTATTCCTGCTTGCGCCACTTTGCGGCGGCGATATCGCGCGTGGGGTAAAGCGTGGAACCGTCGCGCTTGAGTATGAGCGCGGGCGGCATATTGTACGCCGAAAGGTCCACCACGCTCGCGCCGTCGTCCAGCTTGAGCAGACCTTTTTCCCTTAGTTCTTCAACGACCGCGGGCATTTTGTCGGTGTAGAACGATTCGCCGTTGTACGAATCGAACTTTATCCCCAGCAGATCGTAGGTCTTCATATATTCGCGCAGCGATATCTCGCGGAAATAGCGCCAGATCTCGCGATATTCCTCGTTGCCCTGCTCCAGCGCGCAGAACGCGTCGCGCGCGGCCTGATTGAGCGATTCGTCGGCCTGCGCCTCTTTGTTGAACCGCGCGTAGATGCGCTCGAGTTCTATGACGCCGTTTTTCTCGATCGCCTCGCGCGAAGACCACATCTTATATGCGCAGATGAGCTTGCCGAAGCTCGTCCCCCAGTCGCCCAGATAGTTGATGGCGATCACGTTCCAGCCGCAGTATTCGAAGATATTGCGCAGCGCGTTGCCTATCATCGTGGTGCCTATATGCCCCAGATGGAATTTCTTTGCGATATTGGGCGAAGAAAAATCTATGCACGCGGTCTTGCCTTTGCCGCTTTCGCACAATGCGGAATGGTCGCCGAGCGAAGCGAGCATTTGAGCGTAATACGAAGGGCGGATGAAGAAATTGAGGTACCCGTTTACGGGTTCCGCTTTTTCTATAACGTCCGGCAGTTCGAGCTGTTCCGCCAGTTCCTGCGCTATGACCGCGGGCGGCTTGCGCAAAAACTTGGAAAGGCGGAAACACGGGAACGCGATATCGCCCTTTGTCGGATCAGGCGGCGTTTCGAACAGGCGCAGCGCGTCTTCGGCGGCGATAACGCCGGTCGCAGAAGCGACGACCTGCGCGAGTTCCTGTTTGACATCTTTCATAAAAACGTTTTCCTTTGATACAAATTGATATATTATTATACAACAGCGAAATGCCGTTTTCAAGAGGAAACGCGCAGAAAATTTACCTCAAATGCGAAAATTGCTATTGTAATTATAATATTTTTCTATATAATGTTATATAGGGAGGATATTATATGGTAGGTATAGAACTTTACAGAGTTACCGTTTCGCAGCTTGCCACGAACTGCTATATATTAAAACAAAAAAGAACGCGCAACGCGCTTGTTATAGATCCGGGCGCCGATTACGGCAAAATAAAAGAAAAACTCGATTCAATCAACGCCGCCTGCAAGGTGATACTGCTCACGCACGGGCATTTCGATCACATTTTTGCGGTGGACGACCTTAGGAACAAGCTCACCAAGGTGGGCATATACAAGGACGACGAACATATGCTTTACGAAAAAGACGTGTTCTCTACGATGGTCCCGTACGATCCGCGTCCGCTCTACCCCGCCGACGTGGTGTTTGACCACGAGGGCAGGTATAAGATAGACGAATTCGAATTCAACGTCATCCATACGCCCGGACACACCAAGGGTTCGTGCGTTTACGTCTTTGAAGACTGTATGTTCACCGGCGACACGCTCTTCCGCGGAGCGGCGGGGACAGTGCTTTTCGGCGGCGACGAGGACGAGCTCACCGATTCGCTGCGGCGGCTTTACAATTACCCCGGCGACTACGCGGTGTTCCCAGGGCACGACGCGCCCACCACGCTTTCGGACGAACGCGAAAGCAATCCGTATATGAGACGGTTCAAGCGCTGACAATATTCATTTTTGAAAGGGATTATGACATGAAACGCTCCGAGATAAACGCCATACTCAAGGAAAACATAGCTTTTATAAAATCGCAGAACTTCAATCTGCCGCCGTTCGCGTGGTTCACGCCCGAGGAATGGAAACATAAAGGTCACGAATACGACGAGATCCGCGACCATATGCTGGGCTGGGACATAACCGATTACGGCAAAGGCGACTTTGAAAAGATCGGCCTGTTCCTGTTCACTATAAGAAACGGCAAGCTGGGCGACAAGGACTGCAAAAAGACTTACGCCGAAAAGCTGCTCATTTCGGACGAGGACCAGTATTCGCCGATGCATTTTCATTTTCACAAAATGGAAGATATAATCAACCGCGGCGGCGGCGTGCTGGTGGTGGAAGTGTATAACTGCGGCGAAAACGAAACGCTCGCCGACACCCCCGTCACCGTCACCACCGACGGACACGTCCGCACCGTCCCCGCGGGGACGAGACTGCGCCTGCTCCCCGGCGAATCCATTACCCTTCCGCCTTACCAGTACCACGCGTTCTGGGCGGAAAAAGGTTCGGGTAAGGTGCTTATAGGCGAAGTTTCGATGGTCAACGACGACAACACCGACAACCGCTTTTACGAGCAAATGGGCAGGTTCCCCACCATAGAAGAGGACGAGCCGCCCCTTTATCTGCTTTGCAACGAATATCCCGCCGCGGAATGAGCGCTATGAAAAACAGAGTTTATGTTTTCGGCGAGATACTTTACGATATATTCGGCAGCGAACGCAAACTGGGCGGAGCGCCGCTGAATTTCGGCTGCCACTTTGCCAGCCTCGGCGGCGACGCCGTGATGGTATCGGCAGTCGGGCGCGACGCGCAGGGTATAGATGCGCTTGCGGAAGCGCGCTCTTACGGCGTGGATACGTCGCGCGTGGCGTTTTCAAGAAAGCCCACGGGTTACTGTCTCGTCACGCTCAAAGACGGCGCGCCGTCGTACGAGCTCGTTTACCCCGTGGCGTACGATTATATACGGTTCAAAGAGCTGCCGCCTGACGCGCAGGGGGTGTATTTCGGCACTCTGGCGCAGCGCGGCGAAGTTTCGCGCCGGTCGCTTTGGCAGCTGCTCGAAAGCACGCGCGCAAAAGCGTTTTTTGACATAAACATACGCCAGAACTATTATTCCAAAAACATAATTGACCGTTCGCTCAGACGGTGCGACGTGCTGAAAGTATCGCGCGAAGAATCCGGCGTATTCAAAACGCTCGGGCTTTGCAGATACGACGACCCCGAAGACATAAGCAAATATCTCGCCGACAAGTATTCCATAGGCACGGTCGTGGTGACGCTCGACAAAGACGGCGCGTTCGTTTACGAAGCGGCAAGCGGAAAGACAATTTATTCGCGCAAGCCTAAAAGCAAGCCGGTTTCGACCGTGGGCGCCGGAGACAGTTTTTCGGCGGCGTTTTTCCACGGGACGCTCGGCGGTCTTACGGCGGAGGAATGCTTAGACAGGGCGATAACTTTGAGCGACTACGTCGTGACCGTCGTCGGCGCGGTGTGCCGCTACCCCGAAGAACTTAAACAAAGGTTGGGAATATGATGGACCTTAACGAAAAACACATTTCGCAAGTCATATCGCTGCTCGGCGGGGCGCGGGTCGCCGAAACGCTTGGAATCACCGACGTTTCGTATAAGAAATGCGATTATAAGTGCGGCGCGGCTATGCCCGGAAAAGACGGGTTCGTCCCGTTTGCCGAAAACGCGCGATGGGGCGACGCGCCGGACGAGCATTACTGGTTCTTGGTGCGGTTCGCACTGCCGAAAAAGTACGCTTTCTGCAAACTGCGCCTGCGCTGCGACACCACGCCCGACCGTTCCAACGACGGGTGGAACGTGTATAATCCCCAATTCATAGTGTACAAAGACGGTAAGGCGCTGCAGGGGCTGGATACCTACCACCGCGATATGGAACTTGAATACGCCCCCGAATACGAACTTTTCATCTACGCTTATACCGGCTCGATGGGACACGGTCTCGATCTGCGCATAGGCGTGGACGTCATAGACGAACGCGCGGAATCGCTTTATTTCGATATGCTCGCGCTGTTCAAATCCGCGCTGGTGCTGGAAAAGCAGAGCAAGGAATACGCCGATATCATATCGGCGCTGGAGGGCGCGTGCAGGATACTCGACCTGCGCGACGTGACTTCCGCCCGTTTCCGCAATTCGGTATGCGCCGCCGGCGAATACATAAACGCGTTCTACGCCGGAAGATGCGGCGAGCAGACGCGCAAGGTGGTATGCCTTGGCCACACTCACATAGACGTCGCATGGCTCTGGACTCTGGCGCAGACCAGAGAAAAGGCGCAGCACACTTTTTCCACGGTGCTTGCGCTTATGGACAAGTACCCCGAATTCACGTTTATGTCGAGCCAGCCGCAGCTTTTGAAATACGTAAAGCAGGAAGACGGGGCGCTGTACGAACGCATCAAACAGCGCGTTAAAGAAGGCCGCTTTGAGCTCGAAGGCGCGATGTGGCTGGAAGCCGACTGCAATATACCTTCCGGCGAAAGCCTGGTAAGGCAGATAGTGCACGGCAAGCGGTTTTTAAAGGAAGAATTCGGCATAGAAAGCCATATCCTGTGGCTACCCGACGTATTCGGTTACGCGGCGTCGCTTCCGCAGATCTGCCGCAAGGCGGGCGTGGATATCTTTGTTACCTCAAAGATTTCGTGGAACGACACAAACCGTATGCCGCACGACGTATTTGAATGGAAAGGCATAGACGGCACCGGGATATTCACCTATTTCCTCACCGCACAGGAAAAACGGCGCGGCGAAGAAAGCCCCAACTACACCACCTACGTCGCGACTCCCGACCCGGAATATCTGGCGGGTTGTTTCGACCGCTTTACCGATAAATCGCTGACCGACACGGTCATACTGACTATGGGCTGGGGCGACGGCGGCGGCGGTCCTTCGCGTGATATGTGCGAGACCGCGCGCAGGATGAGCAAGGGGATCCCCGGGATCCCTCAGGCGGTGTTCGACCACGCTTCGCCCGCGCTCGAAAAAATAAAAAACTCTGCCGAAGGCAGCGGAAGACTTCCCGTGTGGGAAGGCGAACTGTATCTGGAATACCACCGCGGCACCTACACTTCGGTCGCGCGCAACAAGCGGTATAACCGCAAAGCGGAGTTCGCAAACAAGAACGCCGAACTGTTTTCGCTGATATCGCACGTCGTCCGCGGCGCGGAATACCCCGAACGCGAACTGTACGAAAACTGGGAGACATTGCTTCTCAACCAGTTCCACGATATTATCCCCGGTTCGTGCATCCCCGAAGTGTACGAACTCAGCCGCGTGCAGTACGAGCAGCTGCTCGGCGCCGATACGGCGATCATCTCGCACGCCAAAGAACTGCTTACGGATAGCAAACGCGGGTATTCCGTGTTCAATCCCACGCTCTGCAGATCGGGGCTTGCAAAAAAAGACGATGAATACTGCTACGTTCCGTCTATGCCGCAGGCCGGTTACGGCGAATGCGCGCCCGTGCGTGAAAACGCTATAAAAACCGAAGGCAGAACGCTTGAAAGCGCGTTCTACAAAGCGGTATTTGACGAAAACGGCTATATTTGCTCGCTTTACGACAGATCCGCCGGACGCGAAGTCAGCGCCGGAGTTTTGGGCGGGTTTGAGGCTTATGAGGACAGGCCTGTCAATTACGATTGCTGGAACCTTGAATACTACCACGAAGAAAAGCCCTACGCGGTGGAAGGACTCGTTTCGTTCGAGCGCGTCGACCGCGGCGCCGGCGCGGGATTCCGCACGGTGAGGCGCTTTATGGATTCCGAAATAACGCAGGAGATAATCTTCTTCGATACCTCGCGCCGCATAGATTTCGTCACGCGCGTGGACTGGAAAGAAAAGGATATAATCCTCAAAGCCGTGTTCGACGCCGACGTCAACAACGACGACGCCGCGTTCGATATCCAGTACGGTTTCATCCGCCGCCCGGCGCACCGCAACACGTCGTGGGACGCGGCGAAGTTCGAGACCTGCGGGCAGAAATACGCCGATATCTCCGACGGCGGCTACGGCATAGCCGTACTCAACGACTGCAAATACGGCTATTCCGCGCGGCGCGGCAGGCTCATGCTTTCGCTCATAAAAGCTTCGGGATATCCCAACAGTTACATAGACGACTGTGTGCACGAGTTCACCTATTCCCTGCTTGCGCACGAGGGCGATTTCAGATCCGCCGGAGTTATTGAAGAAGCGACCCTGCTCAACGATCCGCCGGAGATATACGGACGCGCGGCGGTCGGGAATTACTCGCTTATAACGTGCGACGCGCCCAACATAACGCTCGGCGCCGCAAAGAAGGCGTACGGTTCTGACGACGCGGTGATCCGCCTTGCCGAAAGCCGCAATATGCGCACGATCGCGCACCTTGCATTCGGCTTTGACGTAAAAGAAGCGTACCTTTGCGATTTGAACGAAAACGAGATAAAACGGCTGGATACCGAAAACGGCAAGCTCGCGCTCGAGTTCAGGCCGTTCGAGATACACACGATCAAACTCCGCCGCAAATGACCCCTTTTCAAACGGCGCGAAACGTGATATAATACGACGAAAGAAGGCGTGAAAGAATGGATATCGCCGATATGCGGTTCAACCGCAGAGAAAAAGAATCTTTTCTTAAAGAGCTCGCTTCCGGGCGGCTTTCGCACGCCTACATAGTGGAAGGCGCCGAAGGCGTGGGCAAGTTCACGTTCGCTTCGTTCGCCGCGAACGCCATACTGTGCGGAGGCGAGCCGAAACCGTGCGGAAAATGCCCGGACTGCGTAAAATTCGCGGCGGGCTCGCACCCCGACCTGTTCGTGTTCGCGCCAGAAAAGGACGCCTCGCAGCTGACCGTGAACGTGGTGCGCGAGATAAAGAAAAGCATATATCTTATGCCCAACGAAGGCGCCAAAAAGGTTTACATAATTAGGGACGGACAGAAGATGAACGTGCAGGCGCAGAACGCGCTGCTGAAATTCTTTGAAGAACCGCCCGAAAGCGCCGTGCTTTTCGTACTGACCGACAAGCGCGAGGCGCTGCTGCCCACGGTCATTTCGCGCGGGCAGATAATCACGCTCTACCCCGCTTCGAACGCCGACGTGAAAGCGTGGCTGCGGCAGACGTTCCCGCGAAAGACGGACGAAGAGATCGATTCCGCCGTGCGGATGTGCGAAGGCATTCCCGGCAAGGCGCTTTCGCTTATGGAAAAACGCTTTTCGCAGATCCGCGCAGACGCCGAGGAATACGCGCGCGCGGTGTTCGGGCGCGACGGATTCAAGCTTTTGTCGTTTTTTAAATCCAAACGCTACGACAGGCAAAAGGCAAAGGATTTTCTGCTTATGCTGTTTTCGCTGTTTTCGGACGTGCTGCGCGCCAAGGAGCGCACGCAGAATTACACTTTTCTGGACACGGAGCAGGCGGTATCTTACGCGCGGCAGACTACCGAACGCAAGATAACTTTTCTCGCCGAGCGCACGCTTGCGGCGTTTGAAGAGATAGACGGCAACGCCAACATAAATCTGGCGCTCACCGCAATGGGCGCCGATATAAATTCTATTTTATAAAGCAGGTGCGGAATATGAACAACGAACCCGTTAAAACGAACGAACTCCCGGAACTCGTGGAGATCATAGGCATAAAATTCAGGAACACCGGCAAGGTCTACTATTTTTCGCCCGGGGACATAAAGTTTTCGGAAGGCGAACACGCGATAGTCGAGACCGTGCGCGGCGTGGAATACGGCGAGGTGGCGCTTGACAACCGTATGGTGAGTTCGGGCGAGATAGTTTCGCCCTTGAAGACCGTTCTGCGCAAAGCAACTCCCGAAGACGCCGAAAAGGAGGCGCAGAACCGCGAACTTGAAATAGCTGCGCGCCCGCTGTTTGAAGACGCAGTCAAAAAGCACGACCTTGTGATGCAGCTCGTGGACGTGGAATACACGTTCGACAACGCCAAGCTCATATTCTATTTCACCGCCGACGGGCGCGTGGATTTCCGCGAGCTGGTAAAGGACCTGGCTTCCACATTCCGCACGCGCATAGAGCTGCGGCAGATCGGCGTGCGCGACGAGGCGCGGCTGATAGGCGGCATAGGGATATGCGGCAGACCTTTCTGCTGCAAGACCTTCCTTTCGGATTTCAATCAGGTGTCCATAAAGATGGCGAAAGAACAGAACCTTTCGCTTTCGTCGGCTAAGATCTCCGGCACCTGCGGCAGACTGATGTGCTGCCTGAAATTCGAAAACGAAGTTTACGAAAACGAATACCGCACCTTCCCCAAGGTCGATTCCATAGTCGCCTACGGCGCCGGCAAAGGCGTTATAGTGGAATCGAACTTCCTCACCGGCAAAGTCAAGATCCGCTTGAACGACGCCAACGGCACTCTAAAGACCGTTTCGCCTTCCGAAATCAAGGTGATAGGCATGGCGAAAGGCGACGCGGTGGACAAATCGCTTCTGGAGCTGGAAGACAAATAACCGAAAGGCGTAAGCAATAATGGTATTTTCATCGCTGGTATTCATATTTGCTTTTTTGGCGGTACTTCTGGTACTGTATTTCGTCGTGCCCAAAAAGCTGCGTATGCTCGTGCTCTTCGTTGTAAGCCTTATCTTCTACGGCTGGGGCGAGCCGGTATTCATTATCGTGATGGCGGTCTCGATCGCGTCCGCGTACGGATTCGGGTTCCTAATAGCGAAATACCGCGAGACCGATACCAAAAAAGCAAAGCTGTTTTTAGCCATTTCGCTGGGCGTGAATTTAGCGTTCCTTTTGTTTTTCAAATACACCAATTTCTTTATTTCAAACCTTTCGCTCATCCCCGGGCTTTCGTCGCTCAAGCCGATATCGTGGCTGAAACTGCCAATAGGCATATCGTTCTACACGTTCCAGATAATGTCTTATTCCATCGACGTCTACCGCGGCGACGCCGCGCTGCAGCGCCGTTTCATACCGTTCGGGACCTACGTCACCCTGTTTCCTCAGCTGATAGCGGGGCCGATTGTCCGCTACAAGGACATAGACGAACAGCTCGAACACCGCGAAGAAAACGTAGATAAATTCGCTTCCGGCGCGCGCAGATTCGTCTGCGGACTCGCCAAAAAGATACTCCTCGCCGACGCGATGGCGGAAATAGTGAAAAACGCCGACGTTTCGCTTTCGCTGCACGCGACGACGCTCGCCGCGTGGATGCTCGTCATAGCCTATACGTTCCAGATCTATTTCGACTTTTCGGGTTATTCCGATATGGCGATAGGGCTCGGGCGGATGTTCGGCTTTGAATTCCTGGAAAACTTCAACTACCCTTACGTTTCGCGCTCGATAACCGAATTCTGGCGCAGATGGCACATTTCGCTTTCGACCTGGTTCAAGGAATACGTCTATATCCCGCTCGGCGGAAACCGCAAGGGCAAGCTCAAACAATTCCGCAACATAGCGATAGTCTGGCTGCTCACCGGATTCTGGCACGGCGCGAGCTGGAACTTTTTGATATGGGGCGTGTATTTCGGCGTTTTGCTCATAATAGAAAAAGTGTTCCTGCTCAAAGCGCTTGAAAAACTGCCCGCCGCGTTTTCGCGCATATACGCGCTGTTCTTTATCGCCATAGGCTGGCTCATCTTCTACCACACCGACCTTTCGGCGGGCGTGAACTGCCTGGGCGCGATGTTCGGGATAGGCGTTGAGCGTTTCGCCTCTTCCACAGACCTTTACGACCTGCTCAGGTATCTTCCCGTGCTCGCGATATGCGGCGTGGCGTCCACCCCGGTACCCAAGCGGCTGTTTGAAAGGATGCACGAAAAATATGCCGCGTTCCGCTGGGCGGTCCCCGCGCTTATGCTCGCGGTGCTGTGCGTGGCGGCGGCGTATATAGTTTCTTCCACTTTCAGCCCGTTTTTGTACTTTATCTTTTAGGAGGCGGGGATATGAAACAACAGCGTACGATAAGCATAGTGACCGCCGCCGTCTTCGTTTTGTTCATCTTCGCGCTTACCGCGGCGTTCATAATAATGCCCGACAAATCGGAATCACCGACCGAGCGGCGGTATCTGCAGCAGTTCCCGGAACTCACCTGGGATACGTTTTCGTCCGGGAAATTCGGCTCGCAGATCAACGATTATTTCAACGACCAGTTCCCGCTGCGCGAAGCGTTCCTGGAACTTAAAACTTCGGTGGAACGCCTGCTTTTGAAAGGAGAAAACAACGGCGTGCTGATCGGCAAAAACGGTCAGCTCGCGGTGAGATATTTCGAAGCGACCGACGGCGAGATCCACGTGGACAAGGACGGCAATTACGCCGCCGAGCCGTACACCGATTCGTTTTACGCAAAGAATATTGAAAAGCAGTTTGCGGCGATAAAAACGCTTGAATCGGCGCTTGCCGAAAAAGGCGTTCCGCTTTACGTGTTGCTGCCGCCGCGCACCGTCGACGTCGCGTGCAGCGCGTTCGCCTACCCCAAAGACAACAGCGACGCGCTTATAGGATGCGTGCGCGAAAACGCCGAAGGGCTTGAGCATTTTATAGATATGTACGATATCTACCGCGCGCGCTACGACAACGGCGAGTACGTCTATTACAAGACCGACCACCACTGGACCACGCTGGGCGCGTATTACGCGTACGCCGAGCTGTGCAAGGCGGCGGGATATATCCCGCCCGACACGGACCGGTTCGTCGTCCGCACCGCCGCGGAAGACTTTATAGGCACCACCGCCGCCAAGGCCGGGATGCTGCACAACGACCCCGACGTTATAGAATACTGGCTCGCTAGAGACAATTCCAACGTGCAGCTAAAAATGTACGTTTCGAAAAAATACACGGGCGAAGACGCCGTAGAATACAATTCCCTGTTCGATCTTTCGTATCTCGAAAGCTACGACAAATACGGGATGTTCCTTTCCGGCACCAACGTCTATACCGAAGTAATTCACGAAGACGGCGCTTACCACAAAAAGGCGCTGCTTTTGAAGGATTCGTTCGGGCATTCGCTGGCGCAGTTCTTGGCGTGCAGGTACGATCTGACCGTGCTGAACATAGCGAACCTTTCGAGCATAAAGATCGACCCGCGCGAATATGACTGCGTGATAATCTGTTTCAATCTCGAAAACCTTATTACCACGAACAATCTGCTCCAGCTCAGGTCGGTCCCCGACTTAGTCGATTAAGCAAATATATCAAAAGACCGCAAGGCGCTTGCCTTGCGGTCTTTTTTGCTTTAAAGAGGTTTGAACTTTTTGCTCATTATGGAACGCCGGGTGACGATACCGATGAAGCTTTTGCGGTCGTCCACGAGCGGAACGTAGTTTTGTTCCAGCGCGCGCTCCACGAGTTCGGTTTCGGGGATATCTATATGCGCGGCCGTGTATTTGCCTGCCGGAACGATCTGTTTGACGAGCGTGCGTTCGCACTGGGAAAGAATATCGGTCTCGCCGTGCTGCATCAGCTCGTATATGAACCACAGCACGTCGCCCTGGCTCAGCGAACCGGTGTAGCAGCCGTCGCGGTCGATGACCGGAACCGCGTTGTAACCGTGCTTTTTGAGCTGGCTGAGCGCGTATTTGACGGTCCAGTCTTCGTAGAGATATGTAACGCTGCTTTTTGGTGTGATATAAAACGCGGCATTCATTATTACTGCCCTCCAGTAATTATATGATACACCCGACTTGTGGACGCAGTATGTGCCGTGTGTAAACGATTTATGACTATTCCGCGCTCTTCTTTTTGCTGCCGATACTCTTATAAAACACCGAAAGGCGCTTATAGCAAAGCATCACGAACGCCGAAACGAGCAGCCCTTTTACCAGGTTGAACGGCGTGTTGAATATGAGCAGCGACTTGACGAGCGTATCCGAAGAAGGCAGCAGGGCTTTGTACATATCTATTATCCCCTGCATATTCCCTTTGAAGAACATATTGGCGTAAAAAGGATACGTCACAAATAGGTTGACCGGAAAGCTGACGGCCGCCATCGCGGCGCTTCCGCCCACGCACCCCCAAAATCCGCCCCAGAACGTGTGCTTGAAACGGTAAACGAGCCCCGCGGTGCCGGCGAACGCCGCGCCGAGCAGGAAGTTGGCGAGCTCGCCCACGCCGCCGGTGGAAGTGATGGCGAGATGTATGACGTTTTTGACCAGACAGACCGCTATCCCTTCGAGCGGACCGAACAGGAACGCAGCGAGCAGCGCCGGGATCTCGGAAAAGTCGAGCTTGACGAACGAGGGGATGACCGGCGTGGAAAATTCTATAAGCATAAGCACGAACGCCAGCGCCGAAAAGATCGCTATGACGGCGAGTTTTTTTATTCTTTCATTCCTCATCCGTTTCTTCCTCCCTGACCGCGAATTCGGCGAGCAGCGCCCTGAATTCGTTGAACGAGACCGCGCCCGGCATATACACGCACACCCTGAAATCGTCCGACGCGGTGAGAAACAGCCGCGAAATGAACGTCTTCACGTCGTCGCCGCTCGAAAACACCACCGTCTCGCCGTTTTCCATATCGTAAACTTCCGCCCGCCTGCCCGAAAACACGGTCTCGGGGTTCATGGACATAAGCTTTATTTTGGAAAGGCGCGAATCGAAAACGCTGCCTTCGGGCGTGATGGCGATACCGCCTACGCCGTATACCGTGAACACCGGCACGGGGTAAGGGACGACGTCGCCGGTATTGGGGTCTACGCCGTGATTATACCAGCCCCAGTCGCATTCGTAGCCGCCCGAGTTGAGCGCGGCGTCGAGCTGCAGCGCCGATTCGTACAGTTTTGAGTATACGGATTCGAGCGCGTCTTTTTCTGTCTGAGTCATAATTACGCCTCCGGAAAAAATACGCCCCGATGTAAACATACACCGGGGCGCAAATAACTTGTGTTTGTGCTTCTGTCATCCGGACTATACCGTCGGTACGGGAATTGCACCCGTTCGGCGCGGAAGACCGCGTTAGCTGACTATACAGCCGGTGGGGATTTGCACCCCGCCCCGAAGCAAACGGTTATTCAATATTGGCCGATTATTCCTTTATTTCGATAACGACGCCGGAACCGACGGTTCTGCCGCCTTCACGAATAGCGAAACGAAGACCTTTTTCGATAGCGATAGGGGTGATAAGTTCAACGGACATATCTACGTTATCGCCGGGACGGCACATATCGACGCCTTCGGGAAGGGTGATAACGCCGGTAACGTCGGTAGTTCTGAAATAGAACTGAGGACGGTAGTTGGAGAAGAAGGGCTTATGACGGCCGCCTTCTTTTTCGGTAAGGACGTAAACCTGACCGACGAATTTGGTGTGCGGATGAATGGAACCGGGCTTAGCAAGGACCTGGCCGCGTTCGATTTCTTTTCTGTCTACGCCGCGGAGCAGGCAACCGACGTTATCGCCGGCTTCTGCGAAGTCGAGGATCTTGCGGAACATTTCGAGCGAGGTAACGACGACCTGTTTAGCTTCGTCCTGAAGGCCGACGATTTCGACGTTGTCGTAAGCTTTGATAACGCCACGCTCAACTCTGCCGGTGGCAACGGTGCCGCGGCCGGAGATGGAGAAGACGTCTTCAACAGGCATAAGGAAGGGGAGCGCGTCGTTTCTTTCCGGAGTGGGGATATATTCATCGACAGCGTTCATGAGCTCTTTGATGGAAGCATAGACGGGGTCGTTGGGATCCTTGGATTCGGAAAGGAGAGCTTCACGGGCGGAACCGCGGATAATGGGAACGTCGTCACCGGGGAATCCGTATTCGGAAAGCAGGTCGCGAACTTCCATTTCGACGATCTCGAGGAGTTCTTCGTCGTCCACGAGGTCGGTCTTGTTCATATAAACTACCATTGCGGGAACGCCGACCTGACGGGCAAGCAGAACGTGCTCACGGGTCTGGGGCATAGGGCCGTCGGTAGCGGCGACAACGAGTATAGCACCGTCCATCTGAGCGGCGCCGGTGATCATGTTTTTAACATAGTCGGCGTGNNAGTCAACGTGCGCATAGTGACGTTTTTCGGTGGTGTATTCAACGTGTCTGGTGTTGATCGTTATACCTCTGGCTTTTTCTTCGGGCGCGTTGTCGATCTGATCGTATGCGAGATATTCGATGGTCGGATCGCACATAGCGAGGTACTTGGTAATAGCCGCGGTAAGAGTGGTTTTACCATGGTCGATATGGCCGATGGTACCGATGTTAACATGCGGTTTGGATCTTTCAAATTTAGCTTTTGCCATTTTTGGTCCTCCTGATTGATTCTTTTTTTATTTTTATTTTATTTGTTTACGCTTAAATCCCATTATACCGAAATTTTCACGCAAGTCAAGAGTTTTCTGATATTTTGCACTAAAAATCGGTTTTTGCGCGCCTTATCAGAAATCCGAAGAGAACGCGGAACAGATCTGGTCCTGAATTGACTTGGGAACGACTTCGTAATGACTGGGCTGCATTGTGTAAACGCCGCGCCCCTGCGTTTTGGAACGCATATCGGTGGCGTAGCCGAACATATTGGAAAGCGGTACGAACGCGGAGACCTGCTGGACTCCGTTCTGCTGTTCCATGCCGGTTATGCTGCCGCGCCGCGAATTCAGGTCGCCTATGACATCGCCCAGATATTCGTCCGGGCAGATGACGTCGACTTTCATTATAGGCTCGGTGAGCACCGGATCCGCCTTGAGCATAGCCTCTTTGAAAGCCATGCTGCCGGCGATCTTGAACGCCATCTCGGAAGAGTCGACTTCGTGATACGAGCCGCCCTCGAGCGTGACTTTTACGTCCACCACGTTGTAGCCTGCGACCACGCCGGAAAGCATGGCGCCCTTGACGCCTTCTTCCACCGCGGGGATATATTCCGCGGGGATATCGCCGTTTTTGACGTTATCGATAAATTCAAAGCCGGCGCCTTTTTCGTTGGGCTCGATAGTGATGATACAGTCGCCGTACTGACCCTTGCCGCCCGACTGACGCACGAATTTGCCGCGCGCGGTGGCTGCTTTGCGTATGGTCTCGCGGTAGGATACCTGCGGCTTGCCGACGTTCGCCTCTATGCGGTATTCGCGCAGCAGGCGGTCGACTATTATTTCAAGGTGAAGCTCGCCCATCCCGGCGATGATGGTTTGCCCGGTCTCGTTATCGGTATAAGCCTTGAACGTGGGGTCTTCCTCGGCAAGATCGGCCAAGGCAAGGGACATTTTCTCCTGCCCGGCTTTGGTCTTGGGTTCGATCGCCACGCGGATGACGGGATCCGGGAACACCATAGATTCGAGCACTATGGGATGTTTTTCGTCGCACAGCGTTTCGCCCGTGGTGACGTTCTTGGCGGCGATGATCGCCGCGATCTCTCCGGCCCCGACCGATTCGACGACCTCGCGGTGGTTGGCGTGCATAAGCACTAAACGTCCTATGCGCTCGCGCTTGCCCTTGGTGGGATTATACACGGTGTCGCCGGTGTTGATGCGGCCCGAATACACGCGGATATAGCACAGCTTGCCCGCGACGAACGGGTCGGTCATTATCTTGAACGCCAGCGCGGCAAACGGTTCTTCTTCCGAAGCGACGCGCTCGATCTCCTCGCCCGTGACGGGATGCTTGCCCTTGACGGGAGGCACGTCCGTGGGGGCGGGCATATAATCGACGACGGCGTCGAGCAGTTTCTGCACGCCCTTGTTGCGGTAGGAACTGCCGCAGAGCACGGGGATTATGGCGTTTTCGATATTGGCTTTTCTTATTGCCGCTTTGAGCTCGCTCATTTCGGGTTCTATTCCCTCAAGGAACTTTTCGCCGACGGTGTCGTCGAATTCCGCGCACGCTTCAATGAGCTTTTCGCGGTATTCCTTGGCTTGTGCGAGCATTTCTTCGGGGATATTTTCCTCGTCCACGGTCTCGCCGTGGTCGTCGAGGAAATACACCGCTTTCATCTCTACGAGATCTATAAGGCCTTTGAAATCGGCTTCGGCGCCGATGGGGAGCTGGATGGGCACGGGGTTGGCTTTGAGGCGTTCGCGGATCATATCCAGAACGCGGTAGAAGTTGGCGCCCGTGATATCCATTTTATTGACGTATGCCATACGCGGGACGCGGTACTGGTCCGCCTGGCGCCAGACCGTTTCGGACTGGGGCTCGACGCCGCCTTTGGCGCAGAAGACCGTGACGGCTCCGTCGAGCACTCTGAGCGAGCGTTCGACCTCGACGGTAAAATCCACGTGACCCGGAGTGTCGATGATGTTGATGCGGTGGCCGTTCCAGTGACAGGTGGTAGCGGCGGAAGTTATGGTTATACCGCGCTTCTGCTCCTGCTCCATCCAGTCCATGGTGGCGGCGCCCTCATGGACCTCGCCGATTTTGTGAGTCTTACCGGTATAGAACAATATTCTTTCTGTCGTGGTGGTCTTACCAGCGTCGATGTGCGCCATAATGCCTATGTTGCGCATCTTTTCAAGCGGATAAAGTTCCGGCATAGCAACTCCTTGTGTTTATACGGAAAATATCTGCAAATAAGCAGATTACCAGCGGTAATGAGCAAACGCCTTGTTTGCTTCCGCCATTTTGTGTGTGTCTTCTTTTTTCTTGACAGCACCGCCCAGATTGTTGACGGCGTCCATTATTTCGGCAGCGAGACGGTCGCTCATGGTCTTGTCGCTTCTCGATCTTGCATAGTTGACGAGCCAGCGAAGCCCCAGAGTCTGTCTTCTTTCGGAGCGGACTTCCATAGGAACCTGGTAGTTCGCACCGCCGCGACGGACGGCCTTTACTTCGAGATTGGGCATGATGTTGTCGAGAGCTTTGCGGAACTGCTCCAAAGGATCTGCTCCTGTCTTTTCTTTGACAGAATCGAAAGCATCGTAAACGATCTTCTGAGCAACGCCTTTTTTACCGTCGTACATAATGTTGTTGATGAGCTTGGTCACCAGCACCGAATTGTACATAGGGTCGGGCAGGACCTCTCTTTTAAAGCCATGCACTCTTCTTGGCACTTTTCTTCCCTCCTTCATTATTGACCGCGTTTGCGGTCTGATGAGTTCACAGGTACTCGAAAAATCAATTCCGTAAGTGCCAGAGTGCGAATATATATATGATCGCGCTCGTGACACGAACTAAAATTTCGTTTTACCGATGAAAATTACGGTTTACTTCTTTTTGGGCTGTTTTGCACCGTATTTGGAACGGCCCTGGTTTCTGTTGGCTACGCCCTGAGTATCGAGCGTGCCGCGGATGGTATGGTAACGCACGCCGGGGAGATCCTTTACTCTTCCGCCTCTGACTAAAACGACAGAGTGCTCCTGAAGGTTGTGACCTATGCCGGGGATGTAGGACCATACTTCGATTCCGTTGGTAAGTCTTACTCTGGCGACTTTTCTCTGCGCGGAGTTAGGCTTTTTGGGGGTCTTGATGGTGACCTTGGTGCAAACGCCGCGTTTTTGAGGAGAAGGCAGATCCAAAGAGATCTTCTTTATGGAGTTGACGCTTCTCTGCAGAGCGGGAGATTTGGACTTATAGACCGATTTCTCTCTGCCGTGTCTTACCAATTGGTTGAATGTAGGCATTGTTTTCCTCCTTTCTTAAATTCCTGCGCCGCGTTCTTTATGAACGCAACATTGTGATTATATATCACAGCTCAAGGTTTTGTCAAGAGCAGGATACCGTAAATTGTAACATTTTTGTGAACAAATCACTCTTCGGAATCGAAAACGCCTTCTTTGGTATCGCCGATGTCGATATCGACGTCGCGGTACATCTGCATACCCGTACCTGCGGGGATGAGCTTGCCTATGATGACGTTTTCTTTGAGGCCGAGCAGCGGGTCGACTTTGCCCTTGACCGCGGCTTCGGTGAGGACCTTGGTGGTCTCCTGGAACGAGGCGGCGGAAAGGAACGAATCGGTGGAAAGCGAAGCCTTGGTTATACCGAGCAGCATGGGGATATAGGTCGCTTCGAGCAGCGGGGTCTTATCCGGATTGGCCGCGTTGTATTCCCTTACGCGTTCGTTTTCGGCGTCGATTTCGGAAACGTCGACGCTGGTACCTTCGAGCAGGTTGGTCGAACCGGCGTCCTTGACGCGGACTTTGCGCGTCATCTGGCGCGCGATGATCTCGATATGTTTATCGGATATCTCAACGCCCTGGATACGGTAGACCTTCTGGATCTCTTTGATGATATACGAATACACTGCGTCGAGCCCGGAAATATTGAGTATATCGCCCGGGGTCTCGGTGCCTTCGGTGAGTTTCTGGCACTTCTTGACGTGATCGCCGTCTTCGACCGTGATCTTGGTGACGTAGGGAACGCTCGTTACCCTCTCTTCGCCGGTCTCGTCGTCTTTGACGATGATCTGCTTGGTGCGTTTGACTTCCTGGATATGCACGGTGCCGTCGAAATCGGCGAGCACGGCGGATTTCTTGGGACGTCTGGCTTCGAATATTTCTTCGACGCGGGGAAGACCCTGCGTGATATCGCCGCCGGCGACGCCGCCCGAGTGGAACGTACGCATCGTAAGCTGAGTGCCCGGTTCGCCTATAGACTGCGCCGCGATTATACCGACGGATTCGCCTATGCTTACGGGATGTCCGCTGGAAAGATCCGCGCCGTAGCAGTGCACGCAGGCGCCGTGTTTGGCTTTGCAGTTGATGACCGAACGGATGTGGACTTTTTCTATGCCCGCCGCCTTGATGCGCGCCGCCTGTTCGTCGGTGATCATGGTGTCGTCGGGAACGATGACTTCGCCGGTCGCGGGATCGACGACGTCGCCTATGGTGTATCTGCCCACAAGACGTTCTTCGAATTTTTCTATGACTTCCTCTTTCTTGCCCTGCATCTCCACGATCTTGCTGACCCAGAGTCCGCGGGTGTCGTGGCAGTTTTCTTCGCGGATTATAACGTCCTGCGAAACGTCGACAAGTCTTCTGGTAAGGTAGCCGGAGTCCGCGGTACGCAGAGCGGTATCGGCAAGGCCTTTGCGCGCGCCTCTCGCGGCGGTGAAGTATTCGAGTATCTTCATGCCTTCGCGGAAGTTCGCTTTAATAGGAAGTTCTATCGTCTTACCGGTGGCGGAAGCCATAAGTCCGCGCATACCGGCGAGCTGTCTGATCTGCTTGATGGAGCCGCGGGCGCCCGAGACAGCCATCATATTGATCGGGTTGTATTTATCGAGGTTGCGCTGCAGCGCGTCTGCGATATCCTTGGTGCACTTGTCCCAGATGTCTATGACGCGGGCGGAACGCTCTTCGTTGGAAAGCAGACCTTCGTTATAGAAATTGGTGATGACGTCGACCTTGGCTTCCGCCGCGGCG
The DNA here is from genome assembly GCA_002310055.1 of Clostridiales bacterium UBA1206. Classification (GTDB taxonomy): domain Bacteria; phylum Bacillota; class Clostridia; order Oscillospirales; family CAG-382; genus UBA1206. Next base: position 19,519 of record DBXS01000028.1, on the reverse strand, counting down.
AGAAGTTCTTTCTTTTCGGGCGGGATGGTCATATCGTAGACCGAGATGGTCATTGCGCTGCGCGTGGAGTATTTGAAGCCCTGCGCCTTGATCTGGTCGAGCACTTCGCAGGTGGCGGCGTTGCCGTGCTTTTTGATGCAGCGGTCGATTATCTGCGCCAGTTCGCTGTTGGTGGTGACGAAATCGATCTCGGGGCGGAGGAACTGGCTGGGATCGGAACGGTCCACGAAGCCGAGGTCCTGAGGAATGGGCTTGTTGAAGATGAGTCGGCCTAGCGTAGTGTTGACTATGCCGGTGACGATCTCGCCGTCGCGCTCTTTGGAAAGGCGGACGTTGATCTTCGCCTGAAGCGAGATCTCGCCGTTTTCGTAAGCCATTTCGGCTTCGTCGTAATCGGCGAACGATTTGCCTTCGCCCAGCTCGCCGGGTTTATCCAGCGTGAGGAAGTAGCTGCCCAGCACCATATCCTGCGAAGGGATGGTGACCGCGTGGCCGTTGACCGGCTTGAGCAGGTTGTTGGGGGAAAGCATAAGGAAACGGGCTTCCGCCTGCGCTTCCGCGGAAAGCGGAACGTGCACGGGCATCTGGTCGCCGTCGAAGTCGGCGTTGAACGCCGGGCAGACCAGCGGATGCAGCTTGATGGCTCTGCCTTCGACGAGTATGGGCTCGAACGCCTGTATGGACAGACGGTGGAGCGTAGGCGCGCGGTTCAGCAGAACGGGATGTTCCTTTATAACGGAATCGAGCGCGTCCCAGACTTCGGGGGTGGCTTTTTCGACGCGTTTCTTGGCGTCTTTTATGTTGCCGGATTTGCCGGTAGCCACGAGGGTCTTCATAACGAACGGCTTGAACAGTTCGAGCGCCATCTCTTTGGGCAGACCGCACTGATATATCTTGAGTTCGGGGCCGACGACTATAACGGAACGGCCGGAATAGTCGACGCGTTTACCCAGCAGGTTTTGTCTGAAACGACCCTGCTTGCCGCGCAGCATTTCGGAAAGCGATTTGAGCGGGCGGTTGTTGGGGCCGGTCACGGGACGTCCGCGGCGGCCGTTGTCGATAAGGGCGTCGACGGCTTCCTGGAGCATACGCTTTTCGTTGCGTATGATTATTTCGGGAGCTTCGAGCTCGAGCAGTCTCTTGAGACGGTTGTTGCGGTTGATGACGCGTCTGTATAGGTCGTTGAGGTCGCTGGTGGCGAACCTGCCGCCGTCGAGCTGTACCATCGGGCGGATATCGGGCGGGATCACGGGGAAGGCGCGGAGTATCATCCATTCGGGGCGGTTGCCCGAAAGGCGGAACGATTCCACGACTTCGAGACGTTTGATTATCCTTATCTTCTTCTGCCCCTGAGCGGTGAGCAGCTCGTTCTTGAGCTGCGCAGAAAGCTCTTCGAGATCGATCTCTTTAAGCAGGACCTCGATCGCTTCGGCGCCCATACCGACGGTGAAGCTGTCTTCCCATGCTTCGTAGAGTTTTCTGTACTCGGTCTCGGAAAGGATCTGTTTCTTTTCGATGCTGGGGACGGGGCCCGGATCGAGCACTATATAGCTTGCGAAATAGAGCACTTTTTCCAGAAGCTTGGGCGAAATGTCGAGCAGAAGGCCCATTTTGGAAGGTATGGCTCTGAAATACCAGATGTGCGAAACGGGAGCCGCGAGTTCCACGTGGCCCATTCTTTCGCGGCGGACCTTGTTGGTGGTTATCTCGACGCCGCATTTTTCGCAGATCTTACCCTTGAAACGGGCGTTTTTCTTATATTTGCCGCAGTGGCATTCCATTTCCTTGGTCGGCCCGAAGATCTTTTCGCAGAAAAGACCGTCTCTTTCGGGCTTGAGCGTGCGGTAGTTGATGGTCTCGGGCTTCTTGACCTCGCCGTAAGACCAGGATCTTATCATTTCGGGGGATGCAAGTCCTATCTTTATGGACTCAAATTCCATATTTTCCATTTTTGTTTCCCCTTTCCTATTATTCGTCTATATCGTCGGAATAATCCGAGTCCTGGATCGAATCGTCATAGAGTTCGGCTTCGTCGTCGAGCTCGTCTTCGTCGTCGGTGTGTTCGACGCCTTCTTCGTCGTCGTACATCATGGAATCCATGGAATCCATAACGTTGGCGCCGAGCTCTTCTTCGGAGAACTTTCTTTCGTCGGTATCGGAATCGGAATCGTCGGAATAATCGCGCAGGTTGATCTCGTTGTTGTTCTTGTCGAGCACCTTGATATCAAGGCCGAGCGACTGGAGCTCCTTGACAAGGACTTTGAACGACGCGGGCACACCCGGCGTGGGGATGTTCTGCCCTTTGACTATGGCCTCGTAAGCTTTTACGCGGCCTTTGACGTCGTCGGATTTGACGGTGAGGATCTCCTGCAGAGTATACGCGGCGCCGTAAGCTTCCAGCGCCCAGACTTCCATTTCGCCGAAACGCTGACCGCCGAACTGAGCTTTGCCGCCCAAAGGCTGCTGAGTGACGAGCGAGTACGGACCGGTCGAACGGGCGTGGATCTTATCGTCGACGAGGTGATGCAGTTTGAGGAAGTACATATAGCCCACGGTGACGGGGTTGTCGAACGGTTTGCCCGTTCTGCCGTCGTAAAGCGTGGTCTTGCCGTCGACTACGCGAATGCGGTTTTCGGCGCGGAGCGATTCGTATTCTTCCTTATTGGCTTCGATCCATTCGGGATTGATGCGGGTGAGCTTTTCTTCGCCGTTTTCGTCGAAATCCTGACGGAAGAGTTCTTTACCTACGACGGTCTCGCCGCGTTCGATGGGACGGTGATAGTGCGCCATGCACATACATTCGACTATCTCGTCTTCCTTTGCGCCTGAGAACACGGGGGTCATCACGTGCCAGCCGAGTTTCTTGGCGGCCATGCCCAGATGCACTTCGAGCACCTGACCGATATTCATACGCGAAGGAACGCCCAGCGGGTTGAGTACTATGTCGAGCGGGGTGCCGTCGGCGAGGAACGGCATATCTTCGGAAGGAAGTATGCGCGAAATGACGCCTTTGTTGCCGTGACGGCCGGACATCTTGTCGCCCACGGAGATCTTGCGCTTCTGCGCCACGTATACGCGCACGCACTTGATGACGCCGGGCTGAAGGACGTCGCAGCTGTCCCTGGAGAATACCTGAGCATCGACAATTATGCCCGATTCGCCGTGAGGCAGACGGAGCGAGGTGTCGCGCACTTCGCGTGCTTTTTCGCCGAATATGGCGCGCAGCAGGCGTTCTTCGCTGGTGAGTTCGGTCTCGCCCTTGGGCGTGACTTTACCGACGAGGATATCGCCGGCGTGGACCTCGGCGCCCACGCACACCACGCCGAATTCGTCGAGATCGCGCAGCGCGTCGTCGCCTATGTTGGGGATGTCGCGGGTGATCTCTTCGGGCCCGAGCTTGGTATCGCGGGATTCGCAGTAGTATTCTTCAATATGGATGGACGTGTACATATCGTCGCGAACGAGGCGTTCGTTGAGCAGTACGGCGTCTTCGTAGTTGTAACCTTCCCAGGTCATAAAGCCGATGAGCGCGTTTTTGCCCAGCGAGATCTCGCCGTGATTGGTGGCGGGGCCGTCGGCGACGACCGCGCCTTTTTCTATGCGCTGGCCTTTTTCCACCACGGGGCGCTGGTTGACGCAGGTGCCCTGGTTGGAACGCTTGAATTTAATAAGATCGTAGATATCCTGCTTGCCGGAATCGGTGAGCACGACTACCCTGTCGGCGGTGACGGTCTCGACCGTGCCGCTTTCGCGGCAGACGACCACGACGCCGGAATCGACGGCGGCCCTGTATTCCATACCGGTGGCGACGAACGGAGCTTCGGTGACCATAAGAGGCACCGCCTGCTTCTGCATGTTCGAACCCATCAGGGCGCGGGTGTTGTCGTCGTTTTCGAGGAACGGGATCATGGCGGTAGCGACCGACACGACCATCTTAGCCGAAACGTCCATAAGGTCTATTTCGGAAGGCTCGAATTCGCCGATCTCTTCTCTGCGGCGGCCGACGACCTTCTTCTGCAGGAAATGTCCGTTTTCGTCGATAGGTTCGTTCGCGGTGGCGACGGTGTATTCGTCTTCCTCGTCGGCGGTGAAATAGCGCACCTCGTTGGTGACGACGCCGTTGGTGACTATGCGGTAAGGCGCCTCGATAAAGCCGAAGCGGTTGACGCGCGCATAGGTGGCGAGGCAGGAGATAAGACCGATGTTAGGTCCTTCGGGGGTCTCTATCGGGCAGACGCGGCCGTAATGCGTGTAGTGAACGTCACGCACTTCGAACGAAGCTCTGTCACGCGAGAGACCGCCGGGGCCCAGGGCCGAAAGACGGCGTTTATGAGTGAGTTCGGCGAGGGGGTTCGCCTGGTCCATGAACTGCGAAAGCGGCGAAGAACCGAAGAAATCCCTTATTACCGAAACTATGGGACGGATATTGATGAGAGACTGCGGAGTCACGGTCTCGATATCCTGGGTAGTCATTTTTTCTTTGACTATCTTGTCCATTCTGGAAAAACCGACGCGAAGCTGCTGGAGCAGGAGTTCGCCCACCGAACGCAGACGGCGGTTGCCCAGATGGTCGATATCGTCGATGACGCCGACGCCGTGGCTGAGGTTGATGAGATAGTTTACGGACGCAAAAACGTCTTCCACGGTTATGGTCTTGGGAACGAGGTCGTCGATACGTTCGGCTATTGCTTTTTTGAGCGCGCCGAGATCGCCGAGACCCACGGTGTTTATGATTTCGAAAAGGATGTCGGAATTGACTTTTTCGTCGAGCCCGAGTTCTTCGTTGCTGAAACCGCATATGCCGGAAGCGTCCACCATCTTGTTGGAGAACACTTTGATCTCGTCGATATGATCTTCGCTTTCGACGTCGATCATCACCGACCACACGCCGGATCTTTCGATCGCTTCGGCGTCGGCGCGGGAAAGCTTGCGGCCTTTGTCGAACAGGATCTCGCCGGTGAGGGGATCCGCCACGGGAGCGGCAAGGATATAGCCCTCTATACGTCTGGCAAGAGCGAGCTTTTTGTTGAATTTATATCTGCCCACTGCCGAGATGTCATATCTCTTGGGGTCGAAAAACATATTCTTTATGAGGGTGATGGCGGAATCCACGATTGGGGGATCGCCCGGACGGAGTTTGCGGAAGATCTCTTTGAGAGCTTCGTCGCGCGGGGTGCTGCCGATGTATTTTTCGGCTTCGGCGGTCATGGTGTCTTTTTCGAGAGTAGCGTTGATGAGCTTTTCGTTGCTGCCGTAAAGTTCGAGTATGTCTTTATCGGTCGAAAGCCCGAAAGCGCGAAGCAGCACGGTTATGGGCAGCTTGCGGTTTTTATCTATTCTCACATAGAAAACGTCCGACGTGTCGGTCTCGTATTCCAGCCACGCACCGCGGTAAGGGATGACGGTGGAGGTGAAGATGTGCTTGCCGGACTTGTCTTCGATCCTGTCGAAATACACGCCGGGGGAACGCACGATCTGCGAAACGATAACGCGTTCGGCGCCGTTGATGATAAACGTGCCCGCGTCGGTCATTATGGGGAAATCGCCCATATAGATCTCTTGTTCCTTGACTTCCTCGGTGACCTTGTTGGTGAGACGCACCCTGACTTTGAGCGGGACCGCGTAGTTGACGTCGCGTTCCTTGCATTCCATTATGGTGTACTTGGGAGGCGCGCTCATATCGTAATCGATAAAATCGATTATGAGGTTGCCCGAATAGTCGGTCATAGGAGAGAAATCGCGCAGCACTTCTTTGATGCCGTTTTCGATAAAGCCCTTGAAAGAATCCTTTTGTACCTCTATAAGGTTAGGCATTTCAAGAACTTCGCGATTTTTGGAGAACGATTTTCTCATTCTCGTGCCGAGATAGCAGTCGGTTGTTTTGACCATGTGCTTTTAACTCCTTGAAAAGCGCAAAATGTTAACTTTTTGTAAACATTCACCGTCCGTAAATTGAATATTTCCAAAATTGTCCATCGTTGCGCGTAATTTAGTGCAGTTTATTATTATATCGCTCTTTTTTGGGCTTGTCAAGACTTTTTTTCAAAAAAATTTACGCCCCGTATTGACTTTGCACGCGCGTGCGTATATAATTATGTCGAAAGAAAAACCGAAAGGAAGTTTTTGTAAAAATGGCAAAGACCGTTTGCAGCTGGGATATCCTTATACCCTTCATAAGGGACGCCTTCATGGGCTTCGGCGTTCCCAAATCCGACGCGGAAATATGCACCGACGTTCTGCTCGCATCCGACAGGCGCGGCATAGAAAGCCACGGCGTGAACCGTTTCAAACCCATCTATATAGACCGCATCAAAGCGGGCATCCAGAACCCCGTCACCAATTTCGAGATCATACGCGAAACCCCGACGACCGCGGTCGTCGACGGCCACGACGGAATGGGTCAGGTAGTCGGCTACAAGTCCATGAGCTTAGCAATAGAAAAAGCCAAAAAATACGGCATGGGCATGGTCGCGGCGCGCAATTCGTGCCACTACGGCATTGCCGGCTACTACGCCACCATGGCGACTAACGCGGGCATGATCGGCATCACCGGCACCAACGCCCGTCCTTCCATAGCGCCCACCTTCGGCGTGCAGAACATGCTGGGCACCAACCCGCTCACGTTCGGGCTCCCCACCGACGAACCGTTCCCCTTCCTGCTCGACTGCGCCACGTCCATAACCCAGCGCGGCAAAATAGAATATTTCGCCCGCATAGGCAAAGACACCCCCGCCGGCATGGTCATAGGCCGCGACGGCAAACCGCTTACCGATTCGCCCGATATACTCGTCAAGCTCACGCAGGGCGAAGCGGCGCTCGCTCCTTTGGGCGGCATAGGCGAAGAGCTCGCCGGCTACAAGGGCTACGGCTACGCCACCGTGGTGGAGATCCTTTCCGCCGCGCTGCAGCAGGGCAATTTCATGCTTGCGCTCACGGGCAAACAGGACGGCAAGCTCGTTCCCTATCACCTCGGGCATTTCTTCATAGCCATAGATACCAACGCCTTTATGGGCGAAGCCGAATTCCGCAAGACCGCCGGCGATATCTGCCGCGCGCTCCGCAATTCGCAGAAAGCTCCCGGCTGCGACCGCATCTACACCGCAGGCGAAAAGGAATGGGACGTCTGGCAGCAGCGCAAGGATTCCGGCGTGCCTATCAACGACGCCGTGCAGAAAGAAATGTGCGCCGTCCGCGACGAGCTCGGACTCACCAAATACGTCTTCCCGTGGGAGAAATAAACTAACGCATAAAAGATCAGCGGCTGACTTTGATAGTCAGCCGCTTTATTTCATCCTTCAAACCGGGTGTCAGTGCCCGCGTCTCTTGCGATAAAGCCGCGAAGACGGTAACCCGGGTACCCACACATTGTCGAGCCAATCGCCGCCTCGCTTTGAATAGGCATTTGTCAAAGACGACGTTTTTGGAGTGCTGTTTTTGTTGCTTGAAAGAAGAATGCGTTTCGGATTCTTTTTATGTCTCAACGGAGAGTTCAGGCAAAACTCCTTGCCGCTTACAAAAGTGAGTTTCCCATTCTCATCCACTATATAGCGATATCCTTGCATGGCATCTCCGTTAAAAAGACCGATGCTTTCGATTCTTACAATTAACATTTCGTTTTTAATATACTGCTCAATACCTAATAACCCGGATAAGAAAACGGCAGTTTCTTCGTAGCCGTAATAATTGCCATCGTGCTTAAACAGGATCAAAGTGTTAGGAAATACAGCCTTTAATTCATTATAGCGTTGCTTCGAACCTTTTTTTGCATAGTTGGCGCTTAACTTTGCTGAATCCAACGTGCGCAACTGTTGATCGCTTGATATTGGCATAGTTTTCTCCTTATTTAGGAAACCGCGGCGCTTTGCCATTCTTTTGCAAAACGCCGTTTGATAAACGTTATTCTATTCCCAACGTATCTTTTTCATTCTCGAATATAAAGCTTACAAAGCGCTTTTTCGCTTTTTCAAGTTCGGACTTGCTTCTCACGGTCCACGCGACTGGGATCCCGCCCAGGGCGCGCGCCAGACGGAAGGCGAGACGCCCGCTCCCGTGATGTTCGTACGCTATAAAATCGGGGCGCGAAATAAAGTTCAAAAGCATATTCCCGAGCGCAAAGAATTTGAGCTTTTCGACTATTCCCTTTTGCTTGGGCATCCTGCACGAAAGCTGACCGCGCACCACTGACGGGCGGTTTTTCTTCCACCATCCCACGTACACGGGGTTGAACGACTCTATACAGTATTCGCCGTTATATCCGTCCAGCGTTTCCGCGGCCGCCGCGCAGACGGCAGTGTCGGTGGAAGTCCCTTTTATTTCGACTATAAGCGGGACCCTTCCCGCCACGAGCGCAAGCGCTTCTTTAAAAGAAGGGATCTTTTCTTCCGTGCCGAGCAACGAAAGCTCACGCAGGCGGTCGAACGTCTCTTTTTCGGGCACGAGCTTTTCGCCGCAGAGGCGCGAAGTATCGGAATCGTGGAACACCGCGAGCTTTCCGTCGGACGTGAGATGCACGTCGAGTTCTATTCCGTACCCCTTTTCGGCGGCGCGCGCGAATGCGGCGAGCGAATTTTCGGGGACGCCCGCGTTATCGTGCAGCCCGCGGTGGGCGAAATACTTGTGCTTTTTAAAGAAATCCGTTTTGCGGCGCGACGGGAATACGCCAAACGCCCAAACGCACGCCGAAAGCAGTATTATCCCAATAATTATGTAAACCAAAACCATATCAGTCGGCGTCGGGGTCGGCGAACGATTCGAGAGTTCCCTTGCGTTCGGGCTTGTTGTCGCCGTGGCGGACGAACAGCATCGTCACGCCCGAAGCCGCCGCGAACACCACGGCGTAAGGGAACAGCGTATTGTAGCCAACGTGTTCGAGCAGCGCGCCCGAAAGTATGGGGGTGACCACCTGCGCCGCCATTGAGAACGTATAGTAAAGTCCGGTGAATTTGCCGAGCTCGCCGCCGCTGCACATTTCAACGACCATGGGAAGCGAGTTGACGTTTATAGACGCCCAGGCGAACCCCACGAGCACGAACAAAACGTAAAGCCACGGCGCGAACGAATGGGCGAAGAACCCGTAGACCGCCATTACGGCAAAGCAAGCGGTGAGCAGCGCGCATCCCATGAGTATGGTGCGCTTGCGCCCGATTTTTGAAGAGATTATGCCCACGGGCAGGAACGAGATTATGGCGCCGCCGGTGGCTATCATCATGGTGAACGCCGCGTCGCCCTTGGTCATGTTCCACACGCTTGTGGCGTATTTGGTGAACGCGGTGGTGACGGCGTTATACGCCATAAACCACAGCGCGATGGAGGCGAGTATGAACGCAAGGCTCTTGCGCACCTCCGGCGGAAGCTTGCGTTTGCCGTCTTCGGCAGAAACGGTAAGCTCGTCTTCGGGATGCTCGGCGTCGTACTTTACGACGTCGGCGTTATCGCGCTTTTCTTTAACGGTAAAGTACAGCACGATCACCGAAACGGCCATCAATCCGGCGACTATGAGGAAGATAGGCACGTAATCGGTGTGCGCGCCTTCGAGTTCCGACGAATAGAGCAGTTTCATGCACAAAAGCGTGAATATCCCGCCCAGAGCGCCCATAAGGTTGATTATCGCGTTCCCTTTGGACCTTAGAGGCTTGGGTGTGAGGTCTGGCATGAGCGCCACGGCGGGCGAACGGTAAAACGCCATAGAGATGAGCAAAAGCAAAAGCACGCCAATAAAGAGTATGCGCTTTCCGTCCGAAGCGAATGCGGCGTAAGAGTTATCTATAACGGGGAGTAAGCTCATAAGCACCGCGCTGACCGCCGTGCCGATGAGGATGAACGGCATACGCTTGCCTATGCGCGTATCGACTTTGTCCGAAAGCGCGCCGAGCACGGGCAGCAGGAAAAGCGCCAGCACGTTATCCGCCGCCATTATCACGCCCGAAAGCGTGTCGCCTATTTTGAAAGTGTCGCGCAAAATAAGGGGTATAACGCTGTCGTACAGCTGCCAGAACGCCGAGATCGACAAAAACGCCAGCCCTATGAGCATCGTGCGCTTGTAATTGAGTTTGTATTCCATATTTCACACTCCGGAAATTTGATATCTGTATTATATCACGCGCGCGGGCGCAAGTCAACAAAAACGCAAAAGCGCTCCCGGCAAAAACGCCGGAAGCGCCGAGGAATATTATTTATCGGTATTGAGATAGACTCTTCTGTGTTCCTTGCCGGACTGATAGATGGCGCAGACCATTTCCTGAGTCTTGTATGCGCTTTCCACGGGGATGAAGGGCTTTTCGCCGGTCTCTAAGCAGTGGTAGTAGTTCTTTATCTGCTTGACGTGGTTCACGCCCCAGTAGGATTTGACGTTGCCGTAATTGAAGTTTTCGTTGGGGTTGCGGTCGACGCGGATCGTCTTGCCGTCCTTGAAAGTGACAATGGCGGAATCCGAGAACATCTTGACGAGCGCTTTTTCGCAGTCGAGTTCTATTTCGACAGGCGCGTCGTAGGAATAATAGTTGATGGCGTGGAACGCGGTGAGCAGACCGGACTTGTATTTGATTATGCCTTCGGCGGAATCTTCCACGTCGATGATCTGATGGCCGCGGTTGGCGATGGTGGCGTCGACGAAATCGATATCTTCATCCACGATATAGCGCAGCATATCGAGCGTGTGGATCGCCTGGTCGATTATGACGCCGCCGCCCTCTTTGTCCCAGGTGCCTTTCCAGTCGCTGGAGGTGTAGTATTTATCGGATCTGTCCCAGGTAACGGCGCATTTCGCCGATTTGATCCTGCCCAGTTCGCCTTTTGCGAGCAGGTCTTTTACAAGGACAGTGCCGGCGTTGTAGCGGTTCTGGAATATGCACTGCAAAAACTTGCCGGTGCGGTTGGCGGTGTCGATCATGGCTTTGGCGTCTTCGAGCTTTATCGCCATGGGCTTTTCGGTCATCACGTTCACGCCGTGTTCCAGCGCGTAGATCGCCACGATCGGATGAAGGTAATGAGGCAGACATATATGAATGACGTCGAGATTTTCTTTTTCGATCATCTCTTTATAATCGAGGTAATACTTGCAGCCGAATTCTTCGGCTTTTTTCTTTGCGCGGTCTTCTTTGATGTCGCAGACGGCGACGAGTTCGGCGTTTTCAACGCGGGTGATGCTGACTGCATGCATGGGGAAAATGTTGCCGCACCCCACTACGGCGGATCTGAATTTCTTCATTGAAAAGCTCCTCCAAATAATCCATTTAGATGTTCATTTGTATAATACCACGATTTTTGTAAAATGCAATAGTATTTTTTGCAAAAAAGAATTATTTTTCGCGCACGGCGAAAACTGTTATTGACATTTTGCGCGAAAGGTTGTATCATATAGGCGCAGAGTAAAAGGATCTGCGTATGTCTTGCGAAAGACAGTGCCCTGCGGACGGGGAGTTGCCGCGGGGACGAAGACGGGAACGCATCCCGCGCGGTGGATCCTTTGCATCCCGCTGCACGGGGCGAGCGCTCCGCGAATACCGGGAAACCCCTCTCTGCCATTTTTAGTGAAGAGGTGTTTTTTTATGTCCGAAAAAACAAAAATCAAGATCGACAAAGCCGCCATACGGCGCATCTGCGTCACCGCGATGTGCATAGGGCTCGGCGCATTATGTAAACTGTTTTCGCTGAACATAGTCATATTCGGCGGCAGCGGTATGAAGATAGGGCTCGCCGGGATATTCACTACCCTTCCGGCGATACTTTACGGCCCGTTCTACGGCGGCGCGGCATCGGCGGCGGCGGATATCATAGGCTGCATAATCGCTCCGTCCGGACCGTACAATCCGCTTTACACGCTCACCGCGTTCGCGGGCGGTTTAGTCAAAGGGCTGGTCTGGCGGCTGCTTTCGCACGTCAACAAAAAGACATTCCGCATCATAGGCACGGCGTGCTTCGCCCTGTTCCTTGCGCTGGGCGTGATGTTCTACGCCTTCCTGGGCGCCGACGGGATCAACGGCAGAGTCGTTGCGACTTCGGAAAGCGTGCCCGAAAAAGGCGAAGTCAGTTCTATGGACCTTTCGTTCGTTTCGCGCCTTATAACCGACCGCGTGCACACCACCGACACTTTCACGCTGACGTCCGTTCCGGATGAAGAAAACGTCGTCATTCCTTCGGCGACGTATCTGGGCGAAAAAGTCACCGTCGCCGCGGGCAAAGGCGCGTTTGCAAACTGCGCGTCGCTCAAAAGCGTATACGTGCCCGACGCGGTGAAATCCGTCGCCTACGACGAATCGCTGGCGGACGTTACGTTCTATGTTTCCGAAAACGCCAAGAGCTACGCCGCGCTCAAAGAGGCGGGCGCAAAAACAATGCCGCCCGAGAATGCGGATCCGCTTGCGATAATGCTGGAAAAAGGCGTGTTTGAATACGGCGGATACAAGTTTACGACCAACGATTCGTACCGCACCAATCTTGCGATGTACGTGAGCTTCGCCACGTTCGCGCTCACGCTGGCGGGACTTACGGGGCTTTTGCTCGTGCTCGCCGAATTCCTGTATTCGCGCCTGCGCAAGAGCGAACCGACCTACGCTCTGCGCGTGTTTGCGTCGATATTCGTATGCGAGATGCTCGTCACCACGCTGAACACGGTGATCCTTAAAGAAATGACCTACGCTTCGTCGTGGGCGAGCTACCCGTTCATCGTCGTGTGGATACCGCGAGCCATAGAAGGGGTGTTCATCTGCGTGATACAGGCGTACGCAATAACCGTGCTGCTCAAAGTGCTGAAACGCGCGCTCAAGGTGGATTTCGATTCCCCGCGTTCCGCGCGCAAGCGCAAAGACGCCGACGCCGGCGCGGCGGACGGCTGAGCCGAGCGATAAAAAATGCTCCCCTTGCGAAAAAAAGTATTGACAAACCGCAAATAATGTGTATAATAAATAACGCTGTCCGTTGCGGACGGCGTGAATATGCGGCTGTGGCGGAACTGGCAGACGCGCACGTTTGAGGGGCGTGTGGGCAACCGTATGGGTTCAAGTCCCATCAGCCGCACCAAAAAATCCGGGTTTTTAACCCGGATTTATCTTTACCCAAAATGCTCGATAATCCTTTATTTTCAAGGGTTTTCGGGCTTTTTTGTTTTTCGCCTCAATTCGTTTGAAGACGTTAAACGCCGTTTGCGTTGCACACCGGTTGCACACTTTTCCGTTCGAGTCCTATCATCCCGGGAATCCGCACATTCGTCTTTTAGTCTTCTTTGCGCTAAATTATACGCAAAGGGAGGCGAACGCCATGAAATACATAAAACAGCCCAAAAGGCACATCGTTCTGGACGATTTTGAATGGAGAGCGCTTGTTAAAGGTATCAATGAATACCGCAAGCAAGTCATCGATGAGGACGGCTGTGTTGAAGATGTAAACGAGCTTCTGCTCAAGATTATCAACGCGCCAACGAAAGAGATAAAAATAATGGAGGGGTAAAAATGAAGGATGTATTTATCGGACAAGTAGGCATCTGGGGACAGAGACATTATCAGTATCTTAAAGAAAACAAGCCGACGACGGTCAATGTGATGCGTATGAACGGAACTCTGAAGCAGTATTTACGTGAAGTCGATGAACAGGCAGAGAAAATGCTGTACGGCCTCGTTAGACAAATGGCGAAAGACGAAGGAGTCAATGAAGCACTCAAACGTCAAAATCAGATGTTGTGGGTCCAGCGCATGAACTCGATACGCAACCGAGCCGAAGAGATCGTACTTAAAGATCTGATCTTTGCCTGATTGCGTTTACAAAAGTATGGGAAAAGCAATAATTTGAATTTAGACTACTGCGCCCACATTTTTCCGCAAAAGTAAATGCGTCTTCATTACAGAAGGCGCATTTTTGCATTTCTTTCGAACCGTCTGCAAATTGCTTCATCAACTTCTTTCTAATAACTGCGAGATGAATTCTCGAGTACACGCTTCTTTTGTGTTCAATAAAAGTATAATAAAAATCTTTCAAAAAAACGAGAATTGGGATAATTAAAGTATGAAAAAGGATAAGTGCAGTTTCATTTTTCTTGAAACTGCACTTATCCCAATATAACGGCGCATATCCCGCCGCTTTTTATTCCATTGAATATTCAAACTTATTATGTCGAATCCGGCAATATGATCTGGACTACAAACATATCGCCTTTTTCGGAGTACTCTATCATTCCGCCGAGTTTTGTAACGGTTTCTTCTACGATAATATGCCCAAGCCCGTGGGCATCGTGATTTGCTTTTGTGGTTTTCAAATCACTATTGTCTTTTAACACCGATTTGCCGATTGTGTTTTTACAAATAATTATCCTGTTGTCTTTATGCCTGTTAAAGAGCAGTTCGATCCGTTTTTCCTCAAGCCCTTCTATAGCTTCAACCGCATTATCCAGAATATTTCCGAAAATCGAGACGAGATCGCCGTCGGAAATATCCGACAGATCACCAACCGCTCCGGAAACAATGACCTGCGTGTCTTTAAGCGCGCACAGTTTGGAGTTAATTAAGTAATCGAGTATATCGTTATCGGATTTCATCAGTTTGCCAATTTGATCGGTCTTGGGAATAAGCGTGTCGACGTATTCTTTGCATTCCTCGATTTTGCCGGAATCAAGTTCTCCTTTAATCGCCACAAGATGATTCTTCATATCGTGCTGTACTTTTCGGATGTTGTTCCAGACAGCCGCTGCTTCCAGATACTTTTCCTGCTGATATTCATGACGATCTCCCAGCAGTTTAAGCTCGTATTTTTGCTTTTCCAGATTCTTAACTCGGTTGACCAACAGATATACAAAAATGTTGATCAGTATGTATGTTATTAAAAGAAGATAGCATGACACCGGATTTGTCTTATAAAATCCTGACGTCACGGCTATCATCGTAGCTCCCATACCGAGTATGGTCAGCACCGAAACGCAGAAAACCGCGACGCCTGTAAGCAGGTCCGTTATACTGGAATTCTTAAAAACAGTCAAAACAAGCGCAAGCACGGCGGCAAGTATTACTTTATGTAGCGAAACCAAAATGAGCCTGAAGGTATTGTCCGACCCCATAAGCAACGATCCCGCGTCTTCAATAATCGAAGAAATAACGGTAAATAGCAGCGAACTCGAAAGAATAAGCAGTCCTTTATATATCGCGCATGCTAAAACCGCTTTTATATAATGTCTTTGACAGATAAGGAACGCATAGATCAACGAAGCCGCAAAAAGGATACTGGTTCCAAGCATATTTAAGTTCGGAATATAATTATCGCAAAGCAAAGTGATTCCAAAATATATGAGCGTTGAAGTCAAAGGCAAGATCTTCGACTCTTTCGCATTAATGAACTCGGAAATGAACCATATGCATAACACAGAATCAATAAGTGACGCAGCATACTCAATTATTATACCCATTACTCAGAAAATCTCCTGTTCGTGTATTCCATATAAGCTTTTTTGAATCCGGACACATTGCGCAAACTTATCGGCAAAGATTCGCCGTTGCACATAATTACATCCGAATATCCGGATATTCTTTTGATGTTTGCTAAATTAATTACAATTGATTGATGTATCTTGTAAAAATCGTCGTCTTTCAATTGCTCGGAAATGCCGGCAATAGTATTGCGAAATCTATATACCCTATTGCCAACCAAATGGGCGGCCAGGTAATTCTTCTCGCTCTCGAAATACACTATATCGGAAAGCCGAGTTTCAAACTTTCCTTCAGAAGTATTCAGTTCAATAGTCTTGTTCTTTGACATCAGACTGTCGATGGCGTCTAGCAGCGCAGATTCCAATTCGTCCTTTAGACAAGATTTTCTTAAAAATCTGAATGGCGTGTATTTAAAAGCGCTGTAAACATAATTCTCGTAAGCAGAGACGAAAATAATAATTATATCGGGAAACTCTTGGTTCAGAATCGCCGCCAGTTCGAATCCGTTCATTCCCCCTAATTCGATATCAAGAAATAGAATATTGATCATATGGTTCTTTAAGTACTTGATAATGTCTTCCGCCGAATAAAAGCCGTCATAGGTTTGGCAATCAAAGGAATCCGGGATCTTATATGCACAAATATCCCTGATCATTTGAGACAGTCTTCTCATATGAACCGGCTGATCGTCGCAAACTGCAATTTGAATCATATTATCATCTCCAATTAATATTATAATTAACTTGTTTATTATTGTCAATAAGATCCAATCCAAGAAAAGACAAACAGGCAGATCATAATTGATCCGCCGAAAGTTTGTTATTGACCTGCCCGTTTGACTTTCATTTGCTCTTCAATTCTTTGAGCATCTTGGGTTCTTTAGGCTGAAATGTATACCAATCGGACGCAGAACCCGCAGCCGTTTTGGCAACCCTAAGAACAATGTCAGCCATCTTTTTCACAAGACTCTGTTTCATTACTCGTTGCTCCTTTCTTAATCTTTGGTATTATCATTAGGACTAAAACCGTCAGTAGTGAAAAGAACAGGATTCCGGATTCAATGTGTAACCAAAACTCACTCAATAGCCCACAAAGAGTCATTGCGGAAAAAGCCACATGTGATAATCTTCTGAATCTGATCCTGTCAGCGTCATCTAACGGCTTGTTTGGATTCTCAATCGGTGCGATAATAAATATAATAGCGTTCCCCGTAACTAACAGCATTATATACATCCACCAGTATACGATGAATAGCTGAGATGAAAATAACGATGCCCAGAACGCCAAAATGGTGATTACTTTGCATTTCAAATATGTACTCGCGTGATATCCGCCCGTGAATCTTCGAAGCATTGTGAAAGCCGCAATAAATACTATGCTTTTAATAATTTCTCCTAATAACGACCCCATTAGCAGAATCAATACAGTCGTTATTATGCTTGAGAAAAATAGTTCCGCGCCGTAAACATATATCTCATGAAGCTCCGGTTTGATGATCTTACGTTCACATAAATAATCGGCAAAATAGTGCGCCATTGAATGTTCCATGATTGCCCGCCATTTCTTTACGAATAATGTCATTCATTCTTGATGAGTTTATTATACCACAAAAAACCGGATGTGCGGAATCTGGGATAAACGATGGATAATTTGGGAAAAGCGCAGTTATTTATTCGACACTATCGGTTTTTACGTCAACCGTTGTAGTGCGAAAAGCCATTTCCCCAATCAATGGATCTTCTTTCGGATAGTATTCGTAATCAACTCCTACGGCGTCTCCGTGTATGTTTTCTTTTACTATAACACGTCTTACGTTATCCTCCGGCGGATGATTTCTAACTGCATCCGTGATCTGTTCGAACCACAGTGCTAGCTCCGCAATGAACTTATATTCATCCGGCCATTTTTCGATAGCTATTTTTATGGCCACGTTTTTCTGATTATTCAGCCATTCAAGAGTATCAAATAAGAAGTTATTCTTCATTGTTAATAGTATTAATGTGCGCCCCCCTATTTATTTTGCAATAGCGAAGAACCAATCATTTGTTTATTCATTTCTTTTCTGAATGCATTTGCATTATACCACAAAAAAACAAGTAAAACGAATTCCGGGATAAGTGTAGCTTTTTTTGGGATAAGTGCAATATGAATACTCATTTTTCTATGCTGTGTAATACGTTCGTTTTGAGTGTCACTGATCTTATTTCCCAGAAAAACAAGGGCAGGTAATCGCCTGCCCTTGGTAAGATATTAAGACAGAAAGTCACATAATACATTCCTGACATTGAAACTGTGCTTTCAGTTGGTTTTCCAGCAAATCTGTTAGCCCTATCTGCTTGACGCATCTTGGCGTTTAGAAGTGCATCAATTTGATTGAAACCGATTCTTGAATGGGTACGGAAGCCGCGTCTTCAATACTTTTGCCAGTTCTTTGCTGTGTGAAAACTTTATAACGCCCTTTGCGCTTCTTATTTTATTGATGCCGAGCCCGGATAAGTCTTTTTCGGACAACAATACGTATTTTCTCCCGGTATTATAGTAATCCGGAACAACATTACCCTTTTTGCAAATCTACTTGCCTGCAAGAACAAAGCGGCTTTGTGCTTTTGATTACAAACCCGCTTTGTCTTCACTCTGAATGCGACTTCTTTACAGAAGGCGCATTTTTTGCACATTCAATGTGTATTCTTATGTGGAACTCCGCTATTGTCTTAGCCGATTTCAGATTTCACTTTGGTTACATTCTCTGTTGTTGATTCAAATCCTTCAAGCAATGCATCGAAAAAAGATCTCACATCATCATCCTTGAGTATTAAGCGCACTTGACTATTATTAATAGCAATTTCACACAGTTTTTCTTTCTGCTCATCGGTCCATGTTGTGAAAAGGGATATTTTCTTTAAGATAATGTGTGTATTTGCAAAACTGAAGCTATTCATTAATTCAATAATCAAGGCATTTTTATTGATTTCTTCTTTATTATTATCATTAGAGACTTTATCATTCTCTTCTTGGTTCTTATTGTGAAATGTCTCTAATCGTTCATTAGCCAATGTTTTATCAATAATCATTTTGATTAGTTTATCGATTTCAGTTCCTTCGTTGTAGTCAGCTTCTGCAAAATACTTGATCCTTCCTTCACGCATCATTTTATATACTTTTGCTTTCTCTTTAATAGTAGGATCATAGACTCCAATAGAATGCCCGCCAAGAGAATTGACTAATTTCATACAAGGAATATCTGTATCACTATCACCGATATAAACGATATTTCTAAATGGGATGCGTTTTTCTTCTTGCTTAAAATAATCATTAACACTGGGGTCGTTCACATCAAGAACGCCTTTTTCGATGCGAAACAGAAATTGTGTTTTGTTTGTGTAATTGACAACCTGAGCAGGCCATTCTGCTACACCACGTTTGTTGAAATAAAACGAGCTTGCATAAATTCTTTCGAATTCGTCTGCTATTTTCGTGCCTTCTATCATTTCCTTCAATCCGGAAGAAATGATATAATGCTCAACTTTTATGCCCTTACTTTTGCCATATTCATTTACACGCGAAAACCAACCCTCTACTCCCGGGAAAAGGCTAACTTTGCTTCCTTGTTCAATCAGCGTTTTCTTTGTGAAAAGCAAAGCCCCTTCTGCTTCTTTTTTCATTTGATACATATACGCAAGATTCTGATCCATATCATTTTTCTTTGCCAATTCATTGGATTTTTGCCAAAAATCGTCCGTATTCTCATATCCAATGCTTTGTATATACCCTTGCGCCTGCATATCATTAGGAGAGAGTGTTTTGTCAAAGTCATAGCATATCGCCAAAACCGGCATTTTGCCTTTTGCTTTTATATCATTTTTTGTTTTATTCATCTTTACTGTCCTTTCGCAATAAATAGATTGTTTGTTTTATTGGCTTCTTTTTCATTATAACCAGCGAACAATCGCAAAAGTTCACTGATACAATAATCATTCATTTCTATTATCTACGCAAGGCTCGCCATTTTCAGCGAGCCTTGCATATTATAATCTACTGAACTCTATTTACAGTTTTGAAAAAGATGCCAAAATCTTCAGCGATTAGCAAGGGGGTAGCTTTCGGGAAAAAGC
>DBXS01000035.1:28369-64263 GCA_002310055.1 Clostridiales bacterium UBA1206 | reverse complement strand
AAGAACGATTTTATCAAAAACAAGTAAATCGTTTAATAATAATTCCGAAACTTCCTCTTTGCTGCGCGGATCCGTATATGCATCTACCGCTCGACGGTTAGGAAAAAAATAATCTTCAATGTCTTTGAAAGCAGCGTTGATCTCCTTTGCAAGCGCTTTCCCAAACGTGGATTTTCCGCTTCCGTTTAATCCGCATATCAAAATATGGTTTTTCATTGTTCTTTCGATTTCGCCGTGTTGATAGAGGCGATCAGCATTCGTTTGATCTCTTCCGTTTGTGACAACAAAAGGTCGTAATTAAATTCAAAAATACCGGTGCGTTTCAGCAGAGTCAGCCAGTATATACTCTCGCCGGTTTCTTTCAGAGAGATATGGAGTTTGGCAATAAAATCTGCTTTGCTGTTGCCATAAACAGCCTCATTTATATTTGCTCCAATAGACGTTGCGGAACGGAGAAGCTGCTTGGCGATCGTTGTATCTTTTCTGCTTTTTGAAAACTCTTCGTAAAACAGAACGACCTGCGATGCAAATTCCAGCGATTTATCGAGCAATGGACTTTCTATACCTTCACCTCCGTATACTGCAATTATACCAGAAATATTCAATAAAAACAACGTTTTGCGGAGCAAAACTACCATTTCTCTTCTCTCTTCTCTTTTCTCTCTTCACTGGAAAAAGTCGCGGAGGGGAACGGAGAGAAAAGTGAAGAACGAAGAGAGAAGAGTGAAGAGAACAAAAAGAAAAAGCCGCTGACGCGACTTTTTCTTTTTGGCCTGCCTTGGGGGATTTGAACCCCCGACCGTCGGAATCGGAGTCCGATACTCTATCCAGCTGAGCTAAAGGCAGTTCTATTCGGTTTTTTTATACGCTTTATCTACAATAAAGTAAACGAGCCAGAACGCGGCGGTGAGTATCACGCCCGAAAGGCAGAATATCAGCGTGCCCATGCCCGAAAAATCCGTTTCGCTTTGCGCGGCGGAAAGCGCCGAAAACACAAGCTCGGCGATAATGCACGCA
Source organism: Clostridiales bacterium UBA1206 (assembly GCA_002310055.1). GTDB lineage: Bacteria > Bacillota > Clostridia > Oscillospirales > CAG-382 > UBA1206. The sequence goes on along the minus strand of DBXS01000035.1, from coordinate 63,246 downwards.
AGGAACGCGGCAGGGCAGAAAAACGCCGCCTCGTCTGCCATAAACGGCTTTATGCCGTTTATCTCGTGTGATTTGATATATTCCACCGTGATCACGGACGGGATCAGATAAGCGAACATCACGCAGAATATCAGTACTGTTTGCAGCGTCATCGTCTGCGGAAGCTGAAATGCGAACTGGAACAGCACGCCGCAAAGCGCGCCGTATACCGCGCGCAAAACGCGGTAGCGGTTACGTTTATTTGCCATATTTTTCCTCGTCGTGTTTGCGGATCGCCTTGCGCATTATCTTGCCGCTCGTGGTCTTGGGGAGCGAATCCACAAATTCCACTATGCGCGGGTATTTATAAGGCGCGGTGACTTTTTTGACGTGGTTCTGTATTTCTTTTTTCAAGTCGTCCGAAGCGGTGTAGCCTTTTGCCAGGACTATCGTGGCCTTGACGACCTGCCCTCTCACGGGATCCGGGACTGCGGTGACCGCGCATTCGAGCACCGAAGGATGCGTCATCACGGCGGATTCCACTTCGAACGGACCTATGCGGTAGCCGGAACACTTTATCACGTCGTCGTCGCGGCCGACGAACCAGTAATAGCCGTCCTCGTCGCGCCACGCCATATCGCCGGTATAGTAGCAGTCGTGCCTGAACGCTTCGGCGTTGGCTTCGGGATCGTTTATGTAGCCCTTGAACAGCCCGGGCGGATAATGCCTGCTTAAATTCTTTACGACTATGTATCCCGGGATACCGTCTTCGCATCTCACGCCGTCGGCGTCGACGATGTCGATATCGAACGCGGGCGAAGGCTTTCCGGTCGAGCCGGGGCGGATGGGGAAGCCGTCGAAATTGGCGCAGAGCACCGGCGTTTCGGTCTGACCGAAACCTTCGGTCAGCGTGAGTCCGGTCAGCTCGCGGAAGCGGTAGAACACCTCCGGGTTGAGCGGCTCGCCCGCCATACAGCAATGCTTAATGGAAGAAAGATCGTAATGTGATATATCTTCTTTTATAAGGAAACGGAAAATCGTGGGCGGCGCGCAGAAGGTGGTGACCTTTATTTCTTCGAGCAGTTTCAGGGTGTTCACCGCCGAAAATTTCTCGTTGTTATATGCGACGATCGTCGCGCCGCAGATCCACTGGCCGTAGATCTTGCCCCAGGCGAATTTCGCCCAGCCGCTGTCGGACATCGTAAGATGAAGCTTGTCGTTCCGGACCTGCTGCCAGTATTTTGCGGTGACTATGTGTCCCACCGGGTACGAAAAATCATGCTTTATCATTTTGGGCATACCGGTGGTGCCGGAAGAGAAATACACCAGCATTTCGTCTTCCACGGCGGTATGCACGCGCTCTTCGAACGGCTGCGCGGCGGCTATGCCTGCGCGCATATCCAAAAACGGTTCGGGGATATTGTTTCCGCAGACCGCCACGTTATAGACGGTGGGACATTTGGGCAGCGCCTCGCGCACGTAATCGAGCATCTCGGCGTCGTCGGTGACGCAGATGAGCCGCACCGAAGCGGCGTTGCAGCGGTATACTATATCTTTTGGCGTAAGCTGAAAAGTCGCGGGGATGCACACCGCGCCTATGCGGTGGCAGGCGATGAACGTGAACCATACCTCGGGCGCCTGTTTGAGCATAAACATAACCCTGTCGCCGCGCTTCACGCCAAGCGAAAGCAGCCACGAAGCTTCTTTTTTGGAAAGCTCCGAAACTTCCTCAAAGGTGTACATACGGCGCGTGCCGTTGTCGTCGCAGTAATAGAGCGCGTTTTTGCCCGGCTGTTCTTTCGTCCATGCGTCGACGACGTCGTAGGCGAAATTGAACCCTTCGGGCACTCTTACGGAATAGCCCGCTTTCAGCTCTTCGTAACTGTCGTATTCGGTTTTGTCAAGGAATTTCTCTAACATATTTTTGACCGCTCCGAAAGAATTGAAATCTATTATAAAGCATATTTTGCATTTTGTCAAGTTTTTGCACGTCTCTTTTTACCGTGTTTTGCAAGAATAAGCATTTGTCCGGCTGCGTCAGCCGTTCAGGTCGGATTATTATGCGTTATGCACAAAGCGCGTTTCAGACTCCCGGAGTTAAAACAATCGATATGATTATTTAATCTTTTCAACTAAAAAATTAAGCGCGAATATATTGATTTTTAATCAACTGTGTGGTATAATACAGCGGTCGGCGGAGATGTATGCCTGCCGGCTAATAATCCCACAGAGGAAACAAATGAACGTAACCGTAATCTGCGACGTGCTCGGCCAAGCGAACAACGGCACTACCATAGCCGCCATGAATCTTATAGATCATCTGCGCGCTAAAGGACATAAGGTCACGGTAGTCTCGCCCGATGCGTCTACCGCAGGCAGGGAAGGGTATATGGTGGTTCCGACGCTCAACCTCACCGCCCCCATAAACCGGCTCGTGGAAAAGAACAACGTCCAGCTCGCCAAAGCGGATAAGAAAATACTGTACGAAGCCATAAAAGACGCCGATGTGGTGCATATACTCATACCGTTTTCACTGGGGTGCGGGGCGGTCAAAATGGCGCGTAAGCTCGGCAAACCCATAACCGCGAGCTTTCATTGCCAGGCCGAAAACTTTACCGCCCATATAGGTATGATGGGTTCTAAACTCGTAAACCGCATCACGTACAAAATATTCAGCCGCAAAGTCTATCGCCATTGCGTAAAGGTCCATTATCCCACCGAATTCATAAAAAACGTGTTCGAAAAAGAAGCGGGGCGTCAGTTTCCCTCCGTCGTGATCTCCAACGGGGTCGACGAGCTGTTCTTCGAAGAACGCAAAAAGATTCCGCAAGGCAAGTTCACGATTATCTGCTCGGGCAGATACAGCAAGGAAAAATCTCAGCGCGATTTACTTGACGCGGTAGGGATGTCAAGGCACAAAGACGAGATCAAAATCATCCTCGCAGGTCAGGGGCCGTACGAAAAGCGGCTCAGAAAGCGCGCGTCCAAGCTGGGGCTCGACGTTGAATTCCGCTTTTTCGGACGCCGCGAGCTCGCGCAGGCGCTCACCGACGCCGACCTGTACGTGCACACTTCCACGGTGGAAATCGAAGCCGTTTCGGCGATGGAAGCCATCGCCTGCGGACTCGTTCCGGTGATATGCGATTCCGAACTCAGCGCCACGCGCAGCTTCGCGCTTGACGAAGCCAACCTGTTTCGCAAGCATTCGCCGCGCGACCTGTGCAAAAAGATAGATTTCTTCTTCGAAAACCCCGGAAAGGTCGCGGAATACGCAGCGCGTTACGACGAAAAGAAAAACGCGTTCCGCCTTTGCGAATGTATGGACCGTATGGAATCGATGCTCGCAGGCGCGTGCAAGCCGTCCGGAGAGGAGCCGCGTACGGAATGAAAACGTATTATTACAGCGACGAACTCAACGACGATTTCGCCGAAAACGGCATAAAGACAAAGCGCCTCCCGCACGATTACAAATACTTTACCACTTCGCCCTTAAGGCGTGCTTTTGCGTTCGTACTCTATCATTTTATCGCTTTTCCCGTCGTGTACGTCATACAAAAGATCGCCTACCGCGAAAAGATAATAGGCAGAAATAAGCTCAAGCCGTATAAAAAAGAAGGCTTTTTCCTCTACGGCAACCACACCCGCTCTATGGGCGACGCCTACGCCCCTTCTATAGTTTCTTTCCCCAAAAAGGCGTATATCGTCGTCAGCCCGGACGCGGTGTCCATAACCGGAATAAAACGCATAGTCGAAGACCTGGGAGCCATACCCGTGCCGGACGATCCGGCGGGCATTATGGATTATTACAACGCCGTAAAAAAGCACGCCGGGCTCGGACATATCGTGGCAGTTTATCCCGAAGCCCACATATGGCCCTTTTATACGAAAATACGGCCGTTCGCCGACACTTCCTTCAAATTCCCCAAAGTTACCGGAAAACCCGCGTTCACTTTCACCGCCACTTATAAAAAGCGCCGGTTCGGCAAGGGAGTAAAGACCACGGTCTATATAGACGGGCCGTTCTTTCCGGATCCCGAACTCGACGCGCGTACCGATACCGCGCGCCTTCGCGACCTGTGCTATGGCGCTATGACGGCGCGTTCGGCGGAATCGACGTATTCCAAGAACCGCTATATAAAGGCAGAAAAACAAAACGAAAGCCGCGCCGCCCCGCAATGAGCGGAAAAGCACGGCTTTTTACCCGTTTTTTATATCCTGCGTTCTTTTTTGAGCTTGTATAATTCTTCTGCGGCGAGCCGCGCTTTTGCGACCGGCACGCTTTGGTCAAGAGGGAAACAGTAAAACTGCCGCCCTTTTTCGCCCACGCAGATCATATCGCCCAGTTCGTACCAGTAGTAATCGGCGTAAAGGCTGTGGCTTTCGGTGGGCGAGCGCCGGTATACAAGATCCCCGGCGTCGTTTTTCAGCAAGAATCCGTCGGTGTCGTGCCGCAGCCGTCCGTTACCGATCATATAGATCGCCTTGTAGTCGGTCATATATCCTATTTTGACCGGGATATCCAGCAGGTAAGTTCCGCTTTCAAGCTCTTTTTTGACTTCATCCCGCTCCCACGCGTACCACGCGGGGATATGCGAAAACTCGGTATCGCCTTCCTCGGCGCGCAGCTCGCCGTATTCGTCCATCTGCCACTTCTTGCCGCAGGAACGGCATTCGAGCGACGTGCCTTTTCCCAGCGTTTTGCCTTCGGCGCCGCAATGCGGACACTTGTAAAGTATGCGCTGGAGCCCGTCCGCGCGGAAAAGCTCGTCCACTTTTATCCCGTTTTCCTTCTGCCACGCAAAATGGTCGTAAGTAAACGCTTTGTCAAGCGCGTCGTCGAGCTCCCGCACCGGCGTTTTTGCTATCTCTTCCGGGGTGAAAAGCAGATCCGCGCGCGCCGAAACGTCAACTTTGCGCTTTTGCAGCATATTGTAAAGCGGGTCGCGCTGGAACGCGCCGTAGGTACGCACCATTATCACGGGGACGTTAAGACGTTTGAGCAGCGCCCCGGTATATCGCGGCAGCGGAGTGGCCGTCCCGTCGAAAGTATAGCTCGCTTCGGGGTACATCAGCACGCTGCAGCGCTTATCCCAAAGCATTTGCTTTATAGTGACAATAAGCGAAGGATCGCTGCAGAATTTTTCGGTCGGGATACAGCCTAAGCGACGCATCAGCGCCTTTTTTCCGACGAACCCGTCGGACGTGCAAATAATTGCGTACGTTATGTTTTTGAAAATGTGCGATGCTATCTCGAGGTCGGTAAAGCTCGAATGGTTCATCAGTATAAGATACGGCGGCTTGACGTTTTCATAAGGCCTGACCGGTTCGAGAAGGCGGAAATTGACTTTTTTTAGATCTCCCGCCGAAGCGATCCGCATCAGCGCGCGGAAAAAGACGCCCGGCTTTTTGGGCTTGACGGGCGGTATCGGCGGCAGCGAAGCCACGGCCGAATATTCAACTGTCTTCGTCTTTATTTTCATTTCATTCTGTCTCCGCACATCCTGTTTTTTTATATTATATAACAAATAAACGATTCTTTCAAGGGGAATTTTGTCAAAAAGGAGTGACCTGTTTACGGAACCCGAATACGTTTTTGTCTTTTACGTCTGCGTCCTTGCCGCGGTATCTGTCGCCGCGTTCTGCATTTACGGCAGAGATAAAACGCTCGCCAAACGCGGCGGCGAACGCATTAAAGAAAAATACCTGCTTTCACTCGCCGCGTTCGGAGGCGCCGCCGGCGCTTTTGCCGCGCGCTTCGTGTTCAGGCATAAGACCGAAAAAGGCTATTTCAGCCTGGTCATCTACACGTCTCTCGCCCTGCAGCTCTGCGCGCTTTTGATTATCGCGCTTGCCTGGAAAGGGGTGTTCAAATGAAAAAACAGACTTCGCGCGCCGCCTCTCATTCCAAAGGATCCAACCGCTCGCTCACGGCGGTCTGCCTGCTCGGAGCGGTCGGCTTCGCCTGCCTCGCCGCGTTTCTTGGGCTTTCCGGATCCATATCAAAAGCGTCGTTTATCATAGGCGCGCTCATAAGCGGTTCGGCGCTTGTGATTTCAATGCTGCTTCTCACACTTTTCAAACGTTAAAAAACGCCCCGCAGTTTAAAACCTGCGGGGCATATCATTTTGTTTTTTATTTAGTGCCGTCGTAAGTGAACGCGGGGGTGAAGTACACGTTGCCGTAGATATCGGTGATACGGAAGCAGACGCTCATTATCTCGGAAACCTTGATATTGTCGAGCCTGAGCTCCGCGCTTGCGGCAAATGAACTGCCCAGCGTGTAGCTGTCTTCGTATTCGCCGTCCTTGCCGTAATAGTCGCACAGCGGCTGAATGATATCGCCTTTGTTGATCTCTATACAACCCTTTGCGGCGGTGTCGGTCTCGTTGCCGTAAACGGGGCGTGCGCCGGTGACTATGCCGTAGTTGTGCTCGGGCGTGAACAGCACTTCAATATCCACCGTTTCGCCGTTGAGCAGCGCGGGGATATAGCCGGAAAACTCGTAATCGTCTTCGGAATAGTAATAGCTCGAGGTTAGGTAATACGCCACGGGATGTCCGTCAAGGCAGAGCCACGTGCCGTCGAATTCCATGATCAGGTCGCCGTCTTCGTCGAACTCTATGGTGTTGTCGTGGCCCAGATCGATGAATCCGTTGCCGTCTTCGACGTAAACGCTTATCTCCGCGGTCTGGATCAGCGCCCACTCTTCATCGGTGAGCTTGAGCACGCGCGTGCCGTTTTTGTCGGTGGCGGTAAGGTGCGAAGGATCGAGCAGGTTCGAGGAGATGGAAGAAGCCTTAGAGGAAACGAGCTCGGTATCGACGAACTCAAGTCCGCTCGGCATGCTCTTGCCGCTGAAAGCGGAAAGCAGGCTCGTTATGGACGAAAGGTCAAGTCCCGTGCCGGCGGAAGCCGAACCAGAGCCGCCTATTATAGTGCCGAGCAGGGAAGTCAGCGGCGAGCTGCTGCTGCTCGTCGATCCGCCTGCCACGAGGTTGAGTATGCTGCCGAGCATATCGCTGCCGCCTATCGACGAGAACAGCGAAGTCGAAGCCGCGGTCTGACCTGCCGTCTCGAGACTTGCAAAGCTCTTGATGCAGTCGACGTAGTCGGAATCGAGTCCCAGGTTGTTGTAGACCGAAACCGCGCTGTTCATATTGGAAAGCGATTCGTACGGGAAGTAGATGCTCAGACCGTAGCAGTTCGACATCGTGGTGCCGTTGTATTTTACGCATCCCTTGAGCGCGGAGGCGAGCGCGAGCGATTCGTCCGTGCCTATCTTCTGCGCGAGGTCGACGATATCGACCTGGTTGATCTTATTCTTCGCCGAAAACTGCCTTACGCTGGCGCGCGCATCGGAAACGGGCGCGTAGTTATCGGATTTCACCATCTCGGCGGTGGAAGTCGCAAAGCTGTTGAACTTTTCGGGCACCGCGCCGTGAAGTTCGGCGAGGTCGGTAACCGAAAGCGTGACGGATCTGTTGGAGTTGGAAGCGATATATGTATCGATTATTGTTTTGGCTATGTTTACGGTCGAAGTCGAGGTGTTTTTAGAGATCACGTTGAGCCAGTCGGTGTGATACCAGCCGGTGCCGGGTTCCACTTCTTCGGAAGCGATGAGGTAGTCGGCGTATTTGTCGCATACCAGCGCGGTCTCGAGAGTGGACATAAGGCAGGCGTCGAACCCTATGAGGTCAAACTTGCAGCCGCCTTTCTGAAGCGCGGCGTTCAGGTTGGTAAGAGTCATCGAACCGGAAGAGACGCGTTCGTCGTAGCCGAAGCCCGAAAGCGATCCGCCGCCGTGGTCCCACATAACGAGTATGTATCTGTTTGCGGGGTAGTTTGACGTGCAGTACTGGATGAACGACGCCAGGTTGTCGGAATCGGTCATTGATTTCTTGCCGTTGTTTTCCACCAGGCATTCGAGCTTGTGGTTGCGTATGCGGTAGATCTGGTTGTGGTCGTTGGAAATACCGCTCGTGCGCCAACTCTTGCATCCGCCGGTCTCGACTATGACGTTGACTTTGTCCGAAATATTTGCTGCCTTCATTTCGTTGAGGTCGCTCGTCGCCATACCGTGCTTGGATTCAAGGTCGGTGCCGCACATATATACCATAACGGTTATCGTGTCTTTGCCGCTGCCTTTGATGACGGTATAATAATCGCGCGCCAGTTCGTCGCCATGCTGGTCGGCCGATACTTCGGTGCCGGAAACGGTAGTGTTGGCGGGGGGCGTCTGGCTGTTTTCGCCGCCGCATTTCTTAAAGAGGAAGAACAGCGCGAGCCCTACGAGTACGAGTATAATAATAGTTTTAAAGGAAGAACTTCCGCTTCCTTTGGAAGACGAGCCGCCGCCGGAAGAACCGCCGGAAGACGAGCCGCTCCCGAAAAGCGAACCGAGAAGTCCGCCGAGCAGATCGCTGCCGCCGGACGAGCTGCTGCTCGCCCTGCCCGAACTGCCGGTCTTTCTGCCGCCGGTGCCGAGCGGACTTCCGCCGCCTACGCTGCTGCCTTTGCCGACGTTGACGGAACCGGAAGACGTGCGTTTATCTCTGCCGTTTGGTCTTTTTTCCATATCACATTTCCTTTCGTGCATTTGATTGACAAACAGATTATACTATTGTTTTATCAAAATGTAAAGAGTTATTTTTCAAACCGCATCAAAAAAGATCCCTGAAATACAGAGATCTTTTTATAAATACTTTGCTTTATTCCCCAATATCGTTTTTGACGCGGGTCAGATAGTACGCCACCGCGAGATCCGTCACCAGACCGTAGCTGCGTTCGCCTTCTTTGACCGATTGCGATTTCAAATACGCGTCGTTGGTCTTGGAGACCACCTGAGCCGCCGCAGATTCGCGGTAAGGTTCGAAAAACCTTGAATATGCGCTCATTTCGGCGCCGACCTGCGCTGGATAGTGATTCTTGCGGTAATCGTTGTAAAGCTCTTTATCCGATTTATAAAGCGCCGACATCACTTCGCGCAGCACGTTGACGCAGCCGCTGTAGCGGATAAACGGATCGTCCGAGGAAATGCACACCAGAAACGCCGTGAAATTCGCCTCGTCTTCGCGCGCGATACCGCGCTGATGCGACATCTCGTGCGCCACGGTAAACGGGACGACGAAATCGGGGTAGTTGAAATTGACGTTGGCTTCGCCGGTGAAAAACGCGTAAACGCCCGAAATATGAGTGTATGTCATATAATGCGAAAGCGCCACGTATTTTACCTGACACGAGAAATGCGTTATAAAATCCTTGTCCGAAGCGTATTTTTCAAATGCGGAGTTTATCTTGTCCGTAAGCTCGTAGTACGAATACGGCATATGCGATTCGCCGCCGGAACCGAACGCCACCCGCGAAAGCTCGGCATCGATCTTTTCGGTGAGCCACAGCGCGGTCTCGTACAGCTCCTCGCCGGAAACCGGCGAATCGGCAAGCCCCAGATTCTGCGCCAGCGAGTTCCTGAAATACGCCGGACCGAAACCTATGCCGAACGTTATCACCACCGTAAGCAGGATGCAGATCAGAAAACGCATCATCCTGCCGAACCAGTCTTTGCGAGTCTTTGAGAGACGAATTGAAACGTATATTATCGCCGCAAGCATCAGGGGTATGGTGACAAGCAGCGTTTCGGCGAGCGAAAACGGCAGCCAGCCTGTGAGCTTGGCGAAAAGCCAGCGCACCGCGTGCCCGGGATAGCGGGTGACAAATTCCGCGAACGCGGGTGAGAAGCGGGAAATTATGTAAACCGCCGCGGCGAGCGCGCCGAGTATTGCGAACACGGTAAAAGTCTTGTGCCTCGCTGCGCACGAAAGCGCCCGTTTAAAGACGCTTTTCTTTTCTTTTGCGGGTAAAAGATCCATTACACCCTGACCGTCCAGCCGAATTTGTCTTCCGATTTGCCCCACTGGATAGACGTGAGCTTGTCATAGAGCATGGCCGAAACTTCGCCTATCTCAAAGTTGTTGATAGTCATCTTCTTGTTGCCCCAGTAAAGCTCGCCCACGGGCGAAACGACCGCCGCGGTGCCGGTGCCGAACATTTCTTCGAGCTTGCCGGAATCGTGCGCTTCGCTGACTTCGTCTATCGAAATGCGGCGCTCGGTCACGGTGTAGCCTTCGCTTCTGAGCAGTTCGATCGCGGAACGTCTGGTGACGCCGGGGAGTATGCTCCCTTCGAGCTTGGGGGTGATGATCTCGCCGTTTATCTTGAAGAAGACGTTCATCGCGCCAACTTCATCTATGTATTTATGATAAATGCCGTCCAGCCAGAGCACCTGTGCGTAGCCGTTTTCTTCGGCTTTCTGCTGGCCTATGAGCGAAGCCGCGTAGTTGCCGCCGACTTTGGCGAATCCGGTGCCGCCGCGCACGGCGCGGACGTATTCGTCCTCGACCGCGATCTTGACGGGATTGATGCCCGCGGCGTAGTAAGAGCCGGAAGGCGAGAGGATGATTATGAATTTATAAGTCTTGGAAGGATGCACTCCAAGAAATTCGTCGGTCGCTATGATGAACGGGCGGATATAAAGCGAAGTTCCCGGCAGCGAAGGCACCCAGTCTACGTCGGTGCGCACGACGGTCTTTATCGCCTCGAGCGCGAATTCGGGGTCCACTTTGGGTATGCACATACGCTCGTTGGTGTTGTTCATGCGCTCTATGTTTTTATCCGGCCTGAAAAGCAGTATCTCGCCTTTTTCGGTGCGGTACGCCTTAAGACCTTCGAACATTTCCTGTGCGTAATGGAAAACCATGCACGCCGGCGAAAGGGACAGATTGTGGAACGGGACGACGCGCGCGTCGTGCCAGCCGTGTTCGGGATCGTAATCGCATTCGAACATATGGTCTGTGAATATTTTGCCGAAACCGAGCTTGCTCCAGTCCGGTTTCTGCTTGGGCGAATCTGTGCGTTTGATCGTGATTTCCATATTGTTTGCCTCCTGATATGAATAATCTTTCACTATTCGCGGTTTGTAAGTAGATTATATACCATTCTTTCGCAAAATTCAACTGCCTTGACGCAATTTTAACGGAAAAATATAACATTTGTAAAAAAAGCAAAAAAGGGTTGAAAAACTAAGAAAAATATGTTATAATTGACACACTTATCAATATGGAGTAATATCGACAGTTTATGAAAAGCAACTTTCCGTTAAAGGCGGCGGCGCTGATTTGCTGCGCCGTGATAATCATATCGTTCGCCGCGGCGGCGCTTCCGCTTTTGCAAAACGGCACCGTTGGTGTCTCCGAAGTGCCCGAGCACGACTACGGACCTCTGAAAGCCGAACAAAGCGCGGTCATAACGCCTGAAGCGACCGAATATGCCTGCGCTATGTACGTAGACGGCGTCCTCGCCGGCTATTACAAAGACGTAACCGCCGCAAAAGAAGAACTCGAAAAACAAAAATCGTTACTGCTCGAGCAGAGCGGAGTCGATTACATAAGCGCGTCTTTCAGCAACACCGTGACGTTCAAGAGCGAGACCTACGCAGTTTCTCAGATCAAAGCCGAAGAAGGCAGGGCGTTCCCCGAGCTTTCCGCAGAGATCCTCTACTACGACACCGTGGGATACACCCTCGAATACGAAGTCGAATACCGCGACAACGCCGAACTCTATTACGGCAGAGAAAAGACCATATCCGAAGGCAGGGACGGCTATTCCGAAACGACTTATCTCGTTGTCCTTTCGGACGGCAAAGAACTTTCGCGTACAGCCGTGGCGGAAAATATCGTCACCGAACCGGTCAACTGCGTCATCGAACGCGGCGTAAAGGCCAAAAAAGCGTCCGCCGACATCACGCCTATCTTTATTGTCCCGTACGACGGCGCCATAACTTCCGAATACGGCACGCGTTACCTTATGGGCAACTCGTTCCATAAGGGCGTAGATATTTCCGGCGTCAAGAGCTCGTCCGAATGCTACGGCGCCGAGATCCACGCGGGCGGCGACGGCGTCGTCATCCAGGCGGGCTGGATGGACGGTTTCGGCTATGTCGTAATAATCGAGCACGCAAACGGAATGCATTCATACTACGCTCATCAGAAAAAGGTCGCCTGTTCGGTGGGTGACGTCGTCAAGCAGGGCGACGTTATAGGGTATATCGGTTCCTCGGGCAGAAGCACCGGCCCCCACGTCCATTTCGAACTCCGCGTCCCCGACGAAAACGGCAAGTATTACGCTATAGATCCCGAACCTTACATAATCGATTACGATTCTTATCCGCATCGCGGCTAAACCGTCAAAACGGCTGCGTCCGGCAGGGAAAACACCCTCGCCGGGCGCTTGTTTTTTGCCTTGGGTGCGAACATATGTTCGTTTACAATAATCCGAACAAAAGTTCGGGAAAAAGTGCCGAAAAGCGTTGGAAATGCTGGAAAACGCCTATTCCGGATCAGGTTTACGTAATTAAAAATTTTTTTGAAAAAATGCAAAAAAACACTTGCTTTTTTCGATACTTTATATTATAATAATCTCTGGTGGGGAAAAGTGGCAAATTTATCCAAATTTTCCCATAATACTCCAAAAAAGTGTCAAAAAAGGAGCAAGGCGAATGTTCACCGGCGAATACTGGTTCAGTATGGACCAAAAGGGCAGAGTTTCGGTGCCCGCCAAATATCGCGAAGAGCTGGGCAGCGAGTTCAAGATATGCAAGGGCTTTGACAAATGCCTCAATATTTACCCCGCCGCCGAATGGGACGCCTTCGCTCAAAAGCTCAAAGCGCTTCCCGAAGCCAGCCAGCGCCACGCAAGAAGGTATTTCTTCTCCGGCACAATAGAAGGCGTGCTCGACGGGCAGGGAAGAATAGCGGTCACGCAGTCGCTCAGGTCGTTTGCCGCGCTCGAAAAAGACGTGGTCATCATAGGCAACGAGAACCATCTCGAAATCTGGAGCGCAGCCGAATGGGCAAACGAACAGAAATATATGTCTTCCGAAGGCATAACCGAAGAACTTTCGGAATACGGCTTCTGATATGGCGTTCGAGCATTATCCCGTAATGCTTAACGAGGCGGTCGAAGGGCTGCGCGTCGTCCCCGGCGGCGTGTACGCCGACTGCACGCTCGGCGGCTGCGGTCATACGAAAAAGATACTTTCGCTGCTCGGCGAAAACGGCCGGGTGCTCGGCATAGATCTCGATACCGCGGCGCTGGAAAACGCGTCTCTCACCGTAAAAGACAAGCGGCTTACCACCTGGCACGGAAATTTCAAGGACCTTTCGCAAGCAGCTAAAGAAAACGGCATCGAAAAGCTCAACGGAGCGCTGTTCGATCTCGGCGTTTCGTCTTACCAGATCGACACCGCGGAACGCGGGTTTTCGTATATGCGCGACGCCGCGCTCGATATGCGTATGGATAACACCAAAGGTGCGACGGCGGCGGATCTGGTCAACGGACTTACCGCAGACGAGCTCGCCCGGATATTCTTCGAATACGGCGAAGAGCGTTATTCCAGAAAGATAGCGCAAAGAATCGTCGCAGCCCGTGCGAACGGGCCGATAACCACGACCGGCGAACTCGCCACGCTCGTCGCTTCAGCGTATCCCGCCAAGGAGCTCAAAAACGGCAACCCGGCAAAGAGATGCTTCCAGGCGCTGCGCATAGCCGTCAACGGCGAACTCGAGGGGCTCGACAAAGCGCTGGAAGACGCGATGGATCTGCTTGTTCCCGGCGGACGTCTCGTCGTCATAACGTTCCATTCGCTGGAAGACCGCATAGTCAAAAACACTTTCAACCGTTTTGCAAATCCCTGTACCTGCCCGCCCGACCTTCCGGTCTGCGTGTGCGGAAAAAAACCTACGGCAAAGATAATCACAAAGAAACCGGTCGTTTGCTCGCTCAAAGAAAGCGAAGAAAACAGCCGTTCGCATTCGGCGAAGCTCCGCATTGCCGAAAAATTATAAAAGTTTACGTATTATTCAAACAGAGGTACCGAAATGGAAAAGAAAACTACAAACAACAATGCTATAATCAAAGGGTCGAATAATATCGCTCCGGCACGTTCCGGCTCTTCATCTGTCGTAAAAAGCGGCAAAAGCGAAAAAGTTACCGTTATCGAACATCGCAAGAAGAGCAAGACTCCGCTGCCTTTGGGCATTATCTTCACCATTTGCGCCGTAACTCTGCTTTTTGTTTTTCTGGTAATGAACTATGCGGAAGTCGACAGCTACAACGCGCAGATCGCCGAACTCCGCGATGAGCTCACCGAACTGCAGAAGACCGCTTCTAAACTGAAGGTAAGGCTCGAAAAGAAGAACGACCTCGTTGAAATAGAAGAATACGCCACCGAGGAACTCGGTATGGTCAAGGCCGCGGGGCTTACCAGGATCAACATAACTGCGCTCCCTGAAAACGGCGGCGATACGTATAAATACGACGACGGCGACGAAAACGGCATAGGCGTGCTGCTCGCCGGCTTCGGCGAGGTGTTCAGGGATTTCTTCGACTGACATCATATTTTCAGCTGCCCGTCCATATTTTTATTATGTGAAAACGCGCCGGGCATTTGTCAGGAGAAAAAATATGAATAATCAAAACGAAAATTGCACAAGCAAAGTCATACTGGCAAGAGGACGCTTCATGGCGGCGTTCCTCTTGCTATGTCTTTGTTATCTGATATATCGTCTCGCCATACTGCAGATAGTCGATTCCGAAAAGAACAAAAACGCGGCGACAGATCAGTACACCACGGAGATAACCATACAGGCGAAACGCGGCAATATATACGACCGCAACAACAAACTGCTCGCCACGAGCACCACGGTGCAGACCGTTTTCATCTCGCCGCAGGATATCGCGGACGACGCGCAGGCGCAGCTTATAGCCGACGGGCTTTCGCGCATACTCGGAGTCGAAAGATCGGAGATCCTCGAAAAAGCAGAACGCAAGTATTCCAAATACCAAATAATCAAGAAGAATCTCGAAGAAGACGTCGAGATGGAAGTGCGCGAATTCATCGCCGAAAACAAGCTTTCGCTGCAGGTTTGCCTTGAAGAAGGCACCAAGCGAGTATATCCGTACGGCACGCTCGCTTCGCACGTCATCGGATTCGTGGGCGCCGAAAACACCGGACTTGACGGAATCGAAAAAACGTATAACGAGCAGCTCAGCGGCGTCAACGGCAGGGCGATCCAGGGGCAGGACGGGCAGGGCAACGACCTGCCGTTCCAGTACGAAAGCTATATCGACGCGCAGAACGGCGAACATATTATAACGACCATAGATTACACCATCCAGTCGATCCTTACCAAGTATCTCAAAGAATGCTACGAGCTTCACAAGCCGACCTGCGGCTGCCGCGGGATAATAATGGACGTCAAGACCGGCGAGATACTTGCCTGCTCTTCCATTGACGAATACGACCTTAACAATTATACCGAACTTACCGGATCTTATCTCGAAAAATACGAAGCGTTCAAGGGCACCGACGAGGAAAAGGCGGCTTACCGCAGTTCGCTTCTGTACGATCTCTGGAAGAACAAAGTCGCAAGCGAGCTTTACGAGCCGGGCTCCACTTTTAAGATCATCACGACGGCAATAGGGCTCGAAGAAGGCGTGTTCACCACCGACAGCACGTTCACCTGCACCACCGAATACACGGTGCTCGGGCATACCATCCATTGCCATTCCAAAAAAGCGCACGGCGTACAGACGGTTTCCCAGGCGCTCGTCAATTCGTGCAACCCCGCTTTCGTGCAGATGGGGCTTAAGATAGGCGGCGAACTGTTTTCCAAGTATTTCAAGGCGTTCGGCTATACCGAAACCGTCAATTCCGATATCACCGGCGAAGCCAGGAGTATTTATTATTCCGACCTGAGCAACCAGCTCACGCTCGCCAACTGCAGCTTCGGTCAGTCGATGTCGGTCAATATGCTTCAGCACATCGCAGCTGTCAGCAGTATCGCCAACGGCGGATATATCGTGACTCCGCACATTATAAAGGGTTATATAATGCCGGACGGCACCGTGGTGAACGAGGACAAATACACCACCAAGCGTGCCGTAATCAGCAAAGAGACCGCCGACACCATTCTGAAGATGCTCGTCAATTCGACTAAAAACGCCGCCGTCTCGGGTTATAATATCTCGTCCAAGACCGGCACGTCGCAGAAGATGGCGCGCGCGGACGCCAAACCCGATGAAAAGTATTACATAGGCAGCTGCGTCTCTTTCGCGCCTGCGGAAGATCCAGAGATCGCCATCCTCGTTGTGGTCGACGAACCCACCAGCGGAAAGATATACGGCAGTCAGCTCGCCGCTCCCGTCATATCCTCGGTGCTTTCTGAAGTTTTGCCTTATCTCGAAATACTCCCGAGCAACGAAAACAACATAAAGACATTAAAAGTAGACGATTACACTTCGGCGGACATAGAAAGAGCCAGGTACGCCGTTGAAGCGGCGGGGCTCCACTGCGTCGTAAAAGGTTCGGGCTCCACCGTCGCGGATCAGCTCCCGCGTCTCGGCACCACCATCACCGAAGGCGGCACCGTGATTCTTTACACCGAAAAAGACCATTCTGTCGATAAAGTCCGCGTCAAAGACCTCGCCGGCATGACTCCTCAGCAGGTGTTCGATTGGGCGAAGAACCAGAAGGTGAACGTTATTGTCGAAGGTATATACAACAGGGAATTCGCAAACTGCTACGCTATATCGCAGTCTGTCAGAGTAGGCGAACAGGTCAACGTCGGTTCCGTGATATACGTATCATTCAACTATAAAGAGGATATACAGTAATGCTTTTGAACATAAAAGAAGCGGCCTGCGCCATGAACGGCGAATACCGCGGAAGCGGCGAAAAAACAATAGCGGGGATGTTTACCGATTCGCGCGAATCGTTCGAGGGCGGTATGTTTTTCGCGCTCCCGGGCGAGCGCGTCAACGGGCACGTTTTCGTCGCGGAAATGAACGAAAAGGGCTTTCCCTGCGTCGTTTCCGATAAAAGGTTTTTCACCGGCGAAAACATACTCGTCAAAAACACCGAGCGCGCGCTCGGCGACCTCGCGAGATGGTGGCGAGAAAAGCACGCCGCCGGCACAAAAGTCGTGGCGGTCACCGGCAGCGTAGGGAAGACCACCACCAAAGATATGATCGGCGAAGTGCTTTCTTCCACGTACAACACTTACGTGCCTAAAGGGAATAAGAACAGCACCATCGGCCTGCCTACGACGGTCGTCAGACTGGTGCCTTCGTATGAATACGCGGTGTTCGAGCTGGGCAGCTCCGATTTCGGCGAAATATCATATCTTTCCAATATAGTGCATCCTTCCGTTTCTGTCATAACATGTATCGGCAGTTCCCACCTCGAGCATTTTCATACACGCGACAATATAAGAAAAGAAAAATACGGCATTCTGGACGGTCAGGAAAAAGGCGGATACGTCATACTCGACGGGGATTCCGACGCCGATTACGCAATGCGCGAAAAACTGACTGATTACAAGCCCGTCTACTGCGGCTTTTCCGAAAGATGCGATTTCAGGATCACGACCGATTACAAAAACGACAAACGTGACGAAAATCTTTTCCGACGCAACGATTTTAAGGTGACTAACAGGTCGCGCACTTACGACGTCCACATATACGTTCCCGGCAATCATATGGCTAAAAACGCGACTTACGCTTTTGCTGCGGGCGTGCTGAACGGAGTAGATCCCGAGATCGCGGCTACCGCGCTGGGCAGATACGTTCCGTACGGCGACCGGCTGCGCACTTATATGAAAGACGGCGTGATAGTCATAGCGGATTGCTACAACGCCTCGCCGGAATCGATGAAAGCGGCGCTGGAGGTGCTCGAAAGGTTCGGCAGGTCCAGAAAAATCGCCGTGCTCGGTGATATGCTCGAACTGGGCGACAACAGTGAATCGCTGCACGAAGAGATCGCTCTTTCTGCGGAATTCCACGCCGATATCATCATTTACGTCGGGTATTACGCCAACGTTTTTTCCGACGCCTGCCGCGCAAAGAGAGTAAAGTGCTTTGATCTCGATCAAAAATCCGAAGCGGCAGAATACATTAAAGGATTGCTTGCTCCCGGCGACGTCGTGCTCTTCAAGGCGAGCCGCGGCGTGGGGCTTGAAAAAATAATAAAGGAAGCTGGATTATGAACTATCTCGGATTGATACTCTCGTTTGGGATCTCGTTCGCAATATCTCTTTTACTTTACATAATCTTTATTCCCGTGCTTCGCCGCGTCAAACTCGGGCAGAAGATTCTCGAGATCGGGCCCAAGTGGCACAAGTCCAAAGAAGGCACGCCGACGATGGGCGGTCTGTTTTTCATAACCGCCATGGCGCTTACCGTCGGCGGACTTTACTTGAGCGGCACGTTCGACAAAACGGGTATGTTTTTCCCAATAAACCTTTGTTTTGCAATACTTAACGCCGCTATAGGCTTTGTTGACGACTACGTAAAGCTTTTCAAAAAGCGCAACGAAGGCCTTACCGTCGTCCAAAAACTCGTGCTCCAGGTGACCGTGACCGCGGCTTATCTCGCGTCGCTGCGCCTTACCGGCTGTATCAATACGGTCATTCCGCTGCCTTTTTCGGGCCAGACCGTCGATCTCGGCTGGTTCTACTACGTGCTGATCGGCGTCATAATAGTTTACATAATTAATACTGCCAACCTGACCGACGGCCTCGACGGGCTTGCCGGCAGCGTTGCGTTCGTGATCGCGGCGCTTTTCGTGATAGTCGGTATCAACGCCGAATTGATAGATCTCTATCTAACCGAGGCGGCTCTGGGCGGCGCGCTGATCGCTTTCTTGATTTTCAACTTTTTCCCCGCAAAAGTCTTTATGGGCGATACCGGATCGCTGTTTCTGGGCGCCATGCTCGTCGGCTGCGCGATGCGACTCGGCAGACCGCTCGTTATGGTATTCATCGGGCTCGTCTACGTCCTGGAAGGCCTCTCGGTGCTTATACAGGTGCTGGTATTCAAAGCCACTCACGGCAAAAAACGATTCTTCAAAATGGCGCCTATACACCATCATCTCGAACTCTGCGGACTCAGCGAAGTCAGAATAATGGCGATCTTCCTCGCGGTGACCGCCGCAGTCTGCGCGCTCGCCTATATATTCGTCTTCGCGCCGTTCGTTATTTGATAAGTTTTTCACAAAAAGGGAACCGATATGCAGAACGACAAGCTTACCAAAGTGAATAATGCAGAACTTCCCGCGCCGTCTTCCGCGCCCGAACGCGAAAAGAGCGAAAACGTGCTGATCCGCTGGATAGGCGGCATCGACAGGCCTTTTCTCTTTTTGCTCATCATTCTGCTCGCGCTCGGCACGGTAATGGTGTTCACCGCAAGCTATTCGTTCGCACAGACGCGCTACGGCGACAGTTATTATTTTTCCAAAAAACAGATAATATGGATAGTCGTCGGGCTCGCCGTGATGATGCTCGCCATACATATCCCGGACCGCTGGGTCAAAAAATACGCGTGGCTCGTTTATCTGCTGGCGGTGGCGCTCAACGCCGCGGTGTACGTAATGGGCGTCGCAAAGCACGGCGCGCAGCGCTGGATAGATATCGGTCCTATACGTTTTCAACCTTCAGAAGTGCTCAAATTCGCTACGATACTGGTCTGCGCCAAGGTCATAGCGAACAATACCGAAAAGATCAAAAAGTTCCGGTTCGGAGTACTGCCGTTCATCGCGTTTGCAATCATCGGCTGCCTTTTACTCGTTTTGCAAAGCCACCTTTCCGCTACCATAATCACGTACGTCATAATTTTCGCAATGATGTTTATCGGCGGCAGCAATCTCTGGTGGGTGGGATGTTTCGGCGGCTTGCCGGTCGCGGTCGGCGTGTTCGCGGTAACTAATATCGATACCATCATAAACTGGAGTCTGATCAAAAAATTCTTAGGGCACGCGTATACGCGCCTGCTCGTTTGGAAAGATCCTTTCAAATATATGCGCGACGACGCCACCGGATGGGCGGGATGGCAGCCGGCGCAGTCGATATACGCCATATCCTCGGGCGGAGTCTGGGGAGTCGGGCTCGGGCAGTCGATGCAGAAACACGGCTATCTCCCCGAACCGCAGAACGACTACATATTCGCCATACTTTGCGAAGAATTCGGCTTTGTCGGCGCAGTTGCGGTCATAGGTTTATTCGCCGCGCTCATAATACGCGGATTCATCATAGCGCGCAACTGCCGCGACAAGTTCTGCCAGATGGTCATCTACGGTCTTATGATCAAGCTCGCGATGCAGGTCATATTCAATATCGGCGTCGTGACCGGGACGCTTCCCGCCACCGGCATAAGCCTGCCGTTCTTCAGCTACGGCGGCACCGCGCTGATAATGTCGCTTGTCGAAATGGGCATAGTCCTTTCGTTTTCAAGATATTCTTATACCGAAAGGGGAACGGATAAATGAGATATTTGCTTTGCGGAGGCGGTACGGGCGGACACATCAACCCCGCCATAGCCATTGCGCACGGAATTGAAAAGGTCGATACCGAAGCCGTTATTGAATTCGCGGGAACGTCCCGCGGTATGGAAACGCGCCTTGTCCCCGCGGCCGGCTACAAGCTGAACACCGTCGATGTTTACGGGTTTAGGCGTTCTCTTTCGCCCAAAAACATAAAGGCGCTCGTCAAAGCGTTCACTTCGGTCAAAGAAGCCAAAAAGATTATAAAGGGTTTTAATCCGGATATAGTGATCGGCACCGGCGGATACGCCAGTTGGCCCTGCGTAAAAGCGGCGGCGAAGCTCGGGGTCAAGACGCTCATCCAGGAGCAGAACGCCTATCCCGGAGTCACCACCAAAAAGCTTTCCAAATACGTCGACACGGTGTGCATAAGCTTTGACGAATCGTCCCCGCGCTTTGACGATTCGGTGCAGAACAAGCTCGTGCTCACCGGCAACCCCGTCAAGCAAAACCCGTTTACCCGCGAAGAGGCGCGCAGCACGCTCGGCATAGCAGACGACGAGATCTACGTCCTTTCGTGCGGCGGCAGTCTCGGCGCCGAAAAGGTGAACGAATACTGCCTGGACGCAATGGAGATATACAAAGACAACGCAAAGATAAAGCAGATCCATTCGGTAGGCCGCATCGGCTGGGAAGAGTTTTCGGAAGTTGCAAAACAAAAAGGACTCGATAAGCGCGAAGGGTTCAGGATACAGGAATACATATACGATATGCCGCTTCAGCAGGCGGCGGCCGATATCGTCATCAGCCGCGCCGGCGCAATGACGTATTCGGAACTCGCCTGCCTGGGAAGGGCTGTAATATTCATCCCGTCGCCCAACGTGGCGGAAGACCACCAGTACAAAAACGCCGTCGTGCTCAAAGACGCCGGCGCCGCCGTGGTCTTCAGGGAAAGCGAACTCGACGGTAAAAAACTCGCGTCGTGCATACTGGAACTCGCCGAAGACGGGGCCAAGAGAAACGCAATGGCGGAAAAAATGCGCTCGTTCGGCAAACCCGACGCGCTGGATAAAATAGTGTGCGAGGTAATGAAACTTGCCGGAAAATAACAGATTCAACGACGAGGAAGTAATACTCGAAAACCGCGTTATAAAAGAAGACGCGCTCAAGCGCCCGAGAGTGCGCAAGAACCGCCGCCGCGCCGTAGTCTACACGCTTATGGTAGTCGCGGCGCTCGCCGCGTTTTTCGTGCTGGTTTTCACGGTGTTCTTCAAGATCAAAAAAATAGATATCGTCGGGACCGAACGGTACGGAGTATCGGATATCGAACAGTACGGCGGTATCCGTTTCGGCGCGCCTTTATACGGGTTCGATTCGCTCGGAGCCGAAACGGCGCTCACCGAGGCGCTGCCATATATCAAGGAAGTCGAAGTCACGCGGTCGATCCCTTCCACGGTGCGGATAACCGTCACCGAGGAAACGCCCGCTTTCGCGCTGCGCGTGGAAAACGACGATTATATACTGTCCGACGATTTCAAAGTGCTCGAACGCGTTCCCGCCGGCGAATCGCCCGACGAGCTCGTGTTCCTGAGCGCCGGCACCGTTGCCGACTGTATGGTGGGCAGCGAGCTTTCTTTTGCCGAAAAAAAACTGCTGGATTCGTTCAAGACGCTCTGGCAGACGCTGCAGACGTATTCGCTCTGCGAGGATATCGATTACATAGAAGCCGCCGAGCGTTTTGACATTTATTTCGGCTATAAAGGTCGTATCCGCGTGTATTTGGGCGACGTAAAGGATTGCGACGCGAAGATAAGATTCTTTATAAAAATTATGGAACATATATACGACGAGCAGACCGGCCTGCTCGATCTGAGCGACAAAAAAGAGGCGACTTTTTCGCCTTATGACACAAATTGACGAAAAAATATAAATAATTCCGCTAAAATTTGAAAAAAACTATTGAAAAAAAGGCGAAATTGTTTTATACTACGATAAAGTAATGTGATTAAATGACTTGGAAGGGGAAAAAGCAATGGATTTTCAAACAGGAACATACAGCGGAAATGTCATAATCAAGGTCATAGGCGTTGGCGGCGGCGGCAATAACGCCGTCGACAGAATGATCGAAGACGATCTTTCCAATGTCGAGTACATAAACGTAAACACCGACGTACAGTCGCTGAGCAGGACTTCGGCTCCCATCAAAGTCGCTATCGGCGAAAAGGTGACCAGAGGTCAGGGCGCCGGCTCCAACCCGGAACTCGGCAAACGCAGCGCCGATGATTCCGCGGAACAGATCGCGGACGCGATCCGCGGCGCAAATATGCTTTTCGTCACCGCCGGTATGGGCGGCGGCACCGGCACCGGAGCTGCTCCCGTCGTGGCGCGCATAGCAAAAGAGATGGGCGTGCTCACCGTGGCTATCGTCACCAAGCCCTTCAATTTCGAAGGCAAGCACCGCATGGCGCAGGCCGAAGCCGGTATCGAACTGCTTTCGCAGTACGTCGATTCGCTCATAGTCATACCCAACGAACGCCTTAAACTCCTCACCGACAAAAAGATAACCTTCCTCAACGCTTTCCAGGAAGCCGACGATATCCTTCGCAAGGGCGTGCGTTCCATTTCCGAACTTATTCTCAACGAAGGTTACATCAACCTCGATTTCGCCGACATTTCCACCGTTATGACAAACGCCGGCCTCGCTCATATGGGCGTCGGCGCCGCCAAAGGCAAGGACAAGGCCGAACAGGCTGCCAAGATGGCAATGTCTTCTCCTCTGCTCGAGACCAACATCAGCGGTGCAAAAGGCATTATCGTCAACATCACCTCTTCGCCCGACATCAGTCTCGACGAAGTCGACCAGGCGGCCACCATCATCACCGACGAGGCTCATCCCGACGCGACCGTTATCTTCGGTTCCGTTATCGATCCCACGCTCGAGGATGAAATGCGCATAACCCTCATCGCCGCCGGGTTCGAAAAGAACAACGCCAAAAAGCCCGCCTCTTCCTACGCGGTGTCCGAACCTTCCGCTCCCGCGGTTTCGGCTACCGAGCAGAACAGGCAGGAATTCAACGAGATCTTTGATCTTTTGAACAGAAAATAATACTACGGAGGATATAACATGCCTAACGAAAACGAATTCAGCACCAACGTAAAAATCAAGGTCATAGGTGTAGGCGGCGGCGGCGGCAATGCGGTAAACCGTATGGTCAGCCTGAACATAAATCCCGAAAGTGTCGATTACATCAATATCAATACCGATAATCAGATCCTTGTAAAATCCCTCGCTCCCACCAAGATCCAGATCGGCGAAAAGGTCACCAAAGGCCACGGCGCCGGTTCCAACCCCGAACTCGGCGAAAAAGCCGCCGAAGAATCCATCGAGCAGATCACCGACGTCATCAAAGGCGCCAATATGGTGTTCATCACCGCCGGTATGGGNNATGGGCGGCGGCACCGGCACGGGTGCGGCTCCCGTCGTTGCAAAGGTCGCTAAATCTCTCGGCGTTCTCACCGTTGCCATCGTCACCAAACCCTTCAAATTCGAAGGCCGCAACAGAATGATCCACGCCGAAGAAGGCATAGACAAGCTTTCGCAGTTCGTAGATTCGCTGCTTGTTATCCCTAACGAACGCCTCAAACTCCTCACCGACAAAAAGATCACCTTCCTGAACGCGTTCCAGGAGGCCGACGATATCCTTCGCAAGGGCGTTCAGTCCATTTGCGAACTCATAACCACCAACGGCTATATCAACCTCGACTTCGCCGACGTTTCCGCCGTTATGTCCAACGCGGGCCTCGCTCAGATGGGCGTGGGCAACGCCAAGGGCAAGGACAAGGCTCAGCAGGCTGCCAAGATGGCTATGTCTTCGCCTCTGCTCGAGACCACTATCGAAGGCGCCAAGGGCGTGCTCATCAATATCGTCTCTTCGCCCGATATCGGACTCGACGAGATCGACGAAGCCGTCTCCCTCATCACCGATTCGGCTCATCCCGACGCTACCGTTATTTTCGGTTACGCGTTCGATTCCACGCTCGAAGACGAAATGCGCATAACCCTTATCGCTACCGGTTTCGAACAGGACAAGAAATCTTACGAATTCCGCAAAGCCGTTGCCGAAAAACAGTCGACCGCCGAACCTTCTCCCGAGCAGGTAGTAGCCGACAAGACCAACGCCAACGACGAAATAGACAATATCATCTCGCTTCTCAATTCCAACAGACGGACCGACTATTGATATTGCGCTTCAACTTTTAACTAACGCCACCGTCCGGTCACGCCGGACGGTGTTGTTTAAATGCAGGTATACTTATGGCAGCATCAAAGTATAAACTTATAATATGGGACTGGAACGGCACGCTCTACGCCGACCGCGACATATCGCTTATGACGGTGAACTATATCCTCGACAAGCGCGGTATGCCTCCCATAACGCTCGAACAGTATTATTCATACGTTGATACGCCGATCACCCGGTTCTACGAGCACCTTTTCGATATGAGCAAGGTCTCGTTCGACGAGATCGGCAAAGACTATTATTACGCTTACGGCAAGTATTCCGAATCGCTCACAGTCAGCCCCGAAATCGCGCAGCTGCTCAGCGATCTTCACCGCGCAGGTTGCGTTCAGAAACTCGTTTCGGGTTACGAACACGGTCATCTGTGCGATTTCGTCAAAAAAAGCGGACTCGACGCCTGCTTTACGCATATCAACGGCGCCGACAACCGCCGCGCGGAATCCAAACACGACCGCATAGAAGCCGCGGTGAGCGGAAGCGGATTCGATATGAGCGAATGCGTGATAATCGGCGATACCGAGCACGAATACCAGATCGCGTCGTCGCTCGGCGTGCCGTGCATACTCGTGGGGTGGGGACACCGACCGGGCGAAGAGCTAATAAAATGCAAATGCGGCTACGCCGGCACCGTGAGCGAACTTTACGGCCTTTTGTTCGAAAACGGTTGAATTGTTCATATATTAAAGTTATAATATAATCAACTAATAAACGGCGACACCGTACCGTAAAAAAGGAAGACAGTATTATGAAAAGAATTATCGCATTGTTAGTTTGCGCGATCTTGCTCGTTTCGGCGCTCGCATCCTGCGCCGGGAATGACGATATTGAAGAGAATTCTTCCGCGGAAGAACAGATTTCGGCCGATGAGAGCGCCGATACGTCTTACGAAGAGCCGCAGGGCGCGCAGGCGCGCATCAAAGAACTCGATCTGCTGCTCAAAAACGAGCTTCCCGCGGATTTCGAAAAGCGCAATATCGCGGCGGGATGTTCATATACTTATTCAAGGGAGCCGCATAAATCCTGGCAGGATAAGGGCGGCGCGCTCACCGACGACGACGTGTGCGACGCCGACAGCGAAAACTGGGTTGGATTCATAGGCAAAAAAGAAAATATAGAAGTCATACTCGATCTCGGCGGGCTGAAGACCGACCTGTGCGGCGCTTCGCTGAACGTCCTGCACAACGAGTACACCGGCAGGAACGTCCCCAAGAAATGCGAATTCTGGGTATCTGAAGACGGCGAAAACTACGTCCTGCTCGGCATTTCCGAAAGATACCCCGCGGTTTTCAGCGGACAATTCGTATACACCCACGCGTATTATTCGCAGAAGACGTTTTCCGCGTCGCACGTCAAAGTCGTGCTGACCGATTTCATTTCGCTGTGGACTTATATAGATAATCTGTGCGTTTACGACGTCCACGGTAAAGCATACGATCCAAATGAATCAGATTCGTATTATATAAACGACCCGATGCCCGAAGTCGTCGCGCCGACGTACTGGTCCGAAAGCGACGGCTGGGATACCGAAGCCAACCTCATAAAGGGTCTGGGACAGCGCATTTACTCTTACGCCATCATTTCCGAAGACCTTGCCACCGCTTATTACAACACTCCGGCGGATTCGACTCTGCTCACGAACGGCAGACGCGCCGGCAGCGATTATTCCGATAACGAATATTTCCACGTCACGCGCGCTTCCGGAAGGCGCTTCGTCTACGACCTCGGCAACGTTTCCGCTCTGACGCGCGCAACGGTGGGGATGTTCACCCGCGAGACCGCCGGCATATCCACTCCCGACAGCATAAAAGTACTCCTTTCGGCAGACGGAAAAGACTGGCAGACCGTGGCAAAACTCGATTCGTCTGAGTATCCGAGATTCAGCCAGAGCCGCGGCGAGATATCGTTCGATTTCGACGGTATCTATAAAGCGAGATTCATAAGATTCGACCTTGATGTGTCTTCGCACGTGTGGCTCGACGAATTCGAAGCGTACGGTACCAAAAAGATACCCGAAAACGCAAAAGACGTCGTTCCCGATCCCGAGGAAGTGTACGATAACAGCTATAACGATCCCGCGGATTTAGGCGGCAGCGAAAACATATTGCTCGCATACACGTTTATCCCCAATTCCGACTCCGGACATGTCACAAAGGAAAAATACCTGCCTTACGTCGCGTACGTCGACACCGAAGGCAATATACTCGATACATTTTTCGATTCGTATCTTTTCCTGCCCTGCGTGCGTCAGCTGGCATCGGGCGCGTATCTGTTTTCGTCTTCGGCGGTCCCGGCGGTTATGAACGATTGGCTCGACTATCAGAACGACGTGTTTTGGGAAAACGCCAACGTCAACGCCCTTGAACAGGCGGCGGAAGAAGTGAAGACGGCGCTTGGCGGCGATACCGAAAAGCTGAAAGTCTTCTTTACCATACTAAACCCCAATAGGAAAGCCGTATCGTTCGGCGACGTCGACGGCGACGGCGTCAGCGAGAATATGCAGAAGATAGAAGACCGCAAAAAAGTCGTAAAGTGGTGGATCGATTCGTATATCGAGCGTTTCAACGCCGGCGGATACGAGAATCTCGAACTCAACGGCTTCTATTGGTACGACGAAAGCGTCGGGCTCAACGACAATCTTGTAA
Organism: Clostridiales bacterium UBA1206; assembly: GCA_002310055.1. Classification (GTDB taxonomy): domain Bacteria; phylum Bacillota; class Clostridia; order Oscillospirales; family CAG-382; genus UBA1206. The sequence goes on along the minus strand of DBXS01000035.1, from coordinate 35,957 downwards.
AAGAAACGCTGGCGTTCGCCGCGGATTATGTCCATCAGCTCGGCTACTACCTTATCTGGATCCCGTACCATCAGGCGAACGGCTACGCTCAGTGGAAAGAGTTCGGCTTTGACGCCGCGAATATGCAGCCAAACTATATGTTCAACGCAAACCAGACCGTCCAGGTCGTTTACACCAACGCCGAACTCGCGAGAAGGAACGGTATGGGCGTGGAGATCGAAATGGACGGCACCGCGCTGAGGGATCCCGAATTCCGCAAGCGCTATATAGAATACTTGAAGATAGGCGTCGAGACCGGATATATGAACGCGGTCAAGATGTATTATCAGGACGGCTGCCCCGGTCTGCTTCTGCACTGCGCATACGAGACCGGCGCGAACCGCTATCTTTACGACATAACGTATAAATACGCCAAACGCACGCTCACGCTTGACGGGACCGAGATCACCGGCAACGAGATCACTATGCAGAAAGACACGGTCTACTCCGGCGAACTGGTTTCCGACGGTCAGCTTTGCAGCAAGTGCGAGATCGTTATGCACCCGCTGTACGGCGTCGCTTCCGCATCGTCCGACGGTTCGATCCGTTACACCCCGATCGAAGGGTTCACCGGAACCGACTGCTTCGATCTCGAAGTCCAGACGGGTCTGGCGCCGGTCCGCGTGAGAGTGAAAGTAACAGTCACCGACTGACGCACCGGGAGGATATTCTATGCAGGAACAACACAAAACCGTATCCTTTTGGCCGCGGCTCAAAGAGCTGGTCAAAGGACGTCTCTTCACCGCGACTTTAGCGGTATTCGCGATTGTCAGCGCCGCAAGCATAGCGTACGACGTAACTGCGCTGGGACCTCTTTACGCGATCAGCGGATTGCCCGCGGTACTCGAAGTAGTCTTTCTCCTTATGTTCCGTTCGGCTTGCCTTGCCGAAGACGAGCCGCCGCGCACGTCGGGTCTCACCGCCGTGTATGTCACGCAGATCGTCGTCGGCACCCTGACCACCGTCGCTCTCGCTGCAGCGGGGATAGTTCTGGCGGCTATGTCTGAAGAATCGTTCGCCGAACTGCTTAAGGAGATTTCGCTGAATAAGGTGCTCAACCTCAGCGAATACCTCAACAGTATGCAGTCCTACGTTTCCGCGGCGGATTTCAAGATCTACGTCGCCGTTGTGATTTTCGGCACCGCGGCGCTTTCTGCGCTGTATTACGCGCTCACCGCTATCGGCACAAAGCGCGTGCGCGATTCGGTAAGGGACGGCTTTTCCCGCAAGCCCGTTCCGGCGGGCCTCATAACCATCCTGGCGCTGACCGCCGTCGTGCAGGTGATATCCGTATTCGGCGCCTCGAGCTTCCTCGTCGCGATCGTTTCTGCGCTCGAAGCAACCAAGGCCGGGCTGTTCGCTTTCTGCGGATATAAATTCAATACCGAATTTCCCGCCGTGCCGATATGATTTTTACAAACAAAAACGGACTTATGCAAAACGCATAAGTCCGTTCATTTTGTTTTTATCATTTGCAAAGCTCGGGAATGATGCAGCCGATGCTTTGCATTATGTGGTCGGGACGGTTTTCGTCGTTTACGTCGTCGATCGTGCTTTCGCCGGTGAGCACGAGTATCGACGTTATCCCGTGCTTTTTGCCCAGCGCGATATCCGTATAAAGGCGGTCGCCCACCACGGCGGCGGAATCGAAATCCACGCCCGCCATCCGCGCCAGATAATCAGCGGTTTCGTAATACGGCTTGCCGAAATAGCGCGGCAGCACGCCGGTGGAAGCGGTGATGCAGGCGCAGATGGAGCCGCTGTCGGGTATGAAGCCGTCCTTTGTGGGGCAGTTGAAATCCGGGTGGGTGGAATAGAATATAGCTCCGTTGCGTATGAGCCGGCAGGCGTTATCCAGCTTTTCGTACGTCAGTGTGGTGTCGAACGACGATACCACGATATCGGCGCGGCTGCCGTCGGTGAGTTCTATGCCTGCCGAAACGAACGATTCCTCCAGCGCCGGCGTGCCTACGAGATATACGCTTTGACCCGGGTGCTCGCGCTTGAGGAAATCAATGGTGACGTCGGCGGAGGAATAAACGTCGCCGTCGTCGACGGGGAATCCTATGCGGCGGAGCTTTTCGTAGTACATCCGTATGTTTTTGGAAGCGTTGTTGGTAAAATAGATTATGCGTATTCCGTGCGACTTGCAGAACTCCACGAATTCTATGGCTCCGGGTATCGGCGTGGAATCGAGATATATCGTTCCGTCCATATCGAGGACGAAAAGCTTCTTCAAAGAAAGGTCGTTGTTCATAAACGCGCTCCGTTTTGTTCAGTATGTCATAATTATATACCACGTCTTTGTAAAATGCAACGAAAAAAAGCATAAATATTGAAAAAAGCGAATTTTGGTGGTATAATCAATAAAAGAGGTGATATTTGTGTTCAAAAACGGCGGCAGATTTTATATCAGCGTGGACCTCGAAGGGCTCGCCTGCGTCATAGGCGAATACGGCAAAGGGCTCGGTTTCGACACTCCGGGATACGCCTACGCGCGCGGCGAAGCGACCGAAGAAGTCAACGCCGCGGTAAAGGCGCTCTACGACCGCGGAGCCAGCGAAGTCTGGGTCTGGGACAGCCACGGCAAGGGATATAACCTTTTGTACGATAAACTCGATCCGCGCACCAGGATCGTTATGGGTGCCGGAAGCAAAAAGCGCTTTCCGCTTATCGAGACCGGTTTCGACGGCGTGCTGTTTATCGGCTACCACGGCTACGACGTCCCGAAAGCCGTGCTCGCGCACGTTTATTCATCTTTGACGTATCAGTATATGCGCGTAAACGGAAAAGACGTGGGCGAAGCGCAGATCGACGGCGCCATCGCCGGAAAATACGGCGTCCCCGTCATATTCCTTTCTTCCGACGATATATGCGTGTCTCAGGCAAAGGAATCGTTCCCGGGTGCAAAGACCGTCGTCACAAAACGTTCGCTCGCCTGGAACAGCTGCGTAAGCGAACATCCCGAGACCGTAAAAAAAGCCATCTACGCCGCGGTGTGCGACGCCGCTGACGCTATCGCTCCCGAACCGTTTGTTTTCGGCTCTCCGTTCGAATACGAGATCCGTTACAAGCGCATAGAATACGCCGAATCCTGCGCGCTAAGGAGCTTTGACAACAAGCCGTTTGAGCGCGTCGACGCCTATACCGTGAAGGGTACGCTTGCCGACCCCGAGGACATTTTAAGGTGAAATAAATGGATGACAATACCTTCGTTTCGTACACCCGCGAACAGAAAAAACAGATGCGCGCCGACAGAAAGCGTATCTTTCACGTCGTCGAGCATTTCGATTTCATAAGCGTTATAGACGATTCGCCCGTGCAGCTTGCCGACGGCTACGTCATTTCGGACGTGGAAACGCACGAGCTTTTCGCGTCGTTCGAATTCCAGAACCTTTCGCAAAAAGAAATAGCGCGCCTGCACATTCGTCTGCTTTTATTCAAGGATCTCGAAAACGTCCCTTACGTAAAAATACCGTTCACGTATTCGCACCGCAACCTTTCGTGGGGCATCAGGCGTATGCCTCAGGATGAGCAGAAAAAGGGAAGAAAAAAGAGAGAACCGGTGAACATACGCGTTATGGAATATTTCGGCAACGCGGCGTTCATAAAGCTGCCCGAATCGTATTTCAAAAAGATCAAGCTCGAACTGATGGCGGTCGAGTACGCCGGCGGAGAAATCGAACAGCTCGGCATCGTCGTCAGCAACAACGTCAAGCGCGTGCGCGATATGGGCGACGAGGAGATCTACGCATACAGCAAGCTGAACATCTATTCCGAAGCGGAACAGTATTATCCCACCAGCTACGTGCCTCAGGTCGCCGAGCACGCGTGGCTCTGCTGCTGCGGGAGCAAGAACCTCATTTCCAACGAGATCTGCCCGCGCTGCGGCCGCGACCGCGAATGGCAGGTGGCGCATATCAACGAGGAGGCGCTCACCGAAGAAGTGGCGGCGCTCAAGCGCGAAAGCGATAAGCAGCTCGTCGACCGGACGCATTTCAAGGGATACGAAAAAGAACTTACCAACGAAGAAAAACAGCAGAAAATGCGCGAATACGAAAAAGTCCTGCAGCGCGTCGCCGAAGACGAGCGCAGGAGCGAGCATCTGAAAAAGATGATATTGCCTAAGATATTGTTGTTTTTCGGGGTGATACTGCTTATCATTTATATAATCGACAATTTCGGATAAACAAAAACGGCAGAAGGGTTCTTCCTTCTGCCGCTTCTTTATTCGGGTTTAATATATTTTTTGGAACTTCCTTACGCCCCAGCCGAGCGTAACGCCGTGGAGGATGAGGAACAGGAACATATACAGTGCGGTTACGCCCAACACCAGAGTGAGCGAATCGAGATGCAGGAATATCATCCCGAGAACCGCGAGCCCTATGAAGAGGGTAGTCACGACGAACGCAAACAGTATATACAGTCCCGCAGCGGCGCTTTGCTTTATGACCTGCATTTCGTTCTGCCAGTCGAGCTTGGGGAAAAGCAGATTGGTCGCAAGCCCGCCGTACGAAGCCGCGAGCAGCACGATCGCCGCCAGAGCCAGAAGCAGCAGCGACTTTACGATCGAAAAGCCCAGCACTATGCAGATGACTATCACCGCGACCGTCGCGACCGGCAGCTGGATAATCGCGTTCGTCAGCGCTTTTGCGTTGAATATGGTCTTGATATCTACAGGTATCGACCTGAGTATCCATAGCGTTTTGGCTTCCAGCGATATCGAACTGGTGGAAGTGGAGGTGAATCCGCACGCGAGCGCGATCAGCCCCGCCATAGTCAGGTAGAGTATGTCTTCCGCCAGTTCGGGCGAAACGCCGAACAGCTGGTCGGGCAGCGTCTTGAGCTTGAACGAAAGGATGGCGTACATACCGAGCATCAGCATGCTCGAGCACGAATTGAGTATATACATCGAAGACGAAAGCACGCGCTTGATCTCTTTGGACAAAAACGTGCCGAAAGTGCTGCTTGTGCCGCCCGCGGTGTATTTATAATTCGAACTCGTGCGCTCGGTATTGAACGACGCCACGAGCGAAGAATAGCGCAGCGAAACGAGCAGGAACAGAATGATAAGCGGCAGCACGTTTACGGCGACAAACAGCAGGAGCGAAAGTACATCGCCTTCGAACGCGTTGACGAAAAGCTTGGTGGGGAAATAGATCGAAGACACTTTGTCTATAAGCGCTTGCGCATTTGCGATAATAAAGTCGCCCTGCAGGTTGCTCGTCGCGTAATACGCCAGCACGAGCGCGACCGAAGATATAACGGTGATCGCGGTCGTGATCTGATTTTTATACTTGAAGTTGCGTATAAGCATCCCCACGCCGAACGCGATCGCCACGCCGATGCTCATCGGGAGCAGGGGAGCGATGAATATGCCGATTATGCCGGTAATGAGCCCCATTAGCGTAACGCCGTCGAGCACATAGAACGTAACCATCGAAACTCCGAGCGAGATGAGCGAAATCAGCACCTCGGTCAGATAAAACTGCGTGAATTTGACCGCGAGTATAGTCCGGTGCGAGACCGGCAGCGGGAACAGTATGGGGAGATCCTTTGCCTTGAACAGGAACCCCGCCGAAGTGAACAGCGCGCTCAAAAGGTTGAGTATCGCCGAAGCCGAAACGAACAGGCTCGGTATGAGCATTTTGAGCCCCGCGGAAGCCACCTTGTCGTAAAACAGCACCGTTATGACCGCCGAAAACGCGGCGAGATAAATGCCTAAGAACGCAAACAGTATGATTATTCCTATCTTTTTGGCCCTGCTCTTTGAGCCGAAACCCATTTTCGACGTCGAAAACGTATACAAGAGCCCGGCTTTGAGCAGCAGGAAAAATTTGTTTTTCAATTCAAAGCCCTCCGTTTTTCAGACAAGTTCCAAAAACAGATTCTCGAGCGTGGAATCGCCGCGCACGTCGTCTATGAGACCGCTGCGCACGAGCCTGCCTTCTTTGATGATGGCGATCTTGTTGCAGAGCTTTTCTGCGACTTCGAGCACGTGGGTGGAAAAGAATATCGACCCTCCGCCCGCGCAGAGTTCTCTCATAAATTCTTTCAAAGTGTATGCGGCTTTGGGGTCGAGTCCCACGAACGGTTCGTCGAGTATGAGCAGACGCGGCTTGTGCACGAACGCGGCTATGAGCGCCAGCTTCTGTTTCATACCGTGCGAATACGACGATATCGGCGAACCCAGATTACCGGTCAGCTCGAACGCGTCGGCGTAACGGGGGATGAGCGTATCGCGGTCCTGCTGCGAAACGGAAAACACGTCGGCAAGGAAATTGATATACTTGATACCGGTCATATTCTCGTACAGATCGGGGTTGTCGGGGATATAGGCGATATTGGATTTATACAGCTCGGGCTGCTTGTTCAAGTCAATGCCGTTGAAAGTCACTGTCCCGGATTCGAAGGGGATTATACCGGTTATGGATTTGAGCGTGGTGGTCTTGCCGGCGCCGTTGTGGCCTATAAAGCCGTAAATGTCGCCGTCTTCTATGGTGAGCGAAAGGTCGTCGACCGCCTTCTTTTCAGGCGAATAGGATTTGGTGAGCGATTGGATCACGAGCATATTGAATTGCCTCCGTTTATACATAGTGAAACGCTGCCGTGCACGGCAGCGTTTTTATTATTGAATATAGGGCGATCAGTGGATGATGCACTGTTCGGTCTCTTTGTCGAAAATGTGGATGTGATCGGTATCGATAGAGACTTTGATCTTGTCGCCGGCCTTGGTCTTGGTGCGGGAAGAGACGCGGGCGATAAGGGTGACGGCGTCGTCGAGGTCGTCTTCGCCGGTCTTGGCAACGTCCATATAGAGGTAGGTCTCGGCGCCCATGAGTTCGGTGAATTCGATGTATACGTCGATAGAAGAGTCGGGGTTGGCGGTGACGGTCTCGGGGTTGTCGTTGATGAGCTCGGGACGGACGCCGATGACGACTTCTTTGCCTATGTAGGGTTTAAGAGCGTCTTCTTCGGCTTTGTCCTTGGGGATCTTGAACTTTGCTTTGCCTTCGGCAAATTCGAACCAGACGTCGGCCGCGCCTTTGGCCTGAGTGAGCTTGCCTTCGATGAAGTTCATCTGAGGAGTGCCTATGAAGCCCGCGACGAACATATTGCAGGGAAGATCGTAGAGGTTCTGCGGGGTGTCGACCTGCTGGATAAGGCCGTCTTTCATAACGACTATGCGGGTAGCCATGGTCATAGCTTCGACCTGGTCGTGGGTAACGTATATGAAGGTGGTCTTTAATCTCTGGTGGAGTTTGGTCAGCTCGCTTCTCATCGATGCGCGCAGCTTGGCGTCCAAGTTGGAAAGAGGTTCGTCAAGAAGGAAGACTTTAGGTTCGCGCACTATTGCACGGCCCAGAGCGACACGCTGTTTCTGACCGCCGGAAAGCGCCTTGGGGCGTCTGTCGAGCAGGTGGGAGATGTCGAGTATCTTAGCGGCTTCTTCGACGCGGCGTTTGATCTCGTCTTTTCTGACTTTGCGCAGCTTGAGGCCGAAAGCCATATTCTCGAAAACCGTCATATGCGGATACAGAGCGTAGTT
>DBXS01000035.1:0-28278 GCA_002310055.1 Clostridiales bacterium UBA1206 | reverse complement strand
GCGATCATACGCAGGGTGGTGGATTTACCGCAGCCGGAAGGGCCGACAAGAACGATAAATTCTTTATCTTTAACTTCAAGGCAGAAATCCGAAACAGCGGTGACGCCGCCGGGATATCTCTTATAAATATGCTTAAAAAGTACGCTTGCCATTGTTAACCTCCTGAACGCAAGGTCATGCCTTGCACATTTCTACGCTATATAATAACAAAAAAACGCGCAAAATAAAAGAGGGTATTTATCCAAAATTTTATGCCTTGCTTTGTTCATATTGCATAATGCCGCCCGAAACCGGCTGTATGCGCAGTTTTTCTGTTTCTTCCGCGTTCAAAATCCGGTATTCTCCTTCTGCCAGCGAGCTATCCAGCTCCAGCGGTCCGAAAGATATGCGCTTGAGATAAGTGACTTTATTCCCCACGTGACCGAACATACGTTTTATTTGGTGAAATTTTCCTTCGGTGACGGCGATCGTGCCTTCGCGCCCTTCGAACGTTATAACGGCGGGCTTGGTCGTACCGCCGTCCATCGGGATCCCTGCGCTCAGAATATCGGCGTCGCGGCTTATGAGTTCGTGTTCGAGCCTGAAGAAATACGTCTTCGAAACGTGCTTTTTCGGCGAAAGCAGTTCGTGCGCGAGCGCGCCGTCGTTGGTGATGATAATCAGCCCCACGGTATCCTTGTCCAGCCTGCCGACAGGGAACAGACCGCGCGCTTTGTCGCCGGGCGAAAGCAGATCGAGCACGGTCGGTCCGTTATCCTCGGTGGCGCAGACATAGCCCGCGGGCTTGTTCATCATATAATAAAAGAACCTGCGGCGTTCGATCGGCCTGCCGTCTACGGATATCACGTCGCCTTCTTCGGCCTTTTCGTCGGAAGAGCGCACGACGGCGCCGTTCACGGCGATCCGCCCCTTTTTGGCGGCTTCACGCGCTTGTGAACGCGTCATAATATTGCTTTCGGAAAGTATTTTGTCGATCCTCGTTTTCATTATGTTCCTCCGGCAACGAGCTTGCCTATTTCGCGTATGACGTAAAGCAGTTCGGGGAATACGAGCAGCGCGGCGGCGGCGAGCGTAAAGAACACAATAAGTCCTAAAACGAGCCCGGATATGAACGGGTGCTTTTTCATATGTCATCACCGTTCATATTATTGCCGCGGGAATGCGCTTTTAATCTATGCCGAAACCGTGTACGAATCCGTCGCCGTCGAGCCCCGCCACGTCGCCGCCGATTATATTGCCGCGATAAACGAGCATAGTGAACGCCACCTTGCCGTCGTAGTTGGGGTAATTCGTGACGTAATACGTGTAGCGCGTCACGGTCTTGCCTTTGTAATTCTTCAGATTCAGCCCCTGCGCTCGCTGGATGTCGTTGTACCTCGTATACACGGCGTCGAATTTGTCGGGTATGGTGACGGTCTCGGTCTCAAAGCCCTGTTCGTTGATCTCGTAGCCGAAACTCTTTATAAAAGCCACGCGCTTTTCGTTCGTCTCCATTTCCGAATAATCGGTGTTTATCATTGCGACTTCGCCCGCTTTGCCGTATGTCGGGACGAGTGCTGCAAGCAGTATCAGCGCGGTCACCGAAGCGAGCAGCACCGCGAAGAATTTGATGTTGGAAGCTTTTACGGTACAAATGAGCATTGTTATCCCTCCGTCGGTTTTGTTAAATTATATTTCCGGCGGCGGGGTTATATGCTATTCGTCCGCGTTCAATTCTTCTTCCAGCGTTATATATTCGTCGTAATAACCGTCCAGTAATGCACGGATCTCGTTCTGTTCGGCGTCGAGCGAAGCGAGCAGCACGTAATCGGCGGGGTTCTCGGCAGTTTCGTCATCTATTTCGCCAAGCCGAGCTTCCAGCCGGTCTATCTCGCTTGTCAGGAATTCGAAGCGTTTTTCGCGCGTGCGGCGTTCGGATTTTTTCTTTTTGGCGTTTTCAAAATCCGCTTTGCCGGCGGCGTCGCGCGAGTTTTCCTTTACCGGTTCCGCTTTGCGGCGCTTCTGCAGGAATTCGCCGTAGTTTCCCCTGAAATCGAAATACCCGTTTTCGTAACCTTCGCGGTCTATTTCAATTATGCGCGTGCCCAGACGGTTGATGAAATATCTGTCGTGCGATACGGCGAGCACCGTGCCTTCGAACGATTCGAGCGCCGTTTCGAACGCTTCCTTGGAGGGGATGTCCAAATGGTTCGTCGGTTCGTCGAGTATGAGCAGCGACACCTTTTTGAGTATGAGTTTCGCTATCGAAAGTCTCGCCCGCTCGCCGCCCGAAAGCACGCCCACTTTTTTGAACGCGTCGTCGCCGGTGAAACCGAACGACCCCAGTATTGTGCGCGCGCGGACGGGGATCAGCGTTTTGTCGGCCTGCAGCATTTCGTCGAGCACGGTATTGTTTTCGTCCAGCAGCTGTATCTCCTGGTCGTAATATCCCGCGCTCTGCGCGTAACCGAGCTCGCACACTCCCGAATCGGCGTCGAGCGAACCGGTTATTATTTTGAGTAAAGTGGATTTTCCGCAGCCGTTGGCGCCGATGACTATCACGCGTTCTCCGCGGCTTATTTCAAAAGAAATACCGTCGAACAGTACGTTGTCGCCGAACCGTTTCGTCACGTTTCGCACCGAAAGCACGGAATACCCCGAGCTTTTGGACTGAAAGTTTATCTTTACGGATTTAGGCGGCGCCTTTGGCTTTTCCACGCGCTCTATCTTGTCGAGCAGTTTCTGGCGCGATTTGGCGGCGATAAAATTCTGCTCCTGACCCCAGCGGTACTGGTTTTCTATATACGCTTCTATGCGCTTTATTTCTTTCTGCTGCTGTTCGTAATGCTTCTGCTGCGTTTCGATCGCGCGCCGTTTCTTTTCCGCAAACTCGCTGTATCCGCCCGTGTAACGCGTAACGGTGAGGTTTTCCAGTTCCAGAGTTTCGGTGGTCACGCGGTCGAGAAAATAACGGTCGTGCGATATGACGATATAAGTCCGCGGCGAAGAAAGAATGAAATTTTCGAGCCATTCGGTCGTGTCCGCGTCGAGATGGTTGGTCGGCTCGTCGAGTATTATCACGTCGTTATCCGATATCAGAAGCGACGCCAGAGCCAGCCGGGTCTTCTGACCGCCGGAAAGCGAATCGGCGGGGAAGTCGCGCAGTTCGGCGCCGAACCCGAAACGGGCGAGCATCGATTTGATGCGCGTCTTGTATTCGTTGCCGCCCTTGATCTCGAAATCGTGCCTCAGCTTTTCGTATTCGCTCAGCTTGTTTGGGTCGTGCGCCGATTCCGCGAGTATTTGCTCAAGCTTCGATTCCGCGTTTGCCAGATCCGAAAAACAGGCTTCCGCCACTTCGTAGACCGTTCTGCCGCGGAAATCGTCCTCTGCGCGCTGCCCGAGCATCCCGATCCTTATACCGTTCTGCACGTAAACCGCGCCGGAAGTCGGCTCGATACGGCCTGCGACGATCGAAGCGAGCGTGGATTTTCCCGCGCCGTTGACTCCTATTATCCCCATCCGCGTGCCGGCGTTGACCGAAAACGAAACGTCTTTCAGTATGTATTCAGTTCCAATCATCAGCGACACACCGTCGCAGGTCAAAATGCTCAAAATCTGCACTCCGAAATGTTTATTTTGTGAAATTATACCATAAATGACTGCCATTTTCAAGTGTTGTGATTGACAAACGCGAAAATTCGTGTTATAATTAGTCAAATCTTAAAGAAAGCAGGTATCATTATGGGACTTATCAAAGCAGTTTTAGGCGCTGCCGGCGGCTTCCTTGCAGACCAGTGGCGCGAGTATTTCTACTGTGAGGCGCTCGATGCGAACACTCTTGTTACCAAAGGCGTTCACCGCACCGGTAAAAGGAGCTCCAATACCAAAGGATCCGATAACGTTATCTCCAACGGTTCGATCGTCGCCGTCAACGAAGGTCAGTGCATGATCATCGTCGACCAGGGCAAGATCACCGAATTCTGCGCAGAAGCAGGCGAATTCCTTTACGATTCTTCCAGCGAACCTTCGCTCTTCTACGGCAAGCTCGGCAAGAACCTTATCGAATCGTTCAAAGCGGTCGGCAAACGTATCGCGTTCGGCGGCGAACCTCCCAAGGACCAGAGAGTTTACTATTTCAACACCAAAGAGATCACCGATAACAAATTCGGCACTCAGAACCCCGTCCCGTTCAAAGTGGTAATCAACGAACAGCTCGGTTTCAAGCTTTCCGTCGACCTCCGCTGCCACGGCGTGTATTCTTACAAGATCGTTGACCCGCTTTTGTTCTACACCAACGTCTGCGGCAACGTCGCCGAAAGTTACGACCGTTCCAATATCGACGCCATGCTCAAAGGCGAGCTCATCATGGCCCTTCAGCCCGCGCTCGCGACCCTTTCCGCGGCAGGCGTTTCCTATGACCAGATACCGGCTCACACCAAAGAAGTGCGCGACGCTCTCAACGTCGAACTCAAAGACGAATGGGGCAAACGCGGTATAGAAGTCTTCTCTATGAATATGGGCGTTCCTTCCATCCCCGAGGAACAGCGCAAGAAGATAACCGAATGGGAAGAAACCAGCATGACTCTCAATCCCAACACCGCCGCGGCCCGTATGGTCGGCGGCCAGATCTCGGCGATGAACACCGCTGCCGGCAACGAAGGCGGCGCTATGACCGGGTTCCTCGGTATGGGTATGGCGATGAACGCCGGCGGCGCAAACGCCGCTACGCTCTACACCATGGGTCAGCAGAATCCTCAGGCCCCCGTACAGCCCGCTCCCGCACAGCCCGCTCCCGCAGGCTGGACCTGCGCATGCGGCGCGGCCGGCAACACCGGCAAGTTCTGCTCCGAATGCGGCGCTGCCAAACCTCAGGACGCTGCCGGCTGGACCTGCGCTTGCGGCGCGGTCAACAAAGGCAAATTCTGCTCTGAATGCGGAGCCAGAAAACCCGCCGACGCACCGCTTTACAAGTGCGACAAATGCGGCTGGGAACCCGAAGATCCCAAGAATCCTCCTAAATTCTGCCCTGAATGCGGCGATCGTTTCGACGATAAAGACGTTCAGTAATATATGTTATGGATGGTAACCATCTCAACATAAGCGAGGAATTTTACGCAAATCCCACAATAGCAGATACACAGCGCGAGACGGACAAACATTGTCCGTCTTGCGGCGCTCATATGCACTATGACCCCGAGACCGGTATGCTCAAGTGCGACTACTGCGGCGAGACGCGCGCGTTTGAAGACCCCGAACCGCCCAGAGTAGAGGAGATCCCCATAGAGGACGCCAAAGAGCGCGAAAGTCTGCAGTGGGGCAGCTCTGTCAAAAGCGTTATATGCAAATCCTGCGGCGGCGAATCCATCTACGACGACCTCAAAGTATCGGACGTCTGCCCGTACTGCGGTTCCAACCTCGTAGTGGACGCCGACGCGCCGGAGGCTATGCCGCCCAACGGCGTATGCGGTTTCCGCGTCACGCTCAAATCGGCGGCGGAACGGTTCAAAAAATGGATCAAACACCGTTTCTTTGCGCCGAATATCGTGCAGAAATCCGCCAAGCCCGAAGCGTTCACCGGCGTGTATATCCCGTACTGGACTTTTGACGCCGATTCGTATTCCACGTATACCGCGCGTTACGGCATCGACCGCACCGAACGGGACAGCGACGGCAGGAGCCATACCGTCACCGACTGGTACCGCACCAGCGGCGATTTCGAGTATTTCATAGACGATCTCCCCGAACCGGGGACCGATCGCTATGACCGCTCCATCCTTTCGCAGATCCAGCCGTTCGACACCAACAACAGCGTGCCGTACCGTCCGGAATACATAGCCGGCTTCCTTGCCGAGCGTTATTCAATCGGTATCGACGACGCGTGGGAAAACGGCAAAGTCAGCGCAAAATCGCTGCTCGAATCGCGCATCCGCAGCAAGATAATGAACGAACACAACGCCGACAGAGTCTCCGATCTCGACGTGGAGTGCAGTTTTTCGAACGTGAAGTTCAAATACATAATGCTCCCCGTATGGCTTTCCTCGTTCAAATACAAAGACAAGATTTATAACTTTATGGTCAACGGACAGACCGGCAAGGTCGGCGGCAAGACTCCGCTCGCAAAGTGGAAGGTCACCATCGCCGTTATACTCATCCTGGCACTGTTCGCGGGACTGCTCTATTTGTACGTTACTACGCAAAACTAAAACAGCGGAGGTCACAGGTGAAACGTTTCAGATCACTAATGGCTTTTGCCGCGGCGTTGGCGCTGCTGTTCACGGCAGCGCTTTTTGCGCTTAGATTCGATATCTGCGCAAAAGATCCCGCGGTGCTTTACATCAACGCAATAAACGTAAGCGGAGCTGAAGGGCATTCGCTTATATACACGCCCAAGAAAGGCGCCAACGTCGGCACCGGCGAAACGGCGTTCTGCTGGTGGCGTTCCGCCACTTTCGAGTGGAGCGACGAGGAGCACGCCTATATCGTGCGCAGTGTGGACCTCACCGCCGACGGCTATAACGGCAAGAACAACTATATCCCGCAAAACGGGTTCGTCCTGCTCGTGAACATCGGCAACGATTACGGCAATGTAAGTTATATCAACAAATATTCGACCGATACCTACAACGCGCTAGCTTCGGTGAAAGCCGGCGACAAAGCGTACCTCGCGGGTATAGACCTCGCAAACGCCAAGATCGATATATCGTCCGGCAAGCATTACGAAAAGGACTTCGTCACCAACGCGCGGATATATATCAACGAAAAACCCGAAGACGTCGAGATATACGAGCCCGACACTTCGGCGGAACGCCTTGCGGAAGTCGAATTGGATATTCCCGGCGCGTTTGCCGAAAACGGCGATATAACGTTTTCGTGGCAGCCGGTCGAAGGCGCCGAGTATTATATAGTCAACGTAAATACCGCGTCTGTCATACCGGACGGGCACCTCGTCTGCGCAAACGCCAAAACTTCCGAGCCGAGCTTCAAACTCGACGCTAAAAAGCTGACGGTCGGCAACAAATATACCGTCAGCGTCACGGCGTGCGCGCAGGGCAAGCGCGATTCGTTCAACGCGCGCAGTACTTTCTTCTTGGTCAGCGAAAGAGCGGCTGACAGTCCGTTCATCGGCAAGACGGTAGTCGCGTTCGGCGATTCGCTCACCGCCATTACCGGGTGGGTCGCGATGCTCGCGGGCGAGATCGGTACCGACGTCATCAATTCCGGCGTGGGCGGCGACAAGACGACCGAAGCCGTTTCACGTCTTAAAAAAGACGTCATAGAAAAAGAGCCCGATATCGTGCTCATAATGTTCGGAATGAACGACCAGGCTATGCAGATCGCTTCCAACACGCCGCTCGTCGGGGTAAAAGCGTACGAGCGCAATTACCGCAAGATAATCGAAGCGGTGCTCAAGATAGGCGCCGAGCCGGTGCTTATGACCTGCAACAACGTCTGCACGGCGTCCGGGTACTATTCCAAAGGTCAGTACGGTCTGGATTACGGCACGGGCAACATTCAGAACTATTTTGACGTCGCCAGAAAACTCGCCGCAGAATACGGCATAAACCTTATAGATATCAACGCTAAGATAGCCGAAGAAGGGCTCGCCGATACCTATATCTGCGCTCCCGGCGACGGGATACACCTTTCCAAGAACGGCCAGGAATGCTTTACGAGATGGATATCCGATTATCTGTATAACGATTACTTTGAAAGCATAAAGCAGAACGAAGAAAGCAGCGAGGAGCCGGCTCCCGAAAGCTCGGCGGAAGAACCGACCTCCGGATCCGGACCCGCGCCCGAGCAGACTTCCGCGCCCGAGCAGACTTCCGCGCCCGAAGAAGACGGCGGCGGCGCCGGAATGAGTATAAAGATCATTATCGGCGTGTGCGCCGCGCTTGCCGCTTCGGGTATCGCCGCGGTGTTCGCCGCGCGCGCCAAGAAGCGCAAGAAATAGCGTTTTTACCGCAAAAAAACACGGCTGAAAGGGAATCGCCTTTCAGCCGTTTTTGCTTTATTTCAGCCGGTTGTTGAACTTGTTTTTCTTTTCGTAATTCTTGCCGGAACACAGGTCCTCGAATTTCTGCAGTGCTTCTTTCTGCTTGAAATTCAGTGATTTCGGCACTTCCACGTTCACGGTGACGTACAGGTCGCCGCGTTTATCTGAATTGACGTACTTGATGCCCTTGCCTCTGAGCGAGAATACAGCGCCCGACTGAGTCCCTTCGGGGATGCTGAATTCGCTGCTGCCTTCCAGCGTGGGGACCTTGACTTTGGCGCCCAGCGCCGCCTCGGCGAACGTCAGCGGCATTTCGCAGTAGATGTCGTAGTCGCGCCTCACAAAGAAGCTGTGCGGTTTTACTGTCACTTCCACGATAAGGTCGCCCGCCGCTCCGCCGTTGGTCCCGGCGTTGCCCTGGCCGCGCAGCGAGATGCGCTCGCCGTCGTCTATGCCGGCGGGGATATTGAATTCAAGCGTCTTCTTGCGCCGCACCGTACCTTCGCCTTTGCAGTCGGTGCAGGGATCCTTTATGATCTTGCCGGTGCCGTGGCAATCCGAACACTGACGCGTGGTCTGCATCATACCCAGCATGGTACGCTGAGTCACTTTCACCGTACCGGTGCCGTGGCAGGTGCGGCACGTTTCGGGAGACGACCCGGCTTTTGCGCCGCTGCCGCCGCAGGAGGAACACTTTTCAACGCGGTTGAACGTGACCTGCTTGC
The DNA here is from genome assembly GCA_002310055.1 of Clostridiales bacterium UBA1206. Classification (GTDB taxonomy): domain Bacteria; phylum Bacillota; class Clostridia; order Oscillospirales; family CAG-382; genus UBA1206. Next base: position 19,575 of record DBXS01000035.1, on the reverse strand, counting down.
GGCACCCGAAAGCGGCTTCTTCAAAGGTTATGGATATCCCCATACCTATGTCCGCTCCGCGCGTCGCCGCCGTGCGAGATCTCGTCGATCCGCCGAACCCTCCGCCGAAGAACGAGCTGAAGATATCGCTCATATCGAAGCCCATACCCGAAGCGTCGAAACCGCCGGCTCCCATACCGTTGGGATCCACGCCCGCGTGGCCGTACTGGTCGTACGCCTCGCGCTTTTCTTTATCCGAAAGTATCGAATACGCCTCGTTTATCTCTTTGAACTTGCGTTCGGCTTCTTTGTCGCCGGGGTTGGCGTCGGGGTGATACTGCTTGGCAAGCTTGAAATATGCTTTTTTGATCTCCGCGTCCGTGGCGGTCTTCTGTACGCCCAGGACTTCGTAAAAATCTCTTTTTTCTGCCATAAGTTTATACCGTCGATAAGCGGAGCGAAAACGCTCCGCTTACCGCTTTTATGTGATTATTTGTTGTCCGTGTCGGTGAAATCGGCGTCGTACACGCCGTCGCTGTTGGGCTGAGCGCCGCCGTTGCCGCCGCCCATATCCGGACCGGGATTACCGGCGCCGCCCTGCTGATTGTATATCTTGGAAGATATATCGTAGAACGCCTTCTGCAGCGCGTCGGTGTCGGCTTTCATAGCGTCGGTGTTGTTGTCCTTGATATCCTGGCGGAGCTTTTCTATAGCCGCGTTGACGGGAGCTTTGTCGGATTCGGTGATCTTGTCGCCGAGCTCGGTAAGCGTCTTTTCGGCGGAATAGATGGCGTTTTCGGCGTTGTTCTTGGCTTCAATGCCTTCGCGCTGTTTCTTGTCTTCGGCAGCGTGCATTTCGGCGTCGCGCACCGCTTTTTCAATGTCTTCCTTGGACATATTGCTGGAAGACTGGATAGTGATGTGCTGTTCCTTGCCGGTGCCTTTGTCTTTTGCCGAAACGTTGACTATGCCGTTGGCGTCGATGTCGAACGTGACTTCGATCTGAGGAACGCCTCTGGGTGCGGGAGCTATGCCGTCGAGTATGAATCTGCCCAGCGACGTGTTGTCGCGCGCCATTTCACGCTCGCCCTGGAGCACGTTGATCTCAACGGAAGTCTGGCTGTCGGCCGCGGTAGAGAAGATCTGGCTCTTCTGTACGGGGATGGTGGTGTTTCTGTCGATAAGTTTGCAGAACACGCCGCCCAGAGTTTCGAGCCCGAGCGAAAGGGGAGTGACGTCGAGCAGGAGCAGGTCTTTCACTTCGCCGCCCAGCACGCCGCCCTGGACCGCCGCGCCGATAGCGACGCATTCGTCCGGGTTGATGCCCTTGAACGGTTCTTTGCCTATAAAGTTCTTCACAGCGTCCTGGACCGCGGGGATACGGGTGGAGCCGCCCACGAGCAGCACTTTGTCTACCTGCGAAGGTTTCAGTCCGGCGTCGGAAAGCACCTGGCGCAGAGGCACCATGGTCTTTTCCACGAGATGCGCGGTCAGTTCGTTGAATTTTGCTCTGGTGAGGGTGGTCTCATAGTGTTTGGGGCCGGTGGCGTCGGCGGTGATGAACGGCAGGTTGATGTCGGTGCTCATCATGCCGGAAAGCTCGATCTTTGCTTTTTCCGCGGCTTCTTTAAGACGCTGCAGCGCCATTTTGTCTTTTCTGAGATCTATGCCGTTTTCTTTCTGGAAATTGTCGGCGATCCAGTCGATGATGATCTGGTCGAAATCGTCGCCGCCCAGACGGTTGTTGCCGGCGGTGGCGAGCACTTCGAACACGCCGTCGGATATTTCGAGCAGGGAAACATCGAACGTGCCGCCGCCCAGGTCGAAGATGAGGATCTTCTGATCGAGCTCTTTATCGAGCCCGTATGCGAGCGCCGCGGCGGTCGGCTCGTTGATTATACGCAGAACGTCGAGCCCCGCGATCTTGCCGGCGTCTTTGGTCGCCTGACGCTGTGCATCGGAAAAATACGCGGGAACGGTGATGACAGCTTTGTCCACCTTTGTGCCCAGATACGCTTCGGCGTCGCCTTTGAGTTTCTGGAGTATCATCGCGGATATTTCCTGCGGGGTGTAACGCTTGCCGTCGATATCCACGCGCCTGTCGGTGCCCATATCTCTTTTTATGGAAATAACGGTCCTTTCGGGATTGGTGATGGCTTGTCTTTTAGCCACCTGGCCCACCATTCTTTCGCCGCTTTTAGAGAAAGCGACTACCGAAGGGGTGGTCCTGCTGCCTTCGGCGTTGGCGATAACTACGGGCTCGCCGCCTTCGTATACGGCGACGCACGAGTTAGTCGTACCTAAATCGATACCAATGATCTTAGACATAATAAATACCTCCGATTTATTAAAAATTTAATTTGCTACTTTTACCATCGCGTGGCGCAGGACTTTTCCGCCCAGCATATAGCCTTTCTGGAAAGTCTGAACGACCACGGATTCTTCTTTTTCGGGATCTTCTTCGTGCATGACGGCGTTGTGGAGCTCGGGATCGAACTTTTTGCCGTCGGATTCTATTTCTTCAACGCCCAGTTTGACAAACGATTCGTTGATCTGCTTTATTATCATTTTCACGCCTTCGTTTTCGGGGTCGAACGCCAGCGCCCGGTCGAGATTGTCGAGCACGGGGAGCAGCATCTTTACGGAATAAGATATCCCGGCGGAATACGAATCGCCTTTTTCTTTGTCGGTGCGTTTGCGGTAGTTGTCGTATTCGGCGCATACGCGCACGTATTTGTCTTTGAGATCTTCGAGCTCTTTTGCGCACTTTTCGGCTTTTTTCAGCTCTTTTTTGCGCGCTTTGGCTTCTTCCTCCGCTTCTTCGGCGGGGATATCCTCTTTGGGGGATTCAACAGTCTCTTCTGCCGGCATTTCTGCGTTTTCCGTATCCTCAGCCGTCTTGTTCTGTTCCTGATCCATTATGTTCTCCTTTTAATAGCTCGGTCTTGTTTTGCTCGTCAAGCTCCACGCTTATGCCCGAAGCCAGATAGTTCAAGCTTGCAATGACCTTTTTGTAATTCATCCTCTTGGGGCCTATAACGCCTATGGCGCCGATCTTCTTGCCGTTGACCTTGATAGGGCAGAACACGCAGCTCGTGTCTTTTACTGGCAGCTCCGCCTCGCCTCCGTCGTCTATATAAAGGTTGAGATTATCGCTTTTGGCGCCCGAAAGCAGATCTATAAGCTTGCTTTGTTCTTCTATTATGGAAAGCACGCTCTTGGCGCTCGAAATATCCGAAAATTCGGGGTACGAAAGCAGCTTGGTCACGCCGTCCACATGGACTTCTTCCTTGCTGTCGCCTGAAAGCATGTCGTATACCGCTTTCACGCAGGCAGAAGCCATACGCGCAAGGCCGCCCAGCGATTGTTCAAAGCTGATGAATACCGGCATGGTGATCTCTTCGGCGTGGAGTCCGGTCAGCGAAGCGTTCATCGCCGCCTGCAGAGTCTGCAGGTCTTCTTTGGTAATGGGCTCGCGCAGCTTGACGCGCGAACTGCGGACCGCGTCGTTATCGCATATCATAACTATAAGGAAATCGGTCTCGTCGATGAATACCGTTTCAAAGCGCAGCGCGGTGCGTTCCGGCGCCTGAAGTACGGCGAACGAGGCGTAGTTCGTGATTTTGCTTATCAGCTTGCTCGCCTGTTCCAGCGTGTCGCTTAGCTCGGTCATCTTGAACGAAATGAGCTCGTTCAGCACCTTGAGCTCATCCATGGTGAGCAGGTATTTTTCCATAAGGGAATTGACGTAGGTCTTGAACCCCAAAGCCGTGGGCACGCGCCCCGCGGAAGTGTGGGGCTGCTCAAGGTATCCCATATCCTCCAGCTCGCTCATCTCGTTGCGTATCGTGGCGGGGGAAACGGTGAAATCGCAGCTGGTGGTAAGATACTTGCTGCCTATGGGTTCGCCCGAAGCAATATATGAATCGACTATGGATTTCAGTATTCTTTTCTTCCTTTCGGAAAGCTCCATCGTTTTCACCTCCGTTAGCACTTTATGTGCCCGACTGCTAACATTGTGTAATATAGCACACATTTTAGCGTTTGTCAAGTGTTTGGGAGTAAAAAAATCAAATAATTTTGCACTGCGTTTTTAGCACTTTTCACATCAATGTGCAAAAGCGTGCCAATAACATTTTATTGCCGCTTTTTGCGCGGATTATTCATTCAGTGGAACGAAAACGCAGCGGTCAGGCGCAATTCGCCGTGTCTTTTTTTGATATAACGGTACTTGGCTATGCATAATACCCCGTGTGATTTGTAACTTGGTAAAACCACACTTGCAAATGATGCAGCTATAGTGTAAGATAAGCACAACAGCGCGGAATAATCTTTAAGGAGGAAAACTGATGTTGATAAAGATCATCGAAGATCCCAACGTCGCCCGAACAGAAATCAGAGTCGTTTGCAGGAAAAAAACGCCGGAATTGTATGATGAATTGACTAATTTGGGCGTTATAGCAGATACGTTCATCGGCAGAATAGGCAATGATATTCATTTTATTGAGCTAAAAGATATTCTGTATTTTGAAACGGTCGACGACAATATCTTTTTCTACACGGAAAAAGAGGTTTATCAGACAAATCTCAGGCTCTACAAAATAGAAGAGACGCTTGAGAATACTCTCTTCCAGCGAATCTCAAAATCGGTCATTGTGAATCTGCGTAAGGTAAACTGCATTCAACCAGCCGAGCACAGCAAACTTGTCGCGATACTTCGTTCGGGAGAAAAACTCATTGTTTCAAGGCACTACGTTCACGAAATAAAAGAAAAATTGAGGTGCGGAAATGTATAAAAGATTTTTTACTCTTTTTGCGTACTATTTTAGTTTTGGAGTCATTATAGTGACGCTTTGTGATTATTTGCTTCCAAGAACAGAAATAGACCGCAGGTGGATAGTAATCATATTTGCCTTGTGTCTGTTTAACGCATACTATTGGTTTGTTGTTATTGATAAAATCGATATCGGTAAAGTACGATGGGCAAAGATCGCCGGTCTTTGTATCGGAAACGCATTGATCACATACGGTCTGGGGTTGGCTTTCGGCATTATAAAGAACTTGCAGACATGGGCGCTGATCGTCATACCCGCCGGGTTTGCGGCGTACGGTTTTATATGCATCGTATTGATAGTGTGGTTCGTAAAAGCCGCAAAAAAACATGATCTTGAAGAGATCAACGAACGACTTAAAAGCCAAAAAGAGGATGACATGAAATAAAAGCACATTTTACTGCGTGATTTAGATGTACGTCGTCAAAAGCGCGTCGACGTCTCGAAAAAAGTTCGGCAATATGTTGAAAAACACTTGAATTTCATCGCCCGGTCTGCTATAATACATATCCGCAGGCCGGTGTGATGGAATTGGCAGACGTGACGGACTCAAAATCCGTTGGGCTAATAACCCGTGCGGGTTCGACCCCCGCCACCGGCACCATGCAAAAAGCTCGCGTAAGCGAGCTTTTTGCAATGATATCCGTTCCGCCCATTCCCCAAAACTTGCTTCGCTCGTTTCGGGGGCCCCTTGGGGCGCCGGAACGGATGATATACGCTTCGCGTATGAAGGAACGCGTTTTTTTATTTGGCTCTTGCTTTTTAGCCCGCGTTACATTATAATACTTTTTGCAAAAAGTAATATCGTTTTATTCTTTTGCATAAGGACGTGCTTCTATGGGACTTTCAAAAAAGACGGTAAAATTCTTAAGCAAAAAATGCACGCGTTCGCTTGCGGGCAAGACCGTGCTGATCACCGGCGCGAACAGCGGCGTGGGATACAAAACGGCCGAGATACTCATATACCTCGGCGCGCGTGTGATAATGGCGTGCCGCAGCGCCGAAAAGGCGAACGCCGCCCGTGAAAAACTGCTTTCCGAATACCCGAACGCCGATATCCGCGTGATGAGTCTCGACATTTCGGATTTCGATTCAATCGACAAATTCGCCGATAAACTGCCCGACGTCGACGTTTTCATCAATAACGCGGGCGTGTTTATGCACCCGGGCGAGACCACTAAACAGGGTTTTGACCTTGTTATGGGAACTAACTATATCGGCGTTTATTATCTCAGCGAAAAGATCCTGCCCAAGCTCGCGCAGCTCGGACACGGCGTGGCGTATATAAACACTATATCCATAATACACAAGGTCGCTAAAGTCAGATTCGACCGATTTTTCAGCGAAAAAGGCGCTTATTCGCGGTCCAAGCTGTGCCTTGCGCGGTATTCGGAATACCTGTTCCGCAAATACTCCGGCACGAACATAAGCGTGTTTATGAGCCATCCGGGGATAACTATCACGCAGATCGCTTCCCACGTCTTTGGCAGGATATATTTTCTGGCAAAGATAATGCCGTTCAATTCCACCGAAAAATCCTCGCTTTCGGCGGCTGTGATACTCGCGGGCGACGTCCCGGAAGGCAGCGTGGTGGGGCCGGGCAAACTTTTCGGCGGCTGGGGATACCCAAAAGTCAACAAAAAATGCAAACGCGCCTTGCGCGATATCGATCCGCTCATCGAATTCACGCAAAACGCAGTGGAAAAAGTGAACTCCGGCAGGGAAGAAAAAACAAAAGCGCAAGTAACTTAATAAACCGAAAAAGGCAGGGAAATATCCCCGCCTTTTATTTGCTTTTGCCGCCGTTCAGCCGTCACGCGTTTAGGTATTCTTTTGTTTCTTCGCGCGGTCGATATATCTGCCCCAGCGCGACACGTCGAAATCGGTCTTGTCTTTCCATTGTTCAATATCTTTTATCGCCACCCAGCAAAAGTCGTCGTGCTCGTCGGAAAGCGCCACGTCTTCGCTGCCGCATTCGCAAACATACGTGACGCTGTGCATAGGGGAGCCTTCATGGATCCCGTCCCATTCTTCTACCGGGATCAGCGGACGGCATGCAATACCTGTCTCTTCGTACACTTCGCGCTTTGCTGCGTCTTCGTATGATTCGCCTGTTTCCACGCGCCCGCCGGGCGGACACCAGCAGAAGGGCGGGTTCTTGCGGTGGAGCAAAAGCGTTTTATCGCCGTTTACAAGTATCCCCACCGCCGCGCAGAGCGTCTTTCCCTCCATATACGAACTCCTTATTCTTCGTTATCTTCGGGCGACCACGAAGGCTGGAGCTCTTCTATAGTCAGGTAACCGTCCGCTTTGGCGGCTATCTGATACTGGTCTTCATAAACAATCTCGCCCGGGGAATTGGTATATACGAGGAAATACGGGTGATCGTAGCGGTCGAGCAGCCAAAGCGCCGGACGGATCATTTTGAGCATTTCCTTCGAGTTTTCGGTCTTGAACCAGCAGACCACCGGTTCGCGGTTTTTGCACTGAGGCGGCCAGGGAAGGTTTTCGGCAAACCAGCCGTCTATTTCTTTGAACAGCGAAGCGTCTTCCTCGTCCATAACGTCGTTCTGGATTAGCTGCCAGCACATACTGAAAACGCCCTTTGCGTGCATGGTGTTTTTGGCAAGCTCCTTGCCCTGGATGCGCACGTATTTGAATTTCAACTCGCTCATATCGCGTGTCTCCGTTTCGCGTATATCTGTCCGTCTGCGATAATTATATCATCCGTTTGCGGGGTTTTCAACAACCTTGTTTGTTTTTTGCTGAATTTTTGCGTAAATATATGCTTTTTGCATTGATTTTGCCGCGCGTTATATGTATAATGATAATACATATTTCAGATTATAGACGGCGTTCTGCGCGCCGGAACACGAAAGGGAATACAAATGGCGTATCCTGTTATAAAATTCGGGACCCCCGCTCCCGTAAGGTTTACCGAAAAAGCCGGGCTGGAACTCGAAGCGTTCGTCGCTCTCGAATCACAAGTCCGTGAATATGACGAAAACCGTTACGCGAGTTTCGAAGCCTTAAAAAGAGAACTGTTCGCTTCAATATCCGGGCTTATCGGTAAAAGCCTTTCGGCTTTTCCAAAGGGCGACGGCGTGGCGCGCCGCGCCGATAAAGAGTCCGTGCTCGCCGGCCTTCTTGCTTCGGAACTTGAAAAACTCGGCGTCGTTTCGTCTGTCTGCGTGCGCGCGTTCTGGCTCACGCCGGAATCAAATCAGGCGTTCGCCAAAGAATTCGGGCGCGCTTACGGCGCAGGCCCCGCTGCCAATGAAAAGCCCGCCGCGGACGCGGATAAATTTTGCCGTATGTGCGGCACGCGCAGGACGGAAGGCGCAAAATTCTGCCCCGAATGCGGCGGCAGATTCGAAAACTGAACCGGGTATGCCGAATACGGAGGACGACGATGCAAAATAATGATGCGGTACTATCCACCCCCTGGGAAGAGCGTTTCGGCTGGTATCACTACGACGGCAGAGCGATATATGAGTTCACCGAAAAAGACCTCGACGCCGCAGCGGAGCTTTATTCAGCCAACGGCGTGACGGCGGTCATACTGTTCGGCGCCCATTTCCGCTTTTCGTTTATGGCGTACTGGGACGATATAGAAGATTTTATCGCGCGTTTCACCCGCGCGTTCCATAAAAAGGGGATCAAGGTCATCGAGCATCATTCCACGCACCTAACCTACCGCCCGGTAGATCCCGAAACGTTCTGGGAAAAGAATCTCGCTCCCGGAACGCAGTTTGCGAGTTATCCGGATTTCCGCAAAAACTGCGAGACCTGTCTCACTCCTTCGGGCGTTCATCCAGACGAATTCGCGCAAATCGACGGTTCCACCGGAAAGCCCTGTCTTTCTTCGTATATCCATACAGAAGGCAAAGACGTGCACTGGATATTCAAGCATTATGACGGCAACGCGCATTGCTTCAATCATCCCGTCTACGAAGAGGCGTACTGGGGACATGTACGCAGAATTATAGAAAAAGCGCATATAGACGGTATAATGAACGACGACGTGCAGTGGTTCGGCGGCGGCAACTCCTGCACCTGCGAATACTGCCGCGCCAAATTCCGCGAAGAGACCGGGTACGAGCTGCCCGACAAAGAGCATTGGGGCGAATTCTTCGAGCATTACGAGCGCCCCGATTATATAGCGTGGAAGAAGTTCAAAAAGAAACAGAGCGGCGATTTCCATTTCCGTATGGACGAGCGCTACAAAAGCATAGGGTTCCGCCCCATGCGCCCCGCGTACTGCGCCGAGGTTCTGCCGTTCGACACCACCTGTTACGGGTTCGAGCCCGCGCAGAAGCTCTGGGATTTCATATTCCAGGAATGCTGCGGGATAATAAAGGATTCGTTCGTTTGCTTCGCAGGCGAAGCGATCCACCGCTTTGCGATGGCAAAGCGCAACGGCAAGTCTCCTATGGCGATGATGTATCCGCAGACGGCGGATTCTGCTTACGCCGCGTGGGCGCTGTGCCGCTCGTGGGGACAGCTTTACACCGGCACCGGCGGCGACCCGCGCTCGGTGTTCGACCGCCCGATGCGCGATTTTGAAAAGAAACACGTTTCGCTTTTCCGCGACCCGCGCAAGCGCGCCGACGCCGCGTTCTGGTTTTCGCCCGAAACGCGCGATTATTCCGATAAAGACGCGCCGCAGAAATATATGAAGCCGTTTATGGCGTACCTTGAATCGGCGTACGTCAGCGGCGTTTGCTGCGATATGGTCTTCGGCACCGACGGCGCGGAAACGCTTTCGGCGTTCCCGGTCATAATTATGCCGTACGTTTATTCGGTAAGCGATACCGAAGCCAAAAAACTAAGGGATTACGTATACAACGGCGGCAGGCTTATAGTGCTCGGCGAATTCGCCGGCAGGGACGAAAACTGCGGCGAGCGCGGGATCGAAGAAAAAACGCGCCTGCTCGGTATGCGTTCCAAGTTGAAACGCGCGGATTATTCCGGACGCGAATACATACGCCGGGAAACGTTCGAAAACGCGTACGGAAAATACGTCTTCGATACCGTCTGCGGCGAAGTCGTCGCCCGCGGCGAAAACGGCGAAGTGCTCTGCGTGGAAGAAAAGATCGGCAAAGGCAGCGTCATATATCACGCGTCCGAAATTTCCGATCATCCCATCCAGCCCGCGGTCTGGCCGCGCGGCGAAAAAACGCCCTGCGACCGCTCGTATATCGGCGATATGCGCGCGTACGACGGCGCGCTGCTCAAACTGCTCATCGGCGGCGGATTTACGACCTGCAGCGACGAAAACGTACTGGTCTCGGCGTTCGAAACGGAATGCGGAACCGTGCTGCATTTCGTCAATACAAAAGGATTTATCCAAGATCACGATACGTTCACCAATTCGCGCCTTCCGGTCCCGCCGTTCGTAAAAGGCGCTGAAAAGCTCGGCGATATTGCCGCTTCGGTCAGTTCCGGCGGACGCACGTATACGCGCGCAAGGCTTTATTCGCCCGAATTCGAAGGCGAAAAGAGCGCGGATATAAGGTGCGAAAACGGCAGAATATATATCGAAATCCCCAAAGGGACGTTCGCGGGCTACCTGCTCGCGGTCCTCGAATAAGAAAGGAACACCGCTATGCTCAAAGACAACAGGATCTGGGTGGCGAACAACGCCGAAGGCGAAAATATATTTATGCTTCCTTCTATGGCAAACCGCCACGGGCTCGTTTCCGGCGCGACCGGCACCGGTAAGACGGTCACGCTCAAAGTGCTTGCCGAAACGTTCAGCGAAATGGGCGTCCCCGTGTTTATGGCGGACGTCAAAGGCGATATCGCGGGGCTTATGAATCCCGGCACGGATACCGCCGATATGCAAAAGCGCATAGAGCGTTTCAAGCTTGCGGAAGCAGGTTTTGAATACACCGGTTACCCCGTGACATTCTGGGACGTATACGGCAAAAATGGGATCCAGCTGCGCACCACGGTGTCCGAAATGGGTCCGCTGCTGCTTTCGCGCATACTCGGCCTGAACGATACGCAGACCGATATCCTTTCGGTGGTGTTCAAGATAGCCGACGACAACGACCTTTTGCTCATAGATACCAAGGACCTCAAATCGCTGCTCGCATATATCGACCGCCACGCAAGCGATTTCGCCGAAGACTACGGCAAGATCAGCAGCGCTTCCGTTGGCGTTATAACGCGTTCCATCGTCGCGCTCGAATCCATAGGCGGTGATACGTTCTTCGCCGAACCCGGACTCGACATAACCGACTGGATAAACACCGACGGCGAAGGCAGGGGAATGATCCACGTGCTCGACTGCTCCTCGCTCATAAACAACGGAAAACTCTATTCCACGTTTTTGCTGTGGATGCTTTCGGAACTGTTCGAAACGATGCCCGAAGTCGGCGACCCCGAAAAGCCCAAGCTCGTGTTCTTCTTCGACGAAGCGCATCTGCTTTTCAAGGACGCGCAGAAAGCCCTGCTCGAAAAGATAGAGCAGGTGGTCAAGCTCATCCGGTCGAAGGGGATCGGCATATATTTCTGCACTCAGAACCCGCGCGACATCCCCAACGGCGTGCTCGCGCAGCTCAACAACAAGATCCAGCACGGGCTCCGCGCCTACACTCCGTCCGACCAGAAAGCGGTGCGCGCGGCAGCCGAATCGTTCCGCATAAATCCCAAATTCAAGACCTACGACGAAATACTCAATCTCGGCACCGGCGAAGCGATCGTGTCGTTTTTGGACGAACGCGGGATCCCGGGAGTCGCAGAAAAGGCGTATATCCTTCCGCCCAGGTGTTCTTTCGGCGCCGTGGCGGACGAGGAACGCGCTTACGGGATCTACGCGACTCCGCTGTACGGCAAATACGCCGAATCGGTAGATAACGAATCTGCTTACGAGACCATAACCCAGATCAACGCCGAACAGCAGCAGGCCGTCGAAGAAGCCAAGAAAAAGGAAAAAGAAGAAAAAGGAACTTCTAAGAAGAAGACGACTAAAAAGAGCACGCTTTCCAAGACTGCCAAGACCACGGGAAGCACTCTCGGCAGGGAAGCCGGCAAACTGCTCGGCTCCAATTTCGGCAGCCTGGGCAAAAAACTGGGCGGGAACTTAGGCTCGACTCTGGGCAGAGGCCTGCTCGAAACGCTTTTCGGAAAATCCAAATAATACCGCCAAAAGGAAGGAAACTGTATATGTTGCGTTCAAGAACAGCGGCGTACCCGCTTATAACCTGCGATCCGTTTTTCAGCGTCTGGTCGATGGCAGACGAGCTCACGACTCCCACCCGTCACTGGACGGGCAGAAGGGCGGGGCTTTACGGCTATATCTTAAAAGGCGGCAAAAAATACGTCTTTATGGGCGAATGCCCCGAAGGGTGCGAAAGGCTCGCGCAGAAAAGCGTTGAGTTTTCGGCTCACTTTACCGAATATTCATTCGCCGGCGATGGCTTGGAACTGAAGGCGGGATTCTTCACTCCGTATTTCTTCGACGATCTCGCGTCGGTCACCGTTCCTGTCAGTTATATTTATACCAGCATCAAATCCGATGCTCCGGCGGAGCTGCATATCGAACTCGACGGCGCTCTGATCGGCGCCGAAGACCCCGCTGCGGCGTCGTGCAGCGGCGAAGCCGTGCTCTCGCCCCAAACGCAGAAGATCCTTTGCGAAAGCGGCGACGACTGCACCGCAAAATGGGGATATTTGCATATACTCCATAAAAACGCATACGCGGCTGGCGGCCGTATCGGCGCGTTCACAGGCGGCGAAAACGATCATTTCACGCTCGGCTACGACAGCGTAAAGGCGATATCCTTTATGGGCGAAAAGCTCGACGGGTATTATAAGATCAAATACGCCGATTTCAACGATATGATCAGCGCTTACGACAAAGAGTTCTGTCAGAACTTCAAAAAAGCCGAAGCGTTCGATAAGGAGCTCGAGACCGCGCTGCTCGCGCACGGTGAAGACCACGCGGTCGCGCTCACGCTGGCGTGCAGACAGTCGGTCGGCGCTCACAAACTGGCGCACAAAGACGGCAAGCCGTTCTTTATTTCAAAAGAATGCTTCAGCAACGGCTGCGCCGCCACGCTCGACGTCACATATCCTTCTATCCCGCTTTATCTTCGATACGCGCCCGAACTCGTGCGCGGTATGCTCAGACCGTTGTTCGAATTCGCAAAGAGCGATATCTGGACGTTTGATTTCGCGCCGCACGACTGCGGACAGTTCCCGCTTTTGGAAAAGCAGGTCTACGGTCTCGGCAAGGACGGCAAGTACATATTCGATCTGCAGATGCCGGTCGAAGAGTGCGGGAACGCCATAATCTGCGCCGCCGCCGCGGCGTTCGAAGACGGCGATATGTCGTTTGCTAACGAATACCGCGGGCTCTTCGAAAAATGGGCGCGTTTCCTCACGGAATTCGGCTATTGCCCGGCAAATCAGCTTTGTACCGACGATTTTGCGGGGCATCTGGATAAGAACTGTAACCTCAGCCTAAAAGCGATCGTCGCGCTCGCCTGTTTAGGCAAGCTGTTCGGCGTAGAAGAATATTCCGCCAAAGCGCGCGAATTCGCCGCGAACTGGGTGCGCGACACCAAGAACGGGGCCGCCAGCGCGCTCACTTTCGACCGCGACGGCTGGAGCCTCAAATACAATATCGTTTGGGATAAGATCTATTCGCTGGGGCTTTTCGGCAAAGAGCTGTACGGTTCCGAGACCGCGCTTTATACCGAAAGATCCAACGCTTACGGCACGCCGCTCGATTGCCGCGCCGCTTATACCAAGCTCGACTGGCTTGCCTGGACTTCGGTAATGGGCGACGAGGCTTATCTCAGGAGCGTCTTCGCGCATATCGCGCGGATGATACGCGAAACGCCCGACAGAGTGCCGCTCACCGACTGGTACGACACCGAAACCGGAAAATGCGTGGGCTTCAGGAACCGCACCGTGGTCGGCGGATTGTTCATAACTCAGCTTATAAAATAAAAACGATTCAAAAACGCCTCTTCGATACGTTCGAAGAGGCGTATTGTTTTATTTATCTTCCGGTATTTCAAACAGTTTCCAGTACGATTGCAGGTCGTGTTCGTACTGACCGTAATGATCATACCAGCGCTGAGGAAGGAAGGGCACCGGCTTGTGCTTTTTGAGCGTTCTTCCCATCCTGTCGATACCGTCCCTGACGTACGCGCTTATCTGCTCGCGCTGGATCCGCGCCGGGATTGCCGGATCGTATCCGATCGGCGCGCCGATCGCTATGGCGCGGTTCTTTTTTTCGGCGTATACCGGGTAAAATTTGAGATTTTTGCCGGTTTTCAGATGATACAGATACCCCAGATCGGCAAAGCCGCATTGAAGTTCGTTTACGTATTCCGAAAACCTCACCGGCGATTCGGCGAATATCACTATGTCTTCGCCTGACTTCAGCGTATCAAGACTGTCGCGCAGCGTGCTCACCAGCCGTTCGTCGTGGTAGAGCGGTATCACGTCGCCCACGCTGAACAGGTGCGGCATCGCGATCCCCACCGCGCGCGAAAGCGCACGCCAGGCTTTTTTGTGCTTGCGGCTTTCGCCGGCGAAGAAATCGTGAAAAGCGAAGTTGGGGCAGGTAGATCTGCTCAACGTGTAGCAAATGGTCCAGGTCTTGTGTCTGCGCTTGAAATCCAGCGTCATTATCGCCGGACCGCGCACGCCTGCGTGGTTGCATACGAACACGGCGGGTTCATCGTCGGCGGGCGGCGCTTCCCAAACGGTCTTGGAACGCCCGAACGCGATCCTGCCGCAGGCCCATACCAGGCCGTAGAAAATGTTTCTCTTCATTCTGTTACCGGAATCCCAAGTAGTTTTACCGTCAAACGGTCGTTTCGTATTATATCACACTTCGCGTGCGCTTTCAAGTACCGCGCTAAACTTTTTCGTCCGCATTCTTCGCGCGGGGAAGAATACTGTTGACATTTGGCTTGTATAATGATACAATAAATATACAAAAATACGACGGAGTGTGTAAAATGTCAGAATTCAAGATAATATCGCCCGAAGAGGCGGATTTCAACGTTTTTGAGTCGATAGGCAAAAACTGGATGCTCATAACCGCCGAAAAAGACGGCAAAGCCAATTCGATGACCGCTTCGTGGGGCGGTTTCGGCGTGCTTTGGAGCACCGACGTCGCCTATTGTTTCGTGCGCGAAAGCCGATTCACCAAGGAATTTATGGATTCGTCCCGCCGCTTTTCGTTAAGTTTTCCGAACGGCGAAAAATACCGCAAACAGCTCGCTTATCTCGGCAGGGTCTCGGGTCGCGACTGCGACAAGATAGCCGGTTCCGGGCTCACGCTCTCACACGAAGACGGCGTTCCGTTCTTTGCGGAATCCGAATTTGCCGTCATATGCGAAAAGGCGGGCAGGTTTTTCCTGGAACCCGAAGGGATACTCGATAAGAAATCGCTCGCCGACCATTATCCCAAAGGCGATTTCCATTATCTTTACGTCGGCAAGATCATTAAGATCTTAAAGAAACAGTAATCCGTATATAAAGATTGCGAGGATAAATATGGATCTTCCTGCAAAAAAGCTCGGTTTCGGGCTTATGAGACTGCCTAAAAAAGACAACGTGATAGACGTCGAACAGGTCAAAGAGATGGTCGATATCTATATGGATGCCGGCTTCACGTATTTCGACACGGCGTGGGCGTATAACGGCTCGGAAGTCGCGATGCGCGAAGCGCTCGTCAAGCGCTACCCGCGCCAAAGCTTCACCGTCGCCACAAAGATGTCGGCGTGGGCGGGCGAAAAAACGCGCGAGTTTTCGCTCAAACAGTTCGAAACGTCGCTCGAACAGACCGGCGCCGGTTATTTCGATTATTATCTGCTGCACAATCTGGGCGACGCGCGCACGCCGCTTTATGATGATTTCGGACTTTGGGATTTTGTAAGGGAAAAGAAAGCGAAGGGCGAGATCAAAAATTTCGGCTTTTCGTTCCATTCTAACGCCGCGGCGCTCGACAAAGTGCTCGCAACTCACCCGGATGTCGATTTCGTGCAGCTGCAGATCAACTACGCCGATTGGGAAGACGGGCGCGTTCAGTCGCGCGAGTGTTACGAGACCGCGCGCAGATACGGCGTGCCTGTCGTCGTAATGGAGCCCGTAAAGGGCGGATTGCTCGCCGACCCTCCCGCAAGCGTCGCCGAAGTGTTCAAGGCTGCGGATCCAAAGTCGTCGTACGCTTCGTGGGCGATCCGTTTCGCCGCAAGTCTGGAAGGCGTGGCGGTGGTGCTTTCGGGAATGAGCACGGTCGACCAGGTCAAAGACAACGTCTCCTTTATGGCGGATTTCAAGCCGCTGGACGAAGAAGAACAGAAAATCATAGAAAAGGCCCGTATAGCGCTTAAAAGCATACCGACGGTCCCGTGCACCGGCTGCAACTACTGCGCCGAGGTGTGTCCTTCGGAAATCGGCATATCCCCCACGCTCAACGCGCTGAATATGTTTGCGATGTATAACAACAAACAGTTCGCCCGCGCGTACGAAAGCAGACAGCTTTTTATAAACAAAAAGAATCACGCCGATATGTGTATCCGGTGCGGCACGTGCGAAAGCGTCTGCCCGCAGCATATCGATATCCGGGAACATCTCGAACGCGCCTGCTCAGTGCTCGGCCCGTTCGATAAATGACAGATAAAAACGAAAAGCGGAAGGGAAAACCCCTTCCGCTTTTTTGATCGATATATGATTAATTGAGTTTCTGAATAACGATATCTCCGGTAACGTATGGGATATCGATTACAGCGTTACCGCTGCTGTTTATTTCAATGCTATAAGTGTTACCGCCCATTTTTGCCACTGCTTTTTTATCGGTAAGTATAAAGATGTTTATATGAGTTCCAGCTTCAATATTATTATAATCAGTAATCAGAGTACCACCATTATCGCCCATTATATAGGCGGCGTCTATACAATTACCTGCATCAGTCAAAGTTACGTATTCAGGCAGCGGTCCGGCCGCGAGCTGTGCGGCGGAAAGGAATATCTTGAACTGAGCTGTTATGTTCTGCGTGGAAGGCGTGCTGTCTTCGCCCACGCAATCGACTAAAATAGCGACGTAAAGCTTCGAATTGGCATCTATTTCCTCGTCTTCCACAAATTTTGCGGCGGAAACAAGACTGACGGGCGTTTCGGCGAGCAGGTCGTCTGCGCTTGTCGCCTCGGTCACTTTCTTGCTGTAAAACCTGAGTTCGGTGTTGTTGTCGGTGACGGTTTTATCGATCAGCGAAGCGTTGACCGAAACGGGATAATTGTTGCTGTTGGTAATCCTTATATACATAACGCCGGTGTTGTCGCCGGGATTGAGGACGACGTTGTTAAATAGCGTATTGTTTTCCATCGAAGTCCAATCGTCTTCAGCTCCGCTGAAATTATTGCAGAAATCGACGCTTATGTTGAACGCGCCGGTCATGATCACGTTAGTATTGGACGTGACTGAAGTCGAAAACCACGCAAACGTCGAGCCGATAAGCAAAAACATGCATACCAGCAGCGAAACGACGGATAAAACCAACGATTTGCTTGTTTTTCTTGAATCCATTTTTATGCCTCCGAAATGTTTTGTTTTTTTATTTTATTATTGTTTTTATTATGTTTTGCTGCCGCTTCTTGCGCGTTGTTTAATAACTAAAAGTCAAGAAAGCATATCAACTGCAGATAATAATTATAATTGCAAAAGAGATTATTGTCAAGTTGTTGTGCATAATTAGTTTCTAAAGATATTTTCAAATGGTTATAATAGCAGCCCCGGAGATATATAAAGGAAAGCAAAATATAATGAATGATCAAAAAAACGCAAGCAACCGTTAAATACTGTTTAGCATCTGACAGACTTTTCTTTTAAAATGCTCAAACTACGGGCGAGACGTCAAATGCGGTGAAAGCAGCTCTTCAATAGTGACGCCGGCGCCATGCAGTATTTAGAAAGACGCATTGCCCACGTCAATTTGCGTGCAGTTTTTGTATTGTCTCACCTTGATTATATCATAACGGCTTGACGTGACGTTGTCAATAGTTATACGCCCTATCGTTTTGAGTTTTCAGATAAGTCTTGAATATGTGCTTCCAAAACATTTATATTATAGTTAAAGCATCTAATTTTGTCAAGTTTCTTTTACTTATGACATATAAATGATAGTCAATAATGTTGAGCTTATAAAACTTTTTTTGAAAAGGTTAGGATTTTTGTTGAAAAACGGAAAACAATGCTGTATAATGTAGAAAGTGGGATTGTAACCGCAAAATCTTGTGTGTCCTTGAAAAAACGGAGGAATTTTTATGGCATATTCCTATAATCGTCTATGGAAGTTGATGATTGATAAAAACATTAACAGAACAGCCTTAAGAAAGCAGGCGGGGATCACTTCCAACGCAATGGCCAAGATGGGAAAAAATCAGCCGGTCAATATGGAAGTACTTGCTAAAGTTTGTCATGTGTTGAATTGCGGAATAGAAGATATCGTCGAAATCATAGATGACGATAATCAGGAGGCGTGACCATGACGGATAAAGAGCTTAAGACGCTTAAAGATAACCTGTGGCACGCGGCGGACGTACTTCGCGCCGGCGCTCATTTGGCAGCGAATAAATACGGTCAGCCGATCCTCGGTCTGATCTTCCTGCGTTATGCGGATATCCTTTTCAAGCAGCACAAAACTGAAATCGAATCAGAACTTGCACGGCTGTCCGGAACTCGAATGGAGAAAACAAGAAAAGAAATATCTATTGAGAAATGCGGTTTTTATCTTCCGGAGTGCGCGTATTATGATTACATAAACGACTCGCCCGATACTGCCGAAAAAGCCTCAGTTGTCAAAAAGGCAATGGAAGAGATCGAAAAAGAGAACCCCAAAATGGAAGGCGTTCTCCCGAAAGACGTTTACGCGCAGCTCGTACCGGAAGAAGAGCCGGAGCTGCTATCTAACATTGTCCGCATTTTTAAGGATATTCCCGAAAACTGCACCGTCGATATCTTCGGCGAGATCTATGAGTATTTTCTCGGCAACTTCGCCCTTGCCGAAGGTAAGGACGGCGGAACGTTCTATACTCCGGCGACGGTCGTTCGCTATATGGTCGAAGTACTTGACCCCCAGCCCGGCGATAAGAAGTTTCTCGATATAAAAACACCGAGATTGATACAATTTAATTTTTCCTACGCCGATTTTGCCGCTTGAGGGGTAAGTTGGCGTTTGAGGGGTAAGTTGTGAAAGTCGGGGTGTCCCGGCTGGTTTTATCGGTAGAAATGTTCATACTTCGTCGGTATAATAGGCGGCGAGGAATCAGAATTTGAAGGAGAGATATATCAATGAACATAGAAAAAGTCGAGAAAAATGGAAGCATCTGTGCAGTTGTTCGTAGCGGGGAACTTGTGATCACCGATTCACAGTCTGCCCTTGATCTACTTATGACGGTGAAATATGAAGCGGAAACGAAGAATATTGTTATCGATAAGAAGCTGATTATTGAAGATTTCTTTATCCTCAGTTCCGGTCTTGCAGGAGAGATTTTACAGAAGTATATCAATTACGGCGGGCGGATTGCCATCTACGGAGATTATTCGCATTACACCAGCAAGCCGTTGCATGACTTCATATATGAAAGCAACAAGGGTCATGATGTGTTCTTTGTTGCGACCGAGGGCGAAGCGGTGGATTGTCTGTGTCGACAAATTCCCGCCTAACGAGGTAACCGCCATGAAGCAAATCACGAATAAAGAATACGAAGAGTGGCAGAAATACAAAGCGGA
>DBXS01000008.1 GCA_002310055.1 Clostridiales bacterium UBA1206 | reverse complement strand
AGAACGAGCTCGCCGTTTTTGACCTCGTACCGCTGCGCGGTGCTGCTGTCGATATCAAACGAGCGCCAGGTTTTCGCGCCGCCCGTCTGTATGACGATATTCAGCTCGCACGTATCGGCGGCGAGCAGTTCTTTGATATTTTTGCCTCCGAGCCCCTGTTTTGTTTCCAGATTCGACCCACACATATAGATGAACAGCGTGCGTCCGTCGACAAGCTCCGGGACGGGCTCCGTGTCCGTTGTGTCGCTGCCGGTCGGCTTTGTACCGGGTTTATTGCACGACGACAGCAGCGCGAGTGACGAAGCGAGTATCGCGCAGGTTAGTATCAACGATAGAAATCTTTTTATCATAGGCGGTTTCCTTTTGCCTGACGGAAAAGCAGTTTCCGGCGGGCGTTTTATTACGGGAATTCTTTATCGCGCTTTTTTCCCTTTATTCTTTAACAAGCCGATCACCGAGCGCGTCAAGCTGTCCGTTCGTCAGCCCGACAGAAGTAAGATACCGCACAGCGCTCTCTTTGAGAGCTGCCGTCTCGAAACTGTCGATCTTGAACAGCGCCGAGAGCGTTTTGAGCAGATTGTTATTTAGAATGATCGAATAGACTGCTTCGCCCTGCTTCACTCCGTAATAGTTATGGTATGTGAGCATATAATCGCGCTTGACATCGTCAGCCGTTGCACCGGCAAAGCATTCAAGGATCGCGCAAAGTATCCCCGTGCGATCCTTGCCCTCCTTACAGTGGATAAGATACGGACCGTCGTTTTCAATAATGAACAGCACGCATTCCTTTACTTTCGCGGCGAATTCTTCGCTCTCAAAATCATAGCCCATTTCAGGGTTTACGACAGCGCATCGACTGTAGTAACTATTGGGGTAAGTTGTGTAGCTTTTCATGGTATCGACAGAGTCGTCAAGGTTGGCGACCGTCCTGATACCCGCCTTTTCCGTTGCCGCCATCGCGTATTCGTTTCTGCCGAGCGCCGATTCGAGGGGCGTACTGCTTCTGAAAAGAACGTTTTCCTTTAAGCCCGAAACGGTAACCGCGCGGAAGTTTGCGAACTCCTCGTCGGTAAGCTCGGGATAATCCTCGCGCGCGTCTGTACGGGTGAGATTGCGCGCGTTGTATTCATCGAGATAGCCTTTTTTCTCTTTGAGCGCGATCCCGATCTCATTGACGCGAATATTCCACTTATAGCCGGGATTTTCCTCAATCGTCTGCTTTTTCGCGATACCTGCAGCCTCGGCAAAGGAGCCGTAGTTGATTGCAAGCGTGACCTCGTTATCTTCCAGATCGAAGCGGCAGATCATCTCTCCGCTGTCAACGTCGGTGTAGGCGGTACCGACCGGAAGGACGTAAACATTATCGCCCACCTTGACGGTGATGATATCGCCGATCTCAATCCCCGCTGATTTCATTTCATCAAAGGTAACGTTCAATTTCACGTTACCGTGCTTGCTGATTTCGTTGACCGTGAGTTCCAGCGAGTCAGTTGCGTTCGTATCTCCGTTCTGGCATCCGGTCATAAAAACTGCGAGAAAGGAAAACACGAGAATAATACATAGAGTTCTTTTGATCATATTTGTAAATCTCCGCAGTTCTTTTTATCGCAACTTATATTCTTCAAACGCATTCCGAATGATTGCTTCTTCGTCCGCGCCGACGATATCGAGCCCCGTGGCTTTCACAAGTCTAATGTCTGGAATACCGTAGAAATTCCGCGCCAGCGCCTTGACGTACCCGAAGCCGAATTCTTCGGGGAAATATTCGCCTCCGGCGGTCGTGACGTAGGTCAGTCTCCCGGCTTTGCACAAGCCCTCCGGCGCTCCTTCCGGCGTATAGCGGAAGGTGATTCCGATCACGTTGATCTGCTCGAAATACTGCTTCAGCGATGCGGGGAATGAAAGATCCCAAAACGGCGCGGCGATCACGATTTCGTCCGCGTCTGCAAACTGACGCGCAAGAGCAAAGCTCGGATCATCGAAGCGCCCTTCGCCGATAAGTTTATCGCGGCTATATAAAAACTCTTCGTTTACAACGGGGAAAGCTATATCTTCAAGACGCACTTCCTCATACTGTTCGTTAAGATGTGACAACACGCCATTTGCCAGCTTTTTCGTTCTTGATCCTTTCCGCACGCAGGCGTTAATAAACAGAATCATGATCAGTCCTCCTTCATCAGAAAACGCAAAATCCGTTCCTTGAAATCCGGCGCAGTATCGTAGCACGCGTGACCGTATCCGTTGTATAAGTGCAGTTCTACATCGGAGTTGTTTTTCATACGGTCAATAATTGCATACGCCGCGCCGCTTCCGAATATGCGGTCGTCAGTATCTCCGACTATGAGCGTCGGGCAGGAGATCATCTCAAGTTCCCGCGTCGCGTCAAAGTTTCTCGCCGCACCTGCAAGAACAACAAAGCGCCGCAGGTCTTCCCGCGTTACGCTCCTTGCGGATTTTGTGAGGAGGGCGTGCAAATTTTCAAATGCGGCTTGCGGGTAGATCGCTTCTCCGAAGGAGAGATACAGTTTTTCCGCATCTCCCGCTTTTGCAAGCGCGATCCAATCTTCAAAAATCGCGGAATCATCATCCGTGACCCGTTCTGCCGCTGACGCCAGCACGAGTCTTTCCGCGAGTTCGGGATACCGGGCGGCAATCTTCACCGCCGTCATCGCGCCCTGCGATGCGCCGAATATGCAAGCGCGCCCGATTCCGGCGGCGCTCATCGCCTCCGCCGTATCGTTTGCCATATCGTCTATTGAATATACGGGCGGCAGTTCTTTTCTTCGGTCAAAAACGTATATGGTAAAGTCGTTTTCAAGCGAACAATACGCTTTTTCTATCGCGTCGGCGGACAGCATCACGCTCTGTACGGAAAGCCCCGGTAGAATTACAAGCGTTTTTCTGCCGCGTCCGAATTTGAAAAAGTCCATACTGAACGAATATGTTTTTACAGTTTCTGACTTCATTTTAATTGTCAGCGATCACCTTAATACTCCTCTTTGATCCAGCCCGAAATATCAGGCACAGTCACGGAGGCAGAGCCGTAAACAATCGTCATCGTAACAGTAGACGTATTGCCCTCGCTCACGGAAGTAAACGTGATCGTTTCAACGAGATCGTCCTTTGATGAAGCGGTGATCTTTATGCTTCCCGCGTCGCCGTTTTTGATCTCAAGCGAAAAAGACGCACTGCCTTTTCCGTCTTTTGAACTGCCTTTGGATTCGCAGTTGAAGGTCACTCCTTCTCCATCGGGGACTTTTTCGGCGATGCTTATGGTGCTTTTATATACAAAGTAGCCGTAGTTGTAATTTGTCTCACCAACCATGTAGAAGTTCGTATCTTCGCCGTTCATGGCATAGATATACTCACCCTCCTTGATAAACGACCAAGTGTCGTTTGAGGATGCGGCGTAGGAAACGTAGTCGCTGGTGCCGTCGATGTTTTCAACGTAAAGGATCTCGTCACCGCTTTTGACGGTCACTACTTGATTTGTGTTTGCAAACGTTTTTTCAAAGAAGTCATTGAACAGCTGAACAGAGCCTTCTTTATTGTTCGCTTTGTATTCCCAGGTTTCATCCCCTCCGAGCTCAAAGCTGCAGGCGCAAAGCGCGAGCGTCATCACAAGCGCCAGTGTGATCGACAGAATAATTTTTGTTTTTTTCATTTTGGTCTCTCCTTAAAGTTATGATTTATATCAGATACTTGTTGCATCATGATAACTGTTTTATGCCGCCTTATCAGTTTCTTCTTCATGTACGACGGCGGGGACGTACTGCTGTTCCGCTTTCGTTATTCCGTCAGAATAGATTTTTGCGAAATCAGTCTTCATCGAGATCGGGATGAAGCCTTTGGCGATGTAATCAGACGATTTCGCTTCCCAGTCCTGAGTGCCCCATTCGCGAACGTTATCGTCCGCGACGATCATATACGCCTGCGCTTTGTAGGGGTTTCTTTCGTCTATCGCGTAATTCATCATACTGGTATCGCTGCCGCTGTTGCCGAAGGCAAGCACCGGGCGTTTGCCGATCTCGCGCTCCACGTAGATCGACTTGTTACCGTTCAGGTTTTTCTGTATGAAGCCGCCGGTGAGAACGAGTTCATCGCCGTTTTCGTATTTGAAATCCATATTGGACGGCTCATCCTCGTGTCCCTTTTGCTTGACCTCAAAATCCGTGCCGATCACGTGCTCCGGCTCAACGTAATCCTTTATCGGAGAGTTTGCCACGATGGCGCGGGTAGTAGTGCGCTCTGTACCGCTTATGACCCAGATCTCAAATCCGTTTTCATAAAGATATTTTACAAGCTCCACCATCGGCAGATAGAAGTTGTCGATGTAGCGCATATTGTTGAAGCTCGCGGTCTCCTTCTGCCCGAATGACACGGCGTAGTTATAGAATTCTTCCACGGTCAGCCCGGCGAAGGCTTTTGCAAAGTTGCGCGCAAGCGTTTCGTCGGCGACGTAACCCGGCTTGATCGACGCGGCTACCTCTTTCAGCTCGTCGGAGACGCGCTCCGGGTGATCGTAAAGACAGTATTCGATGAACATCATCGTGTCGTAGTATGTATAGAAGGTCTCGCAGGCGAGCGTACCGTCCATATCGAACACCGCGATGCGGTCTTCAACGGGGATATAGTCTTTGCCGTTTTCTTTTGTGACGGAAGTCACGTAATCGATCAGTTTATCCCTCGCGCCGGAACCGTCGTTCCAGAGCGAAAGCTCCTTGACCCCGTCAATGGCAGGCGAAGTGTTTTTATATCCCACACCGAAAGCGTAAAAAACGCTGACCGTCAGCAGCGCGCATACGGCTATAATAGCGATAACGCGCCAGATTTTCAATTGTTTCGTCATATTCTCCATAATGATTCTTCTTTCTTTATTTCATTCTGTTCCGCGTTCGGTCGAGGAACGCCTCCGTCATATTCGCCCAGGAGTATGCGTTCATATATTC
>DBXS01000015.1:3532-3663 GCA_002310055.1 Clostridiales bacterium UBA1206 | reverse complement strand
ATGACCTGGAGCAGGAGATACAGTAAGCGCTTATAAACGACTACCGCCTTATCAGAGCAAGGTGCTTTGATAAGGCGGTTTTTCTTTTGATTCGAACCCCCGAAAGGTATTAAAAACGCTGTGATTTCGAG
>DBXS01000015.1:2829-3518 GCA_002310055.1 Clostridiales bacterium UBA1206 | reverse complement strand
ATTTGGAAGATAACGGAAGTTGGTATACTTTCAACGGAACTTGGCGGAACTTTTGATTATGCCGCGATTCGTATGAAAAGTCGAATGAATGCCCGAAAACGCCCTGTTCTCAATAGCTTTCGGTGTTTTTTGATTTGGCGAAAATTTTTGCAGAAAAAGGAGAATTCGGGGAGAAAACGCGTGATTCGAACCCAAATTCATACGTCNNCTTCAGCCGGTTTTCCCGTATTTGTTTCCTATTTCAGTTTTTCTATCGCTTCGCCGATATCCCCGTCGATGCAGATCGAACGGTCGGCGATCTCCTCGGGCGTGACCGCTTCGCCGTAATTGATACAGGCGTAGGTCGCGTCAGGATTCTTCGCGGTCATCTGCCAGAACGGATATTTGATGATGACCGGCGTGTTGTAGCCGACGCCGAGTTCAAGGAAAAGCACCTTGCCTTTTCGGGTGCGAAGGAAGTTTTCGTATCTCGCCGCCGCTTCGTGCCAGCCCTCGTCCTCGACGAATTTATCGTCAGAGCGCAGGTTCATCGTCATCGGCTTGCCGCAGACCGGGCATTTCGGGATCAGTCCGGTAGGAATACGCATATCCTTCTGTTCTTCGACCATACGCCGAATGATCTCTTCGTTTTCGTAGGTTTTGTTATGGCACGGCACGCTGCATTGAAACAGTCCGTAATCGCCCTGCGT
>DBXS01000015.1:2295-2820 GCA_002310055.1 Clostridiales bacterium UBA1206 | reverse complement strand
CGCTTTTTATCAAAGCCCGCCTTCTGAAAACAGTGGTCGACATTCGTGGTGATGACGAAATAATCCTTGTCCTTCACCAGCTCGAACAGATCGTTGTAAACCGGCTTCGGCGCGTCCGTGTAGCGGTTGACGAAAATGTATCTCGACCAGTACGCCCAGAATTCCTCTTTCGTCTGGTACGGGTAAAACCCTCCCGAATACATATCCTTGAAGCCGTATTTCTTCCCGAAATCGGAAAAGTACTTTTCAAACCGTTCGCCGCTGTAAACGAAACCGGCTGAGGTGGAAAGTCCGGCGCCCGCGCCGATCACCACCGCGTCGCACTCATTGAGCGCCTTTTTCAGTCTTTTGATATTATCCGAGTAATTCCCGGTAGATGCCGTAATCTTCATTCTTGAAAACATTGAATATCACCTCGATTTTGCTGTGGGTCTTTGCCTTGTATTCGCGCACCGTCTGCACCGCGATCTCTGCCGCGCGCCTCTGCGGGAAACCGAAAACGCCGGTGGAGATACAGCAGAACGC
>DBXS01000015.1:2114-2268 GCA_002310055.1 Clostridiales bacterium UBA1206 | reverse complement strand
AGGCATGACTTGTAACAGGACGCGAGTTGTTCCTCGTGCCTTGCCGTCAGTCTGCCGTTTACGATGGGTCCGACTGTGTGAATGACGTATTTGCACGGCAGATCGTACGCCGGCGTGATCTTCGCCGACCCGGTCGGTTCCTCGTGTCCCTGCT
>DBXS01000015.1:1210-2087 GCA_002310055.1 Clostridiales bacterium UBA1206 | reverse complement strand
TGGATGCAGTTGTCGATACAGTTGTGCAGCGGCTGAAAGCAACCGAGCATCTGCGAATTGGCGGCGTTTACGATGGCGTCGCATTCCAGCGTCGTGATATCGCCCTGCCAGAGATAAACGCCGTCCTCCGCGGGCGTAAGGTCGGCAAGACGCGTGATTCCTTTCGCCGCCGTTTCCTCTTTCAGGTAGTCGCTTTCGATCCCGACATACTCGTCGGAAAGCGGTGCGGGCAACCGGACGTTCATCAGCGAGCGCAGTAAATCCTTTTGCCTCTGTTCCTCAGCCGGTATCTCAATATTCCGGTATCTTTGCTGCTCGGAAAGGAGCGTTTTTATCAGATATATTCTTTTTTCTTCGTGCGTCATATCAAATCTCCGATGATCCATGATTTTTGCTGAACGTCGTTGATCACGTCGTCCTTTTCGTAATGTCCGATCAGAAACGGTGAGGTCGGATCGTGGCGGCGGCTCTGCGCCAGCACGACGGACGGCTCGGCGTTGGCGTAGCAATATTTGCATAAGTGTTTGCAGGTGTTGTACGCGCCGATATCGCAGGAAAGATAGCACGCGCATTCCGCCCTTGCGCCTTTCTTTTTCGGCGCGTTCAGCTTTTTGCCTATCGCTTTTTCGTAGTCGCTGATCCGCATACAGCCGCCGCAGTCCGCGCCGAAGGGCGCAAGTTCGTCTCCCTCGGCGCAGGGCTTGAGCGTCATACCGTGTGCGGAGGCGATCTTCACCATTTCTTTTCCGAGCGCGAGCCGCTGTTCCTTTGTGACTTCACGCACTTCGGGAAAGTTGCGTTTCACCTTCGCGTACAGGTCGATGAAGCTGATAACGGCGGTCTTTGTATAGCCGTCGAGCGCCGCCGCTATTTTCTC
>DBXS01000015.1:0-1151 GCA_002310055.1 Clostridiales bacterium UBA1206 | reverse complement strand
AGAATTCACGCCGACGGTCTCCGACAGTTTTTTGAAATCCTCGAGCAGTTCGTGTTTATCCTTTACGTTCGGCTCAATATCGCGGCCGTAAGGCGTGATCGTCACAAACCAATACTGCCCGTAACCTTTCAGCAAGTCCATATACGGAAACATCGGCGCGGGGTTCTTTGTGCAGAAGCCGATGCAGTCTACCACGGACGGATCGAGGCGATAGCGGCTGACCTGCTCCGGATAATACGGATTGCGCACGCAGACAAAGCCCTCGCGAAGTCTGTTTGCAAACCAGTCCGCGTAAAACGCCGGAATATCCGTTCTTTGTCCCGTATTGATGATCATGCCGGTTCACCGCCTTTCTGTCCCGTAATCAATTATACGGATCCTGAAAAAGAATTCAAGTACGCACTTTTTTGTAACCGCTTATTTTTGGGGGAATATTCTGTAAATTCATTGTATCTTTTCCGCAAACCGCCTTGAAAAACAGGGCGTGTTACAGTATAATATGAGTGTAACATTCAAAAAGGAAGTATTGGGGGTTCTTATGAAAACAAAAAAAGAATTGCCGGATTGCCCGGTGGCGACGACCGTCGCGCTGATAGGCAACAAGTGGAAGCTGCTCATCATCCGCAACCTGCTCGTCCGTCCGTGGCGCTTCAACGAATTACATAAAAGCCTCGATGGCATCAGTCAGAAGGTGCTGACCGAGAGCCTGCGTCAGATGGAAGCGGACGGAATCATCACACGCACCGTTTATCCCGAAGTCCCGCCCCGCGTGGAATACGCGCTGTCCGAGCTCGGCGAGAGCATGCGCCCGATCCTCGACTCGATGCAGGCGTGGGGGAACAACTACAAAGCGTCCCTGAACAACTGAATAGCATAAAGAGCGGCAGAGACAGATCGTACTCCGCCGCTTCTTTTATCGGGATCGCAAGCCGGACAGCATAGCGCGTTTCATCGAGTCCACAGAAAATTTACAATTTGGGCTTTGACTTGTCGCTATATACCGACAATTGACCCGAAAACGAAAATTTGTTCGTTTTTCCTATTGCAAAATACGAAAAGCCGTGCTATAATACCCACACAACTGAATAATGATCTTTGTAACGCGTAAGCGGAGCAGCATTGAGATGCACGTCAGCCGCAAGGCTGAGAGT
>DBXS01000001.1:56498-99946 GCA_002310055.1 Clostridiales bacterium UBA1206 | reverse complement strand
GCGATATTGCAAATACGGATTATATCCCCCTGCAGGTTCTTCTGGAAATAATACGTTGTGCCGTTGTATTCAAATCCCGCGATACTGCCCGCAGCGTCGTAGAAATAGTATTTTACGTTGCTTGGGGTCGGGTTTGTAGAATACGTTTTGTATTCGCTTACGATCTTTGTCCCGTCCAACACGTAATGGTATATTTCCGCCATTGAAGAGCCTGTGTACCACTTTGTCTGCTCGGTACGGATACCGTCCGCGTTATACTTGAACGAATAGGTATAGCTTCCTTTGACAAATGAATT
This sequence comes from Clostridiales bacterium UBA1206, assembly GCA_002310055.1. GTDB lineage: Bacteria > Bacillota > Clostridia > Oscillospirales > CAG-382 > UBA1206. The sequence continues at coordinate 99,650 of DBXS01000001.1, read as the reverse complement.
GAGCTCTCTCCCGTTCCACGTTACGTCAGTTATACCGTTTCGCCAGTTTGCGGGATTGCCTATTGCGTCATAACTGATCGTCGTGCCGTTATAGTTAGTCAGCAAGTCGCCCCACGCGCCGGTGGAGTAACCGTAAGAAATATGATCCTGATAAGTCGAAGGCAGCGTGCCGGTTGTATAGGCGTATACATATTGGATTGGTTGCTTTTTTGTATGAAGGTAATGCGGCAACCGTATGCATTACCGACTTGTGTGAAACTTGCTTGTTTTACCGGCTGAAAATAGAGTTCACACTTACCTTTTTCAGCGGTGTTTTGCCTTTTGGAGCGGAGCGTAGCGAAATTGAGGTAAGCCTCATAAAGTGATGCTTTGTACTTTTCATAATTGCTTTCCTTTCTTTTTTGATTAATGTGTTGTAATTGTTGTGTGGAGATCATACGATTTCTTCTTCAGTGGGCGGCCGCACATAAGGGATAGAATCCCCGTTTGTATTTCTAAGCAGCATATAAATGATGAATACTATCATATTAATCTCTCCTTTCGAGTGTAAATGTAAATCACATGTACGAGCGATACGGAGAGATTCCCCATATCGCTACGCTGCAGGATCATTCCGGCCAGAATTTGTTTTTAAGTGCCGTAAGGACGTTAATGCTGATTTCACCGTCGTTGCCGCTGGCGTATTCTTCTATCAGCGGCAAAGCATAATCTATAAACGCTTTAAGCTCACCCTTCTCCGCCATCTCCGCTAGGATCGGATCGTTTTCATTCAAAAGGACGGCCAATTCGTAATCGATCCTGTACAAAGCACCGTCGTAGTAATAAACGTTAAACGCTTTCAACTCTTTCATAATAAGATCATAGTCGCCCGAAAACAGTATGTCGATCTCTTCGGCGTTTGGTCGATAACCCACGAACTTATCCTTGTTGGGATTCTCTTCGCTGTACATAAACGCATACTCTTCTTTAGTGATGCCTGTTGATCTGATGAGATAATACTCTACCGGCAGCCACAAAGGATCGCCTGTGAATCCCGGCATTATTTGTCTTGTCAACCATTCATATATGTCTTTATACTCATCCCTGGAGTTTCTATAAGTTTTACAATTCTGCCAAATACGGAACAACAACGTATCACAGTTCATATATTCTGCGAAATATCTCGTTTTGGATCCGTCAAAATCGTCAATGCCGAATATCGGATAATAATGCCCCTCGTATGCAAGTTGAAACTCAACTTGTATTTCTATGGGAACGCCGGAAGTTTCTTCACTCGTTTCTTCGGATATTTCTTCAGACGATTCTTCTTCGACAGACGCCGGATCTGTTGAGCTTTCTTCCGGCATGCTTGTTTCCGGGGGTGTCGAGCTTTCGTTCGGCTCGCTTATTTCCGACGGTATTGAGCTTTCGTCGAGCTCGGATACCGCAGCCGTTCCGGAACGTTCGGCATGCTCTCCGGACGTCACATCCATACTGTTTGAGCAAGAAGAAAACAATATAGCAAAAACAAGCAGCAGCAAAACTGAAATAATTCCTTTTTTCATAATAATAGCCTCCTTAACTCTCACCCACAAACGTAAATTCTACGTAAGGATAAAACATTAACGGATTAATAACAACGTTTTCGCCTAAATGAACTTTTTGCTTTCCGTTCGATATATATGTTCCGCCAATCGAAACACCGTAATGTAAATGATACCCGGTCGAACTGCCGGTATTGCCGACTTTTCCCAAATAAGCGCCGACATTCACTGGATCGCCGACAGAATAGTTCGCAATTTGACTCATGTGCATATATATAATGATTAATTTGTCGCTAGACTTATAAATATTGTTAAAGCAACTTGTGGCTTCTATTGCGATAGCATTCCCCATACTATCATCATCGCCATCATTATCTATATAAATTGCTGCGACAGTCCCATTAAACGGCGAATACAGATTCGGTGTATGATTATCAATATAAACAGTAGATATATCTATCCCTTTATGCATTTTTATGCTACCGGACATACTCCGCCTTGCAAATCCGGACGACACGCGATAAGAGGGGTCATCTATAAAAGGATATGGCATATTCATGTTTGCATAATATGCCTCTTGAGAGTTACTGTCTGAGTATTCCAAATACCATTCCTGATTCGCGTTGCTGTTCGAAACGGTAGCCAATTCAACATTCCCTCCGCTAACGACAGTAAGACAAAGGGTTGGGTCAAAATTGACTAATATCTTATATTTGTTATCTGCCAGTCGCTGAAGCCTAAACAGCTGACATTTGTATCCGTTATCGTTCTCTAAATTATTGTACAATTCTACATCGCATGTTGAAATTACTTCTCCATTTTTCTTTATTATATCCACGCTTCGATGTCTGCCGTTCATGCTACATAACGGCTTTAACTTATATGCCTGTTGATCAGGATAATAAACCAACTTAAAATCTTGCGCGCCGTAATAGCTGAGGGTAGTTGTAGCGTATATATTCATGCCCGATTTATCCCTACCATTGTTAACAGAAAGATATGTAGCAGAGCCATTGACAGTATATCCGGCATTTTTTAATCTATATGTTATAGGCGAATAATCCATTATTACATACGGCATATAGTACGAATAATTCTGTGAGTTCATGATTTCATTGCTCACAAATTCAACACATTGGCTTGCGTCTGTTTCGTTACTGTTCTTTATCAAAAGCCCTTTCGCCCTACTGGACACGTTGGATTTCCATTTTTGCGCAAATTCAGTAAGATCTAAAACGCTTTTAACCGCTGAATTTGTATTATACGCGGAAAACAGAGTTACGCTTCTTTCTATCACATCGTTGTATACGAATGTAGTATTGTTATAGGTTGAGATATCAGGGCCCCAATTGTAATTATATACATACGCTTTGACCTCTCTTGAAAAAACCTGCGTGGGATTATAATACTGATAATATGTTATTCGAGGAACGCCGACACTATTTGTGAATTCTGTTGAATTATACAATCCGGGGAATCGGATCAGTTCGCGACCTACGCCACGGGTGGCATTATAGCCCAAATAATGGCAAAGATCGTTTAAGTAAGCGCAAACGTTGGTCTGGTTGCCATAGTTTTCATACAACATTGCATGGTCTATGCCTATCATCCCACGACAATCATACAATATTGTAGGGTCTATCGTCAACGGGAACGCCGTTTCGGCGTCGTAGAAGTATTCGGGATCCACCACTATAACAAAACGATATTCATGACCTTCTATTATTGTTTCTATTTCGGGGATAAAAGTGCTCTGCTTGCCGGTGTTATCATATACCACGATACTGTCAAAACACGCTATCTCATTTTCACCATCAAAAAGCGCTGTCTGTAACAACTCATTTTGCCGCATTTCCAGCCCACCGGTTTCGATAATGAACGAAAACGTATTCCCCGCATCTATGTTGCTAACTATTATGTCTTCCTTCACGCCATTATGTAACGGGGTATATTTAGTCTTAATCAGTTCATTTCTGCAGCTGTATTCAACAGTATTGTTCTCTGCGTCAAAATGCACTTTGTCCAAATCCCGATTCTGCACATACTCAGGAGTCATTTTTATTGCAAACGAACCGCTTTGCACGACGACTCCTTCTAAAATGTTTTTATTGAGAATCAAAACCGGGTCATTCTGCTCAACAACATATTGAGTTTCTTTCTCGGTAATTTTAATGCTTTTATCCTTAATCTGCCCGTTTGCATCTATATAACGGATCGGGTCTTCCATAATATACATTGTTTTAGATCCGTCTGCATTATAATAAATAACATTGCTGAGCGGCTCGTTCTGTTCTGCTTCATAATCGCGACGAATATGCTTGCAATTATCAACATCTATGATACCGCGCATAAGCTCCGGGATGTCATTTTCTGAAAATGCGGTCTGCTCTACTTGATTATCTAATGTTTTTGCCACAATGGGGCAAATGCTTAGAATCATTATGAAACAGAGCAAAACTGAAATAATTCTAAAAAAGTGATGCTTTGTACTTTTCATAATTGCTTTCCTTTCTTTATTGATTATATGTTTCAGCAATTAATTCTCATTATCTGAAACAATTACAAAGGTAATATGTTTGCATATATCCTTTGTATAAGTGTATTCAATTTTTTTTATGCGCGATTGATCGGTTTCAAATACAATCACAGACTTAACATGATCATCCGGAGGATGTGCTATAACTGCATTCCGTAAATCCGAATACCATCTATTTATGCTTTCGGATACGCTGCTTATATATAAATCTGTTTTGAGACATTCTTTGAGGCTTACATTCCTATTCTGTTCAATGGCTGCCAGCAAATCCTCAAAATAAGTGTTAAACGACTCTTTCATTTATTACCACCTCCAGTCTATGAATTTTCATTGTCTGAAAAGATAATATCATAAAAACAGGCAAAATAATAAAAATGGGAAAAGATGCAAACAATAGGTTTATTTTGCACCCACATATGCCGAATAAACCACTTTTTGACCAAATATCCCAATTATTACATTTTTAACCAAAAACACGCATTATTTACCTTTTTGCGGTTTTTTCGATTATTTTTGGTATTATGTAACCACAACGAAAAAGGAACGAGGACGGAAATGCTTAGCAAGATCTCTAATAAAATATGCAAATCATTGATAAGACGTGGAACAGTCACTGACGAATATGAAGAAATATATATTTATGGAATAGAATTATTGCTTTCATTTATATTTAGCGTCACAGTTATAATGATAATCGGTATAATAATCAATAGGCCTTTCGAAACAGTGCTATTTCTTACCATATTTATATTCACAAGAAAGTTTACGGGAGGCTTTCACGCTAATACATACATGCGTTGTCAAATCTGCACTATATCATCTTATCTTTTGGTATTATGCTCATCTTTATATGTTGATATTTCACTGACACTAAAAGCTATAATGACAATTTCCGGAATAGCAATCGTCGCTCTAATAGGACCGATAGAGAATCCAAACAAGCCAATTGCACATAATAGCATCATCAAGTATAAATTAATGGGAACGTGTATATATGCTTGTATCGGCACAATGGGGTTGTTATGTTACAATGATCAAATCATCAGTAATATAATCGTTTTCTCGCTGGTATTAGTTGTCTTGCTGATGGTTATACCATATTTCGAAAGGAGGTTAAAAAATGATAGACTTCATTTATAGAATTTTTGCAAGTTTAGCTATGTATTCCGCGATTTCCGGAAGCGGTGCAGCATCCAATTGGAATACTTATCAGCCTAAAGAACCAGCAAAAATCAAAGAGTTGAAGAAATGAAAGCAAAAAGGCCGCCTCGTATCCACATTAGATAAGAGGCGGCCCAATTGCCCATAGAGTAAAGAATCAATACTCAATGTTATGAGCGAATCAGTATTATCCTTTATATTGACATTCGTATCTATATATGCTATAAATGTATTGAATAAGGAGGAATAAAATCGTGTTGACTTTTGCAATTTGCGACGATAATCTTCATTTTGCTGATTCATTCAGGAGAAAGATATATGAACTTTGCGTAAAGTATGTGCCGGAAACTATTGATTGCCGTGTGTTAGGTGTTTTCACATCAGGAATCGACTTAAAGGATTTCATGGATAATAATCCTATCAGCGTTTTATTCTTAGATATTGATATGCCCGAGATTTCCGGCTTTGAGTTGGCACATTACATTTGTAAAAACCATCCGGAAACTATCATTATATTTGTATCTTCACTTGACGATTTCGTATATAGCTCATTTGATTATTCACCATTCAGATTTTTAAGAAAAAGCAGACTTACTGAGGAACTGCCGGATTGCTTTAAAAAAGTATTGGAAAAATGTACGAGCGATTCAGAATCTGCCACTTTCAATTCGGTAGACGGCGAGCAGATCATTAGGTTCAAAGACATAGTGTATTTAGAAAATGATGCTAACTATTATGTCGTCCACACAGGAGACGGGAATGAATACAAGTGCCGCGGCTCATTGAATGCAGTCGAGGGTATTCTCAGAAAACACGATTTTTATCGAATACAGCAATCGTATATCGTAAGCTTTGACCATATTGAAACAGTATCTGGAAAAGACGTCATTATGAAAACCGGCGAAAAACTGCCTATAAGCAGGCGCTGTTTCAATGAATTCAAGTCTGCGTATATGCAGTATTCAAGGAGGAGGTTTTGATCAATGCTGAGTTTTATCTTTGAGTATGGTGCTTCTCTTTTTGACGCGGTGCTTGTCGTATGGTTCATTACTAAGTTTTGCAAAAAGGGTTTCGAGTTAAAAAAGAATCCCTATTGGATCCCTGCGATAGGTGTTATATTCGTTTACACGATTTTCAGCGATCATTTTCTTTCGGGATATAATGCTCTTTCTACAATAATATTCCTCTCACTTTACATAGTTTATTCTTTGATCATTGGGTGGAATTGTAAGCTGAGAGCTATTGTTTCAGCTGTTGCTTTTGAAGTAATACTGGTTTTGCTGAGCAGCTTCCTCTTTATGATTCTATCGCTATTAGTAAACGATTTTGAGGTTGCTCTGCAGGGAGCCGATAACTACGTCAGATATATCTTACTGATATTGCATAAGGTTCTGCTATTCGCGGTGTGTAAGATACTGCTGCGCATTTTCAGAAGCGACGACAGCGAAATAGGTCTTAGAAATGAGCTCCTTACTATTTCGTTTTCGCTCATAACGGTTGTCGGTGCCATTGCGGCGATGATAGTATCTGCGAATTCATCGATACAATCCGTGCAGGTTTCTTCTTTGGTGATAACTATAGCGTTCATATTTGCGAACGTGTTTTTGTATTTTCTCATCTCGCAGATATTAAAACTGCAGAAGACAAAACAGAAACTGGCTTTGCTGGAGAGCAAAATAGAATTTGAAAATCAAGTTTATGAAGACGCAAAAGGTGTTTGGGAAGAGGCAAAAAAGAGCCGTCACGATATCAAGCAGCATTTGACTGTGGTGAATAGTTATCTGAACGAACAAGAGTATGATAAATGTCAAGAATATATCAATGCACTTCTTCCGTCGGTCATGAGAAACGAGAGCGCGGTCATAAAATCGGATAACATAGTGATCGATTACGTGATAAATTCAAAGCTCGGAAAACGCAAAGACATTGACCTTTTGATCACCGGTACAATGGGCGATATTTCGGATATTGCCGAACCGGATATGGTCAGCCTTCTTGGAAATATTCTTGATAACGCAATAGAAGCAACGGAAAAGACCGAGAGGAAAAAGCTTGAACTAATATTCTATATGCAGAGCGCCGACCGATGTGTGATATGTAAAAACTCAATAACCTCATCAGTGCTGGAAAGCAACAAATCGCTCAAAACAACTAAAAAGGATTCGGAACTACACGGTAATGGTACGGCAATAATAAAGCAGATTGCTTCAAAATATAATGGCCTTGTCGATTTTTACGAAGAAAAGGCCCCGGCAGGAGATTTGCTCTTCTGTGTTCAGGTAATGATCCCCGGAAACGCGAAATAACACATGTGGAAAGGTTGCTATGGGGATTATAATCTTTGCAATTATTTCAAGCAAAAAAAAGCCGCTTTTCAAACAATCCTGTTTCATTTCTTTTTGACAATTAACAGAATAGCAAACGTCCTCTGAAAACCATTGTTTCAGCTGCAAAACCGGATGATACAAAGAAGGCTGAATTGAAAGAAAGAAACCATATAATGCTAAATGAGGATTCAAAGCGAAGGGGTTATAATAAGTATGGCAAAGAAAAAGCAAAGACCGCCGTCCGGCTACACGCCGGAGCAGATAAAAGAAATACAGGATTTTTTCAAAAGCAACGATTTCACCGCGATGATGTCGGTCGAACACAAGCCGGATTTTTCGAGTAATAAGGCGGAGCTTTACAAAAAATCGAAGTACATATTCTCGCAATACTGGCTGAAAAATCTGCAGGAGCTCGGCATCAACCGGATGATGAAAAACTTCACGCGGGATTATCCCGTCAAGCTTTTGCAAAACGCCGACGCGGATCATTTTATCGAACAGATCGTGGAAATATGCTCAGATCCTGAACAGTTCGACAAAGTCTTTGATCAGTTCTATGAAATGTACGAAGGTCAAATCAATGCCGGAATTGACGCATACTGCAAAAACTTCGCTAGAAAACGCGATGAAATAACACAGGAAGAATTCGAGTTTGTTCTGGGAAAACTTGTGGAAGTCCTGAATGAAGAGTTCATAAAAGTTCTTATGCTCGGTCAGCAGGTACAGGAGGTTTACGATATTTCCGCACAGATACGGACGCACGAGGATTTCAACAAATCGCTTCCCGGCAATTACGATCTTATCAATTTCCATAACAAGTGGACCCACTGTAAAACAAAGCTCGGCGCTCCTCTTCTTTTCAGCGAGTTATCGGAAGAAGAAATGACGGATATCGAGGGTGCGAGAAGTTTCTTTGAAAGCGCGGATGCGCATACGCAAAAGGAGTACGAAGAGATCCGCGACGCTTTTGCAAATACGCTGAACAGCACCGACCGCGAGATCTACTATATGCGCGAGCAGGGATACACACATGCGGAGATCGCAGAGCGTCTCGGCTACAAAACGCACAGTGCGGTGACGAAAAGGCTGAAAGCTATGCGGGAAAAATACGATGAATTCTGCGGAAACGTAGAGGCAATGCAGAAAGAAAAAGAAAAGAAATAATACAAGTTGGGATGCGGCGTCGGCTTAAAAACCGGCGCCGTTTTTCTTTTTTGCCCGGGGAGAAATCTCCGGGCTTTTTCTTTGCCCAAAAATATTTTGAAAAAATTTTCAGAAGTCAGGAACAATTTGCGTTTTTCACATTGTTCTTTATGTGAGGGCGAAAGAGAAATCTTTCTTTCCCACACAACTGAATGACCGTCCGAACGGTGATATGCTCCCCGGCGAAGTATGCCATGACCGCAAAAGCGCGAGCGTGCCAACGGGAGAAATACGTCTTGAAAAAAGCAAGGCAGGAACTGCGTTCGGGAAAAACGGCAAATTTAATATACGAATAGTACGCCCACATTTTCAAGAACGGTGACGACGGTGACGCGCGTGACGGGTAAAACAGTATATATCAAAAGCAGCGTCGCCGAAGAGTTTGGGGCCCGTTATATAATAACTGCTTCCATTTTTGCATAGCGCAAGAACTGACCGACAAATATACACTTGCTCAATGTACTTGACGCTCAACCATTATTAGAAACGTTCAACCAAAACACAACTGCGAAGTTATTGCCTTTTTCCGCCTCTGCGATATAATATAATCGCAGCTGCGAAAAATGCAAAAAGCGAGGTAGAATTATGAATGTATTCTTTGCAGAAAAATTAAAGGAACTGCGAACCGAGAGAAAGGTATCGCAGGAGAAGCTGGCACAGTATTTGAATATTTCTTTTCAGGCCGTAAGCAAATGGGAAAACGGAAACGCATATCCCGACATAACGCTTTTGCCGAATATTGCGCGCTTTTTCGGTGTGAGCGTTGACGAGCTGCTTTGCGTCGAGAGAATCGACGAAGACAGATTGTATAAAGAATACGAAGAAAAAGCAGACGAACTGTACCGAAACGGCAAGATATCCGAGGCATTGACGTTATGGCAGGAAGCATATAAGCGTATGCCCAATAATATCGACGTTAAAGAAATGCTTATGTCCGCATATTTTGACACTGATATCGAAAAGTATTTTACTGAATTCTATGATCTTGCAATGGATATTTTAAAAAATAACGAAGACGGTCAGACATGCGCTATGTATTACAAAGGTCAGGCTATTTCGCAGCTCGCCTGTATTTATGCAAAGCGCGGTGATAAAGACGAAGCTTTGAAATGGGCAGGAAAATCGATCCCGCTGTTCAATTCTAAGGAGATGATCGAGTCAAGGATCGATACGGGCGATGATTTGATTGAAGACGTCTCGTTTTGCACATTTTGGTTTCTTGAAGAGCTGTTCTGCCAAGCGTGCAGAATAGACAACGACGACAGCATCACGCTCGGCGACGATTATAAGCAAAGAATCTTTGAAACCGTAGCGGAGATTTACGAGGCGGTTTACAAAAACGATGAAATGGGGTTTGAAAAGTTACAACATTTATATAACCTTCATCAAGGAATCGCGGAACGCGAAGCAAAAAAGCGCGGTGATGAAAGCGTTATCAAACATCACTTGCAGCGCGCGTTTGAATGCTGCGAAAAATCCATGACGGTAAAAGCTCACACACTTAAACATCCGTTGCTGTATGGATGGCCTGTATCAGACGCTCCAATTGACAACAAGCTCAATATGCGCTATTTATCCGAACGAATTGAACGGGAGATTTATAATCCATATCGTTCGTTAGATTGGTTTGCAAAAATACAAACCGGTATTACAGAGATTTTGGAAAATTAAAAAGTCAATAATTCAGCATACGAATTGACCGACGAAAAAATCGCCGGTCTTTTCTTATGCAAAAAAATCAGAAGGAAGGTGATTTTTATGACCCAACACGGCAGCGGAAAGCGCGGGCGGCTTTCCGTGAAGAACGAAGCCCGAAAGAGGACGGCTATACGCGGCTATCTTATCCGTAAGGATAACGAGCATAGGTTTTGTATAGCCACAAAACCGGACGCGCCGAAGGCGCTCAGGGGCGCTGCCCCTATGACCCCGTGGAGAGGAGGTGAAACACCATGAGGGAAAGAAAACAGCAGATCAATTTCAGAGCGACAAAGACGGAAAAAGACACGATCCACCGCAAGGCGAAGCGATGCGGAATGACCGACGCGGACTATATCCGCAACTGCGCGCTTGACAGAATGGTGATCGAAATGCCACGCGAAGGATTGATGACGGCGTACCGGAAGATCAGCGTTGTTGAGCAAAAGCTTGAAAGATTCAACGGCACCGAAGAGTTCACGACGGAGCTGAAATCGGCGCGGGAGATCCTGCTCGATCTGTATCGCGGAAAGGAGGTCGATGACGATGGCGGTGACGAAGATCTGGCCGGTAACGGATAGTATCTCCCGTGTGATCGACTATTGCAACAACCCCGAAAAGACAAAGTTTACCGATCTGGAGCACGTCGTCAAATACGCTTCCAACGAAGAAAAGGTCATGTCGGAAGGCGAACGGTTCTACGCCGTCACCGGCGTCAACTGCAAAGCGGAAACCGCGTTTGAAGAAATGCGGGACGTGCAGGAGCGATTCGGCAAAGCCGGCGGCAAGAACGTCGCATACCATGCCTACCAGAGCTTCAAGACCGGAGAGGTCACGCCGGAGCAATGTCACCGGCTCGGTATTGAACTTGCCAGAAAGATGTGGGGCGATAAATACCAGGTCCTTGTCGCAACTCATTTCAACACGGGCACGTTCCACAATCATTTCGTTCTCAACGCCGTGGGAATGTGGGACGGGAAGAAATACGACTGCTGCAAGCGAGAGTATTACCGTATGCGACGTCTCTCCGACGAGATGTGCGCCAGGGAGGGATTGACGGTTATTCAAAACCCGCATAAGAAAGCACCGCGCCCGATCTATATTGCGGAAAAGAACGGAGAGCCGACCAAGTACAATCTGATGCGCGAGGCGATAGATAATGCGCTTTCGATGAGCTGGGATCATAACAGCTTTGTCGACGTGATGAAATCACAGGGATATATCGTCTCGATGCCGTTCGGACACAAGCACGGTACGATCCGCTCCGTAAACGCAAAAAGGGTCATGCGCCTCTATCATCTGGGCGAAGCCTACGACAGACCGGCGATCGAGGCGCGGTTCTATGAAAACTACGATTATGATTATGAAAACACAAGGCGGAGATACGACAAGTATATGGAACCCTACACGCGGGAATGGATCATCGCCCATCCGCCAAGCAGAGATTACGAATACCGCAAGAAGTTCTATTACACGGATTTCGGCAGCAGTAATCTCGTGGAGATCTATCTGACGCTCTTTGTTTTGCTGCTCGACCTTACCGTCGAAGCCGTAAAACTGGCATATGAGCTTCTGCGGGATCAGACGACCGTTCCCGAATACGTGCTCGCCGTCCGGATGAAACCGAAGTCGCCGGAGATGAAAGAAGCGGAACGGTTTCTTGACCGACGGACAAATCAAATGCTTCTGATGTCACAGGCGAAATACAAAACGACGGACGAGATACGGGACTATATCGCCCAGCGGGAGCTTGACATCATCGACGTAAAGAAATACCGGGAGCATTGGCGCAATAAGCTCCGCAACGCGAAAGACCCAAAGTTGATCGACGAATACAAGCGCAAACGCGACAAATGCACAGAATATCTCACGCGGCTCCGTTTTCAGAAAGACACGGCGCGGACGATCTTAAACGACGTTCCGAAGGTACGCGAACTTCTCCGCGCGGAGCAGAACGTTCAGCGCGGACTTGACCCCTATGAACTCGCAAAAGGACACAGAATGAAGGACGCCAAAGAGACCGAACGAGGGGTCTCGAGATGACGTTATACCAAAACACACGGGCAGCTGTTGACCGTCCATCATTGCTTGAAACGACTTTGCTACAACAGCGAAAAAAAATAATTAAAGGAGGTTTTTCGTAATGAAGAAAGCCGAAAAAGAAACCGACGTTATTATGAATGACAAAACCGACAACGCTGTTGAGACAAAAAACGAAACCGTCGTAAAAGCGAAATCTCTTATCATCAAACTTGAAGATCTTGTTCCGTTCAAAGATCATCCGTACAAGGTGATCGAGAATGAGAGCATGATCGAGTTGACCGAGAGTATCAGCGTTCACGGGATTCTCAATCCGCTACTCGTTCGCCCGCTTGAGGGCGAAGACGGAAAGTATGAGATCATCTCCGGACACCGTCGCTATTTCGCCGCGCAGAAGCTGGGGATGAAGAAAGTGCCTTGTACCGTCCACTTCATCGACCGCGACACCGCGACCGTGATTATGGTCGATTCCAACTGTCAGCGTACCGAACTGCTCCCGTCCGAAAAAGCGTGGGCGTATAAGATGAAGATGGACGCAATCAAAAGAATGCCCGGAAGGAAACCCGCTGAAAATGTGTCTCCAGTGGAGACACAAAAACGGTCGAGCGAAATCATTGCCAAAGAAGCCGGAGAAAGCCGCGCCCAGATTGACCGCTATATCCGCTTAACCTATCTCGTTCCCGAATTGCTCCAGTATGTGGACGAAGGCAAAATCGGTATGCGTCCCGCTGTTGAAATGTCTTATCTTGACGAAGAAACTCAGCGCTGTATCGTTGACCGTATTGACGAAAGCGGCGGAGAAGTTTTCCCATCCCACGCGCAGACGCGAAGGATACGGCAACAGGCTGAAAACGGTAAAATCACCTATGACGACATCGTTGCCATTATGGATGAGCCGAAGCCGAATCAGCGTGAAAAAGTCAAGATTCCTGCCGATGAGTTAAGAGCGCGTATCGGCAAGAGTATGACCGACGAAGACTTTATCAAATATCTCTACACCGCCGTCGATTATTACAAGAAGCACCTTGAGCGTCAACGCGATCAGGGTGCGCGGTAAGGAGGGCGGCGGATGGATAATAATCCCGATGCCCGTATGAACGGGTTTCCGGAAGATTTATTGACGTCCTTTTCGCTGTTCCTTGCCAAAGAGATCCATTCATTTTATCAAAGCGACGAAGGAAAGTCCTACTATGAAAACTGGCTCAAAGAGCATCCGGAATATCAGCCTGCCCCTGCCGAAGAGAAGACGGGGGCATAATTATGCAAACGCCCTGCCGCCCGCGTGGCGGCAGGGCAACGCATATTTGTCAAATAAAAACGCACGCGGTATGATAATGACGAATACCGCGGAAAGGAGAAAAGCATGAATGTAGTCATATACGCCCGTTTTTCGAGTCACACGCAAAACGAGCAATCCATTGAAGGACAGTTGAAAGAGTGCAAAGCATACGCCGCCGCGAACGGCATGACGATTATCGGCGAATATATCGACCGCGCTATGACCGGCACGAATGACAACCGACCGGATTTTCAGAAAATGATCCGCGACAGTGAACGGCATAAGTTTGAGGCGGTGCTGGTCTATCAGCTCGACCGATTTGCGCGAAAACGCGAGGATAGCGCGATTTACAAAGCAAGGCTTAAACGGAACGGCGTCCGCGTAATCTCGGCGAGAGAGCCGATTGCGCAAGACGCGTCCGGAATATTAGTGGAAGGAGTTTTGGAGAGCATGGCGGAATACTACTCCGCCGAGTTATCCCAAAAGATTCACAGAGGTATGGATATCAACGCAGAAAAGTGCCTTTCGATAGGCAGCAATCCCGGACTCGGCTATATCGTAAACAAAGACAAAACCTTCAGTGTCGATCCGGAGGGCGCGGCGATCGTCAGGGAGATCTACGAACGCTTCGCCGCCGGAGAAACAAAGTCGGAGATCGTTCGAGATATGCAGCGCCGACACGTCAAGACGGCGCTCGGCAATGAGTTTACGATGAACAGTCTGACCAAGATGCTTTCCAACAAGCGGTATATCGGGTATTATCTTTACAAAGGGACTGAAACGCCGGACGGGATGCCGCGAATCCTCGACGACGAACTGTTTTACAGGGTACAGATTTTGCTCGAAAAGACGCACGCCGTTCACACGAAAAGTCACGGGGACGGCGAATATCTGCTCACGACCAAGCTGTTCTGCGGGCATTGCAAAGAAATGATGGTCGGTTACGGCGGGACAAGCAAAACCGGCAAGAAGTATCATTATTATGCCTGTAAAAAATCGCGCAAGAAAGAATGTGACAAGAAGATCGTCGGAAAAGAGTATATCGAGGATCGGGTCATTCAGGTCTGTCTGGATCTGCTGACGGAGGAGAATTGCAAGTTCATCGCCGAAAAGGTAACGGAAGCCGTGAGCAGCGACCGGGATATCCTGCCGATCCGAAACCTGAAAAAGGCGATCAAGGACGCCGATACCGCCATCGAAAATCTTTGGCAGAGTCTGGAGCGCGGAGAGACGTCCGACCTGATCTCCGAGCGCATCCGGGAAAAGCAGGCGGAAAAGGAAAAGTATCTCGCCGAGCTTGAAAAGGAAGAACGCAAGATCACCATTCTGACCGAACCGCAGGTACTGGCATTCCTCGATTATATCCGCAAGTTGCCGAACAACGACGTAAACAAGCGCCGGGCGATCATCAACATTTTCGTCAACGCGATCTATCTCTACGACGACCGCTTTACGGTCATCTTCAACAGCGGGAGCAGGATGCTTGAAGTCAAGGATATCCCGCTGGACGACATCGAAACAGCCCTTGCCGGCTATTCCGGTGTCCTACATACGGGTTCGTTGGGAAGTGAACTCGCTCCACCAAAAAGAAAAAGTCGCGCAGGCGGCTTTTTCTTTTTGTTCTCTTCACTTTTCACTCTTCGTTCTTCACTTTTCTCTCCGTTTCCCTCAGCGACTTTTTCCAGTGAAAAGAGAAGAGAGAAAAGAGAAGAGAATCGGTAGCTTTGCTTCGCAAAGCATTGATTTTATTGAATACTTCCGGTATAATATTCGTACCGGCAACGTCCGTCGGCTTCTTTGCGCCGTGATACTTTTTTGTATTGCGCTATTGAAAACCTACGAAACCTATGGTATAATACCCCAAAAAGGAGGCTTCGGTATGATTTCCACAAGAGGCAGATACGCGCTGCGGATGATGATAGACCTCGCCCGGCACCAGGGCGAAGGATTCGTCGCGCTCAAGGATATCGCCCGCAGGCAGGATATTTCCAAAAAATACCTTGAACAGATCATCCCGGTGCTTAACCGCGCGGCGCTTTTGCAGACCTCGCGCGGGTTCGCGGGGGGATACAGGCTCGCCAGGCCGCCCAGGGACTACACCGTAAGGGAGATACTCTGCGCCACCGAAGGCGATCTCGCTCCCGTGCCGTGCCTGGAAGGCGATTCCAACACCTGTCCTCGCCGCGGCGGCTGCGCCACGCTTTTCGTGTGGGAGGGCCTGAAAAAGGTCGAGACCGAATATCTCGAAAGCATAACGCTGCAGGACATACTCGACAAACAGGCCGAAAATTCCGGCAGCGACTACGTAATTTGAATTCTGCAGAAAAATCTCATAAATTCTTATAAAACCTATTGACAAAGTAGGTTATGTGTGTTATAATGCCCGCAAAGCACCGGACCGCCGCGATATCCGGCGCGCCCGTGCCACGCCTTAAGAAAGGAAGAAAAGTGTATGAACAAGTATAAGTTCGAAACCGTGCAGATCCACGCAGGTCAGGAAACCCCCGATCCCGCGACCGACGCGCGCGCCGTCCCCATTTACGCCACCACTTCGTACGTATTCAAGGACAGCGCACAGGCGGCGGGGCGTTTTGCGCTCACCGAAAGCGGCAATATCTACACCCGCCTTATGAACCCGACTTCAGACGTTTTCGAAAAACGTATGGCGGCGCTCGAAGGCGGCGCAGGCGCGCTTGCGGTGGCTTCGGGCTCGGCGGCGATAACGTACGCGGTCCAGAATATCGCTTCCGCGGGCGACCACATAGTCTCTTCGGTCAACCTTTACGGCGGCACGCACAACCTGTTTTCCAACACGCTCGTCGAGCAGGGACTCAAAACGACTTTTGTCGACCCTTCGGACCCCGAAAACTTTGAAAAAGCCATTCTGCCCAACACCAAACTGCTTTACGCCGAAACTCTGGGCAACCCCAATTCCAACGTTATCGACCTCAAAGCCATCGCCGAAATCGCGCACCGTCACGGTATCCCGTTCGTAGTCGATAACACCTTCGCCACGCCGTTTTTGCTCCGCCCCATAGAATACGGAGCCGACGTCGTGGTGCATTCCGCCACCAAATTCATCGGCGGCCACGGCACCGTTATGGGCGGCGTCGTAGTCGATTCGGGCAGGTTCGACTGGGCGCAGAACGACAAATTCCCGGGCCTTTCCAAGCCCAACCCCTCGTACCACGGCGTGGTGTTCACGCAGGCCGCGGGCCAACTCGCCTATGTCACCAAAATGCGCTGTACGCTGCTTCGCGACCAGGGCGCCGCGATCTCGCCGTTCAATTCGTTCCTGCTTTTACAAGGACTCGAGACGCTTTCGCTCCGCGTGGAACGCCACGTGCAGAACGCGCTCAAAGTCGTGGAATTTTTGAACGGACATCCGCAGGTCGCGCGTGTCAATCATCCGTCTCTTTCGACCGGACGTGAAAAAGAGCTTTACGACGAATATTTTCCCAACGGCGCCGCTTCGATATTCACCTTTGAAATCAAAGGGACCGCCGAAGACGCCAAAAAGTTCACCGAAAAGCTCAAACTCTTCTCGCTGCTCGCCAACGTCGCCGACGTCAAATCGCTCGTCATCCATCCGGCGTCGACCACGCACAGCCAGCTCGACGATGACGAACTGCTCGCTTCCGGCATAACGCCCACGACCATACGGCTTTCCATAGGTACCGAACACATAGACGACATCATCGCCGACCTCGCGCAGGGGTTCGAGGCGATAAAATAGCGTATACGCTTTTTAGAAAGGAATAATCACAATGGCTATATATACTTCCGCCGACCAGCTTGTCGGCAAAACTCCGCTCCTTGAACTCACGCACATAGAAAAACTCTACGGACTCAAAGCAAAAGTCGTAGCAAAGCTCGAATACTTCAACCCGGCGGGCTCGGTCAAGGACCGTATCGCAAAGGCTATGATAGACGACGCCGAAAGGTCAGGCAAGCTCAAAAAAGGTTCCGTCATAATCGAGCCGACTTCCGGCAACACCGGCATCGGCCTCGCCTCCGTCGCGGCGGCGCGCGGATACCGGCTCATACTGACTATGCCCGAGACTATGTCGGTCGAACGCCGCCAGCTCATCAAGGCGTACGGCGCCGAGATCGTGCTTACCGAAGGCGCAAAGGGAATGAAAGGCGCCATTGCAAAAGCCGAAGAGCTCGCCGCTTCGATCCCCGGCAGCTTTATCCCCGGCCAGTTCGTCAACCCCGCCAACCCCGCGGCTCACCGCGAGCACACCGGACCCGAGATCTGGGAAGACACCGAAGGCAAAGTGGATATCTTCGTGGCGGGCGTAGGCACCGGCGGCACGCTCACCGGCGTGGGCGAATACCTCAAATCCAAAAATCCGCAAATCAAAATAGTGGCTGTCGAGCCCGCAACCTCCGCCGTGCTTTCCACCGGCGTCGCCGGACCGCATAAGATCCAGGGCATCGGCGCTGGGTTCGTGCCCGACGTGCTCAACACAAATATCTACGATGAGATCATCCCCGTTTCCAACGAAGACGCTTTCGCCACCGGAAAAGCCATAGGCAAAAACGAAGGCGTGCTCGTGGGTATATCTTCCGGCGCCGCCGCATACGCTGCGATACAACTCGCAAAACGTCCGGAAAACGAAGGGAAGACGATAGTCGTCCTTCTTCCCGATACCGGTGACAGATATCTTTCCACTCCGCTGTTTGCCGACTGATATATTTCACTAAGAAAGTGAGCTGACATTATGCCTATCAAGATTCCCCGCGACCTGCCCGCGACCAAAACTCTGCAGAGCGAGCATATTTTCGTTATGGATACTCTGCGCGCCGCGTCGCAGGATATACGCCCGCTGCATATACTCATACTTAATCTCATGCCCACCAAAATCGTGACCGAAACTCAACTGGCGCGGCTTTTGTCCAACACCCCGCTGCAGGTCGAGATCGAATTGCTCGCGGTGAGCGGAAGGATACCCAGACACACTTCCGCCGAGCATATGCTCACGTTCTATAAATCGTTCGATTCCATACGCGAAAACTACTACGACGGGTTCATCATCACCGGCGCGCCGGTGGAGCAGATGGCGTTTGAGGACGTGGATTACTGGGGCGAGCTCTGCGAGATCATGGAATGGAGCAAGACCCACGTCTTCAGCACGTTCCATATCTGCTGGGGCGCTCAGGCGGGGCTGTACTACCATTACGGCATAGGCAAAACGGTACTGAAAGAAAAAGTCTTCGGCGTGTTCGCCCACCGCGTGCTCGACAGGCAGTCGATGCTTTTCCGCGGGTTCGACGACGTTTTCTGGTCGCCGCATTCGCGTTACGCTTCGGTCGACGCCGAACAGATACGCCGCACTCCGGGGCTTGAGATACTCGCCGAAAGCGACGAAGCGGGCGTTTACGCCATCGCTTCCAAAGACGGAAGGCAGATCTTCATCACCGGACATTCCGAATACGACGTCGGCACGCTGGGCGACGAGTATTTACGCGACAAAAACGCCGGTCTGAATACCCCGCTGCCCAAGCATTATTTCCCGGGCGACGACGACACCGAAAAGCCGCTCTGCAACTGGCGAAGCGGCGCCAATCTGCTGTACGCCAACTGGCTCAACTATTACGTGTATCAGGAAACTCCTTACAGCATTTCGGCGATAAGCAATATCGCGCATGCGCGCGGCAAAAAGGAGGGGGAAAATGGCTGAACTTAAGCTTCATTCGTTTTCTTTCAAACCCGGCTACTGCGATATGCTCGGCCCCTACCACGGCGAACGGATAGAAAAAAACGAAAACGGCGAATGGCGCTTCATCAGCCGCGACCGCGAACATCACGGCGCGCCCGAAAAGATCGCCGTGTACGCCGTTTCCGCGGAAGCGGTGAAGGAGTTCGAAGCTTTTCTTAAGCAAAGAAAGATAAGGTCGCTCGAAAAACGGTCCGATTCCAAAGATTTCATCACCGATTACAGCCCGTGGAGCTACAGTTACGCGTTCCGCGACCCGGAAGACCCGAGATACGACCGCGAATACCACCGCATAGAGCAGTATAAAAAATATTCAAAAAAAGATTACGCGCTGCTTCAAAAACTGCGCGAAACTTTCGAATCGCTGCGCGGCGAAAAGATAAGCGAAACCGAAGAATAACGCGCGCTTTCGGCGAATACATAAAAAAGTCCGCTTAAGTGGAGCGGTGCTCTAAAAGACAGTAAATAAAACCCGGCTGAGGTAAGGATAGTTGATCCTTATTCCAGTCGGTTTTTTGTCGCATACCTCTGCAAGCATGACGTTTGTGTGCCAAACGTCGAAAAGAATGATGATTGCCCTGACGGGCAAATGATGAGCCTCCCTTCGGTCGCCATGATGATTTGCGATTTCACCGCAAAATGATGAAATGAGTTCCGCTTCATGCGCCGAAGGCGCTCATCATTCGGCGAAGCCGTTCATCATGCGCGAAAGCGCTCATCATGTGCCGCGCAAGCGGAACTCATCATTTGCCGACTGTCTTTAAGAACAGTCGGCATGGAGCGGACTTTTTTGCGCTTTGAAACTAAAGAATAAAAATACATCAAAAGGGTTGACATATCAGGCGCGGTATGGTATAATACCGTGAATAATTAAATGGAATATTATCTGCATCGGCGCGAAAAGCGTCGTGAAGACGCCATTTAAGAACCAGAAAGGACCATATTCGCTTGCAATGAAAGGTAATATAAAGGCATTGAACAGAACGGTCACTGTGATCGGGATCGTTCTGTGCGTGGTATTCGGAGCCCTGCTCATTATGAATCTCACCATCATCATAAAGGGGCTCGTAAATCCCGACGAACCTCCTTCGGTGTTCGGCGTGACTCCGATGGTAGTCAAATCGGGTTCGATGAGCAGCGACCTGCCTCACCGGGTCGTTTCCGGCGACATCATCGAGCTCACCGAAGAGCAGATACAGTCGCTCAAAGTGGGCGACACGTTCCAGACCAAAAGCGGCGATTATATCGAGACCAACATCGTCGAGACCGTTTCCAAGTCCGAAAACGGCAATATCGTCTTCACCGCTTCGCGCCCCGCGTCCGACCACATCGAAGTCGACGACCTCATATTCGTGAGCGGCAGCGATTTTCAGGATCTTGAGGTCGGTCAGATAATCACGTTCTTCGAAGCCAACGACAGGGGCGACAGGACCGGCAAGGTAGTCACTCACCGCATTATCGAAGTCACCCAAAAAGACGGCGCGGTCGCGTACCGCACCAAAGGCGACGCCAACAACACCGCCGACTCCGTGCTTGTCCGGCCGCAGAACGTCATAGGCGTTTACAAGAACAGGGTCGCCAAGCTCGGCGCGCTCGTACTGTTCCTGCAAAAGCCGTGGGGAATGCTCATATTCATCGGCGTGCCCGTGCTCGCGTTCCTGGCCTACGATATCGTCCGCAGACAGCGCAGCGCCAAAAAGAGCGGCAAAGTCGACGAACTTGAAGACGAACTCGAACGCCTGCGCAAGCGCGTGGCGGAGATGGAAAACCAGGAAAACGCTCCCGGCGGCTCGAACGGCGCCGGCGAACAGTGATCCCCCTGAATAATACCCGTAATAAAAAACACTATATACTGACTTATCCGTAAGAAAGGAGGGCGCCGCAATGGAAAACAAAAAAAGCAAGACCGGTTGGATACTCCCCGTTGTGCTTGTTCTGTTCATTTGCGAAATAATAACGCTCCCACTCACCTATTTCTTCACTTACGCCGGCAAGAGCGATGCGCCTGATCACGTCCTTACGCTCGAAGGCGAAAAACTCGTATGGTCCACCAGCGAGAATATTCTTTCCAACGGCAGCGCGGAATTCCGCCTGTTTTCGGACGAATATCAGAACGTCAAGAGCTCGGACGGCGATAAAGTAGTCGCCCCCGGCACCGAAAGCGACAGCATGGTCCGTCTCAAGAACTCCAATAAGGAAGACGCGACCTATATCGCCACGCTCTACGTAATCCAGTCGAGCGAGCTGCCCATCACCGCGGACCTCGTCTGCGAGGAAGGCACGCTTACCGACGAATACGTGCTGCCCGAACACGCGGCCGACGCCGAAGTCATAACTTCGTACACCGGCGTTATCAAGAGCGAAGAGATCGTGGATTTCACCACCGAATGGAAATGGGAATTCTATGAAAGCGACGCCCAGGATCAGATCGACACCGCGCTGGGCAACCTTGCGGCCGAAGGCAAAGCCGACAGCATCGTGCTCGGACTTTATATAGTCGTCGAAGGCGAAAACGAGGTCATTCCTCCGCAGACCGGCGACAGGAGCATGCTGCCTCAGATCATTGCGCTGGTCATCACCGGCGCGTGCCTCGTGCTCATACTCGTGGGAAGACGCCGCAAAAAAGCGGAAGAGGAATAATTGCGTTTTTAAATGAACGAACAAGCTTCACGCAAAAAGACAAGCGTGTTTAAGATCATCTGCGTCGCGCTGGCGCTCATAATCGCGCTTTACTGCCTGGCGTATCTCGTCGCCATCATCGTAACGGGCGATCCGCTTCCTATGCCGCTCGGCTTCGGCAGCGCCGTGGTGCTTTCCGGCAGTATGGAGCCCGCACTTTCGGTCAACGACCTCATCTTTGTGGTCAGGTCGGGCGAATACGAAGTGGGCGATATCGTCGTCTATTCCACCGGCGGAACGCCAGTCGTCCACCGCGTGGTGCAGGCGGATATGCAAAGCGGTATCATCATCACACGCGGCGACGCCAACAACACCGACGACGATCCCGTATCCGTGGCGCGCATAAAAGGCAAAATGCTGTTTTCGGTGCCCTACGTGGGAGCGATCCCGCGCTTTATCCGCACCGTCCCGGGGCTTGTCACGGTGCTTTTGGTCCTGTTTGCGCTGCTGTTCGTTTCGGTGCGCGGCAAAGCCGCCGAAAGTGAAGAGACAAGCAAAGCCGAACGGCTTATGCAGGAGATCGAGCGCCTCAAGCAGGAGCTCGGCGAAAACGGCGGCGAAAACGACCGCGACCAAACCGAATAGTTTACAACGAATGCCCGTTCCGTTTCAGGACGGGCATTTTTATTCGAAAAGGCGTGTTGACAAAGCGCGCCCGGCGCGGTATAATGCGGTATAATGATATAGGAAAAAAGGGAAAAGGTGATAATCATGAAAAAAGCCGTAAGTATATTGCTCGCAGTCATATTGGCGCTGTTCTGCGCCGTTCTGCCCGCGTTCGCCTATTCTTCACCGTTCGGGCTCACGGAACCCGACGATCCCGGCGAGGCGAACGCCGCGGCAAAAATCGAATATTCGCTGCGCAGAGGCGGAAAATTCATTTACTGCAACAATCCCGAAGCGCTTTACGCTTTCAACATAGGCCAGGCGCTGCTCATAGAAAGAAACGTCTGCGGAGAAGTCTATTTTACCAGCGAAAATCGCAACCTCACCGGAAAGAAGATACTTCTCGGTCTTCAGCTGCGCAACGATTCGGGTCAGGATATCGAAGTAAAAGTCAAAAACATCGGCTACCAGACCGGTATAGACTGGGTGGGCCAGGTGGAATGGACCGACTTTTTCAACACCAAATACCGTCTGGAGAAAGCGGGCGGAAATTACTCTTTTACAAACACCTACGCTCCGAGCAACTTCAAAGAAGTCACTTATACCGTCCCCAGCGGAAAATATATATATGTTATGGGCGGCTCTTCCGCCGATTCGTACAAGAATATCAACGTCGGCAATACCGCCGACAAATTTGCGGGCGACGGTCAGGTCGTCAACGGCGCGGTGTATTTCGAAGTCAAGGGTCCCAAGAGCGGCGTGTCGCTGGCGTTCGTTTGCTATACCTCGTCCGCTTCGCCCGTCACGACCGATAAGCAGCAGGGATATATAGTCGAACGCGACGGCAGAAACTACGGCAGACAGTATCTGGGGTCGGCGCCTTATCTCTGCGCGCAGGCTTCCATGGCGTGGAACGTCAACGACAGCTTGCCTGACGGCGATAAGCTAAAAGTCGAATACGACGTCGAATATTACGACGATCCCACTTCGTACGGCGTGTACGGCGCTTACACGGGCAAGCCTTCGGTCAGGCATATGTCCGGCACCAGCTGGTTCACGCACATCAATCCCACCAACCATAACGAATATATAGGCACCGACATGATGCCGTTCGAATGCGTCACCGAAGACGGCACGCCCGTAGTCATAGATATTTACCACAACGACGGCACCGGTAAGCCCGCCAACATAGGCAACTGGATGGTCGTTTATGAAGAGACGCTCAGCTTTTACAACAGCGGCACGCGTCCGCGCACGTTCACGCTTTTCTTAAAAAATAACGGCGTGCTGGCGGTCAACCTGCGTTCCGCGGACGGCGGACTTCTGGATTCGCTTTATCACTGGGACGCATCGTCGCCCGTGTTCAGCGTGAACGTCAACCCCGGAAAGCAAAAAGACGTTTATCTGGAATACGTGCTTCTGGCGAACTCATACGGCAGTATCGAACACTATATCACCGCGGGCGCCGGAGTCTATGAATATGAACTCGGCGATCTGGATTGCGACGGCGACGTCGATTCCGACGACGCCATATATCTGCTTCGCCACGTGCTGTTCGGCGAATCGTACCCCATCTACGCTTACGCCGATTTCGACGGCAGCGGAAGAGTGAGTTCCAACGACGCGATCTATCTGCTTCGCCATGTGCTCTTCGGCGATTCCTACCCGCTCACCGAGCGTTAGAACAGAATATATGTAAAAACCCGTCCGCGTTTACCGCGGACGGGCGTGTTTTTTTTGCGCGTTTATTTTCCGGTCAGCCTTGAATAAAGCCTGTTTACCGAATCTTCTGTCATACCGGTTTTTATAAGCAGCGCTCTGGCGCTCTTCGCCAGGTCGACGTTTTCAAATCCGTCTTCCGCCGGCGTGCCGGTCATATAGGATATCATAACGTCAAGGTTCTTTTCTTTGATGATATCATAGCGTTCGGGGTCGCTCGTCTTGTTTATGCCGTAGTAGTTGTCGTAGGTGAGCATATAGTCGTCGACTATCTCGCCGTAGGTCGCGCCGCACAGCGCTTCGAGCAGCATCAGCACGTAGCCGGTTCGGTCTTTACCTTCCACGCAGTGGATAAGCACCGGGCCTTCGCTCTGCGCGACCGCTTCAAGTCCCTGCGCCAGCTTTTCGCCGAAAGATTCGCTTTTGAAATTGGCGCTCAGTCCCAGCGGCGCCACTTTGCCGCTTGTGAACAGCGAAAGGAAATACGGCGAATCAAACGTTTCCGCGGCGATAAAGCCGAGTATGTCGCTTTCGTTATCCGAAAGGTTGAGCATAAATCCTATTTTCGCTCCGGCGGCGAGCCTGTCGGTGACGGAAGCGCGGTTGTGCTCGTCGTTGCAGGGCGAAGCCGAACGGTAGAGCACATCTTTTTTCAACTCTCCCATGTTGACGGCACGGAAATTGGCGAAAACGATGTCGCTCTGTTCCCCCTGCTCGTCGGAATACTGTATGTCGCGCGCTTTCTGTACGGCCAAATACTTGCCGCGTTCGCAAAGCGTGATATCCGCGGTGCAGTTTTCGTCGAGCTCCAGAGTCAGATACAGGTCGTCGCCGTAGTTGATCATCGCGTCTATATACGGGTACCCGGGATACGCCACCAGCACTGCTTCGCCTATGTCGACGTAATAGCCGTTGTAATAGGGAATATCTTCGAGCGTTTTGCCGTTGGAAAACGCAATGTTCACGCTGTCGCCGTATTCAACCCCAAAGCGTTGAATTCTTCAATGGTCTTGTCAAAGTAAACGCCGCCGAACTTGGTCTCGTGCGTGACCGCCGAGCTTTTAAGTTCGGGCTTTTCCGCCTTGCAGCAGGAAGTTAACGCCGCAAAGCAGAGCAGCAGCGCAAGGATGAGCGAGAATATCTTTTTCATATGAATACCGTCCTTTCGGTCGCGTCAGGCGGTTTCTTTCCGCCCGCGTCCATTATAGCATACGTCAAATGAATGTTCAAGCGGTTTTTTACCTTCCCCGCCGTTTTTCACAGCAAGCGAAAAATGTCGCGCATACGCAATTTATCACTTGAAAAAGCGGCGGCGTTATGATAAAATATATCCATCAAAAAACGGAGCCGTTTTATATGATAAAAAGAGTTTTCAGGCAAATGCTTTCCGCACAGATAATATCGTCTATGACCGTCATGCTGTGTATGCTCGTGGACAGCATAATGATAGGCCGCTTCCTTGGCGTAGATTCAATGACCGCCTACGGGCTCGCGACACCCGTGCTGCTCGTATTCGCGGCGGTGGGGGCCACGCTTTCGGCGGGGATACAGGTGATGTGCGGCAAGACGATGGGCGGCGGCGATATGAAAGGCACCAACGCGTGCTTTTCGGTATCGGTTTTCCTGGCGTTCGCCATATCGGCGGTCGGTTCGGTGCTGGTAATAGTGTTTGCCACTCCAATATGCACGCTGCTCGGCGCGGGCGAGCCGGTCCCCGGCAACGACGTATTCTTCTTAACGCGCGACTATCTGCGCGGATTTATAATCGGCGCGCCGGCGTTCATCTTTGCGCAGATAATGGTGCCGTATATGCAGATCACCGGCAACCGAGCCCGCCTCGTCACCGCCGTGGCGGCTATGACCGTGGCTGACGTGGCGCTCGATATCTTAAACGTCTTTGTGGTCAAACAGGGCACGTTCGGTATGGGCGTCGCTTCGAGCGTGAGCTATTACATAGCGTTTTTCATAGGGCTTATGTATTTCTTAAAAAAGAAATGCGTGTTCCGTTTCAGCTTTGCGCAAGTCAAGGCTAAGACCTGCGGCACGCTGCTGAAATACGGCGTCCCCACGGTAGTGAACCAGATAAGCCTGGTGCTTATGGTGTTCGTAATGAACTCCATACTGCTCGGCGTGGGCAAAAACAACGCGGTCGCGGCGTATTCGGTCATTTCCACCGTGGGCAACATCTGCTACTGCGTGGGCTCCGGCGTCGCCTCCGTCGCGCTTATGCTTTCTTCCATCTTTTACAGCGACGAGGACAGATCCGAACTGTGCTCGCTCGTTAAGACTATGACTTTCTATTCGGCGCTGCTCGTTTCGGCGTTGACTGTGATAGTGTTCTTCGCCTCGCCCGCGCTCGTCGCGCTGTTTCTCACCGAAGCGCCCGAGGCGGCGGATATGGCGGTGCTCGGCGTGCGGCTGTTTTCGCTTTCGCTGCTGCCCAGCGCGCTGAACACCACGTTCAAAAACTACTATCAGGGCGTGAACCGGGCGTGGCTCACGCAGGCGATATCGCTTATGCAGAACTTCGCCCTGGTGGCGGCGTTCGCGTTCCTGCTTTCCCGCTTTTGGGGCGTCACGGGCGTATGGCTTTCGTTTTTGTGCGGCGAAACGCTGACCCTCGTTATTACGGCGGCGATAGTATTCGCCAAGAACCGCCGCGTTTCGTTTTCCGCCGAAACGTTCGCGTTCCTGCCCGACGGGTTCGGCGCCGCGCAGAGCGACTGCTTTGAAACGTCCGCCGATTCCATAGAGCGCGTCGTGGAAGCTTCGGAACAAGCGCAGGAATTCTGTATCCGCCACGGCGAAACGCAGCGCAACAGTTCGCTCATAGCGCTATGCATAGAAGAAATGGCGGTCAATATCGTGCGCCACGGTTTCGCAGACGGCGGCAAAGAGCACAGTATAGATATCCGTTTGGTCTATAAAGACGGCAGGCGCGTCATACGCATACGCGACAACTGCGCGGATTTCGACCCCGTAAAGTATATGGAACTCCACCGCGTCGACGAGCCGACCGCGCATATAGGCATAAGAATGGTCATGAAGATGGTCAAAAGCGCAAACTACGTCAATTCTTTAGGCCTTAACAACCTTACGCTCGTCCTCTGAGTAATAATATAAACGCCGCTTGCTTTTGCAAGCGGCGCTTTTTTTACTGTGTCATGAAATGAAAAAACCGTAAAGGCGTTCTTTGAAATCCGGCGCGGTGTCGTAGACCGCGTGTCCGAAACCGCGGTATAGGAACGACGAAAAATACGCGTTTTCGCCGAATTCCGCGTCAAATGCATTCACGCTGTCCGCGCCGAAGATCGCGTCGTCGTCCGAACCGACTGCAAACAGCGGACAGTGGATATTCTTTCTGTTCGCGGACGAGAAATAACCCTTCAGCGCCGAAGCGAGAATCACGAACCGTTCGAGTTCTTCGCGCGTGACGGTCTTTGCGGCGGCGGAAAGCGTATCCCCGTAACGCAAAAACACGTCTTCGGGGTACACCGTTCTGCCGAACTCCGAATAAAGTCCTTCGGCGTCGCCGGAAAGGGCTTTATTTATCCAGCTTTCCGTTATCGCCGCCGCGGCGTCGCCGGTATGCAGCGCCGAGGAAGCAACGGCGAGCTTTTTTACGTTGATTTTGTGTTCCGCGGCCATTTCCAGAGCAATCATCCCGCCCTGAGACGCGCCGAAAAGGTATATTTCGTCAAGTCCCAGCGAGGATATCGCGTTTTCGGTGTCGCGCGCCATATCGCGCACGGTGTATCCGGCGGGCGGATCGCTCACACGATCGAACAGATATACCGTAAAATCTTTTGCAAAAACGGAATACGCGAGCGCGACCGCCTGAGACGCGGGCGTTATCGGCTGAACGCTCAGCCCTGGCAGGATGACGAGCGTTTTGCCGCCGCTTCCGAAAGAGAAGTGATCCATGCAAAATGACCCGGTACGCACTTTTCCCGTTCTTATCTCCATATCGCGCCTCCTTGAACTGTCAGCGGCGCAGATAATCGGCCGAGACGGGGAATTCGAAATAGGTGTCGGGATACGGCTCGTTTTTCAGCTTGAAATGCCACCATTCGCAGTCGAGTATCTCAAAGCCGGCGCGCAGCATCGCGCGTTGCAGTATCATTCGGTTTTCGTACTGTTCGGGCGTTATCCCGGTGTACGAAGGGTGTGAGATCTCGCCGAAAAAGTCGAACGGACTGCCCATATCGAGCTCTTTGCCCGTCGCCATATCCAAAAGCGTAAGATCCACGGCGCTGCCGCGGCTGTGCGAAGAAAGCTTTGCAATATATCCTTTTGCAAACAGCTCCTGCTTTTCAAGGTCGGGGTAAAAGAAAGGTTTCATACGCACGTCGGTGTCTTCTATGCCCCATAGCACAAAATGCCTCACCGCGCAGGCGGGGCGGTAGGCGTCGAAGACCTTTATGCGGCAGCCCTGCACCGCAAGCTCGTTGGCGGCGCTTTTCAGCGCGCGCGCCGCTTCCGCCGTGAGCAGAGCGCACGGCTGCTCGTAGCCGTCTATGCGGTCGCCTATGAAATTGTATGTCGAGTAATAACGTATCTCCTGTATCGCCTGCGGGACGAAATCCCCCAGCAGCACGAACCCGGAAGGATCGTACCTTATGTCGTTTCTGCTTACTTCGTTCATATAGCTCACTCCGGAATCAAAAAGCGTTAAGGATTATATGCGAGCAGCGTCAGCGCCACGTACACGGCTATCATAGCGCCGATTATTATCGCCTGTTTAAGGCGGTGCGCGCTGAGCAGACCCGCGAATTCGCGCACGGCGGCGTTCGGCCAGAAATACCACTTGGTCTTTGCGCCCATACCCACTGCGCGCATCTTGACGCGCCGCGCGTACAACCCGCTGCGGAAAACGTGGTAATTGGTGGTCGAAAAGGCGATCTTTCCGCCGCCGGAGCTTTCTATAAGCTCTTTTGAAAACTTCATATTCTCAAACGTGCTGGTCGAACGGTCTTCTCTGATTATGCGTTCTTCCGGCACGCCGTTTTCAAGCAGATAATTCGCCATCGCGGCGCTTTCGGAAATCACTTCGTCTTCGCCTTTGCCGCCGGAGGTCACAAAACATATCTTTTTGCCGGTCTGTTCCTCCTGCCGTTTTGCAAATTCCAGCGCGCGGTCTATCCTGCCGCGCAAAAGCGGAGTGGGCGTGCCGTCTTTCTTCAGTCCGCAGCCCAGTATGATTATATAATCTTTGTCTTTTTCGGGCTCGTGGCGCGCCGCCAGCGCGCCCGCGAAGATCACGCCCGCGATCATACATTCAAGGTACAGATACAAAGCGGCGACGGTGTTGATGAAAATGTCGTGCATCATCACTTCGAATTCGCTGCCCGTGGCGTAATAATCGTACCGGTAAATAAAAACGCCGCCCGCCACTATGACGAATGAGAGCAGTATGCCGAAAAGGTTGGAAATCTTTTTGCCCTCGTGCCGTATCAGCGATATGTTCGAAACGCAAAGCGACGCCGAAAAGAAGAGCAAAAACGGCGAAGTCATAAGCATATAGTTTTTCGCCGAATTGAGCCATATCGAAAGCACGTCCGCCGCGGTGATGAGCCCCGAAGATCTGCTTATCATATAAAACAGGTAAAAGTGATTGAAAAGCACGAACAGCGTGAACAGCGCGAACCCCGCGTAGTATATGGTGTTATAAGAATACGGATTGTAGCGTATCTGCCGTATCAGCGCGCGCACGAGCGCAAAAATTATGACCGCGCACAGCGCCGCCGTCACCGCGCACACCGCCGCGGGATTCCCGTCCGGCGTCGAACGCACAAGCAGAAAAACCGCGGCCGCCGCAATGACGACGGGCAGTATCAGCAGATATAAATGCGGTTTTTTATCTAACGTATCAAACTCTATTCTCATTTTACCGCGTCTTTCAAAAAACGTATCAGCCCTTCGGGCATTTCGCCGTGTTCGCTCAAGCCTGTGTCGCCGGGAGTCACGAGCTTGTTTGCACCGTGATAGTCGCTGCCCGCGGTCACGTAAAGGCGAAACGTTTGCGCGAGAGAAAGCATATTATCGCGCAGCTTTGCCGAAAAGCCGGAATAAAACGCCTCCGCACCGCGTAGACCCATTCCGATAAGGCGGCGCAGACGGGCCTCCATCTCGTCGCCGAGTATCAGTTCGTCGCCGCTGCCGTAAAACGGATGCGCAAGCACCGGTATTCCGCCGGAAGCGGCGATCGCGGCGATCGCTTCCTCCGGGCGAAGGTATTCGCTGCCGGACCGCACGCGGTTGAGATAGTCGCGCATAGCCGTATTTTTGTCGGGAGCGTAGCCGTATTTCACCATAAGGTTGGCTATGTGGGGCTTGCCGGGATTATCCAACGCGTACAGCGCGTCCGTGTCTTCCTTGGAAAACCCGAACCCGAATTCTTTTTTTATGTAATCGAGCCTGAGCTCGACTTTTTTCATCCTCAGCGCATGGCTTTTCTGCACGAGTTCGGTTATCGGCGCGCCCGCCGGATCGAACCCGTAGCCGAGTATGTGATATTTGCCTTCTTCGTCCTTGCACGAAAACTCGGCGCCCGTAATGAATACCGGGTCGCCGGGCAAAAGGCGCGACCTGATGATGAGTCCGGTCTTCACCGCGTCGTGGTCGGTGGCGGAAAACACTTCTATCCCGGCGGCTTTCACCGCGTCGATCAGCATTTCGGGCGTGTCGGTCCCGTCCGAGACCGTCGTGTGCATATGCAGGTCTATATTGCGCAAGCGCTTATCCATAACAGCTCTCACGCTCCTTTTTTACCTAAATCGTTTTTTTGATGCGCAGGATATTCTGCCCGTTTTTGTATTCGTAAGCTATGCTATCCATAACCTTTTTGGCGATGAATATCCCAAGCCCGCCTATCTCGCGCTCGTCCGCCGAAAGCGTCACGTCGGGGTCGGCTTTCTTCAGCGGATCGTACGGGATCCCGCGGTCGATGAACGTTACCGTCGCGGTCAGGGGGTCGCCCGCCGCTTCCACGCGCACGGTCGCCCTGCCCTTGTTGGGCGCGTAGGCGTAGCTCGCTATGTTTATGAATATCTCTTCCACCGCAAGGTCTATCTGCATCTGCGCTTTGGGCGGAAAACCCAGGCTTTCGAGCCGCCCGTCCACGAATTCCAGCACGCGGTTCAAGTTTTCTTTTTCGGCTTCCAGCGTGAGCTCGTTCGGGTCTTCATGCTCGGCGGGATCCGTTTTAAAATCGAGCGAATCCAGCTTTGGGATAAGTTCGGTTATGCGCTTTTTCCAAAGCTCGCACGTAAGACGGCCGCGCTCGGTTTCCGCCGCTTTGTGACGGCGGGACCAGTCGATAAGATACGCGTACGAAACGCAGCGGATCTTTTCTTCTATGGAATTTATCACATCTTCGTCATCCGTGCCGAAATACGCGCACAGCGTTTTTTTCCAGAAAACGCGCGCCGTCTCGGCGGGGTAGCCCTGAAAATCTTCCAGCACTTTGGAGTCGTATTCCGAATAGCCGATATACGAATTATACATCCGCATAAACTCAAATACCGGGTGGCCCACCGAAAGGGTGTCCATATCTATAAGCATAACTTCGTCGCCCGCCATCACTATGTTCTTGGTGTGGCAGTCGCCGTGGATAAGGGTGTCTCTTTCGGGTATCGCTTCTATCATTTGCACGAGCTTGTCGCCCAGGTCTGCCGGAAGTACCTCCTTTGTATAGGCGGCGGCGCCGAGTATGCGATCTTTTATGCGGGGAAGTCTGCCTTCGGGTGCGTGCGTGGAATGGAGCTTTTTGAGTATCTTCACGTATTCGCGCACGCATTCGTCTATGCGGTCCGGC
Source organism: Clostridiales bacterium UBA1206 (assembly GCA_002310055.1). Lineage (GTDB taxonomy): Bacteria > Bacillota > Clostridia > Oscillospirales > CAG-382 > UBA1206. The sequence goes on along the minus strand of DBXS01000001.1, from coordinate 67,343 downwards.
TCTTTTGCGAGTATGCCGGAAAAAGACCGCGCGTCCAGAAGTTCGAACATCGAACCGTAGCTTTCGCCCACTCTTACCACGTCGTACGATATGGCGGTGGGGATGCCCAGTATCAGCGCCAGTTTTGCCATTTCGCGTTCGTGCTTTATGTCTTCCAGCGCGTCGGCGTTTTTATACACCTTCACCACGTTGTCGCGGTCCACGCGGTAGACTTTGCCGTTTGCGCCCTCGCCCACGACCTCGCAGCCTTCGACCGACACTCTGCGGTACGCTTTTTCCACCTGCATTATCTCGGAAAAGCCGGTCATTTCGAGTATTTCGTATATATCGGAATTCGCGTTCGTTATTTTTACGTCGCCGTAATTCTTTTTGAGCCGCAGGATAATCCGCAGCCCCGCGCTCGAGATATATTCAAGCGCTTCGGCGTCCAGCACGGGCAGAACGTCGCCCTTGCCGGCAAGAGAAGCGAGTATCTCCTCTTCGATCTGCGGCGCGTTGCCGGAATCGATCCTTCCGCAAAGCCTGTAAACGACCGTGTTTTTATTGTTTTCTGCCATAAAGTTCCTCGCGTTCAATAAGGAAAGAATTATTATTTGAGTTCAAGACAAAGCATAGTCAGGTCGTCGAACTGTTCGGCGCCGTTTGCAAACCGCTCCGCCTCGCGCTTTATGCCGGTTATCACGCCTTCGGGGCCGTCGCCGCTGAATTTGTTGAGCGTATCTATCATACGCTCCATCCCGAACATACGGTTGTCGTGGTCGGTCGCCTCGGGAATGCCGTCGGTGTAGACGAAAAGCTTTGCGCCGCGTTCGAGTTTAAGCGTGTAATCCTTGTATTTCACGCCGTCCATCGCCCCGACGGCGAGGCAGTGCTTGTCTTTGAACACTTCGAATTTTCCGCCCGGCTGCATTATCACCGGATATTCGTGCCCGGCGTTGGACGCGATGAGGTTCCCGGTGGAAAGCTCCAGCACTCCCAGCCACAGCGTCACGAACATATCGGCCTTGTTGTGTTCGCATATATTGTGGTTGACAAAAGTGAGTATCTCGCCCGGGGTCCCGCCCATACGGGTCCTGTCGCTGACGAGTATGTTGGTTACCATCATAAACAGCGCGGCGGGGATGCCCTTGCCCGAAACATCGCCTATGGATATCGCTAAGTGATCGTCGTCGACAAAGAAGAAATTGTAAAAGTCGCCGCCCACCTGCTTTGCCGGGGTCATGGAAGCGTAAATGTCAAAATCGGTCCGTTCGGGGAACGCCGGGAATACGTTGGGTATGGAATTCACCTGAATGGTGTTGGCGAGCGAAAGCTCAAAGCCGATACGCTCTTTTTCGGCGGCGGACGCGGTGATGGTCTCGATATAGTTCACCATATCGGTCTCCATCGTGTCTATGGACCCCGAAAGATCGGATATTTCTTTGAACCGGCTGACCTTGCCGAGCGGCTCGCCCTTGGTGTTTTCGCGCGCAAAGCGCGTCGCTTCCGACGCGACTTTGGAAATGGGATTGACGAACTGACGTCTCATAAAGAACGTGTAGAACACCGCCACGAAGATCGCCAGCAGCGCCGTCGCCACGGCGACCGCTATCACGTAAGGTCTGCGCGCGCCGACAAGCTCGCTCATCGGGCGCTGGATGCAGAGTATGCCTGTCACTTCACCTTCGGAATCCTTGACCGGCACCATAGTGGTGATGTGCGGAAGGCTGCCGTCGGAAGGGTTGTTGCGGTAGACGGTCTCGTACGCGGACTGCTGTTCGTAGATCGCTTTGTATTTTGCGCGGTATTCGTCGTTGGTGGTGTCGCGCTTGTGCCCAAGCTCCCATTCGACGTAATTGGTGTTGCCCACGGTGTTGTCTACGTGGTTGAACACCGAAACGAACCTGCCGTAGTCGCTCGTATCCACTATTATGACATAGATCAGCGAAACGCCTATGCGCTTGCAGTACGCTTCCAGATACGATTTGCTCTGCATATATTCTATGGTGCGCTTGCCTTCCAGATAGTCCGCTATATGGCTGCCGTTTATCAGCGTGGTGGCGGTGTCCGCCATATGGTAGGTCGTGGTGGCGTATTCGTTTTCGAACGCACTGGTAAAGTTCACAAGGCCCACGGCGCCGGCGATTATGCCGAATACTATGAGCAAAAGCACGATCATGCCTATTATGTTGAAAGTCATCCCGGAGCGAAACCTGCTCCAGATGCTGCTCTTGTCACCCTGCATTTATGCGGCTCCTTTCGTCTTATCCGGCGAAAACGCCGGCGACGCGTTTATTCTATGGTGAGGATGTCGTTGAAACCGGTGACTTCGAATATTTCGAGTATGGTCTCGTTCACGTTCTTTATCTTCATTTCGCCCTGCTTGTTCATCGTCTTCTGGGCGGAAAGCAGCACGCGCAGTCCGGCGGAAGATATGTAGTCGAGCTTTTCAAAATCGAGCGTCAGCAGTTCCACGCCTTCAAGCGATTCCTTGAGCTCCTGTTCGAACGCCGGGGAAGTGGTTGTGTCCAGTCTTCCTTCGAGCGATATCAAAAGCCCGTTTTCGTTTTTCTGTTTGTTGATAGTCATTGTTTTACCCTCTTTCCATTATTTGTATCAGTGCCAGAACGTTTTGTTTATGATTATCTCCACAGTGTCGCCCAGAATACACACTTTCACGTCGTCTGCGATATTTGCGACAATGGATTTTTCAAGTTCGTCCCATGCTTCGGCGGATTTTTTGCCGCCGGTCTTTTTGATCTCGTCCTTGTAAAGCGACATGGACCACATAGCCGCCGTCTCGCCCGCGGCTGCCCCCATATGATAGGAGGCGGGGGTGTTGATAAGCGTGTAGGGCAGGGCTTCTCTGGCGGAAAACATAAAGTTCGCTATCATAACCTTTATCTTGCCCATCACTCCGCGGGTCGCGTCGTTTTTGCCGCTGGTGGAAGCGGAAATGAACTGTTTGCGCATTTCGTCGGTGAGTTCCACCGTCGATTTCAGATGCAGTTCAAAATCCGGCCCGTTGTATTCTATCCAGTAGTTCGCGCTTACGTCGCCGGCTATGCTGCGCAGCATGCCGAACAGCTCTTCGGCGAGCAGCCGCAGATGTATCACGGATTTTTTGCGGATACCGCTTTCGATACCCAGTTTTTCGGTCAGCGAAAGCGCCTCGCTTATTCCGCCGCCTTTGCTCGTGACTTCGATTACCGTTGATTCCATTCGGGTTCTCCTTTCAAAAAAACGCGTGCCGCGCGCGCAAAACGGCACAGGAACACATATTATCTCTTATATAATATATAAAAATTATAACAGATAACGCGGCGGTTGTCAATATCTATCGTCGCGCGCGTTATTGACATTTGCGCGGTTTCTGGTATAATAGAATAAACGCGTTTCACAACTGGTTTTTTAAAAAAGAAAGGTATAACGTTATGAGCGGACCCGTCATTGCCTTGATGTACGATTTTGACAAAACGCTTTCCACGCGCGATATGCAGGATTACGGTTTCATACCCGAACTGGGCCTTTCGCCCGACGAATTCTGGGGCGAGGTGGACCGTCTGACCGACACCCAGCACATGGACAGCATACTCGCGTATATGTTCCTTATGGTGCAGAAATGCGGCGAAAAGAACATACGCATAACGCGCGACAAATTCTTTGAACTCGGGCGCGGAATAGAATATTTCGAAGGAGTCGAATCCTGGTTCGGGCGCATAAACGCCGCGGCGGCGGAGATCGGCGTGACCGTGGAGCATTACATAGTTTCTTCCGGAATAAAAGAGATAATCGAAGGCACTTCCATCGCCCGCGCCGGCAATTTCAAGCGCATTTACGCGTGCGAATTTATGTACGACGAAAACGGATCCATCCGCTGGCCAAAGGTGGCGGTCAACTACACCGCCAAAACTCAGTTTTTGTTCCGCATAAACAAGGGCGTGCTCGATATCGACAGCAAAAGTGCGTCGCTCTTAAACGAATACACCCCCGAAAACGCCCGCCGCGTGCCGTTCGGCAATATGATCTACGTCGGCGACGGAATAACCGACGTCCCGTGTATGCGGCTGGTAAAGGCGTACGGCGGACAGTCGATCGCGGTGTATAACGAAAAGAAAGGCGATAACACCGCCAAGCACCTGCTTTCGTCCGGAAGGGTGAATTATTGCGTCCCCGCCGATTTCACCTCCGGCTCGCTTATAGAAAACATCGTCTGCGCGGTGATGCGAAAAATCAAAGCCGTAAGCGATATGGAATCGTTCTGACGCGTATAAAAACGAACGGCGTCCGGAAGCGTTTTGCTTCCGGACGCCGTCTTATTTTGCCTGAATATCAATCGTAAACAACGGTCGTGTTGCCTGTTGAAAATTCAAATACTTCGCTGTATTCGGAACTGACCACCGCGGGTTCCACCTTGAACTCGCCGCTGACCGCCTTGCGTATGCGGTAACTCACGGTGACTGAGAACGAGTATTCCTTGCAGAATTCCGTGTTGTCATTGCGGTAGTTTTTAAAGTAGCTTTCGGGGGCCGATACCGAAATGTGGCCTTCCATCCGCTGACCGGCGCGGTTATAGATATACGCGGTCGCGTTGCTGCCTCTGGAAAAGTCGCCGTGGTTGAAAGTGTAGAGCAAGCGCGCGCCCGAAGGGATGACGTCGTCGAGCGAGAAGTATTCCCAGTATCTGTTGGAAGTACCCGAAACGGTTATCGTCACCACGTCGCCGCTTACTGTCTTCTGCACTTTCACTCTGCCTTTCCGGTAATCGCGCGCGGCTTCAGCGGCGCTCGCGCTGTAACGCACGGTTATCGCGGCGTTTTCGCAGCCTTCAAGGACGAGCGATTCGAGATCCGATTTGTAAAGCGTGAGGCAAAGCTGCTTGCCGAACCCTATTGCGGCCTCGTGCTTAACGCCGTCGGCGAGAGTGTAGCTTATATTCTGCAGTTCCTGCTTTTCGGCGGGCAGATAATACTTTGCAAACGCCGCAAGTCCCAGATGCGCGGCTTCGCCGTGCGTGTTCGGGATACTTACCGCGTAGCGCGCGAATCTGATCGCGTCGGAACGCCTGATGCGCGAAGCGACGACCAGCGCAAGGGAAGTGAGCTTGATCTTGGAGTCTTCGTCGGCGCCTTTGAGGTACGTCGCGTTTTCAACGCCGACCGCAAGTTTGCCGACTATTTGCGAATAGATGCTTTCCGCGGCGGTATAATCGCCCGCTGCGGCAAATCCGCACGCAAGGTAAAGCTTGGCTTCGTCGCTGTAGTCGCCGGCCTGCGACGATACCGTGTACAGCACGTCGAGCACGGGTTCGCCGCACGCGGCGAGTCCGTATATCGAAGCGCAAAGCTCCACGTCGCTTTGGAACACGTTACGGTTAAGCTTGTTTGCAAACAGATCGGCAGCAGTGAGTTTTCCTGCCAAAAGCTCCGGAGCGACGTCCGCGATGAGCGCGGTCAATTCGAGGTCCGCTTCGCCGTAAGGCAAAAGCTTGACGCCGGCCGTCCCGCAGAACGAATCGAACTTGCCCGTAATATTTTCTATGCCGAAATCGCCGCCGTAGACGTTTTTCATTATGACCGCCGCGGCGTATTTCGCAGCAAGGGAATCGGCGCGTTCGCCGTATGAGTAATAGAGTCTGCCGAGCACCCCGGAATAGAACGAATCGCTTCCGCCGGCGCTTACGACCACGTTAACGGGGTATGCGAGCGTGTTCAGGGATTTGAGTTCGTCTAAGGTGACCGTCGTCACGGCGTCGACCGCGAGCGTGGAAGTCACTACGTTGAACGTGTTCTTGAGCGCGTCGGTGTATTCGCCGCAGTCGGCGTAAACGGTTAGACTGTATTCGCCTGCGTCCAGCTTGCCGAAATTGATTCCGGTGAAAGCCTTGGTGTCGCCGGAAACTTGTTTGCGCGCTATCTCGTTGCCGTCGGCGTCGCATATCACCGCCGTGTAATTGGCGCTTCCCTGCGCTTTGGAGCCGAAGCAGCGGACCGAAAGCGCTATGTCGTCGCCTTTGACGTAGGTGGAACACATATCGGTCTTAACGAAGAACGGCAGCGTGCACACGGGTTCGCCCGTGCTCTGCGCGATACGTATATCGCTGAATTTTTCCGCGTTCTTTATGCCGAGCGCGGTAACGCGCCAGGTCGTGAGGTTGTCCGGTACCTTGAACACCAGCGTCGCAGTGCCGTTTTCGTCGAATTCGAGCTGTGCGAAAACGGGGTTGTCGGCGAAGTTTTCGCGCACGTAGTACGTTTTTTCGCCTCCCGGGTTTACGGCGTCGCCGGGCTCTTCCGCTTCTGCTTCCATGTACTCATACCTATACATTTTGCCGTCGATATATATATAATCGGAATTGCCCCCGAGTTTCGAGCCGATCAGGCGCGAAAGCGGGATATCGGAAAACGAAGTGAGCCTTCCGCCGGTGTGATTGCCCTGGAAGTAACCGTAGTAACTGTAATAGTTACTATAGTCACGGTACATATAAGTCTGCGACGCGAAATAGCCGCTCGATTTGAGGTAATTAAGCAGGCTGTACGCGTTTTCGCCCAAAGCGAAGCATGCCTCGTCCACAATGCTTATAAGCGCTTTCCCGCCCGCGAGCTGCGGCGCATACACGGTCACCGTGGCGGTGTCGCCGGGTTTGTAGACGTCCTTGTCGGTCTTGACGCTTATCTCGCCGTCGACAGCGCTTTCGTAATCGTACGAAGCGGTCGTATACGAAGTGCGCCAGAGCTTTCTGCCTTCGTCGAAATACAGCGCCGTCACGCGCATTTCGGGGAGCCGTTCTTCGGTGAACAGTTCCGCGCCTTCGCTGCCGCTCGAGTGGCTTATATAGCTTTTGCCGGTGAATATGAGCACGGGTTCGGGGCAGTTGTTCGTTTCACCGTATATGAACTTGGCGTTCACGGCGTCGCCCGGAAGGTACGCGTCTTTATCCAGCACTATGCTATACGCGCGGTCGTAATAGTCGTAATAACGGGTGTAATAAGAAGTGTCGTAATCGCGCGCCGGGACCGTGAATTCATAGCGCCCGTGCGCGTCGGTGAAATACAGTTTGTAATAGTAGTAGTACTTTTCGGGGTCGTAATCGACCTTTTTGAGCTCTATCCTGCCGTCTTCAAAATACAGTTTGCCCTGTTCTTCGCAGGTCTCGATGTGTTCGTAGCGGGTGCGCTCCACGCTGCGTTTTAGATACATATCGTATTCCGTATAGGTGTATACGTTGTATTTGACCTGAATAAGGGCGTATTCAAGCGATCCCGCTCCGACGTTTCCCGGCTTGGTGGTGACCGGTTTGCCCGCTACGTATTCGGGGCATTTGGAACGGTCGAGCTCGTTGAGCGTGATGACTCTGCCTTCGTGAGCCAGCACGTAATCGGAATGGAAATACACGAACGACGCCGCGCAGCGCAGCGTATCGACTCCTTCGCCGCTGATGTACGCGTAAGCGCTTACAGTCCACGGGTAAGTCGAGTTCGCGTTGACTCTGCCGGTCTTTATCTTAAACGTGGCGCAGCCGTTTTCGTCGGTCACTTTGCCGCCGGCATTTTCGAATTCATAACAGTACGCGCTCACCTCGTAGCCTTCGGCGGGCGTGCCGTCGTAGAACGTGACTTTTATCGTGGCGACCGCCGTATCGCCGTAGAAATAATATGGCTTTTCAAAGCTCATTTCCGCTTTGATCACGGGTTTTTCTTCCTCGGTCACGCTTACGGACTTGCCGGCGAGTATGGTCCCGTTCGCGTCTTCTACGCGCACGTAGGTGTAGGTGCGCATAACGTTTTCTATCTTAACGCTCGCGCTGAAGAAACCGTCTTCGCTCACGGTCACGGGCGTCCCCACCGAAGAAAAACCGGTGAAGACGTACAGCTCTTTGGGCACTTCCGCGCCGTAAAGGCCTTTCAGCGTGCCCCAGACGTTGATGACGTCGTCAGTGAAATACACGCTGCGGTCGGTGTAAAGCGTGTTGATATAGTAATCGTTGTCGTCTATCCCCGGCACGCTTTTCAGCGCCAGCGCCGAGCGTTCGCCGTCGGTGTAGATGAACGCCAACGCGTTGCCTTCGCCGTATTCCAGCACCGCGGTGCCGTCGGAGCCGCACGTTTTTTTGAACGCGGTCGGTTCCGGACTCTTTGTGCTTTCGTAAAACGAATTTGCGTTGAAGCGCAGACCTTTTATTTCGGCGCCTGCGACGCGCGCCCCGTTATCGTACGAAACGACTACGACCGCTTTGCCGTCGATCGCCGTGCCGCCGAGGCGCAGATTGGAGATCTGGAACACGTCGCGGAAAGTGCGGACTGTGCCGTTTTTCCGGGCGGTAATAACGGTGTAGTAAAAGCCTTCTTTTCCGGGCGTGTACGAACATTTGTATCTGTACAAGCCGTCTTTGGGCTCGAACTTTACTTCGTCGACCTTTTCATAATACTTGTCGAGCAGCGCGTTTTCGTCGTAATCGGCGGCAAAATCGCTGCTGAGCAGCTGAGTAACGGCTTCCGCTACGGAATCCCACGAAACGGCGCGGTAGAAAGTCGCGGTGAGAGCGACCTGACCGGCGGGAAGCTCGGCAAACGTGCGGCTCACGTCGTTGTAATAGATTTCCGCGGTGTATTCCACGAAGCTTCCGAGCGAATACGGATCGCCGGGAGTAAACATCGCCTTGCGCGAACCGTTCACCGAAGCGTTTATCCGGCTTACGAACTGCGTGTCTTCGTCCGGTCCCTCCGTGCGGAACACCGCGGCGCGGCCCTGCGCAAGCGGCTTTCCGGATATGGATTCGAGCCCTTCTTTAACGGTGACGGTATAGACCGAATCGTATTCCAGCCCGTCTTCGGGGACGAACGCCACGGTCTTGCCGTTGGGGTAGAGTATGAATCTGCCGCTCACCGCGGGCGTCAGCGTGATATATTCGGAAAAATCCGTATTCTTCACCGAATCGGTGAAAGTGACTTCGATTCCCGTGTTCACGGGGACTCCGGTGCTGCCGGCGCCGGGGAGGATGTTCTTTATCGCAAGCTCGCTCACCGTCTGGAACGCAAAGCTGGCGGCGGGGTTTTGCGGATCGCCCACCGTCACGCGGTAAAGCGTGTTGGGCGCGAACGCGGTCTGCGCCGGTTTCAAATGGAATTCGGTGGCGCTGACTTTTGTCACCGCCATCGGAAGCTCGGGCGTGACCGAGACATATTTAACAAACGTTTCGGTGTCGCATTCCGCGGCGGTCTTTACGACCAGCGTGGAATCGGTCGCCATAAGCTTTTCGCCCGAACCGTTCGCCAGCACTTCTATCTGCTTCAGCGAATCGGGCAGATCGGCGCCCGCGTCTGTGCTGTAGGCGCCGCTGTTCAAAATGATGCCGGTGTCGGACGGGATCTCGATCTTGACGTGATTCGGCTGCCTGAACAGCGCGGGTATCACGAACGCGGCGGCGATCACCACCGCGAGCACGGCGGCGATGAGTCCCACGCGGCGGAACAGTTTGCCGCGCGTCGCCGGGATCTTTGTTTCGGTTTTGCTTTCGGCTTTGTACCCGGCGGCTTCTTTCAGCAGATCGTCGCCTATTTCGCCTACCGAGCGCATAAATTTTTCGTTTTTCATACGGTTACTCCCTTCTTCTGTAAAAAGGATCTGAGTTTTTTGCGGGTGCGGAACAGGCGCGTCTTGACCGAACTTTCGCTTATCCCGCATCTTTCGGCTGTTTCTTTGAGCGGCTCGCCGTAAAAGTAGCGCAGTACGAACATCACCCGGTCGCGCTTGTCCTGCGCGCGCAGGAATTCGTCTAACAGTTCGCCAAGCTCCCGCCCGTCGGCGGAAGTGTCGGGAAAGTCGTCGAAATCCGCGCAGAGCTCTTCAAACGCCGCGCATCCGCCGCGTTTCTGCGCCGTGCGCTTTTTTACCGCGTCCAGCGCCAGATTGCGCGCGATCTTCACGCCGTACGCCCCAAGATCTTTGGGTTCGGCGGGCGGAATGGCGTTCCACAGCCGCAGATACGCGTCGTTTTCGCATTCTTCTGCGTCGGGAACGCTTTGCAGCAGATTGTTGGCGACCGAGCGGAACAGCGCGCCGTATTTGCGTGCGGTCTCGCTCAGAGCGCGTTCGTCGCGCGCGTAAAACAGCTTGACTATTTCATTGTCGGGCAGATATTCCGGAATGCTCATGAAATGTTCCTTTCGAAAGCCGCTTTCACTTATTAAGACGAAAAAAGCGGGAGAAGGTTTCACTTTTCAAAAAAATTATACCATCAAATCAATAAAAAATCAATATGCGAAAAAAACGAAACCCGGAGGCAAATAAGCCTCCGGGCATTAAACAGTATTGAATCACGGTGCGCAAATCACCGCCTTATGACGGCGGCTGACAAGAGCGCGGTAAAGCGAGAGATTTTCGATGAAAAGCGAGCGTCGCCGTACGATTGTACGGCAGTCGAGTTTTTCATCGAAGCACCATTTTCGGGGAAGGCGAAACTGATATATATGTAAAAACGAAACCCGGAGGCCAATAAGCCTCCGGGCGTTAAACAATATTGAATCACGGTGCGCAAATCACCGCTTTAATGCGCTCTTGGGTTTTAAAGCTGGGGGCCGGCCGCCACAAGAGCCTTGCCGGCTTCGTTGGATTCATACTTAACGAAGTTCTTGATGAATCTTCCTGCGAGATCTTTGGCTTTTTCGTCCCAGACCGCGGGGTCGGAGTAGGTGTCGCGCGGGTCGAGTATCTCGGTGGCGACGCCTTTGAGTTCGGTGGGAACTTCAAAGTTGAAATACGGAATAGTCTTGGTGGGAGCGCCGTTGATGTCGCCGCCCAGGATGGCGTCGATTATGCCGCGGGTGTCTTTGATGGAAATGCGCTTGCCGGTGCCGTTCCAGCCGG
>DBXS01000001.1:56034-56348 GCA_002310055.1 Clostridiales bacterium UBA1206 | reverse complement strand
AAGTAGTACTGGGTCTGTTCCGGAGTGAGTATGGAAACGGGGGGCAGCACGCCGAAAGCGTCGGCGGAAAGGAAGATGACGTTTTTGGCGGCAGGGCCGGCGGAAACGGGGTTGACGTTCTTGACGATCTTTTCTATATGTTCAATAGGATACGAAACGCGCGTGTTTTCGGTGACGCTCTTGTCTGCAAAGTCGAGCTTGCCGTCTTTGTCGACGGTGACGTTTTCGAGCAGGGCGTCGCGCTTGATGGCGTTATAGATATCGGGTTCGGAATCTTTATCCAGATTTATGACCTTGGCGTAGCAGCCGCCTTC
>DBXS01000001.1:0-55865 GCA_002310055.1 Clostridiales bacterium UBA1206 | reverse complement strand
TTCATCTCGCCGCCGTACCAGGTGTTGATTATGACCTGCTCGCGGCTGGTGACGTTGAACGCCACGACTGTTTCGGAATTGAGCCCGAGTTCTTTATAGTTTTCGCATTTGGCTTTGGAAGCGGTGTAGACCACAAAATCGGGCTCGAAATCCTTAAGCTCTTTTTTGGTGGGCTTTATAAACATATTGGTAACGAAATGCGCCTGCCAGGCGACTTCCATTATAAAGCGGATCGCCATGCGGGTGTCTTTGTTGGCGCCGCAGAAAGCGTCAACGACGTAAAGTTTTTTGCCCGAAAGCTGTTTTTTGGCAAGGTCTCTTACGACGCCCCAGGTCTCTTCGCTCATGGGATGGTTGTCGTTCTTGTATCCTTCGGTGGTCCACCATACGGTGTCTTTGGAATTTTCGTCCATAACGATGTATTTGTCTTTGGGCGAACGGCCGGTGTAGATGCCGGTCATAACGTTTACGGCGCCCAGCTCGGTGAGCACGCCTTTGTCGTACCCTTCGAGCGAAGGATCCATCTCGTCTTTAAAAAGCTGTTTGTAAGAAGGGTTGCGGATGATCTTGGTAGTCCCGGTGATACCGTATTTGGTAAGATCGATTTTTGCCATGAAAGTTACCTCTTTCCGTTTGTTGTATTTTAAATTTTATTATCGAATCGGTACAGCCCAAATTTCGCTGTATAAATATTATACACGCACTTCGCAAGTATTGCAAGTATAAAAACAGAAATATTCGCAATAAATTTGGCTTTAAAGTTGTGTATTTTACTAAAACAAAAAAAGACCGCATGCGCGGTCTTTTGTTTGAGGGTGCCTGATCAGTCTTTTACGCGGGTCATGGTGATGGTTTCGTCGCCGCCGTCTTCGTATATGGTAAGGGTGTCGCCTTCGATCTTGAACTTGGCGGAGCTTTCGTCGTTTACTCCCATCATTTCAATGCCCATGGTGAGCGTGTCGCCTTCCACTTTGTAAGTGCCGGTCATCGTAAAGCCCATGGCAGTGATCTCAACGGTTCCGTCGTTCTTGAATTCGTAAACGGCTTCAACGCCGGCTTCCTCGCCCTTCCATTTGCCTAAGATATCGTTTTTGCTTCCGCCGCAGGAAACGAGCATCGCAAGCGCCATGACTGCAACGAGTGTGAACGCAATGACTTTTTTCATGTTGTTTTCCTCCATATTTATTTGTGGTGATATTATTTTAGCATAAGGCAAAGGAAATGTCAATATCCCGTGGGATAAAGTAAAACTATGCGTTCCGGATATCGTGCCGAATGCACGCTTCACGCGCGGAGCGCGCTTCACTGAGCGCAGCCTCGCTTTACGTTCCGCGCAAGCGTAACACTTAGTTGCAAAAAGCCCGCTTCCGCGGGCTTTTTGCTGGAGCTGGTGGTGAGATTCGGACTCACGACCTGCTGATTACGAATCAGCTGCACTACCCCTGTGCTACACCAGCGTTCGCCCGCTTTTCGCGGGCAGGAGTCATTATATCACATCAAAAACGGTTTTGCAAGTGCTTTTTTGGCGTTTTGAGCGTTTTTTCGGTTTATTTTTTGCCACGCTTTTTAAAGAAGAGTATCGATATCACTGCGGCGGCGACCGCTGCGGCGCCTATGCCGGCGATAATGAGCGGCAGCTTGCCCGCGCTTTCACCGGCTTCGGGTTCGCTTGCGGGTTCGCTTTCGGGCGCGGATACTTCTTCCGTCACCGGCTCGGTGACCGGCTCGGCGCAGCTTTCGTCTTCGGGCTCGCTTGCAGGCTCTTCTTCGGGCGCCAGCGCGTAAAGCTCGGCGGCTGCGATCATTATGGAGCCGGATTCGGAATTATAATACGGCGCGCTGTGGGTGCGCTTGATAAAGCGGCGGTTTACGGCGTCTATGTATTTGCCGGCGAATTCGTAATCCCCGTACGCGAGCACGCCGCGCACCAGCAGGCACCACGGATACGTGCCTACCCCGAAAGTCATCCACGAAGTGCCGAAATCTTTCTTAAAGCGGTCCATTATTACAGCCGCGCGCTCGTCGGCGGGATCCATCAGCCCGAAGATGAGCGGGAACAGCTGGCAGCTCGCCTGCGGATAAAACTCCTTGAGGTCGATGGTGTACATCGAAACGCCTCTGTCGGACACCGCGGCGGTGAAGCACTTGTCTTTTTCTATCCACATACGCTTGTTTATGGCGTTTTTGACTTTTTCGGCTTTTTCGGCGCAGAACGCCGCTTTTTCGGAGTCGGGCAGGAATTCGGTGAAGATATCCTTTGCCGAAACGAAACCGCAGTACACTTCGCAGTTATCCATAAGATAGCAGGCGGGGTAGGTGGGCTTTGCTATGGTGAGGTCGAGCTTTTCTATATAGGTCGACATCAGCACGTCCACCAGCGTCTGCACGGTGTCTTTTTTATCGGTCAGATAGTCTTTGTCGTAAGTTTTGGCGTATTCGTACAGCAACTGTATGAACATGGCGGCGTAGGAATCGGTGGAATCATAATCGTGGGGATTGCCGCCGTTGGGGTACTGCGATTCGTACATATCATGCTCGGTGAGTTCAACGGTCCTGCCGTCCGGCGACGTAAAGATCTGGTAGTCGTAAACGGTCCCCGCCACGCCCGAAAGATCGCTTTCCTTGGTGTTCATATGGCGCATATACCATTCAAGGTAGGCGAGCACTCTTTCTTTGGCGACTTCGGTCCCCAGCGCGGCGTCCGCGCGGATGGCTCCCAGCACCGAGGTGTCGGAAAAATACGAAATTATGCGCGAAGAAGGCCAGCGGGTGTATTCCTCGGGCTTGATTCCGTCTATTTCGGGCAGGTCAAAACCGGAATACGAATTGACTGCGGGCGGGTACATACCCACCGCTCCGCACGGAAGCGAAAGCTCAAAGAAATATTCGAGCTCTTTTTCAAGTATTTTTTTGTAATAATCCTTTTCTTTGATGAACTGCATATTATCCTCACTTTCCGCATAAGCAGTTAACGGCGCCAACAGCAACAGGACTGCCAAAAGCAGACATATTTTTTTTACCATTGAAAACCACCTCGATTTGATTTATAATAAAGTATAACACATCAATACGCCGATGTAAAGGAGTAAAGTGTGAAAAAAACGGTTTTAAGGGCGGCTTTTATGATTTTGGCGCTGCTTTGCGGCTGCGCCGGGGAAAAACACGGCGCTCCTTCCGGCGGGGAAGACGCAAAAAGCGAGTTTTCCGCCGATGTGAGCGAGCCGGAAAAAGAGGAGGAACGAATAGTGACGAATTATACCGATCTCAAAGGAATATGGGTATCGCAGTTCGATATGGAAAGCGTATACAAAAAAGGCGGCGTCCAGCGAAGTATGGAAGAATACCGCGCCGCCGCGGCGCGGATCGTGCGCGATATTTCGGATATGGGGTTCAACACGGTCTTTCTGCAGATACGCCCCAACGGCGACAGCTTCTGCAAAAGCGATCTCTTTCCCGCGTCGCGTTACGTCACGGGCAGATATGGCAGGGAACTCGAATACGATCCCGTGGATATCTTTTTAGAAGAAGCGCACGCGCTTTCGCTTTCGGTGCAGGCGTGGATCAATCCCATGCGCCTTATGACGCCCGAAGAGGTGAAACTTATCGACGCGCGTTTTGCCGTTCGGCGCATGTACGAAGCGGGCGAGCTCGTCGAATTCGAAGGGCGTCTGTATCTCGACCCCGCCCGCGGCGACGCGCTGGCGCTCGTGCTCGACGGCGCGAAAGAGGCGCTCATTGATCATACGTTCGACGGACTGCACATAGACGATTATTTTTATCCCACTCAGGAAGAACGGTTCGACAAAGCCACTTTTGCCGCCTCCGGCGAAACATCGCTCGAACGGTTCAGAAGAAACAACATAAACGCGCTGGTGCGCGGATTGTACCGCGTCGCCAAAGAGGTCGATGAACGTCTTCTGTTCGGCGTATCTCCCGCGGGGAACCTGGGCTCGGTGGTCCAAAAATATTCCGCCGACGTGTACGAGTGGTGTTCGCGGCGCGGGTATCTGGATTACATACTGCCGCAGCTGTATTTCGGGCTGGAACACGGAGTGTGCCCGTTCGACGCGGAAGCCGCGAAATGGGCGGGAATTATCAAAAATCCCGAAGTAAAGCTGTATATCGGTATGTCGCTGGGCAAGGCGGTCGCCGGGAGCAAGGACGAAGAAGACAAATGGGCGTCTACGCCGGAGGGAAAACGCGAATGGATCGAGCACAAGGACGTGCTGGCGCGCTGTATGCGGTATCTCGCCGAATGGGGCAAAGCCGACGGCTGGTGCTTTTTCTGCCTTTCGTATTTTATAGATCCGCTCACGGGCGAGCCCAACCCGTATTCCGCCGCCGAAACGGCGGGGATAGAGCCGTATATAAAAGGCGAACTATCATAATTCCGTCCCTCGCTTCATAAAGTTTGAATGAACTATTTTCAAACGGAATGGAGAATCGAGATATGGAACTTGAAAAAAAGAACATTTTTCTGCCGGAGATCACGCCCGGCACGGTCTACCGCAAAGATCTTGAACTCGACGGCGCTTTAAGCGAAGATCAGCCCGATATTTCGCGGCTCATACGCATAGACGCGCACGCGTCCGAGCCCGCCGTCGAAACCGAAAACGGTAAACTGTGCGTAAAGAGCAGGGTGGTCTTCGGCATTCTTTACGAAAGCGATCTCCGCGGCAGGCCGGCGTACGCGCAGACGGAAGCGGATTTCACTCAATCCACCGATATCGTTTCGCCCGCCGGCGAATACTACGCGCTCGCGGATATCCGCTGCACTTACCTCACCTGCAAGCTGCTCGGCGCGCGGCGTTACGTCATACGCGCGGCGATGGAGACTTCGGTCGCGGTCGTTTCGGTAAAAGAACAGCCGGCGGTCGATATCCCCGCGTCGGGCGGTGAAAACGTGTTCTTCAAGACCGAAGAACGCGTATATTCGCTGCCGTGCCGACTGTTTACCGAAGAGCGCAGAGAGACCGGCAGCGCGGTCAGCCCCCAAAGCGTCGAAGCGGTGCTGTTTACCGATTATCACGTTTCTTCTCCCGAATGGGAGTCAAGCGAAGGGCGGCTCACCGTGCGCGTGCCGGTGTTTCTGAAAGCGTTTTGCGAGACCGAAGACGGCTCGCTCATCACGGTGCCGTTTTCCGCCGAAACGGCGCTCACCGCCGAAGACCCCGATATCACGCCCGAAAGCACGTTTTCGGTCGACGCCTGCGTGTCCTCGTGTTCGTCGTCCGCCGAAAGCGACGAATACGGCGAGATGCGCGTGATAAAGTTCGAATATTCCGTGCGGATGAACGCCGTGTGCTATGAAAAGACTTCCGAGACCGTGGCGACGGACGCGTTCAGCGCCGCGGCGGTCTGCGATACTCAAACAAAGCGCGTCGCCTACCGCGACGCCGCGGGCGAAATAAAAAAAGAATTCCGCATTCAAAAGGAATTCGATACCGAAAAGACCGATATCCGCGGCGTGAACGATATCACGGCGGCGTTTTCGGTGAACTCCGCCGAATGCTCCGGCGGCAGGCTTATCGTCAAAGGCGTTTACACCGCCGATTATTTAGCCGATACCGACACCGGTATTTCCGGCGGCAGTTTCGGCGGCGAATTCGAAGAAAGCGTGGAATGCGAAGACGGCTGCAGCGTTATGCGCGTGCGCGTTTTCCCGCTGGAAAGTACGTATTCCGTAAAAGACGGCGGCGTCATCGCGCTCGAATCGCCCGCGTGCCTGTGCGCCGAACTTTACCGCACGGTCGAGACCGAGGCGCTCGTTTCGGCGAACGTTTCCGAAACGGTATCCAAAGCGCCGTGCGGCATACGGTTCTATTACCCGGAAGAAGGCGAGACTGCGTGGAGCATCGCCAAATGCTGCCGCACCGATCCCGAAAAGCTCGTCGCCGATAACCCCGGCGCTTTCGCGCCCGACGGTACGCTTACGCCCGACGCGGCGTTCGTGGCGGTCAAATGAAAAGCGAAAACAGCGGCATAAGCAGGAAATTAGCGTTCATAGGCGGCGATTCGCGCATCCTCGCTGCGGCGGGGACGCTCGCCGCCGAAGAAAACGCCGAATGCGCGGTGTACGGCTTTGAAAAATACAAGACGAATTCCGAAAATTTCACCCGCGCGCAGACTCCCGAAGACGCGGTCTGCGGCGCGTGCGCGGTGGTGCTGCCGCTTCCGGCGAGCAAGGACGGACTTCGCGTTTTCGCGCCGTACGCCGAAAAAGACGTTTACCTTGTATCGGTGCTTTCGCTGCTTGCCGAAGATCAGCTGCTGCTCGGCGGCAAAACGGATATCCGCATAAACGAGGTCCACCGCAAAACTTTTGATTATTACGAGCGCGAAGAACTCAAAATAATGAACGCCGTCCCCACCGCCGAAGGCGCTATCGCCATAGCGATGCGCGAACTCGATATCACGCTGCACGGCGCGCGTGCCGCGGTGCTGGGGTTCGGCAGGGTGGGCAAAGCGCTCGCGCTGCGGCTAAAAGCGCTTGGCGCGAACGTGTGCGTGTGCGCGCGCAAAAAGGCGGACCTTGCGCTAGCTTCGTCTTTGGATATGGAAAGCGCGGACATAAGCGATATGAAAACCGTGCTCGCGGGTGCGGACTGCGTTTTCAACACCGTCCCCGAGCGTATACTCGCCGAAAGCGACTTGCGGTCACTGCGGCGCGGCGTCCCGCTCATAGAGCTCGCTTCCGCGCCCGGCTGCGCCGACAAGGCGGAAGCCGAACGCGCGGGCGTGAACGTCGTCCCGGCGCCGGCGCTGCCGGGAAAATGCGCGCCGGTCACGGCGGGCAGGATAATCAAGAGCGCGATATGCGCAATCTTAAGGGAAGAAGGCGTGTTATGAAGCTTTGTTTCGCATTCACGGGCTCGTTCTGCAACCACGCGCGCGCATACGAAGTGCTGCGCGAAGCGGTGGAAGGCGGCAGCGACGTTTATCCCGTGTTTTCGTATAACGTAAAGAATATGTCCACGCGGTTCGGCGACGCCGCCGAATTTGCCCGAAAAGTCGGCGCGCTGTGCGGCAGGGAAATAATATGCGATATCGCCGCCGCCGAACAGACCGTCACCGGCGGCGGATTCGATTGCGTCGCCGTCTGCCCCTGCACGGGGAACACCTGCGCCAAAATAGCGTGCGGCATAACCGATACCCCCGTGACCATGGCGGTCAAGGCGCAGCTGAGGAACGGCGGAAGCGTGCTTCTGGCTTTGGCTTCCAACGATTCGCTCAGCGCCAATTTAAAAAATTTCGGCGTGTGCATGGATAAAAAGCACGTGTTTTTCGTACCCGTGCGGCAGGACGATCCCGTCAAAAAGCCAAATTCGCTCGTATGCGATTTTTCAAAAGTCCTTTCCGCCGCGGAATACGCCGCGCGCGGCGAGCAGATACAGCCCATATTTATATAGTTTTTGTGTTGCAAACGCGGGCGCGTTGTGATATAATCTAAAAAAACGGAGGCGCAAATGATATGGAAATGGAATACTATTACGCGGAATACGCGGTCAAGAAAGCGTGCGAGCTGCTTGCAATAGACAGCCCCACCGGTTTCACCGACAGGGCGGCGGCGTACGTCAACGCCGAATTCGAATCGCTGGGATGCCACAGCTATATCACCGAAAAAGGCGGCGTTTTCGTCGACCTGGGCGGCGAAGGCGAGGGCCTGCTTTTGCAGGCGCACACCGATACTCTGGGCGCCATGGTCGCCGAGATCAAAGCCAACGGCCGTCTGCGGCTCACCGCGCTGGGCGGGATGCGCGCCGAAAACGGCGAGACCGAAAACGTGCGCGTTCACACGCGCGGCGGCAAGGTCATAGAAGGCACGCTGCAGCTCTGCAACGCGTCGGTGCACGTCAACGGCGAATACGGCGATACCAAGCGCAGCTTCGACACCACCGAGATCGTGCTCGACGAAGACGTCAAGTCCGCCGAGGATACGCGCGCTCTGGGCGTAGAGGTGGGCGATATCGTCTGCTTCGATCCGCGCACGCGCGTCACCGATTCCGGTTATATAAAGAGCCGCTTTTTGGACGACAAACTTTCGGTAGGCATACTTCTCGCGTTCGCCAAGTACGTGCGTGATAAATATGCGGCGCTCAACCGCCACGTTTACATACATATTACCGTTTACGAGGAAGTCGGCCACGGCGGCGCCGCTTCGGTGCCAGAAGGAGTCACCGAATCCGTAAGCGTGGATATGGGCTGCGTGGGCGAAGGGCTGCAGTGCACCGAAAAGCAGGTCTCCGTGTGCGCAAAGGATTCCGGCGGGCCCTACAGCTATCTCACCGTGGGCGCGCTTATCGAAGCCGCCAAGCGCGAAAACGCCGATTACGCGGTGGACGTTTACCCGCATTACGGGTCGGACGTCGAAGCCACGCTGGGCGCGGGCTACGATATCCGCCACGGGCTCATAGGCAGCGGCGTTTACGCCAGCCACGGCTACGAGCGTTCGCACAAGGACGGCGTGTTCAACACGCTCAAGCTCCTTAAAGGCTACGTCTGCGAAGACTGAGAAATAAAAAAGCAAAAAAAGAACGGATTGCCTCTTGACAATATATATATAATGGATTCAAAGAACGTTTCCGCGCGCCGCGCGCAGTTTTTGGAAAAGAAGTAAGGAAGTAAAAAATGATCTGCCCGAACTGCGGGGAAAAGATCCCCGATAACTCGCTCATCTGCCCCGTGTGCAGCGTTTCCGTTAAAAAACAGCCGGAGCCCGAGACCCCCGTGCAGGAAGAGCCGCAGACCGCCGTGGCGAAAGGCCCCGCGCTGCCCATGAAATGGCATAAGTTCCTTACGCTTTTCGCGCTGTGGGTCGAAATACTCTTTTTGATTATAGCAGCGTTCCTGACCGTTATAATTACGGCGCTCAGCACGGATCCCGACACCGCGGCTTATTATTCCGAATATCCCGGCGTCAAAGCGATCAATCTTATATACGGTATATCGCTGCTCGGCTGCGCCGTGCTCGGCGGTTTTGCGCTTTACTGTCTGCTCAAAATGAAAAAAGGCGCGCCGCGGTTCTATATTTGGTTTCTCGTCGCCGCAACTTCGTGCAGCGTGATATACCAGTTACTCGAAGTGATAATTCTCCGGCTGCCTTTGTTCAGCACTGAGGTCAGTTACTATGTGACAAGCAGCGGCGGCGAAGGCGTGCAGGTAAGGTTTTCGAGCCCGGTGTTCGCGTTTATCATTTTAGCCGTATACATTCTGCTCAATTACATCTACTACCGCAAAAGAAAGCATATGTTCATTTACTGAAAACGCAAAAAAAGAACGCTTTTCCGTTTTGGAAAAGCGTTTTTATATTCCGTATTTTATCTTTATGCGCGTGAGCTTTTCGCCGAACGGGCGGGACATGAGCAGTATGAACACCGCGTTCGAAACGGCGTACAGCGCGGTGAACGGCAGGGAATTGATCAGCGCGGCGAAATAAGTCTGCGCAGTAAAGCCGCCGGTAAAATCCAGAGTCGCCCACACGTCCATAAGCGCCGAAAACATAAGCCCGGATATAACTCCGAACGCGAGCTGGCGCGGCGTGGAATTCTTGAGCTTTTCGCCTGAAACGCCGGCGATATAGCCGATAAGTCCCCAGGTCAGCATCTGGAACGGAGTCCACGGCCCGAACCCGAAATAGAAATCCGAAATAAGCGCCGAAAAAGCGCCCGCGGCAAAGCCGGATTCGCGCCCCAGATAGATACCGGCGATCATAGTAAGCGCGGTCACGGGCTTGAACAGCGGCAGGAACCTTCCCGCCACCGAAAGCGCCACGAACACGGTCGTTATTATCAGCCGGCGCGATCCTATCTTTTTCTGCTCGAACCCCGCAAGGAACACCAGCACCGCGAGCAGCGCGCAGACCGAAGCGCCCGCCACGTACGCTCTGCCCCCCGCGATCGCCGAAGCCGCCGCCACGGCGGGGAACAGCGCCAGCGGCACAATAAAGCGTATCGCCGTGCGCGCCTTTGCGTTTTTAAGGACTATCATACGGCGCCTGCCTTTCTGCCGTTGGCTTCGCACAGGGCGCAGACGTCGTCCGCGGTCACGGCGTTTTCAAAGTAGCCGCGCGTCATCCGCGCGCAGGTGGTCGTGTAATAGGCGTTGCCGCCGAAAAACTCACGCGCGTCCGAGCACGCCGCCGCGCTTCCGCCGAACAGAAGCACGCACATATCGGCGCTTTCGGCGGCGAATTCCACATCGTGCGTGACGGTCACTACCGCCGCGCCGGAATCGCACAGCTCTTTTATTATTCTTTTAAGGATCTGCTTGAATCCCGAATCCAGGCCCTTGGTCGGTTCGTCCAGCAGCAGTATCTTCGGCTTGGTCGCCAGCGCTTTGGCAAGCGCGACGAGCTGCATCTCGCCGCCCGAAAGGTCGTACGGATGTCTTTCCAAAAAGCGCGACACGTCGAACGGAAGGTTTTCCGGCGCGCAGCCGGAATCCTTGAGTTCTTCGCGCACGGTCATACGCAAAAACGCCGTCTGCACGTCCTGCGGCAGCATCGCCACACAGTTGCGGTAGAGCGCGCCGTTGCGGTACGTATCTATGTTTTTGCCCAGTATCTTTATCTTCCCGTCGTATATCCGCCTTAATCCCGCCGCGGCGCAGAGCGCTGTGGTCTTTCCGCTGCCGTTTCCGCCGAGTATGCAGGTGTGCTCGCCAGGATACGCTTTCAGCTCAAGGCCAAAAAGCGCGTCCGGCGCGTCTTTTTCGTACCTGAAAAACACGTGCGAAAACTCAAGAGCGGGTTCCGCGGCGCGTTCCTTTTCTTCGCGCCCGAGCGAACGGACGCGGTTCGAAAAGTTTTGCGTAACGTATTTTTTGCCCTCCAGCGCGTCGACAGGGCATTCGCCGTCGCCGCCGGTGCGCGCAAACACGCGCGAAGCCGCAGGCATATCGCATTTTTCATCGGCGGCGAATCTTGCCGCCGCTTCTCTCGCGGGTCCGTAGAACGCGGCTTTTCCGTTTTTCAGCACCAGCGCCTTGTCGGCGAGCGGAAGTACTTCTTCCAATCGGTGCTCGCAGATGATAACGGTCATCGAAAGCTCGCGGTTCATACGGCGCACCGTGGCTATGAACTGCGAAGCGGCTATGGGGTCGAGCTGCGAGGTCGGTTCGTCGAGCACGAGCACTCGCGGCTGCATCACGCACACCGAAGCGAGATTGAGCAGTTGTTTCTGCCCGCCCGAAAGGGAAGACACGTTCTGCTTGAAAATGCCGTCCAGCCCGAAATAACACGCGGTCTCGGCAACTCTGCGCCGTATCTCCTGTTCGGGAACGCGCAGGTTTTCCAGCCCGAACGCCAGCTCGTGCCAGACTTTGTCGCACACTATCTGCTGTTCGGGGTGCTGCATCACGAACCCCACTTCGCGCGCGGATCTCGCCGGCGTGAAAGACGATATGTCTTCGCCGCCGAGCAGCACCGCGCCTTCCAGTTTCCCGTTGGGGCGCAGCTCGCGCTTCAAAAGTTTGAGCAGCGTGGATTTTCCGCTGCCGGTCTCGCCGCACATCGCCACGAATTCGCCTTCGTTTACCGTAAACGACACGTTTTCCACGGCTTTTTCTTCGCAGCCGGCGTACAAAAAACTCAGGTTTTTGATATCAAGTATTTCCATCTCGCCGCCTCCTTCAATTCCACCGCCGCGGGCAAAAAGCATATCGCCGCGTACAGCGCGTAAAACGCCGCGGAATACGCGCCGCCCGTCCGCACCATCTGCGGGTAGTAAGTGAATCCGTACGTTCCAAGCGCGGAAAACGTTATGAGTACCGCCGCCGAAACTGTATATACCGCTATCCACACCGCGTCGCACGCTCTGAACGGATACGGCGCGAAATAGGTGCGCCTGCCGTCGGAATATCCGCGCGCCGCCATGGAATCGGCGGTGATGATGCCGTTTTCGAGCGCCCAGGAAGTGAGCGCCGAAAAGACTTTGAGCTTATTTTTCGCGCTCGAAAGCATATTTCCCTTGCGGTAAAGCCCAAGCGCTGTCTGAGTTTCTTCTATGCGGCGCGATTTCGCCCCGAGCAAGGGGACGAATCTTAGAGCGCCGGATATGAGCAGCGCCGATTTGGGCGACACTTTGCCGAAAACGTAAAGCAGTTTGTCGCTTGTCATGATACGCGTCAGCGCGCCGAAATAGTATATCACCGCCGCAAGCGTCATACCGTTCATAAGCCCCACGCAGACCGCTTCCAGCGTCACGGGGCGGTCGTTGAGCACGAACAGCACGGTGACCCCGTTGTGCGAAAATATCGGGTTGACCAGCGCCGAGACGACGACGAGCAGCGCGCACAATATATGCGTGCGTTTGCCTGATCTCCCCGCGAGCAGGGAATAAAATGCCGCGCCGCCCAAAAGCGCCGGGATCAGCATTCCCGGGTACTGGCACAGCGCCGCGGTGAGAGTCACGCACACTATGCAGACGAGCGAGGCGAACGGGTTGGAGCGTTCAAGGGTTCTCATAAGTTCCCGTCCTGTCTATGCCGTCGGTGGTGTAAAGCCACTCGACCACGTCGCCGTCCTTGAGATAATACGAGCCGCAGCCCACGTTCGCAGAAACGCCGTTCACGGTATACACCCAGCCCGAAAGATCGCCGTGCGCGCGCTCGTATATGCGTTCTATCGCCCGCACGTACACGAACGCACCGGTGCCCGAAACGTCCAGCGGTATTGAATATATCCTCGCCGCGTCCACGAGCATATCGTAGACCGTGGCGTTTTCTTCGAACTCGAACGCCGTCTTTTCAAGGATGATATCTTTGTCTTCTATGCCGAACGCGCGTATGCTCATATACGCTGTCCCCGCGGCGTCGGTCTTGCTTTCGGCCCTGCCGTAGTAATCGATCGGCGACACGATATCGACAAACAGTATGACCGCCGCCAGCAGCGCGAACAAGCAAACGATCACGCATATATTGATGACGTTTGCCTTGTGCATTATTATAAGTGCGCATAACGCCCCGAGCGCGAGCAGAGCGAGTGCGCACAGGATTATCAGTTTTATTTTCTTCCCGCCGTCCGTTTTTTCCGGCGCGCTCTCTTCGGGCGCGCTTTCTCCGGCGGAAATTTCTTCTTGTGAAGGCTCTTCTTTTGAGCTTTCGCTTTGTTCGGATACCGCGCCGGATACAACGCTTTCTTCGGCCGTTTCTTCCGAAGATCCTTCCGGCGCGCTTGTTTCTTCGCTTGCTTCTTCTATAGAACTTTCGGTATCGCTTTCTTCTTCGGTGCTTTCCGAACTCTCCTCCGCAGGATCTTCTTTTTCAAAGACCCAGAACGGTTTTCCGAGTATCTTGTACGATTCGGCGGCGCAGAGCGCCTGAACGGTGGCGATGCGGTTCACGCCGCCGCCCGCGACGTGCTCGAACGAGCCGTCGCTCAGTTTGAACGCGCCGAGCGCGTCGAACAGCGTTTTGCCGTTCTTGATGAACCTTTCGTCCGCCTTGCAGTCTATGCCCAGCGACGAAAGGGCTATTATCACCTGTGAAATGCTTTCGCTGCTTTCGTTCCCGAACGAAATGAACCCGCCGTTCGGCTTCTGCGCGGATGAAAGGAACGCGAGCGCTTTTTCAGCCGAAGCGCGGACGGTTTCCGACGCGTAAAATTCCGCCATAGCCTGCAGAGCCATGGCCGAAACGTCCACGTCCGAAACCGTACCGAACAGCGCGAATCCGCCGTCGGAAAGCTGCATGGAGATCAGGTCGTTTACGAGCTTTTCCGCGCCCGTTCCGGCTAACTCCGCCCCGTTTGCACAAAGATGCAGCCCGAAGATAACGCTCATTATCCCCTGACTGCCTGCCGCTCCTTCCGCAATGGAAGCTATTTTTTCCGCGTTTCCGCCGCAGATCGCGAGCGCAAGCGCGCAGCGCTCGCGTTCCACGGGGCTTATGAGTTTTTCGCGGTTTTCATCGATCGAACGCTCGTAGCTTTCAAAGCTCACGTCAAAGCGCGCCAAAGCGAATATGCTCCATTCGTCGCCGTAACCGAGCGACGCGGCATATTCTTTTATATCGGCTTTTCCCGAACTGCGCGCCAGATAATCCGCGGTCTCATCCGCGGCGAAAACGCCGCATCCGAGCGCGAAAACGAGCAGACACGCGAGTATGAAGCTGAGCGAACGTTTCATTTTTGAATACCCTTTATTTTGCTTTTTTTGCCGCGGCAAAACCTGCGAGCGCTATTGCGCCGATGACCGCAAGCACGATCACGCCGCTGTCGCCCGTCGCCGGAGTGGCGGATTTTTTGAGCGTGCATACGGGCGGAACGATAACGGCGCCTTCGAGCACGGCCGATATTATATGTTCGCCGTTTTCTTCAAGTTCCACTTTGGCTTTGCCGTTCGCGTCGGTCTTCACGCCGGTCTTCACGCCGTCAACGGTGATCTCGGCGCCGGCGGTCGGCGTTTTGACAAGCGCCCAGTTTGCGTCATAGCTGCAAACGTAGAAAGTGAGTTCGGCGCCCGATTTGCCGGATTTCACATCGAAGAACGAGTAAGCGTCGCTCCAGTCGGCAGTGGTATAGATGAACGCCACGACTTCGTCGCCGTCGTTCAGCGGATCCGCAAGCGACATGGCGGAATTGTCGTTTACAAAGTAGCCGTAGCTGCCGCCGTTTTCAACGCCCCACAGCTTGGTGAGCGAAAGTCCGTAGTCGCCCTTGGCGCTGCCGTAACCGGCGGCGGCGCCGCCTTCGAATTTGGCTTCATGGGCAAGATAGAGCGCGTCGTTGATCGTGAGCGCGCCGTCGTTATCTGCGTCGGTGAGCGTTACCGCCTCGCGCGCGAGTACGAGCTCGCCGTTGGCGATGGTGACGTAAACTACGGGTTCTTTGGCGGCGCAAAGGAACGAGGCGAATGCGGCGACGATGACCGCCGCCAGGATGAGTGCGAGTGTTCTTTTCATTTGGTCTTTTCCTCCTCTTTAAGGGCGAGCCGGCGTTTCCTTTTGGCGCGTATGCGTTTTTCGCGGTTCTTCTGCAGGCGGTCGTCGGCTCTGGGGGGCTTTAAGCCCGCTTTTTCCAAAGCCCGCGGCCACGGGCCCAAAAACGCCTTTACGGCGGCGGTCTCGGGCTCGGTGAAATCCGAACGTCTGGGGTAGCGCGTTATACCTTTTGCGTTCAGTTCGGCTTGCTTTTCCGTAAGCAGACGCAAGGCGTCGTCGCACGTGAATTTTTTGTTTTCCATTTTCCCGGCCACCCAACGGACAAAAAATCACGCCCGCCCTTTCTTTGATAAAAATGATAATAAGGGCATGGCGCAACGGCAGAAACCGCATGGGCAAACGCCCACACGGAAAAATTCATAAACGGCCGCACTTTTCATGCCCAAAAGTGTAAGATCACCGAACGAAACTGCGGCAAGTATTCCGGCTTACGGCGCGCGCTGAGTACGCGCCGATCACGGTAATGGCGGTTGTGACGGATTCGCACCGAACTTCCCTCTGAGGCGTTCCCGTTTTTCGTTACGGGTCCGCCGCCGCGGTTTCTGTTTATTCAGTTGTATGGATTATACCACACGCTTTCGCACGTGTCAAGCGTAAAGACGAATTATATAGTAAATAAACAAGCGTGAATTCGCCGTTTCGCATAAAATTGTGCGATAAAAGCATTGACAAGCGCGGAAAAAGAGGATAAAATCAAAATACAGAAGTTTTTGCTTACGGAGGTGCGCTGAATGGAAAAGCTTACCGAATATTTCGGCTGCATGGTGTTTGGCGACAAAGCCATGCGCCAAACTCTCGCGCCCGAGATCTACACGGCGTTCCGCCGCACGGTCGACGAAGGCCTGCCGCTCGACCCCGCCGCCGCCGAATCCATTGCCGAAGCGATGAAGGAATGGGCGGTGAGCAAGGGCGCCACCCACTACACGCACTGGTTCCAGCCCATGACCGGCGTCACCGCCGAAAAGCACGATTCGTTCCTCACCCCGGTGGGCGACGGCGAAGTGATAATGAAATTTTCGGGCAAGGAACTGATAAGCGGCGAATCCGACGCGTCTTCATTGCCTTCCGGAGGCCTGCGCGCCACGTTCGAAGCGCGCGGCTACACCGCGTGGGACCCCACCTCCAACGCCTTTATAAAAGGCAACGTGCTTTGCATCCCCACCGCGTTCTGTTCCTACGGCGGGCTCGCGCTCGATAAAAAGACGCCGCTTCTGCGTTCTATGGAAGCGCTCGACCGCCAGGCGGTGCGCACGCTCCGTCTGCTGGGCGATACCGACGTCAAGTCGGTGTTCCCCAACGTTGGCGCCGAACAGGAATATTTTCTGGTAGATAAAGAGCTTTACGATAAACGCCCCGACCTCGTGTTCACGGGCCGCACGCTTTTCGGCGCCATGCCGCCCAAAGGGCAGGAGCTGGACGACCATTACTACGGCGCAATAAAGCAGCGCGTTTCGGAATATTTCCGCGAACTGGATACCGAGCTGTGGAAGCTGGGGATCCCCGTGCGCACCGAGCACAACGAAGTCGCTCCCTCGCAGCACGAGCTCGCGCCCTATTACTGCAAATGCAGCGTCGCCGCAGACCAGAACCAGCTCATTATGGAAATAATGCAGAACGTCGCAAAGCGCAACGGGCTGGTGTGTCTGCTGCACGAAAAACCTTTCCGCGGCGTGAACGGCTCCGGCAAGCACAACAACTGGTCGCTTTGCACCGATACGGGCGTCAACCTGCTTTCGCCCGGCGACACGCCGCACAAGAACGCGCGTTTTCTGCTTTTCCTCTGCGCGGTAATAAAGGCGGTGGACGAATATTCCGATCTTCTGCGGCTTTCGGTGGCTTCCGCCGGCAACGATATGCGCCTTGGCGCGAACGAGGCGCCGCCCGCCGTCGTTTCCATGTTTTTGGGCGACGAGCTCACCGCCGTGCTCGATTCCATTGAAAACGAAACGCCGTACGCCGGTATGGGCAAAAAACAGCTCAGGCTGGGCGCCGATATCCTGCCGCGCATCCCGCAGGATTCCACCGACCGCAACCGCACGTCGCCNNGGCAACAAGTTCGAATTCCGCATGCTCGGCTCTGCCGATTCCATAGCGTGCGCCAATATTATGATAAATACCGCCGTGGCGGATTCGCTCATGGCGTTCAACGCCGAGCTCGAAAAAGCGGCTGATCTGAACGCCGCGCTGCAGTCGCTCATCCGCCGCACCTACCGCGAACACAAGCGCGTAGTATTCAACGGCAACGGCTACGGCGAGGAATGGCTCAACGAAGCCGTAAAGGAGCGCGGGCTTTACGATCTGCGCACCGTGCCCGACTGCCTGCCGCGGTATCTTGACCAAAAGAACATAGATCTTTTCGCCCGGCACAAGGTGTTCACAAGCGCCGAAGTCGCTTCCAGATGCGAGATAATACTTGAAAATTACTGCAAGCACATCAATATAGAGGCGCGCACCGCCATAGGCATGGTCATGCGCGATTTCCTGCCCGCCATTAGCCGCTTTGCCTCCGAGCTGGGCGGCGCGATCAATACCCGCCGCGCCGCGGATCCCACACTCGCCAACGGCTACGAGGACGCCGTTTACCGCCGCCTTAACGAGCTGTGCACCGATATTTACGCGCACAACGAGGCGCTCCGCACCGCCGTGCGCCGCACCAGGAGCGTGGAAGATATAACCGAACGCGCGATCTCGTGCCGCGACACCGTGCTGCCGCTCATGGACCGTCTGCGCGCGCTGGTGGACGAAGCCGAAACGCACGTAGCCAAAGACCGTTGGCCCGTGCCCACGTATTCGGATCTGCTGTTTTCAAAGATATAAAAAAAGAAAGCCGTTTCTCGCTGAACGGCTTTCTTTTTCCCGCAGTTATTGGTTCTAAACTCTCAACTTGTATTCATTTACGAAAGTTTAGAGTTTAGAGTTATGCGCTTCGCGCATATCGGATCAGTTATAATACTTCCTCACCGCTTCAATGAATTCTTCGCCGCAAGTGCCTATTTGTGCGCCGATTGTATCCAGCAGGGATGCATCCTGCGGCTCGTCGTACGGAACAAAGCAGGGCCCGATAATGCCGTATGCGTAAGCCGCGATCGGCGTCAGATCGAACTTGTAGTCCTTTTCGGAAGTTTTTCTAAGGAAGAATACGTAATCTCTGCCTACTATGGCGGACTCATCGCCCCATGAGCTTGACGATACGTTTTTCGGATAGCTCGCCAAAGGCGATTCATACACAAAAGTGATGGTTTCGCCTTCGGCGATATCGCCGTTGATCGTTTCTTTCACTTCCACGGTAACAAGCGATTTGTAACGATAGACCTCTGAAAGGTCGATGACGCCGTATTGGGTTTCTAAATAATCGTGATCCCCGGTCTCGATATATATATCCGTAATGTCCTTGATCGTCCCCACGACCACGTCGCTCGCTCTGTGAAGCATCTCGTCGTCTACCGGCACCCAGCAAGCGGCTGACCCAACCCCGGAAAGGCTATCGGGATTGACTTTCCACACCGTGTAATCGCCGTTTTCGGAACGGTAAATAAGGTTTTCGTTTTTGCCGCTGTAATAGTTTTTAAGCGAATCGACAAACGCTTCGCCGCAGATTCCTTCTTCGGCGCCGATGATCTTCAGCAGCTCATTGTCCTGCGGTTCGTCGAGCGGCGTCATGCAGTAACCCTGGATACAATAATAGTATTCAGCAATAGGCGTGTAATCCAACGAGTGATTAAGCTCGGACGTTTTTGTAAGATAAAAAGCGTATTCTTTGCCGATCTCGGGATCAACTTCCATACACGCCATGCGCGAAGAATAGGGGAATATAAACGTCACGGTCTCTTTTTTCGTAAGATCGCCTTTCAGCGTGTCCTTTACTTCCGCGGTGATAAGCGAAAGGTAATCGGTGACGTCTTGATCCATGTACCGGTACGTCATAGAGATCTCCGTTATGTCGGTTATGGCGCCGGTAAACACGTCGGTGTTTCCGCGTATTATACTGTCGGTGAGCACCGCCCATTCGGTGTTGATATATACGGGGTTCTCGAGCGGCTCGACGACGCGCACGACGTAATCGCCGTCTTCCGAACGGTAAAGTACGTTTCCGTTACTGCCGTCATAATAATTCGCAAGCGCTTCAACGAACTTCTCGCCGAAATTATCCTCGCTGCCCAAAATCTCTGAAAGCCGCTGATTTTGAGGTTCGTCAAGGGGAATAAACGCATCTCCGGTCATTTCATACATATAATCGGCGATCGACGAATAATCCGGAACGTTCTTGAGCTCCGACGTCTTATTAAGGAAGAAAACGTATTTTTCGTTTACCAGGGGATAAATATTGTCTTCATTTGCCGAATGGGTGGATAATTCGGACAGCACGCTCACGGTCTCGCCCTTGATCACGTCGCCGTTTCCTTTTATGACGTCGTCTGCAGACACGGTAAGGAGCGACCAGTAAGCGGTAAGGTCTTGATCAAAAAGGCTGTAAGAGATCTCTATTTCTTCCACCTTTTCTATCGTTCCGGTTATGACGGTCGAAAAAGAATTCAGCATATTGTCCGTTATGGGCGCCCATAAATAGTTATAAACCTTCGGCACGTCCAGCGGCTCGACGACGCGCACGACGAAATCGCCGTTTTCCGACCTGTATAATACGTTGCTGTCATCAACTCCCGACGTGTCTTCGACGGCGGAAACGTTATTCGGATCGCTGCGGAACGCCGGGATCGCGAATATTGCGGCGGCGGCCACGACCAGCGCCGCGGCGGCGATCGCGATGGTTTTGAAGTTTTTGGTGCGTTCGGGCTTTTTCGCTTCGTAAGCGGTATCGGTGAGCGAATCGCTTATTTTTGCAAAAGCGTCGTAAAGAGTGTTTGCGTTCATTTTATATTCTCCTTAAAATACTCTTTCAGTTTGGATCTCGTGCGCGAAAGTATGGTGCGCACGTGTCCCTGGCGTATCCCCGTTTCCGCGCTTATCTCTTTTGCGGAACGCAGGAAATGATAACGTTTTATAAAGATATTGCGTTCTCTCGGCGGCAGCGTCTGCAAAAAGTTTTCCAAAAGAGGTACCACGCTTTCTTCGGTCATACCGCAGTTTTCCGGAACGCACGACTCAAGCTCGGCCATTATCCCGTCGTCTTTTTCACAAAAAACGCCGTGATCGGCGCCGAGTATCGCCGCAACGGATTCCAGATCGCTTTTGCCGGGTCTGCGTTTGCCGGTCTCCCATTTCTGCACCAGCGCGCGTGAAACGTAAAGACGTTCGGCAAGCTCTTCCTGGGTCAGCCCCGCGCTTATACGCAGTTCGGATATTATTCTGCCTGTTTCCAATCGCCGCCCTCCTTTCGGTAACGTTTTCCGGCCGGGATCTCGTTTACCGTTATCATTAAACCACAAATCGCGCCAAAAGTAAAGCGACAAATCGTTACAGCGCGGCTGCGCCGAGCTAAATTCGGCTTTTTCGCCCCAAAACTCGCTTCGCTCGCTTCGGGGACCCCGGACGGGCGCCGAGCTAAAAGCGAATTTAATTTAGCTGCGAGCGTATGCGAGCAATTCAGCTTTTCGCCGCAAGGCGAAAAGCCTCCGAAGTTATTAGTTATTAGTTATTAGTTCTTAGTTCTAAACTCCCAACCCGTATTCGAATATGAAAAATTTAGAGCTTAGAGCTATGCGTTATGAGTTATGCGCTTCGCGCACGAAATACGAAAAAGCCGTTCCTCGCCGGAACGGCTTTCTTTTGTTTATGCGTATTTTCAGAGCTTGGATTTCAGTTCCGCTATTTGCTTTTCGGCGAATTCGGCGGTCATCTTTACGGTCTCTTCCTTGAGCGGGCAGGGGATGCCGGCTTCTTTGAGCGTTTCGAAGTAGCCGTATTTGCCGCCCATGCCGCACAGCTTGAGATAATCGCCCCAGGCGTCGCCGCCTTCGGTGTTCTTGCGGTAAAGCGCGAACGCGCCCAGCTGCGCCAGAGCGTAATCCACGTAATAGAACGGGTAAAGGAATATGTGCTGTTTCTGCATCCAGAACCCGCCGCCTTCGAGGAATTCGTTGCCGTCGTAGCTCCTCCACGGCATATATTTCTGCTCGGTCTCTTTCCAGAACCTGCGCCAGTCGGCGGAAGTGGAATCCGGGTTTTCGAACACGCGGTGCTGGAATTCGTCTACCGATACGAGATAGGGGATGACCATAAGCGCTTCGCAGAAATGCGAATATCTGCGCTTGTCGGCGTTTTCGCCGAAGAATTTATCCATATACGGGTAGGTGAAATGCTCCATCGCCATGGAATGGATCTCGTTGATCTCGCTTGTGGAATATGTCATATCGGGAAGCGGCAGCCGGCGCGAAGCGTAATAGGCTTCGAACGCGTGCCCGGCCTCGTGCGTGAGCACGTCTATATCGGCGGAAGTGCCGTTGAAGTTGGAAAAGATGAACGGCGCCTTGTATTCGGGCAGGAACGTGCAGTAGCCGCCAAGATGTTTGTTTTCGCGCGTGACGAAATCGAACAGCTCGTATTTGACCATAAAGTCAAAGAATTCTTTTGTCTCGGGCGAAAGTTCGGAATACATCTCCTGCGCTTTTGCCACAAGCTCTTCGGGCGTGCCCTGCGGGTCGGCGTTGCCTTCGGGGAAGACGAGCGATTCGTCGTACCAGCAGAGTTTGTCGACTCCTATGCGTTCCGCCTGTTCTTTATACAG
The DNA here is from genome assembly GCA_002310055.1 of Clostridiales bacterium UBA1206. Lineage (GTDB taxonomy): Bacteria > Bacillota > Clostridia > Oscillospirales > CAG-382 > UBA1206. The sequence continues at coordinate 34,246 of DBXS01000001.1, read as the reverse complement.
TCTGTCGCACAGCGGGGTTATGTATTTGCGCACCGCGTCGCGGAATTCGGCGACCGCTTTGGAATCGTAGTCGTATCTGCCGCGGGCGAGATAGACGTAATCTATGTAGTTCTTGAACCCCAGTTTCTTGGCGATCTTGCATCTCAGCTTTATGAGTTTGCCGTAGATCTCGTCCAGCTGCGGAGCTATGCCGGCGTAAAGCTTCGCCCATTCCTCAAACGCCGCTTTGCGTTCGGCGCGGTCTGTCGACTGCATATGCTTGAGCAGGCCGTAGAAATTGCATTTTTCGCCCATAAATTCTACCGAGCAGCTCGCCGCCAGCTTGGAATATTCGCTTGTGAGCTTGTTTTCTTTTATCGTGGGCAGTATGATGGAAAGCTTCATCAGCTTTTCTTCGATTTCGGCGCTTTGGAACATCAGCTTGCCGTAGCGTTCTTCTAACTGCGGGCGGAATTTGCTTTTTATAAGCGCGGTGGTGCCCTTTTTCATAACGGGCATAAGTTTGGGCATGGTGCTGTCGATGAATTTGTTTTCGTTATCGTAAAACTCATCTTTCATATTGCAGGTGTGGCGCACGTTGGCTATGACGCACTGCGTGCCCACGCGGTCGCCCACGTCGCTCCATTCGCGCATGGCGGAATCCGCTTCTTCAAAAGTCTGCGCCGCCTTGAACTTTTTGACCGCGGCGAGATAATCTTTTTTGAGCGCCTTTACGTCGGGGCGCACGTATTGTAAATCCTTGAATTTTTCCATAACTTTCTCCCGTCTTTCTTATGATTATTTATGATAAAGTTTCTTTGTCTGGTAGACCGGTTCGCAGGTCAGGTTCACGCCCAGCTTCTTGAAAACGCCGTCGTCCACCTGCGAAAGTATAACGCTGGAATGCGCCTCGCAGTTGCGCAGGTTCGTCAGCTGCGCCAGGCATTTCGCCGCCACCGGATCGGTCGACGCGCAGATGCTGAGCGCGATGAGCACTTCGTCGGTGTGCAGGCGCGGATTATGGTTGCCCAGGATGCGCACTTTGATATCCTGTATGGGCTCTATGAGTTTTTCGGATATAAGTTTTACGTCGTCGGCTATGCCGGCGAGCGCTTTGAGCGCGTTGAGCAGCATCGCGGACGATGCGCCCAGCAGGGAAGAAGTCTTGCCGGTGATTATCCTGCCGTCGCAAAGCTCCATGGCCGTGGCCGGGGCGCCGGTCTCGTTGGCTTTGCTCAGAGCGGCGATTATGACCGGCCTGTCGCCGGCGGAAACGCCCGCCTGACGCATAAGCAGCTCGCATTTCGCCGATTCGGGTTCGGAAGACGCCAGCCCTTTGCGCTCGGCGCACAGGCAGTTGTAATAGCGGCGGATTATTTCCTGTTTGGCGGCGTCGGACACCGCTTTGTCGTCGGTGATGCACAGCCCCGCCATATTGACGCCCATATCGGTGGGCGATTTGTACGGCGATCTGCCGTAGATGAGTTCGAACATGGCGTTCACCACGGGGAATATCTCCACGTCGCGGTTATAGTTGACGGTGGTCACGCCGTAAGATTCCAGATGGAACGGGTCTATCATATTCACGTCGCCCAGGTCTACCGTGGCGGCCTCGTAAGCGATGTTGACCGGATGCTTGAGCGGAAGGTTCCATATGGGGAACGTTTCGAACTTGGCGTAGCCCGCGGCTATGCCGCGCTTGTGCTCGTGGTAGAGCTGCGAAAGGCAGACCGCCATTTTTCCGCTGCCGGGCCCCGGCGCGGTGATGACGACCAGCGAACGCGAGGTCTCTATGAAGTCGTTCCTGCCGTAGCCTTCGTCCGAAACGATCTTATGTACGTTGGAAGGGTAGCCCTCTATGGCGTAATGGTGGTAGACCTTTACGCCCAGCCGCCCCAGCTTTTCGGAAAAAGCCAGCGCCGCCGGCTGCGCGGAATAACGGGTCATAACGACGCTGCCCACGTAAAGTCCCACGAAACGGAACGCGTCTATGAGCCGCAGCACTTCCGATTCGTAAGTTATGCCAAGGTCGCCGCGCATCTTGCTCTTTTCGATATCGAACGCGTTTATGGCGATGACTATCTCCGCCTGGTCTTTCAGCTTCAACAGCATCTGCAGCTTACTGTCGGGCTGAAAACCCGGCAGCACGCGCGACGCGTGGTAGTCGTCGAACAGCTTGCCGCCGAATTCGAGGTACAGCTTGCCCCCGAAATACGCTATGCGCTCCTTTATCTTTTCGGACTGCAGTTTGAGATATTTGTCGTTGTCGAACCCTATTTTGAACATTTCGGTCCACCTGTCTTTATAGATCTAAAAGTTTTTCGGCGTTTTCGGTGAGTATCTTTTTCTTTTCCTCGTCGGTGAGCGGGACGTTTTTGAACCGCTCGTATTCGTCCGACGGCGAGATGATGGGGAAGTCGGAACCGAACATCACCTTGTCCACGCCGTGGCGGCGGATCATATCCGCAAGCGCCCCGGGCTCCATATTGTCGAGCGAATCCGAAGTCTCGGTGTATACGTTCGTGCCTATCAGGTATTTTTCGGCCTCGTCCCAAACGGAATAACCGCACATATGCGCGGCGATTATTTTAAGATCCGGCAGTTTTTCCGCCACATTCAGCGTGCGCCTGGGCGACGAATAATCGTATCTTCTGTCGCCGACGTGGAACATCACGGGCAGTTCCAGCTCGGCGCACACGCGGTAAATTTCCACAGCGTGCGGGTCGTCGAGATAGTACTGCTGAAAATCCGGATGCATCTTTACGCCCTTTGTCCCCAGCTTTTTGCATCTTTCGAGCTCGTGCGCGGCGTCGAGCACCGAACAGAACGGGAAAAACGAAGAAAACGGTATAAAATTTTCGTTCCTTTTTGCAAAACCGAGCAGAAAATCGTTGCCTATGCTCATGGTGTCTTCTTTGAGCGAGGCGGACGAGATCACGCATTTCATCCCGGGGACGAGAAGCGTGCCGAGCGATTCGCCGGTGCCGTCGCAGCGCATTTGCAGACCGTAGAATTTTCCAATGTTTTCAACGCCGCGCGCGGCTATTTTTTGCGGGAAAATATGTGTGTGGATGTCGTATATGTGTTCCATTTTTTTGTCGCAAACATTAAAAATCGGCCGCGGGGACCGATTTTTAATATGTTATTTTACGGGGATTATTTGTCTTCTTCTTCGTCGCAGCAGCCGCAGTCGCAGTCGTCGTCGCAGCAGCAGTCGTCGTCGCAGCAGCAGTCGTCGTCGCAGCAGTCGCATTCACCGTAAAGCTCTTCCTCAACGGCGCCGAGATCCTCGTCGAGTTCGTCGGTGAAATCGTTGAGCTGAGCAACTTCGTCTTCAAGATCCTGAACGGAAAGCGAAAGATCCTCGAGCAGGTCGACTATTTTGGCAATGAGCTTGCCCACGTCGGACTGGGTGTCGAATTTCATGCCTTCCATAAGGCCTTTGATATAAGCAGCTTTTTCGGATGGATTCATTTTGTTTCCTTTCTCCCGTTCAAATTATACGGGCAGCGTCATACTCTTTCGAGATATTCGCCGGTACGTGTGTCTATTCTTATTACGTCGCCTTCGTTGATGAACATGGGCACTTTGATCTCCGCGCCGGTCTCGACTTTGGCGATCTTGGTGACGTTGGTGGCGGTGTTGCCTCTCACGCCGGGTTCCGCTTTGGTGATCTCGAGTTCGACGAAAGTGGGGGGTTCGACCGAGAACACGTTGCCTTTATAGGATACAAGACGGCACATATCGCCTTCTTTGACGAATTTGAACGCGTCGGGCAGCTGAGAGCTGTTGAGCGGGACCTGATCGTAGGTCTCCATATCCATAAAGTAATACAGATCGCCGTCGGCGTAGCTGTACTGCATGTCTTTTCTTTCGACCTGCGCGGCGGGGAATTTTGCGGTGGGGTTGAACGCCTGTTCAACGACTGCGCCGGTTATAAGATTGCGCATTTTGGTTCTGACAAAAGCGGCGCCTTTGCCGGGTTTTACGTGCTGAAATTCGATGACCTGCATTACGTTGCCATCCATTTCAAAGGTGAGGCCGTTTCTGAAATCGCCTGCTGTTACCATATACAGATTTTCCTTTCTTGGTTCAATACTATGCAAATTTTAACGCAAATATTTTGTTTTGTCAATGCTTTTTTTGAAATAAATCACAGTTCAATAAGATTTTTGGGCGAATTTGTCAAAACCTCGCACCCGTTTTCGGTGACGTACACCATGTCTTCGATGCGCACGCCGAATCTGCCGGGCAGATAAATGCCGGGTTCCACCGTCATTATCGAACCCGCGGGCACGTTCTTTTCGTATTTGGGCGAAAACCGGGGGTCTTCGTGTATCTCTATCCCCACGGAATGGCCCAGCCCGTGGCCGAAATATCTGCCGTAGCCCGCGCCCTTGATGATGTCGCGCGCGGCGGCGTCGATTGCGCTGCCGTTTATCCCGCCCTTGGCGGCGGCGATACCCGCGAGCTGCGCTTCGAGCACAGTGCCGTAGACGTGTTTCATCTCGTCCGTCGCTTTGCCCAGCACCACGGTGCGCGTCATATCCGAACAGTAGCCCTTGTATTTTACGCCGAAATCCATTGTCAAAAACGAATTTTCGCATATTTCGACGTCGCCGGGGACTCCGTGCGGCAGCGAAGAGTTCGGGCCCGAAACGCATATCGTGTCGAACGACATATTGTCGCCGCCGTTGCTCTTTACAAAGAATTCCAGTTCGGCGGCTATGCGCTTTTCGGTGAGCCCTTTGCGTATGAAACGGGTTATGTGCTCGAACGCCGCGTCGGTTATCGCCTGGGCGGTCTTTATTTTTTCCAGTTCATCGGGCGACTTTATCATACGCAGGTCTTTGCATATGTTTTCCTGCGTGACGACGGTCTTGCCTTCGAACGCCTTTTTCAGCCGTTCCAGACGCGCCACGGTCACAAGTTCTGAATCCACGGCGTACGTTTCGCCTTTGGCGTGCGTTTTTACGGCGTCGACGACTCCTTTGTCGAGCAGTATCACTTCCACGTCGTCAAAAAGCGCGCCGCTTTCCTTGGCGTTGCACGCGGCTTCGTAATAGCGCGAATCCACGCACAGTCTGGTGGCGTCGGCGTCGACTATCACCACGCCGTCGGTGGAATAGAATCCGGTCGCCCAGTACATACATACGTCGTCGAAGAACAGCGCCGCATCGGCGACGGAACGTATTTTTTCGTAAACTTTTCTGCCTTTTGTCATTTTATTTCCTCCGCTATTTTCTTTATGTCGGATCTCGAATACACGTATTTTTTATCGCAGAACTGGCACGAGATCTCGGCCTTTTCGTCCGAATCCGCCATTTTCAAAAGTTCTTCCTTGCCCAAAGCCCTTAAGGCGGCGTCGGTCTTGGCGCGGCTGCACTTGCATTCGTAGGCGCATTCCATCGAATCGAAAACGTCGTATTCGACGCCTTCGAGGAACATACCGAGCGTCTCTTCGAGCGTGTGCTCCGAAAGCAGTTTGGTCACACCCGGCAGACGTGAAGCGTTTTCTTCAAGCCTCTGCGCCACCGCGTCGTCGGCGAACGGGAGCAGCTGTATCAGCACGCCGCCCGCGCACAGACATTTGCAGTCGGTGCCCACCAGCACGCCCAGCGAGCACAGCGTGGGTATCTGTTCGCTTTTTGCGTAGTACGAAGCTATGTCTTCGGCTATCTCGCCGCTCACTATGTCGGCTATGCCCACGTAGGGTTCGCTGCCGCCCGCGTCGCGTAAGATATACATCTGCCCTTTGCCTACCGCGCCCGAAACATCCAGTTTGCCGTTGGTCTTGAGCGGGATATCCACGTGCGGATTCTGTACGTACCCGCGCACGTTGCCTTTCCAGTCGGCCGATACGACTATCCTGCCCGCGGGCCCGTCGCCGCGGAAACTCACGGTCAGCGCGTCCTCGTCTTCGCCTAAAAGCGAGCCGAGCATCGAAGCCGCCGTCAGCGTGCGCCCAAGCGCCGCCGTGCAGACCGGGAAGGTATTGTGTATGCGTATCGCCTCGTTGACTATATCTGCGGAATCTTCGGCAAGTATCCTCGCGCTGCCGTCGCGCGTCATAGCCCTTAAAATCTTTGCCATCACAAGCTCCTGTTTTTCTTCAGAACGTAATAATTCTTCGCGCTCGTTTTCTGCGGCGCGCCGAACTCCGGCGTGCCGTAAACGCCTATAATATCGAACCCCGCGCGCTTTGCCGCCGCGGCTATTGTGCGGTGCGGGTGGAATTTCTGCGTGTGCACGCAGTCGCGCCGCAGGTACCGCCCGTCGTTTGTTTCGTCGAACGAAGTCAGATAAAAGCGGCATCTGCGCGTGTTTTCGTTATATTCGCTCTGCCACACGAGCATGCTTTCCTCGGTCTCGTATACGTAGCTTTTGCCGTCGTAGACTTGCGAGTACGCGTAACCGGTGTTGACGTCGAACACGAACACGCCGCCTTTTTCCATAAAGAATCCCACCGAACTTATCGCTTTTTCAAGGTCTTTTGCCGTGAGCAGATAGTTCAGGCAGTCGAACGCCGAAACGCACCCCTGCACGGTGCCGAAAAGGTCGAGAGCGCGCATATCCTGGCGCACGGGCTGGATATCGCGCCCTGAGGATTTGGAAACGAGCACCGAAAGCATATCTTCCGAAATATCGGCGGCGGTGACGCTTTTGCCCGCGTCGGCGAGCCGCACCGAAAGTTCGCCGGTGCCGCAGCCCAGGTCGAGCACCTCGGTCACGGGGATATCCGCCTCTTCAAACGCCTTGAGCACGAACGAAACGTAGGCGTCGTAATCGGCGCTGTTGTATATATCGTATTTTGCGGCAATAAAGCCGAAACCTTCTGTTTTTTTCATAACACGAACTCCCAAATAGCATTATACATATTTTTGTCACGAATACAAGTGCTTTTTACATTTTTTGCGGCGGGAGTGCGAATAATAACCAACAAAGAGGGGTGTTTTTATGTTCGCCGTACGCACGGATCTGGCAAGCGAGCTCGCCGAAAACGGCATTGCGGGATTCAGCTCGACAAAGCAAATTTCAAAGGGCGTGGAGATCACCACGGTCACGCTCGCGCACGACGACGCCCAAAGCGGCAAGCGCGCCGGAGTGTATATGACCGCGGATATCGGCAGGATCTGGGAATGCGGCAGGGAAGAGTTCGAGCGCGCGGCGGCGGTCACGGCGGAACTCATAGCGCGCGTTATGCCCGCCGGCGGCGAAAAGAGCGGCGTGCTCGCGGTGGGGCTGGGGAACGGCTCCATCACCGGCGACGCCATAGGGCCGCGCGCCGTGGCGAAAATGCTCGTCACAAAGCACATAAAGGGCTCGGACCCCGCGCTTTACGCCGGCGCCGGTTTCGGGTGTCTGGCGGCGTTCGCGCCCGGGGTGCTGGGGCAGACCGGGATAGAAAGCAGCGAGCTCGTGCGGTGCGCCGCCAAAAGCTGCGGCGCCTCGTGCGTCATAGTGATCGACGCGCTCGCGTCGCGCAGGCTCGCGCGGCTCGGCACCACGGTACAGATCACCGACGCGGGCATCTCGCCCGGGTCCGGCGTTTATAACGACCGCCGCGGGCTCGACAGGCAGACTCTGGGGATCCCGGTAATAGCGGTGGGAGTTCCCACAGTCGTGGACGCGGCCACTCTGGCGTACGATCTGCTGGAACAGGCGGGCGGGCGTATGGACGAGGCCACCGAGCGCGCGGTATTCGAGACCGGGAGCAGGATGTTCGTTTCGCCCAAGGAATGCGACGTTATGACCGAAAAGATATCGCGTTTCCTCGCCGACGCGGTCGATCTCGCGGTCCACCGCGAGCTCACGCTCGCCGAAATGCAGGAATACACGGCGTAGGCGCGGCATATATTCGTTACGGGTGATAAGAATGACGGAACGTAAAATTTTCGCGTATTTCGGTATCTGCTGCGCCGGCGCGCTGGCGATGCTGGGGCTGATGTTCGGCGCGGCGTATCTGGTGAGCCTGCTGCCGGAGGACACCCCCGAGCGGCTCGAAAAACTGGGCGTCATAAAGCCCGCGCCTTCGTATGAAGATTCTTCCGCGCCCCCGCCGGAAGATGGCGAAAGCGCGATTTCCGGCGATACGGATTTTTCCGAAGAAAGCGGCGGGCGGTTTCTGCCGGTGAGTCTGGATCTTAGCCGGCGTTCGTCCGGTGAAGTCACGCTGCAGAACGAGACAAGCTATAAGTTAGACCTTTCTAAAGCCGAGCTGCCGCGCACCGAAGGCGAAATCCGCGGGACTCCGCCCACTGTCTTGGTATACCACACCCACGGGACCGAAAGCTATTCGCCTTCCGGCGGATACGACGGCGCGTACTCCTTCCGCAGCGAAGATACGGCGAAAAACGTGGTCGCCGCCGGCGAAGCGCTCTGCGACGCCTTGCGCGAATACGGCGTGTTTGCGCTGCACGACCTGAATATGTACGACAAAGACGATTTTTCGCTGTCGTATTCCAAAAGCCGCGATGCATGCCTGGAATGGATGAAGAAATACCCCGCGCTGCGCTACATAATAGATATCCACCGCGACAGCGTCAAAAGCGGCGGACTCGCCGCGGCGGCGGTCGCCGAGGTGGAAGGCAGACGCGCCGCGCAGATAATGATCGTCGTGGGCACCGACGAAAAAGCGGGCAGACACACGGGTTGGAAGACCAATCTCGCCAACGCGGTCAAACTGTGGAAAGCGCTGTACGCCATATCGCCTTCGCTGGTGCGCCCGATATATCTGCGGTCGGCTTCGTTCAACCAGGATATCTCGCCCGGCGCGCTGATAATCGAAGTCGGTTCACAGGGGAACACGCTCGAAGAAGCCCAAGAAAGCGCGCGCCTGCTCGCCCGCGCGATGGCGGAATGCTTTTCCTGATTTGACAAATCCGAAAAAATATGATAAAATTTCAAGCGGAACAAAAATTTTTTGTCCGCTTTTTCCTTTTTTCGCGGTATTATATTACGAAAGACCTGAAACGGGGTGAGTCCATGCGTCCGATCTTTTCGGCGAACGCCTTGTGCGCAAAGGCGATAACCGAAATTTCGCAGGGGAATATGCAGCGCCTTGACGTGCTTTACGAACAGCTCGGCAGACAGATCTACGCGCTGGCGTTTACAATACTTAATAACCGCGCAGACGCCGAGGATGCGATGCAGGACACTTTTCTCAAAGTGGCGCGGCACGCAGCGAGCTTTGACGAAAAGGGCAGCGCACGCGCGTGGGTCATGGCGATCGCCCGCAACGCCGCATTCGATATCCAAAGCCGGCGCATAGCGAGCGTGCCGCCCGAGCAATTCGAAGAAACTGCGTCGGAAGGCGATTTCACCGCCGAATGCGAGCTGAAAGACCTGCTTTCGTCCCTGCCGGATCTCGAACGGCAGATAGTGCTGCTCAAAGCCGCCGAAGGGTTCAGGTACGCCGAAATAGGCGAAACCCTGGGGCTCACCGCCGAAGCCGTGCGCAAAAAATACAAGCGCGCGCTTCAAAAACTCAAATCCGAATACCGTTGACCTAAAAAAGGAGAAAAGCGTTATGGGTATCAAAAGAAAAATCAAAAATTCATACGAAGGACTCTCAGTCCCCGAAAAAGAACGCGTGCTTCCCGGCGCCGCGCTCGAAGCGCCGGCAGAAATGCGCAGGACGACTTCAAAACGCAGCTATTTCCGCCCCGCTCTCGCGGCAATGCTCGTCATATGCGTGCTTGCTGCGGGCGTTATAGGCGCGTTCGCGCTCCGTCGCGACGTTACCGAAGGCGTCGTCGACGGCGTAAGCCGGACAGAAACGAGCGTTCCGTATAACGACGGCGTCATAGGCGGGAACACCGAAAGCGGCGCCGAACACGGTTCGAAAGACGACGTGATCGAGACCGTTCCGGGCGATCTTTCTTATTCCGACGGCACCATCGGCGGCGGCGAGCATTCCGGCACGGAATGGGCGGAAGAGTCGCCGACAGGCGTTTATGATCCGGAAATCGGCTACGTCGTTCCCTCGGGCACCGGCAAGACGTATTACCACACCGCCGACGGAAAAACTTATTACGAGACCGGTTACCCGGTCGACGGCGTCGGCTGTGAAGAAATACCCGGTTTTGACGAACAGTTCCGCGCCGGCACGCTCACCGCGGGCGAATGGCGCGACGTGCGCAAGCTTGGCGAATGGATCAAAAAGTTTGCGGAAGAAGACAGTTGGATGCAGTATTCCGAACGCCGCGGACTTTTCGCCTATAACGTAATAGAAGTCTGCGTCAAAAACGGCGATTCTTCGGTTTACGGCGCCAAAGCCGAACTCGTTTCGCGCTCCGGCGACGTCATATTCGCCGCCGTGACGGATATCGACGGCAGAGCGTATCTCGTGTATCCCGAAAAAGAAAAACAGTCCCTGGCGGCGGTCAGAGCCTGCGGCAAGACCGTTGAAGTCACCTCCGCCGACTGCGGCAAATGCGTGGAAATCGAAACCGATTCCGCGTCCGCCGAAATTAAAGAGCTCGACTTTATGCTTATGATCGACACCACCGGCAGTATGGGCGACGAGCTCGAATACCTCAAGATCGAACTCGCCAACGTAATAAGCCGCATCGCCGAAAACGGCCAGGCGCTTTCGATCCGCGTCTCGGTCAACTTCTACCGCGACGAAGGCGACGATTATATAGTCAAATATTTCGATTTCCGCTCCGATATCGAAGAATGCCTCGCGCAGATCAGAGCGCAGCATTCCGAAGGCGGCGGCGATTATCCCGAGGCGGTGCACACCGCGCTCGAAAACGCCGTCAACGGCCACGCCTGGCGCGAAAACGCCGTCAAGCTCTGCTTCCTCGTGCTCGACGCTCCTCCTCACACCGAAGACGAGATCCAGAGCATCAACTCCCAGATCGTCAAGACGCTCACCGACGCCGCCGCGAAGGGCGTGCGCATAATCCCCGTGGCGTCTTCGGGCATAGATAAAGAGACCGAAGTCCAGCTCCGCAGCTACGCGGTGATGACCGGCGGCACTTATATATTCCTCACCGATCATTCGGGCTACGGCAATTCGCATATCGAAGCTTCCGTGGGCGAATACGACGTGGAACCGCTCAACGAATGCATCATCCGCGTCTCGTGCGAATACTGCGGGCTCGGATACACCGCTCCCGAAAAACCCGAGACCTCCGAAGAAAGCCCCGTTATCGTCGACGGCCAGTGAACTCCGTAAACCGGATATAAGGCGAAACGCAAAAAACGGCCCGCTGCGGTAAGCCCCGCAGCGGGTCTGTTTCTTTTTATCCGTTTGCTTATTCGGCGTTTCCGGCGCTTTTCGCTTTGCGCTTTTTAATTGCAAATATCACGAACGCCGCGGCTGCCGCCGCTATAACGGCGCAAACGGCCGCCACCCATACCGCCGTGCCGGGATCGTTTTGCGATCCGAGCTTGAAATCGGTTGAATCCATATCGTATGCCGAAAGATCGACGCCCGCCAGATAATCCCCGCCTCCCGGGGGCACGTCGGGCCCCATTTTGGAATACGCTTCTCCTACGATGGCAAAGAACTGCTCCGCCGTAAACAGATAATTGCCGGTGTTTGATCTGTTGTAATAAACATAATCGCCCTTGTCCGTTTGATAGTAGATCGCCGTGCCCTGGTGCATCGTGGGGTTGAAGAACAAAAACTTGTTTATTACCTCCTTTGCGCCGGTGGATTCTGTGACAAAATCATCGTCCGCCAAATATTTGAGCACGGGTATGACGCCCGTAAAAGACGAATCGCCGTTGTTTATCCTGACCAAGTCGCCGTCATAATACGAATAGAAGCTCCACGCGTTTTCAGCGGCGCCTTTTCTTTTTACGGCGTATATGACCTGAAGATACCTGCCGTTCAGCAGTACGTCCTCAACGGAAGGATATTTCCCGAAAGTCATTAACACGCCGCAGTTGTACGTTTTTAATACGGTGTCGCCGTCTTTGGCGTTCAGCTGCTGCAGGACCGTTTCGCCGACAGAGGCGGCGCTGTATTCGCCGAGCCGGTCCGCCCCGTTTCCGCTTCCCGCAAACGCCTCGACCGAACAGACGGCAAGAACGAGCAAAACGCATAATAACGTGATGAATTTTTTCATATCAAGCGCTCCTTCTGTTTTTTGATGAATAATCTATTCTGCAATAACAGTATCACGTTCCCCACCGTTTGTCAATGGTTTTTGAGAAAAATACCGCGCTCACGTATGTGAACGCGGTATTTTTAAAAGATTCGCTTATTTTATCTCGGGCAGGCTCGCCGCGGCGACCGACTGACCTACGCGGCGCGAGGATTCGTCGGGGATATGGAGCGTGATCTGTTTTGCAAGCTCGGGGAATTCTTTATCCAGAACTTCCTGCGCCTTGCCCAGAAGCAGCACGCCGCCTTCGCCGCTGGTGACGCGGCCCATTATGAGCACGTGTTTTATATCGTAGAATTCGGCGTAAAGCGCTATTCCGTAGCCGAAATACACGCCTATGTTTTCGTAAATCTTCTTGGCGCGCTCGTCGCCTTCAGCCATCAGTTTCTGCACGACCTTGAGTTTTTCGGCGGGCGAAAGCGATTCGTCGATCTCGATCCCGGCGAGAGGAGCCAGTTTGATCACGCCGTCCTGCGAAAAATACTTGACTCCGCAGCCGTAGTCGCCGGACCATTCGTCGACAGCCGCGTTTTCGCAAAAGTCCACGGGCACGAACGCCAGCTCGTTGAGCCAGCCGGTGATGTTGCCGTTGGCGTCCACGTAGCCGCCGGCCTCGGAAGTGCCCATCGCCACGCCCAGTACTTCGTTGTCGTTGAGATCCATTGCGCCGGCGAGCGCGGTGACGTCGCCGTCGTTGGCGACTTCTATGGGTATATCTCTGCCGGCTTCCTTGCTCAGCTGTTTTGCGACGTCGAGATACATATTCTTGACGTGCTTTTCAAAGTCCTCGTCCGATATCTTCAGGAACAGCGAACCTATCATTATGCGGTTGTCCACGTAAACGCCCGCCGAAGAAACGCCTATGGCGTCCACGCGCGGCATATGGCTCGCGGCGGTCTTCATGGCTTCGAGTATGCCGTTGTAGTGATACATCGGGTCGGAATTGATCTTGGGGAACCACACGACTTCTTCGGAATACACCGATTCGCCGTTGATGACCGCCGATACTTTGCGGTCGCTTCCGCCGGCGTCGAAGCCTATGCGGCAGCCGTCGAGATGTCTGCCCACGGGGGCGGCGGATTCGGCGGTGACGGGGGCGTGTTCGAGATCGGTCACCACTACTTCAAAGGGATGCTCGTAGCAGCGCGCCATAAATCCGTTGTCAAAGTCGCGCAGGCCGCCTTTTTGGTAAGCCTCTTTTATTTTTTCGCCCACTGTCTTGCTGCCGGCGATGATTATCTTATAGCCGCCTCTGACCCACAGAAGCGCTTTGACTATGCGTTCAACAAAGCGGAAGTTCACTTCGTCCTTGCCTTCGCCGTCCTTGTAGATGCGGGTCTTGTAAGCCGAAATATAGCCCTTGTTGCGCTCGATGGCTATGACCAGATCCTGGCCTTTGCTGCCCTTGGTTTTCTTGCGGAATTCGCGGACGACCAGCGCAAGGGGCTGGAACTGAGTGTCGAGTTCGGATAAAACTTTAAGCTTCATAGCGTACGGTGCCTCCTATGATGGTTTTTTGAACGTTGAATTCGGTGTCGGTGATGATTATGTCGGCATCCTTGCCGACTTCGAGCGAGCCCTTTCTGTTCCGAATGCCGAGCAGAGTCGCCGGGTTGAGCGAAGCGCAGCGCACGCACTGCCACAGCGGAGCGTCGCTGTTCTTGTAGACGTTCCACACGCCCTTGTTCAGCTTGAGCACGCTGCCGGCGATGGTGCCGTCTTCCAGCTTGCACAGGTTGCCGTAATAGAACACCTTCTGGCCGCCCAGCGTGTATTCGCCTTCGGGAAGTCCGCCCGCGGGCAGGCAGTCGGTTATGAAGACCAGGCGGTTGCCCTTGAGCTTGAGTATCATCGGGAACAGGGCCTTGTCGACGTGGTAGGTATCGACTATGAGCTCGGTGTAAACGTCGCGGGTGAGCGCGGCGCCCACCACGCCGGGATTGCGGTGGCCAAGCGCCGACATGGCGTTGAACAGGTGCGTCGTCGAACGCACGCCCGCGTCTACCGAAGCGTACGCCGTGGCGTAATCCGCATTGGTGTGACCCATCGAAACGACAACGTTGGTCTTTTCGGCGATCTCGCGGATGGCGGCGAAATCCTCGTCCATTTCGGGGGCGAGGGTGATATATTTGATCACGTCGGAATTTTCAATGACGAATTTCGCATCCGGTTTGAGTATAAAGCGTTCTTCCTGAGCGCCCTTTTTCTTGGGGTTGATGAACGGGCCTTCGGCGTGTACGCCGAGTATGGCGGAACCGTTCCAGGATTCGGATTCTTTTTTGACCGCGCGCACGGAATCGAGCGCGGCGTTGATGACTTTCATATCCACAGTCATCGTGGTGGGCAAAAAGCCCGTCACGCCGTTTTTAACGAGTCCGCCCGCTATGGTGCGCAGACCTTCGGGGTCGCCGTCGCAGACGTCTTTCCCGAGGTAGCCGTGGATATGCACGTCGATAAGACCGGGGGCGACGTAGCCGCCTTCGGCGTCGATGATATCGGCGCCCGCGGGGACCGATTGAGCGTCGGTCACGCCTTTGATGACGCCGTCTTCATACGCCAGCGCCATGCCCTGAACGATCCTGTCTTTGAGTATGATCTGACCGTTGACAATGTACTTCATATCAAACTTCCTCTCTGTAAAATTGTACCTGTTTCAATTATACACGAAAATGTCAAAAAGTAAAGAGCTTTTCAAATTTTAATGCCGTTATGTGCGAATATTGCGCGCACGCGCAAAAAAACGTTCCGCCGTATCGTTTCGCGGTTGACAAGAGCCGAGTTAAAGTATATAATAAATATACATTTTGCAGCGTCGCGCGCCGTGCTGCGCGCAAAAACCAAAAAAGAATCCGGAGGCGTTTCTTTATGAAAGCCGTTGAACTGCTCCAGTTTTTAAGATCTCTGTCCGCTCATCCCTGCGAACCCACCGTCGACACGTTCAAGGCGGGCGACCCCGAACGCACCGTCAAAAAAGCGGCGTTCTGCTTTATCGCAACGCCGCAGGTCATCCGCGACGCGCACGCGTGGGGCGCCGACGTACTTGTAACGCACGAGCCGACATACCACGACCATTTCGACAATTTCGCCTCCGACCGGGTGGAACTCGCCAAGCGCGAGCTTCTGGAAAGCACGGGGATGGCGGTGTTCCGCTACCACGACCACGCGCACGCCGCTCAACCCGACCTCATCCACGCCGGATTCCTCGACAAACTCGGGATCGGCTGGCGCATGGACGAACGCCGTATGGCGGTCCTCGACGAGCCGCTCACCCCGTTCGAACTCGCCGAGCTCATAGAAGAAAACTGCGGCGTAAAGCACGTCCGTATCACTGGCTCGCTTTCGTTCAGCACCGACAGGATCTGCCTTATGCTCGGCGCCTGCGGGGCTATAACCCACGAACCGATACAGCGCGGCGAAGTCCAGCTCGTCGTATGCGGCGAGACCTGCGAATGGAAGTGTCTGGAATACGTGCGCGACGCCGCCGAACTGGGGTTCGAATGCGCCGTGATCACGCTGGGGCACGAAGGCAGCGAGCGCGACGGAATGTCTTATCTCGCGCGGCTTACGGGCGGCGAGACCGGCATAGAGACAAAGTATTTTGAAGCGGGAGAGGTGTATTCCTACACCGACGACGTAAAATGACGAACATTGCGATAATGGGACTCGGCGTGGTGGGCGGCGCGGTATACGACGCCCTTGAAAAAAACGCCGGCATCTACAAGCGCCTTTGCGGCGGTATAAAAGTAAAATACATTCTGGATAAGCGCGATTTTTCGGGCAGCGAATTCGCGAGCCGCGTAGTGAACGACATAAACGTGATCTTAAAAGATAAAAGCGTAAAAGTCGTCGCCGAGACGATGGGCGGCGACAGGCCGGCGTTCGATTTTTCTCTGGCGTGCATCAACGCGGGGAAATCGGTGGTCACTTCCAATAAACTGGTGGTCGAAAAACACGGCGCCGAACTCGAGCGCGCCGCGCGCAGAAACGGCGTGAGCTATCTGTACGAAGCGTCCGTGGGCGGCGGCATCCCCATAATCCGCACCTTGCGCGACACTCTCGCGGTGAACTCCGTGACCGAGATAAACGGCATACTCAACGGCACCACCAATTTCATACTCGAAAAAATGGAGACCGAAGGCTCGTCGTATGAAACTGCGCTCAAAGAAGCCCAGGCGCTGGGCTACGCCGAACGCGACCCTTCGGCGGATATCGAAGGGCTCGACGCCGCGCGTAAGATCTGCATACTCGCGTCGTGCGCTTTCGGCGGCAAGTACAGTATGGAAGACTGCGCCGAGATCCGCGGCATAACGAACGTCACGGCGCAAAGCGTCGCCGAAGCCAAAGCAAAGGGATTGAAGATAAAACTCGTGGGCACGGCGAAACTCACCGATAACGGCGCGCTGCTTTGCGTGCGCCCATGCGCGGTAAGACAGGCCAACCTGCTGCATTCGGTCAGCGGCGTGTTCAACTGCATTTGCGTCAAAGGCGACCTGGTCGGCGAAACGGCGTATTACGGCCACGGCGCAGGCGGATCCGCCACGGCTTCGGCGGTGGTCAGCGATATCGTCGAAGCGGCGTCCGTGCGGCCGCTCCCGCGATATGCAAGCGCAAAAAAAGCGGTCTGCAAACAAAAGAAAGCCGCCGAAACGGTAACGCTCGGCGGCGAGGAATACGAACTTATCTGATTTTACATTTCGGTATTCGAATAGACCTTGAACCCTTCGCCGTATATCTCGTTGGCGGAAGAAACTATAAGGAACGCGCGCGGGTCTTCTTCGTGAACGATCTGCTTTACCTGCGGGAACATGCGGTTCTTGGCGGCGCACATTATTATGCGCTTGTCCGCCCCGGTGAACGCCCCCTGCCCGTTGACGTACGAAGCGCCTATGTTCAGTTCTTCCAGCAGACGCGATACTATCTGCTCGGGTCTGCCGGATATTATGAACGTCAGACGAGCCGAATCGCTGCCGTAGAGTATGGTGTTGAAGACGTAAGACGCTACCGCCACGGTAACGCCGGCGAGCAGCCCCATGTCTATATCGCGGTAAACCACGGCCGAGGCGGCGACTATGGACGAATCTATTATTATGAACAGCACGCCGGATTTAAGATGACGGTATTTCTGGCGCAGGAACTTGACTACGATATCCGAACCGCCGGTCGTTCCGCCGCGGCGGAATATCATACCCATTCCGGCTCCCATAAGGGCGCCTCCCGCAAGAGCGGAAAGGATCATGTTCTGCGTGATGACGAGCTGATAATGCGCGATTATATCTTCCATTCCCGATATGAGCAACGAAGAAGTTACGGTCGACCAGATGGTCGAGACCAGAAAATCCTTGCCGAACCTTATGAGCCCCGCTATCATCAGCGGCACGTTCAGGAGCAGTACCAGTATACCGGTGTTTATTTGGGGGAAGAAGTGGTTTATCATTACCGAAATACCGGTAAGGCCGCCCGGAGCTATGCCGTGCGGGTTCAAAAAGAACGCCACGCCGATCGCGTAAATGAACGCTCCGACAAGCATGATCGCAAGCCGTTCGGAAAGCTGTTTTATGTTGGTTTTTCTTTTTTCTGTCATATCCTTTTCTTTCTGCCTGACATATCTGTTTACGGTGATTATTCTAACAAATATATTGCCCAAAGTCAACAAAAATAATTATACATTATTACATCTAACGGAGGAATAAAAATGAAAAGATCCGAAGCCAAGACCGAATACACCTGGGACCTTACTCCCCTTTACGCCGACGACGCCGCCTGGGAAGCGGAAGGCGCGAGAATAACCGAAACAGCCAACGGACTCGCCTCGTTCAAAGGAAGGATCTCGGCGTGCGGCGCCGATCTGCTCGAGTATCTGCGCCGGAGCGAAACGTTCAACAGCACGGTCGAACGCTATTACGTCTACGCCATGCTCAAGAGCGACGAAGACAAATCCAATTCCAAATATCAGGCGTTCACGGGCAAGGCGCGCACGCTGCTCAACGGCGTTTCCGCGCTGCTCGCGTTCGAAACTCCCGAGATCGTTTCGATCCCCGACGAAACGCTCGACAGATTCTATGCCGAAACTCCGGGGCTGGAGTATTACAGGCGTCTGCTCGACCGTCAGCGCGCGTATAAGCCGCACACGCTTTCGGAGCCCGAAGAAAAGCTGCTCGCCATGGCGGGCGATATTTCGAGCGTGCCCACGAACGTGGCTTCGGTGTTCCGCAACGCCGATCTGAAGTTCCCGGATATAACGGACGCCGAAGGCAACGTCCGCAAGGTCACGCAGGGCTCGTTTATCCCGCTTATGGAATCGCCCGACGTCGAAACGCGCCGTAAAGCGTTCCTTTCGGTCTATGAAACTTACGAAAAATACAAGGCCACCATGGCGGCGCTGTTCGACGGCCAGGTCAAACAGCTTTCGTTCTATACCAAGGCGCGCGGGTTCGCCAACAACATGGAGCGCGCGCTGTTCCGCACCGAAGTTCCCGTTTCGGTGTATAAAAACCTCGTCGCCGCGGTCAACGAGCACATGGATTCAATGCACAAGTTCATGCGCCTGCGCAAAAAGATAATGGACGTGGACGAGCTGCATATGTACGATATCTACACTCCGCTGATCCCCGAAGCCGATATAAAGATAACCTTTGAACACGCCAAGGAGCTTGCGCTCAAGGCGCTCGCGCCGCTGGGCGAAGAATACCTTTCGCATATAAAAGAAGGGTTCGAAAACCGCTGGATAGACGTTTACGAAAACGAAGGCAAGCGCGGCGGCGCTTATTCGTGCGGCACGCCGGTGCATCCGTACGTCCTGCTCAACCACAACGACACGCTCGATTCGGCGTTCACGCTCGTGCACGAAATGGGTCACGCCATCCATTCGTACCTTTCCAACGCAAACCAGTCGCCCGCATACGCCGATTACGTCATCTTCGTGGCGGAAGTGGCTTCCACGTTCAACGAATCGCTGCTCATGCAGTATCTGCTGCGCACCACGACCGACAAAAAGCAAAAGGCGTACCTTATCAACCATTTCCTGGAACAGTTCCGTACCACGCTTTACCGGCAGACGATGTTCGCCGAATTCGAAATGCAGATGAACGAATACGTCGAAAAAGGCGGCTCGCTCACCGCGGACGCGCTCTGCGACATGTACTACGCGCTCAATAAAAAGTATTACGGCGACGATATGGTCGTGGATAAAGAGATATCCATGGAATGGGCGCGCATACCGCATTTCTTTATGAATTATTACGTCTATCAGTACGCCACCGGCTTTTCGGCGGCGATGGCGCTTTCGGCGAAGGTGCTCAAGGAAGGCAAGCCGGCGGTGGAAAAATATCTTGAATTCCTTTCTTCCGGCTGCCGCAAGGATCCCATCTCGCTGCTGCGCGGCGCGGGCGTGGATATGGATTCGCCCGAACCCATAGCCGAAGCGCTCAAGCTGTTCGATTCGCTCATAGACGAAATGGAAACGCTTGTCGGGTAAGCAATTTTATAAAATATCGGGGGACGCACGCGTCCCCCGAAAAATTTTCTGTTTTTTTTGCAAAAGTTGAACCCAAACGGCAAAAACGGCTGTCTATATATATAGAGGGGCAAAAAGGAAAGCGCGCGTTCCTTTGCGTGCCCCCCGACGTCGACCTTTCACGTCCGGCGTTTACGTGCGCGGGGCAAAATTCAGACAAAAGGAGTGGATCCGATGCGGCGACTTAAAGACGGCGGCGGAGCGTTCGAGCTTTTTGTGAACGAATACGAAAAGCTCATGTTCAAAGCCGCCGACGAAATACTGCATAATTTTCACGATTCCGAAGAAGCCGTGTACGAAGCTCTTGCGGCGATCGCGCGGGATTTTAACGTGGTGGACCGGCTTGAGCCCGCACAGCGCGCGGCATACGCCTGGCGCGCCGCCCGCAGCCGGGCTTACGGGATTTATGAAAAGCGGCAAAAACGGCTCGCCGCCGAAACGCCGCTGGAGGAAGCGGGCGATATAGGGGAATGCGACGCCGAGATAGAGCGTCTGGCGGAAGACAGCCGGCTGAGCGCCGACGATATCTTTGCGCAAATGCAAAAAATCCCCCCGCTGTACCGCGACGCGCTCATACTGCATTACGCCGACGGAAAAGACGTCAAAACAGTCGCCCGCGAGCTGGGGCTCAAACGCGGGACCGCCAAGACGCGCCTCGCCCGCGGAAAGAAAATACTTATAAAATTATTGAAAGAGGAGCTGGGTATTCAATTATGAAAAACGAAAAACTCATTCAAGCCGCGCGCAAATCGCGCGAAACTCAATACGAAGCTCCGTGCCTTGCAAACGGCGCGGCGCATTCCGAAGATTATTCCCGCCGTGTGGAACGGCTTATAAAAAAAGCCGATAAAAGCCGCCTGAGCTTTTTGTACGGCTCCGGCGCGGCGCGCGTCGCGGCGGCGGCGCTGGCGCTCGCAGCCGTTTTAGTTATTGCGTTCGTAGTGATTACGAAAACCGCGAACAAAACGAACGTTGCCGATTATAGCGGCAAGATCAAGGCTGCTGTAAAATCTGTTGAACCTTTAGAGGTTCCGAATAAAATTGTTTTTATATGGAAAGCATTGGATGAAAACACCTTGAAAAATGGCGTTACCACTGTTTTTACCGGCGTTGTCACGGACGTCACGGAGATATCGATGTCTTACGAATATATGGATCAGAACGTTGTGGATTATTGGTCGTTGTTGACTGTTACCGTAAAAGATGCAATTTCAGGCGACCTGACAAATAATGATACCGCTACGGTTCTGTTCGAACTTTCGTCGCATCGTTATTATGATGGTATAACTATAGAAAAAGGCAAGGAATATGTTTTTTACCTCATCAAATCTTCCGAATCCGAAAGCATTCTGGACTATACTCCGCTTGCCGATTATATTTATCACGTGCCCGCTATTTGCTTTGTTCCAATAGCGGAACCGCAAGTAACAGAACTGCTGGAAGCCATGGGTGCGGAAGAAGGTACCTGCGGTGAAGAATTCATTGAAGCGCTGAGGGATTACTATAAATAAAACACACAAGCAATTAAGGAAAGGTAATATACTTTTCACGACCTCCTATGAACGGATCTCCCCGTGTACCGGCTTTGATCCCGGCGCACGGGGGAGCTTTTTGCTTATTGCGCTTATTTCTTATCTTTCATTTTTTCTTTCATGCGCAGGGAATTGTCGAGTATGCGTTTTCTTATACGCATGCTCTTGGGCGTTATCTCTATCAGCTCGTCGTCGGCGATGAATTCCAGCGCCTCTTCAAGCGAAAACTTTGTTACCGGGGTAAGGCGCAGCGCCTCGTCGGCGCCGGTGGAGCGGACGGCGGTGAGGTGTTTCTTTTTGCACACGTTCACCACTATATCGTCGCCCTTGGTGGAAATGCCCACCACCTGGCCGCCGTAAACGCGCTCGGCGGGGACCACGAACATGGGGCCGCGGTCCTGGGAATTGAATATGCCGTAGCTGGTGCATTCGCCCTCTTCGTACGCAATGAGCGAACCGGTGAAGCGGCGCGCTATCTCGCCCTTTACGGGCTGATATTCTTCGAATACAGACGAGAAGATGCCTTCGCCCTTGGTGTCGGAAAGGAATTCGGTCTTGTACCCGAAAAGTCCGCGAGTGGGTATGAAGAATTCAAGGTGCATCCTGTCGCCCTTGGGCTGCATGACCTCGAGCGTGCCCTTGCGGTAGCCCATTTTTTCCATGACCGTGGAAACGCAGTTCGACGGCACGTCGAACACGGCGCGCTCAACGGGTTCACATTTCACGCCGTCTATTTCGCGGTAGATTATGCGCGGCGTGGAAACGCAGAACTCGTACCCTTCGCGGCGCATGTTTTCCATAAGAATGGAAAGGTGCATCTCGCCTCTGCCGCAGACGTTGTAGCTGTCGGAAGAATCGGTCTCGTAAACCTTGAGCGACATATCCTTCATGGCTTCCTTGAACAGATAGTCGCGTATATGGCGGGTGGTGACGTACTTGCCCTCCTGCCCCGCAAACGGCGAATTGTTCACCGAAAAAGTCATTTCCATGGTGGGCTCGCCTATCTTTACAAAGGGCAGCGGTTCGGGGAAATCTTTATCGGTAATGGTGTTGCCTATATTTATGTCGTCAAGGCCCGAAAGGCACACTATGTCGCCTATCTTCGCCTCTTCCACCGGTGTGCGGCCCAGACCGTCGATCTGGAACAGGGAAGTGATGCGCGATCTTCTGTTTACGCTCTTGTCGTGCCAGTCGCACACCGATATTTCCTGTTTCAGCTTGAACGTGCCGCGCTCTATGCGGCCTATGGCGATCTTGCCGACGTAATCGTTGTAGTCCACCGACGAAACGAGCATCTGCGCCGGGGCGGTCTCGTCGCCTTCGGGCGGGGCGATGTGTTCGAGTATGGTGTCGAACAGCGGGGCCAGATCGGTGCCGGGGTCCTCCGGCGTCAGCGAGGCGGTGCCGCCTCTGCCGCAGCAGAATATAACGGGCGAATCGAGCTGATCGTTGGAAGCGTCGAGTTCCATCAAAAGCTCAAGCACTTCGTCCGGCACTTCGTAAACGCGCGCGTCGGGGCGGTCGATCTTGTTTATCACCACAATAATGCGGTGGTTGAGTTCTATGGCTTTTTTAAGCACAAAGCGCGTCTGGGGCATGGGGCCTTCCGCGGCGTCCACAAGCAGCAGCACGCCGTTGACCATTTTGAGTATGCGCTCCACCTCGCCGCCGAAATCGGCGTGTCCCGGGGTATCGACTATGTTTATCTTCACGCCCTTGTAAAAGGTAGAAGTGTTCTTGGCGAGTATGGTTATGCCGCGTTCGCGCTCAAGCGCGTTGGAATCCATCACGCGCTCCTCTACCTGCTGGTTTTCGCGGAACAGACCGCCGTACTTGAGCATCTGGTCGACGAGCGTGGTCTTGCCGTGGTCGACGTGCGCTATTATGGCTATGTTTCTCAAATCGTTTCTTATCATAAAAAATCTCCTCACAAAATATGAATTTTACCATACTTTGCGCCTTTTTTCAACACTTTTCTTTACTCTTTTGCGCTTTTTTTGCACAAAAATAACCCGCATTCCGTGGCATTGCGGCGCTATTTCGCATAAAATCGGTAACGGAGAGTGATACGATGGCAAACGATATGAATATGGGAACGTTCTTTTTACACGTCGACCGCAAAAACGGTAACACCCCGGTCTGCGGCGCCTCGGTGCAGACCGCGCACGCGGGCAGGGCGGTCTCGGGCGGATACACCGATATCCGCGGCGACGCGCGCCTTGCGCTGCCCGCGCATTCTTACGCCGCTTCGCGCAGGCCCGACAGCGCCGAAGCGCCCTACACGACTTACGACGTTCGCGTTTCAGCGCCCGGGTACGTGCCTTTGATAATCCGCGGCGTGCAGATCTTCCCCGGCGTCACCACGGTGCAGAAATGCACTCTCACACGCACGTGCGACGACCCCAAAAACCGCGTTCGCATTATAGATATCCCGCCGCACGCCCTCTACGGCGCCCGCGATAAAAACGCCGCCGGGCCTGCTTTGCAGACGGCGATATATCCTTCCGCGCGCGAAGTGCTCATCCCGCAGAACATAACGGTCCATCTCGGCGCGCCGGATTCCAAGGCGCCCGACGTGACCGTCCCCTACACCGAATACCTGAAAAGCGTTGCGGCGAGCGAGATCTACCCCACGTGGCCCGAATCGGCGCTGCGCGCCAACCTCCTTGCTCAGAACACGCTGGCGCTCAACCGCATATATACCGAATGGTACCGCTCGCAGGGGTACGGGTTCGATATAACCAATTCGCCCGCCTATGATCAGGCGTATATCCACAACCGCTCGACTTTCGAAGTCACCGACGATCTGGTGGACGAAACGTTCACCGAATATATCGCGCGGCCCACGAGTCTTGCGCCGGTGTTTTCGCGCTACTGCGACGGGTATATATCGCAATGCGAAGGTCTTTCGCAATGGGGCTCGGTCGATCTCGCCGAACAGTATTACACGCCGCTCGATATTTTGCGCTATTATTACGGCGACGACGTTTTCACCAAGGAGGCGCGCGTGGTGGAAGCCATACCCGGCTCCTTCCCCGGCGTGCTGCAGACGGGCAGCGAATCCGAATCGGTGGCGCGTCTTCAGTACCGGCTCAACCGCATAGCCATAGATTATCCCGCTATACCGTTTATAGAAAAAGCCGACGGCGTCTACGACGCGCAGACCGCGAATGCTGTAAAGGAATTCCAGCGCATTTTCGGCCTGCCGGAGACCGGAAGGACCGACGAAGAAACGTGGTACCGCGTGATATACATCTACACCGCGGTAAAAAAACTGGCCGAGACCGAAAGCGAAAACTTCACGGTGGTCAACGAGGGCTTCCCGGGCAGGGAACTGGATATAGGCATGCGCGGATTGGACGTTTTGCGTATGGAAATCTATTTGCGGCAGATAAGCGCGTATTTCGGCGCCGATACCATTCCGCCCGTCACCGTGAACGGCGTCTACGACGAAGACACCCGCCGCGCCGTCAGCGCGTTCCAGCGGTTTTACGGGATCGACGTCAGCGGAAAAGTGGATGAACCCACCTGGAACGCCGTGGTGTCGGTCTATTACGACGTGGCGGAAGAACTGCCTCCTTCGCTGCCGCCGTATCCCGGCAGGCCGGTCAAAGCGGGCAGCACGGGCGAAGACGTGATATTTATACAAAACGCATTAAACAGTATCCGCCGCGGAGTAAAAGAAATACCGCCGCTTGACGTCGACGGTATGTACGGGCCAAAGACCGAAAACGCGGTCAAGGCGTTTCAGAAATATTACGGGCTGGTCCCGGACGGGATCGTCGGGCCGCTCACCTGGGCGCGTCTCGGCGCGGAATACTCCGGCGCCGGCGGTCGGGAAGACGCGGGCTGATCAGATATCGCCGTCACCTTCGCCGCGCTTGCTGTTTTCGATCTCTTCGAGCATGGCGTTCACGAATATGGAATTCGGCTCGAATTCCACGGCTATGTTCCTGCCGTTGAATTCGCAGACGTAAACGTACGAAGCGGGGCTTTTTATGTTCTGGTTGAAATTGAACCGCGTGTTTATATACGGCAGTTCGCGCTTTTTCTGCTTGGTTTCGAATTCGTTCTTGGGAAGCAGAGTCACGGCGGTCGAAAGGTCCAGCGAGCACGCCGCCGTGCGCTTGCGGCCGACGTTCTTGTAAACGGTGAAGGTGCCGTCGCAGATCTCGTAATCCATCTCGGTCATCGAAAAACGGTAAGCTACGTAAACGCCCGCGACCGTAACCGTCAGCAGCAAAAGTTCAAAAAGCCACTTGTAGCCGTCTATTATGCACGCCGCCGCCGCGACCGCGATGAACGCCGCCGCGCAGCAGACGATTATGATCACCGCCTGGCGCGGATTCCGCTCCGGCTTGCATCTTATCATTTTTGCTCCCTCCCAGATATAAAACTGACAAACAACGAATATATTATCACCGAAAGGATGGTATTTTATGCCTTTGAACGACAAAGATCTCGAGCGAATACTCGCTATGGACGACGCGTCTTTCGCGTCGCTCGTCGCCGAGATCGCGCGCGCCGCCGGCGGCGACGAAAAACGCGTGCGCGAGCTTTCGGCGGGCGCCCCCGAATTCAAAAAGGCGCTCGCGGGGATGAGCGTTTCCAAAGCCGAATCGCTGCTCAAACGCGCGGGCCGCGGCAAGAGCGAAGCCATTATGGACGCGCTGCGCAAAAACGGATATGGAAAATGATTTCGCATCCAGGCTCCGGCAGATATTAGGCGACGCCGAGGCGATGGAAAAGATAAGCGCCATAGCCGCAGGGCTTCAGGAAAAAGAGCCGTATTCCGTTCCGGCGCCGGTTTCGCCGCCAGTCCAGGCGCCGCCGCAGATACGCGACGACCGCGCCGCGTTCCTTGCGGCGCTCAAGCCGCTGCTGCGCGAAGAAAAGCGGCATAAAATAGACGCGCTGCAGAACGCGCTCGCCGTTGCCTCATTGCTTGGCGGCTATAAAAAACACAAAACGGAGTGATATGATGTATACGCGCAGTTTCGGCGACCCCGCGCCCGAAACGCCCGCTGGCGCTTTCGGACCCACCGTCGTTTCCGACGGTCAGCTTTACAATATGCAAAACCAGCCGCCGCCTCCGCCGCCTCCGCCCGCGCCCGGATCTCCGCCCGCCGGAGCGGGACTTTTGAACCGGTTCCGCGGAACTCTGGGACGTCTCGAAACGGACGACCTGATACTTGCGGCGATAGGCGTGCTCATCCTGCTCGACGGCAGCGAAAGCAACGATATACTCGTACTGTTTATTCTCGCGTTACTGTTCTTCTGAACCTTCCGTCCCGCGCCCGGAACGCGAAGCCAGAAACTTTATGAATTCGTTCACCGTGTTCTTGTCTTTTTGCGAAAGCGCGCGGTATCCGGCGTAAAACGCGTCCTGCTTGGCGCTTTCGCGCACGACGAACGACGCGTCGTCGCGCACCATTCCGGCGGCGAACATAAAATCTTCAAGGTCCACGTCGTCAAAAGCGTGGTCGGCAAGCTTGCGTATGAGCTTGGGGCGGGGAGGGTTTTCCTGCTCGCCCTGAACGAGCTTGCGCATCTGGACGTAACTTATGTCGCAGTCCGCGGCGAACTGGCGCCACGAACGCGGGCCTTTGGCTTTTTCCAAAAGCATAGAAAAAATCTTTTTAGAAAACATATGATCTCTTATTCACTTTCCGTAACGGCGTCGAGCACCGTTTTTTCAAACAAATTTTCCGCGTCGTTCAGCGCGCAGTAGTAGAACACGCAGCCGCGCGCTTTGAAAAACGCGTTGTCTATGAGCGAAGTGTCCACGGAAGGGTAGTTCTTGGCGTTGCGCTTGAGCGCGGCTATGCGGTTTTCCGCGTATTTCTGCATATCGTTGGCGTCTGCTTCGGTTTTGAAAACGAACACGCCGAACTCGGGTCCGTACGGCTCGTCCGAAAAGAACGCGCAGTATCTGACGAGCGTTTCGGGGTCGGGATAATCCGAGACCAGATCGCCGTATTTGCCGGCGAGTATGTCGTCGTCGAAAAGATACGCGTTTTCAAACGGTTCCGAGCAGTATTTTTCGCCCGCGCCCGCGTCGAATCCATTTATAAGTTTCCCCAAAAGCGCCGCTGTGTCTATCTGATCCGGCTGTTTTATTTTGCCCTCGTTTTCGTTTCCGCCGCAGGCGGCGAAACAGAACGCCGTGAACGCGCACAACAGAATCAAAAGGATTTTTTTCATTTTTTGCCCTCTTTAGCCGTCTTGTCGAAATACAGCAGCGCGGCGCCTATGACCGTGGCGTATTCGCTGTTTCTGGGTATGATGAAATCCATCCCGAACATCACGCCCATACCGCTGTAAAGGCGCGGAGCCTGTTCAAGCGTGGAAAGGTTGCCCGTGAGCACGATGCTGGTTATCTTCTTGGCGCGCGCGGCGAAGACCGCCATCATACCTATTGTTTCGCATATCATATTGATTATACCCAGCGCGTAGTCGCCGTTGGTCGCGATCTCCGAAACTTTGCCGAAATTCGAAGCCGTCGCCTGCGCCGAAAGGGTGGGGATTATGTTTTTGGAAGTGATGTCGTGGATCTTCAGGTCTATGTTTTCAAGGTCGCCGTTCTGCGCGAGCTCGGATATCTGACCCGGGTCCTGCATATGCAAAAGCGCTTTGGAAAGGCCTATCATAGTGCCTCCGCCCACGCCGGTGCCGCCCAGATATTCGGCGCGTTTCTGTTTTGCGTATACGAGCGCCGTGCCTGTGCCCATACTCACGATTATGGCTTCCTCCAGCGCCGAAAGATACAGCCCGCCGCGGCCTATCGCCGCGAACTCGTCCACGTGGACGGTCGGTATGCCGTAAATATCGCCGGTGATGTATGTCGAGCCGACCCCGGTTATCATTACGCGTTCCACCGAGGGGATGTCGATCCCGCGCTCGCTGGTGAATTTTCCGAACGCTCCGTAGACCGAAGCGACCGGATCCGTGGCTTTTACGAGCATCGGCTCAAGCAGCCCGCCGTCGCGGAATCCGACTATCTTGGTGGTGCTGCCTCCCACGTCTATGCCTATTATTATGGCCATTGCGCGCCCTCCTTGCGTTGATGCTTTATATTCGCTTATATTTTATATCTTTTTGGACTCTTTGTCAATAGTTATGCTCTTGACTTTTGCCGCGGATTGTTGTATCATTTCCAGGTGGAAGGAGCATGAATATGAAATATTACCTCGGCCTCGACATAGGCGGCACCAATATAAAATCGGGCGTGCTTTCGGCGAAGCACAAACTCGTCTACAAGAATTCGTTCCGCACCCGTTCCGCCGACGGCGAACAGGCCATAATCGACGACATCATATCGGAATGCGCGCGCATTTTCGGTATGTATAAAATAGAATGCATAGGCGTGGGCTGCCCCGGCGACAAGGACGACGCCAACGTGAGCATCGTCACGGCGGGGAACCTGCCGTTTTACAACCTGCCCATTGTCGATATTCTGCAAAAGCGCTTCGGCGTGGAGGTGTATCTCGAAAACGACGGCAGCTGCGCGCTCATCGCCGACTGGCTCGCCGGCGCCGGAAAGGGATGCGCCGATATGGTCGAGATCACCGTCGGCACCGGTATCGGCGGCGGCTGCGTGGTCAACGGCGACCTTATGCGCGGCGTCACCAACGACGCGGGCGAATTAGGGCATTTCGTAATAGACCCGCGCGGCGAAAAATGCCCGTGCGGGCAGAAGGGATGCTTTGAAAGGTTCGCTTCCGCCACCGCGCTCATCAAAATGACGCGCAAAGCGGCGGAATCCGACCCCGGTTCCGTACTTGCAGAAGAATGCGCAAACGGCGTGGACGGCCGCACCGTCTTCAACGCGTACGCAAAAGGATGCCCCGTGGCGAAACGCGTGCTGAGGCGGTTCGCAAAGAACCTCGCGACCGGCATAAACGGGCTGGATTTCATCTTCGCGCCGCAGTACATATCGCTTGCGGGCGGCATAATGAATCAGGGCGACGTGGTGCTCAAATTCCTGCGCCCGTACCTGCTGCATCCGCAGAAAGTCGGCGTCACCACGCTTCACGGCGACGCGGGCGTCATAGGCGCGGCGCTTTTGTGGAAGTTCAAAAAATACTATCTTTCGTTAAGGTGAACGCAAAAAAACGCGGAGCGCATGCCGACTGTTCTTAAAGACAGTCGGCAAATGATGAGTTCCGCTTGCGCGGCACATGATGAGCGCTTTCGCGCATGATGAACGGCTTCGCCGAATGATGAGCGCCTTCGGCGCATGAAGCGGAACTCATTTCATCATTTTGCGGTGAAACCGCAAATCATCATGGCGACCGAAGGGAGGCTCATCATTTGCCCGTCAGGGCAATCATCATTCTTTTCCACGTTTGGCACACAAACGTCCTGCTTGCGCCGATTTGCGACAAAAACCGACTGAAATAAGGATAAGCTTTCCTTACCTCAGCCGGTTTTTATTTACTGTCCTTTAGAGCGCCACGCTCAAAGCTCCGCGTTTTTTGTTTTACTCCTGGGAATCGAGCATATTTTCTATGAAAATGCCATACCCGCGCGCGGGATCGCTTATCATAACGTGCGTGACGGCGCCGCAGATGCGGCCGTTCTGTATGACAGGCGAACCCGACATCCCCTGGACGATACCGCCGGTCTTTTCGAGCAGCGCTTTGTCGGTCACTTCCAGAAGAAAATTCTTGGTGCAGCCGCTGTTTTCGTAAATACGCACTATACGTATCTCGTAAAGCCGCGGCGCTATGCCTTCAACCGTGGTGAGCATCTGCGCTTTGCCGGTCTTCATCTCGCCGGAATAGCATATCTCCATCGGGGAAAAAACAAACGCTTCGGTGTCGTCGAGCACGCCGAAAACTCCGCATTCGGTGTTCTTTTCCAGCGCGCCCGCAGTTTTGAGCGAAAACTCGCCTATAAGCTCGCCGGGTTCGCTGCGCCTGCCCTTGATGACTCCGGTCACGGTCACGCCGCAGACCACTCCTTTGAGCATCGGCAGCGGATTCCCGGTGTCGGGATCGCATATCCCGTGCCCCAGACCTCCGAACCGCCCGGTGGAAGGATCAACGTACGTCACGGTGCCTATGCCCGCGGTGGAATCGCGCACCCACAGTCCGGAACGGTAAAGGTTGTCCGATACCGAACGTTTCGGTTTCACCGTCACCGCAAACTGTTCGTCGCCGCGCAGCACGGTGAATACCGTGTCGGCGCCCCTGCTCGCGTTGACCGCTTCCGCGAGTTCCTCGGTGGTGTTGACCTGCATCCCGTTGACCGCGGTTATCACGTCGCCCGAGCGTATGCCCGCGTCTTTGGCGGGCGAGGCTATGCCGTCGTAGCTTTCGATGTCGGTGACACCGACGACTATCACTCCGCGCGTAAAGAATTTCACGCCGAACGGAGTTCCGCCGGGCAGCAGCACCGGACGGGCCGCCGGCGCGGCGCGGGGATTCAGCGAACCGTAAGGCGTGAACGCGCACACGGCGAACAGAATGGCGCAAAGCAGTAAAAATGCCCAAACTCGCTTTTTGAATTCCATTTTCCATTCCTGCCTTCGTGCCGTGCTTTTCCGCACGGCCGCATTTATTCTGCGCAGAAGGCGGGTCGTTTATGTGGAGGAACAGCGTGATGAATTATCTGTGTTTTATTCCATTATTTTTATGCTTTTTTTGCGCGCCGGCGTTTTTCGGCGCTCCGGAACGTACGGCGGGCGGCACGAGCTTGTCTTCGCCGAAGCCGATAAGGTCGGCTCTGCCGTGTTCGGTCAGCACGCGCCGTATAAGTTTGTGATTTTCTTTTTTGTAAAACTGCAAAAGCGCCCTTTGCGCCTGCTTGGAAGCGTAGTCGCGCGCGACGTACACGCTTTTTCCGGTGAAAGGATCGATCCCCGTGTGGTACATACAGGTGGAAGCGGTGCCGGGAGTCGGGTAAAAATCCTGCACCTGTTCGGGATTGAGCTTGTTTTTCTTCAAATAAAGCGCAAGCTCTATCGCGTCGTCGAGCGTCGAGCCCGGATGCGACGACATAAGATAAGGGACTATATATTGTTCTTTGCCGCACGCGCGCGAATATTCAAAGAACTTTTTTACAAATTTTTCATACATGCCGGCGCCCGGCTTGCCCATCTGATAAAGCACTCCGTCGCATATATGCTCGGGCGCGACCTTGAGCTGACCGCTGACGTTGTGCGACACGAGATGTCTTAAAAACTTGTCGTTTTTGCCGCACAGGATATAGTCGTAGCGTATGCCGGAACGGACGAACACCTTCTTGACTCCGGGAACGGCCTCGACCTGTTCGAGCAGCTCCAGATATTCGCTGTGGTCGGCGTTTATGTTGGGGCACGGGGCGGGGAAAAGGCACTGGCGGTTTTTGCACACGCCCTGCGTCTTCTGCTTTTCGCACGATGCGTGGCGGAAATTGGCGGTAGGGCCGCCCACGTCGTGGATATATCCCTTGAAATCGGGCATAGCCGCTATGATCTTGGCTTCTTCCACCACCGAAGCGATGCTCCTTGACGTGACCGTGCGCCCCTGGAGAAACGTTATGGAGCAGAAATTGCAGCCGCCGAAACAACCGCGGCAATGGGTGATGGAAAACTTTACTTCCTCAATGGCGGGCACGCCGCCCGCGGCGTCGTAACAGGGATGCCACGCGCGCATATACGGAAGGGAATACACAAAATCGAGCTGATTTCTGGTGAGAGGCGGCATAGGGGGATTCTGCACGCAGTACCGCGCGCCGTATTTTTCCACAAGCGCCTTGCCGTAGACGCTGTCCTGGTTTTCGTGCTGCAGCTTGAAAGCGCGCGCGAACGCCGCTTTGTCGGTCTTCAGGATATCGTAATCGCCTATGTCTTCGGCGTCAAAATGCACGTTTGCAAGGTCGTCGGTCGTAAAACAGGTGCCGCGCACGTCGCATATCTTCTTTACCGGAACCCCCTTGTCCAGAAGGAACGCTATCCGCCTCAGCGACGATTCGCCCATCCCGTACGAAATCAGGTCCGCGCGGGAATCTATGAGTATTGATCTGCGCACCGAATCGGTCCAGTAATCGTAGTGCGCGAACCTGCGCGTGCTGGCTTCCACGCCGCCTATTATCACTGGGACGTCGCCGTACGCTTCGCGTATGCGGTTGCAGTAAACTATCACAGCGCGGTCGGGGCGCATCCCCGCTTTTCCGCCGGGGGAATAATAATCCGAAGAACGCGGCTTTTTGGCGGCGGTGTAGTGCGCCACCATGCTGTCCACGTTGCCGCTGTTCACAAGAAAAGCCAGCCGCGGTCTGCCGAACCGCGTAAAATCACGCGTGTCGCGCCAGTCCGGCTGCGGTATGACGCACACGCTGTAGCCTTCGGCTTCCAGCACGCGCGCAACGACCGCGGTGCCGAACGAGGGATGGTCCACGTACGCGTCGCCGGTAACAATTACAAAATCGGGCGTTTCCCAGCCTTGGGAAGCCGCCTCGGCTTTGGTCACGGGTAAAAAGCTCATATAAATCACCGCCTATATTCTAACACACGCGCGTTTTCGTGTCAATGCGCAAAAAAGCAAAAAAGTCCGCAGGCGTTTTGCCTGCGGACCTTGGAAAACTCAAACTTTATTATTTGCGCTTTTTGATCACTACAGCGCCGCCCAGAGCGAGTGCGGAAACGACAGCGAGAGCTATGATGCCCGCGTCGCCGGTGGTCGGGGTGACGGGTTTGGATTCTTCAGCGGGTTTGGATTCTTCCGCGGGAGTGGATTCCTCGGCGGGGGTGGATTCTTCAGCGGGAGTGGATTCCTCGGCGGGAGTGGATTCCTCGGCGGGGGTGGATTCCTCGGCGGGAGTGGATTCTTCATCCGAAACTTCAATGATGTTGTCGTCGGGGATCACGCGGCCGAATTCGTCCTCGTCGTAATCGTCAGCAAGATCGTAGTAATAAATGGTGAACACGCTGCCCACGGAACCTTCGATACGGAAGGAGTTGTCGGTGAACTGGATGCAGCCGTCTTCGGGGACGTAGCCTCTGTCGGCTCTGTCAAGCAGGTATTTGGAAATATCCCAAACGCCGTAATTGGTGGTGGCGTCGCCGAGCACGAAATAAGAGGGAGCGTTCTGCATACCGGAAAGGTAGAGGTCGGCGTTATCCTTGTCGCCGCGGATATAGTGACCGTGGATCTCGACGCTGGTGATGCCTTCGCCGTAATCCAAGAAATACCTTATGTATTTCTGTTCGTCTCTGATGTTGGATCTGAGCTCTTCATAAGTGCCGTTGGCATCTTTGAAGACGATGGTGACCGTTGCGACAGCCGCGGTAAGAGTGATCTTTGCGGTGCCGTTAGCGTCGGTCTCGATTGTTGCGCCGTCGACGGTGACTTGCGCGTTGGTGTCGCCGGGTTCGGCGGGTCTGAGGTCGCATTCGGGGGCTGCTTCCGCGCTGACGAAAACGGTCAGCAGGGAAAGAACCATAACGAGCGCGACGAAAAGTGCGATTCTTTTCATGGTAAAGTCCTTTCGTTTTTATATTTGATATTGACACACGATAGAATATCACGTTGTGATTATAACACAAGATTTACGCTCTGTCAACAGATTTTTAATATTTTCCGCTTCTTGGCAAAATAATGGATCCGCTGTGCGCAAAAGTGTTGATTATTACAAAAAAAGCCGCTATAATATGAGCGTAAAGAAAGGGGATACCGTTTATGGAACTTGAAAAAATAAGAGAACGCTTTTCAAAAGACCTTTTCGCTGTCGAAGCGGCGGGGATCGTCATAACAAAGGCCGAAGACTGCTTTGCGGAATGCCGCATGACGCTTGACCGAAGGCACCAGAACGCCATGGGCGGCGTAATGGGAGGCGCTGTGTTCACGTTGTGCGATTTCGCCTACGCGGTGGCGTCCAACGGGCTCGACAAGCCATACACAATGTCGCTTTCTTCAAGCATTTCGTTCCTCGCGCAGCCAAAGGGAAAAGAACTTATCGCCCGCGCTGAATGCATAAAAGACGGCGGGCACACCTGCTTTTACCGCGTGCGCGTGGAAGACGACGCGGGAGTGAGAGTGGCGGAAGCGGAATTCACCGGATATAAGTTGATAAAATAACTACTGTCGGGAACGCCGAGTGTTCTTAAGGACACT
>DBXS01000002.1 GCA_002310055.1 Clostridiales bacterium UBA1206 | reverse complement strand
TTGATCTCTTTTTCAAAGGCGATAGGTGTAACGGATTATGATGCTTGGGTACACTTCTACGAGGACGACGCATCGTTTGAACGGCTCTGGAACAGACCTTTCAAATATCTGCCGATCCTCAAGCGGCATAAAGGCGTTATCGCACCGGATTTCAGCCTTTACCGCGATATGCCGCTTGTCATGCAGCACTGGAATATCTATCGCAGCCACGCCGTAGCCGTATGGCTGCAAAGCGAGGGAGTTCCGGTCATCGCGAACGTGCGATGGGGCGACGAGCGTACATACGAGACATGCTGTCTTGGTGTGCCAAAAGGTGCTACCATTGCAATTGGCTCTCACGGCTACATCAAGCTTCTGCAAGATCGCGGATTCTTCGTCAACGGGCTGGAATATGCGGTCAACGCGCTGAACCCGAAAGCCATTATCGTTTACGGAACAGCGCCTGACGCCGTTTTCGGTAAATATAAGGCTGCCGGGATCAGGATTTTGCAGTTTGACAGTGACTTTATGGTCGCTCACCGGAAGGCGGTGACTGCCTAATGGGCGCTGGATTTCACGGCGGATTTGGCGGAACAAAAGGCTCTCAAAGCAATTATTCTATGCCGAACCATACCAATGCAACAACCCCAAGAATAAAATTTGTGAAATACTCTCTTGATCCGAATAATCCAAACGCAAAAGGAAAAGCAGAAGCCTATGAAAAAGGTTTAGGCTTTACTAAGCAAAATGCCGACGGGTTAATTTCACAAATTCATTCTGCCGTTACCACCGGATCTGCCAAGCCGTATGATGTTTCAACAACGGAATTTGGAGTAAAGTATAAATACAGAATTCCGGTTACCGGTCCGAATGGCAAAACGAAGAACGTGATTGCCGTCTATCAAATTGACAAAGGCAGCAACACGCCAAGACTCATAACTAACTATTTGGAGGGCAAATAATCATGGTGAAAGAATATGATAAAGTCAAAACACTCGTTGAAAAGAATGGATATCCTGTCGGTTCAGTCGGTGTCGTCGTAAGCATTTATTCAACAGGTCCCGCGTGTGAGGTTGAATTATGGGACGAGAACGAGTATCCAGTCGATGTTGTCACTTACTTGTTTGAAGAGTTAGAGGTTATCAACAGCTAAATCTTCAAAGGTAAGGCGGACAAAACGCTTCTCCTCGACCGTGGAATAGCGAAACCGGGCTGAATAATAACCCTGTGAAACGGAGGAAATGAAGAAAATGAATAAATTTGAATTGTATTGTATGGTCTTCTATGTTCTTGATGCAGAATGGGACGAGAATAAAAACCCTCAGCTCGGAGAATTCCTGAGCGGTGCGAATCCGTTCCTTTTTGACGACATCGGATCTGCTGATCCCACCATTTACGAAAAATTCTGCGAAACAGTCGATGATTGTATTACTGTTGAAAACAGCTACAGTATCGCATCAAAGTATATCGCAGAGCTTAAAAACGAAGTGGTCTCTTCGGCTTTTTCGACAATCGACGAAACCGAATGGATCGAATGCGTTAAGGACTACCTTTCATCAGAACACAAAGGAAGCGACTCAAAATGAAAGAATTAGATGTTGTCAGGCTCAAAGTAAGATTCAGGGAACTGCCGGCAGGTACCGAGGGAACGATTGTGTCTGAATACGACGGCTCTTGCTTCGAGGTCGAGTTTTTTGATGCAAACGGCGATACAATCGATGTATTTACTACACCGGCAGAACTTCTCGAATTAGTCACCGAGGTCTGAAATAAACAAAAACAAAACGGAGCCGTAGGCACGTAAAAATGCTTACGGCTTCATTTTGTTCTGTCATAGCTAATAAGTAAAGCGGAGTCGGTGTCGGCTCCGCTTTTGTGGTGTTACGCGTAGATCAGATCGTTCAGCACAGTTTCCTCCGCGCGGGCGCGGATGGAGTTCATCGCGCCGACCCAAGTCATATTTTTTTCTCCTTTGCTTGCTTTTTCTTTCTAATTATGCGCAGAACGGGCGAAAATATGATAAATTTGCGATTTTTCGGTCTTGGGGAATTAGCGATTGACTTTTACATACTGAAGTGATATAATCAAAATAGGCGAAATTATGCATATCCAAAGCGTTTGAATTCACAACACGGAGGAAAAACGATGAAAAACTTAAAGATCATTATTTGTATTATCCTTGCGCTGGCGTTGCTTATGCAGGTCGCCTGCGCTACCGCCCCCGCCGAAAACAGTTCGGCGGAAGAATCGGGTAATACCGATCTATCGGTCGACGAAAGCGGCGGCTCTTCCGAAGTCGAGGAAAGCTCCGCCGAAGTCCCGACTCGCGCGTTTACCGCCGAAGAGCTCAAAGACCGCATAGAAGGCTCGTGGGCGGCTCAGATGATAGGCGTCACCTGGGGCGCGAGCACCGAATTCTGCTATCTGGGCAGGATAATCCCCGTAAACGAAGTTCCCGAATGGAAAGCGCAGATGATAAACGACGCGTTCGGCCAGGACGACCTTTACGTGGAAATACCTTTTTTGGACACTATGTATAAAGACGGCGTCGACTGCACGATAGACGCGCTCGCGGAAGCGTTCCGCGATACGGAATTCGGGCTCGACCACGCCAACTATCAGGGGCGCGCCAATCTGCGCGCGGGCATCCCCGCGCCGCAAAGCGGCAGCTACCTTTACAACTATCACTGCGACGATATCGACTGGCAGATAGAGGCGGATTTCTTAGGCAACTTGTATCCCGGCCAGCCCGCCAAAGCGGCAGAGCGCGCGTTTGAGATAGGCCATATCATGAACTACGGCGACGGCGTCTACGGCGGCGTATATATCGCGGTGATGCACGCCGCGGCGTATACGGCGGAAAGCGTTTACGATATCGCCGAAGCCGGACGGCTCGCGATCCCCGAAGGTTCCAAATTCCGCGCCGTGCTTGACAAAGTCACCGAATGCTACAACAGCGGCAAAGGCTGGCAGGAATGCTGGGATATCTTGCAGACCGAATACGGCTCCACCGCGCGATGCGTGAAATGGCGCGGGATGACGGCAAATATCGACGCCAAGCTCAACGCCGCGTACGTGCATATGGGTCTGCTCTGGGGCAACGGCGACCTCGCCGAGACCATTAAGATATCTATGCGCTGCGGTCAGGATTCCGACTGCAATCCTTCGAGCGCGGCGGGCGTGCTCGGCACGTTCTACGGGCTTTCGGGCCTTGCGGAAGAATACGTTTCCGCGCTCAACCGCTCCGGGACCGTGTTTTCCAACACCGAATACGATTTTGAAAAATGCATCAACGTGTCTTACGAACTCGCGCTGAATGCGCTCCGGGCGATCGGCGTCACCGAAAAAGACGGCGCGTTCGCCGTGCCGGCTCCCGGCGTCGAAGCGGCTGTCGGCGCCGTTCCGCTCGAACAGTGGCCTTCGGATATCCCCGTCGCGTATC
The DNA here is from genome assembly GCA_002310055.1 of Clostridiales bacterium UBA1206. Classification (GTDB taxonomy): domain Bacteria; phylum Bacillota; class Clostridia; order Oscillospirales; family CAG-382; genus UBA1206. Next base: position 39,211 of record DBXS01000002.1, on the reverse strand, counting down.
TCACCGTTTCGGTCGGCGCGCGCGGCAAAGTCCGCATAGAAAGCGCCTACGCGCTCCCCGAAGGATATGAAGGCGAAATACTCCATTCCTTCGATATGGGCGACGGGACCGTGATACCGTTCATTATGGGCTCGTACGAATACGAAAACGGCGGCACTTATGATATCCGTTACACGGTCAAGACCGGCGATAAAGAATCCACCGCGTCAGTTACGGTCACGGTCGCCGGCGCCGGCAACGGCGATAGGGGATTCGTTATGACTCCCTCGTGCTCGACGAGTATGCCCGCTGGCAGCGGAAGCAAAGATATTTCCATAATAGCCGACGGTTTCTACCCCGATTATGCGAGCTGGAGCAATCTGGAACAGTACGACACGTATACCGGCGCGTATTCGAGCAGCGAATGGTTCGCGCTCGTGTTCGACCATTCCGTGCACGTCACCGGCGTGCTCTTCACCGACGGTATGCATTTCAACAACGGCGGCTGGTACGATCCCGCTCCCTCGGTACAGATATTCAAAGACGGCGCCTGGACCGACGTCGCGACGACCTGCGACCCCGCTTACGGCGATAACAAGCCGTTTACCAACTTCAATTTCACGCTCGCGTCGCCCGAATGGTGCGAAGGCGTGCGCGTCATAGGCAAACCCGGCGGAAGCGCCACGTTCGTTTCGTGCTCGGAGCTTGACGTGCTGTTCGACGAAGTCAAAGATCCCGCCTACGGACAGTCTGACCGCGATCCCGTAAAGAACGCTGTAGTCATAGTTTCCGTGCCCGAACCCAAAGGCACCGGCTGCAAGGATATAGAGATCATCCGCGACGGATATCTCCCGGCCCCGGGCGACAACTACGTGAGCGTTTCGTTCGATACTTTCGCATACGATTCGACCGATCACGAAGAATACGTCGGTTACGTGTTCCGCGGCGTGCAGAAACTCGCTGCCGTGACTTTCACCGAGGGCGCGCATTTCAACGACGGCGGCTTCTTCAAGGACGGAAGCATCCGCGTTGAGATACTCGTCGACGGTGTGTGGCAGACCGCCGAAGCGACGCCCGACAAGCCGTACCCGACAGGCAACACGCAGGGCGCGTTCGGCGCCAATTACGAAAGCTACCGCTTCGCGTTCGCGTCTCCCTTCGAATGCAGCGGCGTGCGCATAATCGGTTCCGCCGGCGGGTCCATGCATTTCATCTCGGTCTCCGAGCTTTCCGTCGAAGTCGCGGAATGATTTAATAAAAGAAAAACATAACAAATCACACGGCGCCGCAGCACGGCGCCGTTTTTCTGTTGCATTTCGGCTTTTTATATGGTACAATGATATCATAAAAGCGAAAAGGGTGGTTTTATGAACTGCAAAAACTGCGGAGCGTTCCTGCCGGACGGCGCCGAAAAGTGCGCCTATTGCGGCTGCGATCCCAAAAAGGGCAAGCGCAAAACAGGCAAAAAGAAGACAACGATCATAATCATCGCGGCAGTCGCCGTAATTGCTGTCGCCGCCGCGGCTGTGTGCCTTGCGCTGTTTACGCGTTCCGGCCGCACCGGAGCCGACACGCCCGAACAGGCGGTCGAAACGGCGATGAGTTCGTTATTAAGCGGCGATATACGCACCACGCTCGATATGATACCGGATTGTATGCTGAACGACTTTTCGAAATACTGGAACGAGGGCGGCGAATACAAAGACCGCGATTCCATAGCGCGGGCGTATTCGGGAAGCGCGACCGAAGGAGCCGTAAAGTCGTTCAAAGGCAGATTCGGCGCGTGTCTGGGCAAGACCCTGTATTCCAAACATATGGAAGAAGAGTTTGCCGACCGGCTGGAGGGAATAAAGTCCCGCTATGCGGCGATAGCAATAGAAGCAGACAGAATTGAGGAGATAGCAGACGTGGGATATTCTTATACGGTAACTATCGGAAAATCGCAGAAGGAGCTGACGGAAGAGATCACCTGCGTCAAAATCGGCGGCAGATGGTACGTCCTGTATGATTCATGAAAAGACTGTTCATATTATTGCTCGCGCTGTGTCTGCTCGTTTCGGCTGTCGCCTGCGCCGCGACGGGTCCGGAAAGTTCCGGATCTCAGGAAGACGTTTCGGTTGAGGATGAAAGTTCCGCCGGACCCGTTACGGAAGACAGTTCCGAAGAAATAAGTATCCCCGAATGCGAAAAGAAGGCCGAGATCGACGCGCTCTATCACGGCGAAGTCGAAAAAGACCTTCCGCGCGCCAACGTGCTTCTGGGCAGGCCGTACGGCGTAAACGCGCGCGTAAGCAGCTCGTATCCGGACCGCGGAAACCTGCTTTCGGACGGCGCGGTCCCTGAAAGCTTCAACAGATATTCCTGGATCGGCTTTGAATCCGGCTCCTGCCGGATAGATTTCGATCTGGGCGAAGTATGCGAAAAAATAGGCGCGTTCCGCGCCGTGTTCCTTTCGCAGACCGAATACGCGATCTACCTGCCTCAGGACGTCACCGTTTATATTTCCGAAGACGGCGAAAAGTTCGTAAAGCTATGCAAAATGAGCGGGATATCCGATCCGCCGCGCGCCCAGACCTACGATTTTGAGTTCAATCTCGGCGAGTACGTCAATGCGAGATACGTGCGGTTCTGGTTCAGGTGCGCCGCGGGGTTAGCTTTCCTGGGCGAACTGGAAGCGTACGTTTACGGGGCCGAACGCGACGACAGCCTCGACCTCGTGAGCGTTTACCCCGAATACACGACTCCGCATTGCGAACCCGAATTCCGCCTCGACGGCAGCGCCGAAGTAAAGAACCTGGCGCTCGGCGCCGAAGTCCACGCGATGTCGTTTGCAAAAGTCGCCAAAAAGAATGTCGACGGCTACGCCAACGTTCAGGATACTTCCATCCTTTGCGACGGCAAGACGCTCAAAGCGCCTGCGTGGGATTCCGACCTTAGCTTCCGTATGACGCGCGGCGACGGCAGGGAGATCACGTTCGACCTCGGCTACGCGTCATCCGTAAGCCGTTTTTCGGCGCAGTCGATGTATATCCCGTCCTGGGGCGTTTTCCCGCCCGACGACATATGCGTTTCGGTTTCCGCTGACGGCGAAGAGTGGCAGAGCGTCGCCGTTATGAGCGTGGATAAAGCGCTGCTCGACGGCAGCAACCGGCTCATAGAATTCGAAGCGGACGCCGGAGCTGTCTATATCGCGCGGTTCGTAAGGTTCACTTTCCTGTTCAACACGCACACCGCGTTCACCGAATTCTGCATATTCGGCACGGAAAAAGCGCTTAAAAACGCAAAAATGCCGAACAGCGTGTCAAGCGGCGGGAAAATGCCGTACTCGTATCCCGACCCCGGCAAAATCGGCGGCGCGCAGAACATACTCTGCTCGTACCTGTGCAACACCAAGAGCGCGTGCGGAGTGTATTCCGAAATGCTCACCGCGCAGGATTATTTAAACATTATAGGGTATTATGAGGAAGGCGAGCTAAAAGACGTCATATTCGAAAATATGGTCATAACGCCGCATAACAATTTCGCTTCCGCAAGCGAACGCGAACTGCTCAAGGGCTGGACCCCGTATTTCGAAACGCAGTTCACCAAAGACCGCGGTATCGAAGCGATCTCGCAGGCGGCGGGAGAGATCGCAAAAGTCAAAGGCGACGCGGAATATAAGGAAGGCATATACCTTTCGGTGATCCGTCCGCGCGCGGTGCTTGACGGGAAAGTCAACACGTTCGGCGATATAGACGGCGACGGGGTCGACGAATCGTTCGATTCGATCGAAAACCGCAAAAAGGTCATCCGCTGGGAAGTCGATATGCAGCTCGAGCGGCTTGCGCAGATCGACGCGCCCAACGTAAAGCTTATGGGGTTCTACTGGCTTTCGGAAGCGCTGTACTACGACGAGCCCGACGAAATAGAGATAGTCAAATACGCCATTGATTACGTGCATTCCAAGGGGTATCTTATGTTCTGGATCCCGTACTACAACGCGGCGGGCTGGAACACCTGGCGCGAACTGGGGTTCGATTTCGCCTGCCTGCAGCCCAACTATTCGTTCTCGTCCGAAGCAGACGAGGGTCGTTTGCGCGCCGCGGCGCTCAAAGCCAAGCTCTACGGAATGTCGGTGGAGGTGGAACTGAACAGCACAAAGAGCGACGAAAACGTGCGCCGTTACAAAGAATATCTGCAATCGTCGCTCGAATACGGCCATAATGAAACTACCAAGATCTATTATCTGGGCGGCGTGCCTTCGGATCTCACCGCGGCGCGCGACAGCGCGTACGGATACGAAAATTCCATATACTATGACACGTATCTCTATTCCAAGGGCCTGCTCGACAAGTCGGATTATAAGACCGATCCCGTCATACCGTTAGTCGCGCCTCACGGTGAGAATATGACCGGCAAAGCGGGCAAGCGCATCACCGGGAAGATAAACGTGGAAAGCGAATACAATTACGTCCTCGTGATAACGGTACAGCCCAAATACGGCTCGCTGCAGGTCTACGCCGACGGCAGAGTCATCTATATGCCCGAAAGGGGATTTTACGGCGAAGACTGTTTCTGCGTGGCGGCGAAATACCTCACGGGAGTGAGCGAAGACGTGCGCATAGATATCACGGTGGAATACGTCCCGTAAACAAAGTAAAAACATACGCGGCTTTCGTAAACTTTACGAAAGCCGCGTTTTTGTGTTTGCGTAATTATTTGACCGTCACGGTCACCGTCGCCGGGTCGGAATAGTCGAGCCCGACCGAGTAGGATACCGAAAACGTGTCCTTGCCGGTGTAACCCTTGTTGGGGTAGTAGGTGTAGGTGCCGTCCGCTTCAAGAGTCAGCGTGCCGTGTTCGGGCATCTTGACCACCTTGAACACCGCGCTTTCGTCCACGCCGGAGCCGGCAACGCTCGTATACGGCTTGCCCGCCTTGGCGGTCACGCTGCGGTTGGAAAGCTTTTTGGGCTTGAGCACCATCGTGCCCTTTATGAACTGGTAGGTGTAATCGTATATCTGCCTCTGGTCGGCGTCGCCCGATCTTGCAAAGCTCTGCAGGCTCGCGCCTATGTAATACAGATGCGGGCAGCCGGACTGATAACCCAGCTTGAAGCCCTGCTTTAGATATTCGAAATAGCGCTGCTTGTAGCGTATATCCAGCGCCACGCGGTGATCCATTTCTATTTCCAGGCACATACCGCCGGCCTGGGCTATCCGCGCCGCGGCGGGGATGCGCGTATCGGGAACGTCGGTACTGAACGCGTAGTTGGGCTGCAGGCAGGCGACGTCAAAGCCGTATTTCTGCCAGTCGGTCCAGCCGTTCGCCGTGAAATAGGGTATCCAGAAGAAGACGCTGCCTCTCGAATGGATGGCGTCCGCGACCGCGGTGGTTATGACTTCGTCGCCGCTTTTCATCGATTCGTTGTACCAGTAGTAGCCGCCGAATTCGATATTGCTGTAACTGTGCTTGGCGCGCTCGGTCTCGAACTGATTTATCCACCACAATAGCACTTTTATCTTGCCCGCGGCGGTCGAAAGGTCTTCGCTCTTGCCGTCGCCGTCGATATCGCCGAAATTGTCGCAGCTGGGATAATACAGCGATACGTAATATTTGACTTTATAGCTGCTCGGAAGGTTCAGCTTCTGTTTCAGCGTTCCCGCCGCCGATTCCAGCGCGGGGATATTCTGGCTCGGGTCGAACAGCTGCGAAATCAGCCATTCGGCGTCGCTCTTGTTGTATTTGAGCACGCCGCCGGTGCCGCCGCCCAGCCCGGAGGGGAATCCGCCGGACATTAAAAACAGCGCGCCGTCGAACATGGTGTCGTCATATTTGCCGTCGGTGCCGAGATGCCCGATTATGGGCAGCAGATCTTCGGCGCTCGGGTGTCTGTTAGTGCCGTGGTACGCGAGATATACGTCCTTTGCGCCCAGGGTCGCGTCGTATTCGCCCCAGGTAAGCTCGCCGGAAGCCGAGCCCCATTCCACGTCGGTGAATTCCGCTAATCCGGCGTTATTTGCGAGCGGCGTGCCGGATTCCACTTCTTTTTTGCCGGTGACTTCCAGCTCGTCCACGCCTGCCCAGCCGGAAACGTCGACTACAAAGCACACGAATCTCGCCGCCACGGGCGTTTCGAGCGTGAGCGTGCCGCTGAGGCGCGCGCCGTCCCGGGCGTTGTTTATGGGTATCTCGCCGGCGGAATACCATTTGACCGCGTCGGTCGAAACGAGCACGGGTATGGATGAAGGCGCGTACACCGCCCACGACGTCTGCTGCATCATTTCGCCCTTGAACGAATAAACGGTGCTTAAATTTGTAAGGTCAAAGAATATGAACCGCTTTCCGCCGCCGTACATCTTAAAGTATTTGCCGCCGTGGAAATCGAGATCGTTCGCGTATACGCCGTCGGTGAGTATCGGCGACGAAGCGGGCGTATTGTTTTCCGCGTTGACGCCGGACGACGCTGCGTAGTAGATCTGCGGACGCTTGGCTTTGATAAGATCGGTCACGAGTTTGTAAAACTGATCCGAACTCGGCCAGTAGGTGTTTTCGGTGACAGTCGGGAACCTGACGGGCGGGTAAACTTCGTCTTCGTATAGGCGATCGTCGTTATAGGCGAACGCCGCGACTTCGTCGATAAGGACCATGTCGCTGCCTTCGGTGATGAGTGTGAAGCGCACGTATTTGGCGCTCACCGTATTGGGGAGTTCGGCGATAAACGTGAAATCTTTCTGGCTTCCCACGGGCGCGTAGCACCGCGCGAGCTGTTTCCAGCTGCTGCCGTCGGAAGACACGGAGAATATCACGCACCGCGGGAATTCGATATTGCCCGCGCCGGTGGAATAGGCGTGCAGTTCGAACGCGGCGATATCCGTCGCCTTTGAACCTATGGGCACGGTGATGTTTATATCTTTGCCGCCGGGGAATCCCACCCAGGTGTTTTCGTCGATATTCGCGCCGGTATATGTGTCGGTCAGCATGCCGCCTTTATCGGGGAAAGAGCCGCTGGGCTTGATATCGGTGCGGTACGATTTTTTTGCCAGGATGTCGACTCTCGCCTGAGTCTTGTCGGGCGTGCCGGTCTTTACGGAATTTATCGCCGCTTTAAGCGAAGATTCGGTAAACGATTCGTTGTCGTACAATCTGCGTATCACCTCTTCTGCGGAATCCTTGTGTTCGATTTCGGCTATGGCGTAGACCGAAAGCTCGTCGAGGAACAGCCACGCGCCGCCCCTTTGGAAATGGAACCTGACGTAGCGGCATTCGACGCCTTTGGAAAGCTCCAGCGTGAGTGTGCGCGCCGAATCGTCGGGGAATTCGGCGGGGTTCTTTAAGTCGCCTGCGGTCTTCCAGTTTTTGTTGTCGGTGGAATACTGCACCGTCACCTTTGCGGGCTGATACACGCCGGCGGAATGGTTGTTCATACAGTCGGCCTCAAAGCGGTAGACTTCCGGCGTCACAGCGCCGAGATCTATCACGACGTCGCACGTCGTATTGCCGCTGTTGAGCAGATATCCCGCGTAGTTGGGATCGCTGTAGCTCACGTCGGAACGGGCGGATATCACGCCGTCGGTGAGCTGTATGCCGTAGGAATCCGGATACTTTTCGTCGGGCGCGGGATCGTTGGTGTAGGATTTGCCGAGCGACACGCATACGGGACCCATTTCGGGCGGTTCGCTCGGTTCTTCGCTCGGTTCTTCGCTGGGTTCTTCACTCGGTTCCTCGCTTGGCTCCTCGCTCGGTTCGACCGAAGGCTCTTCGCTGGATTCCTCTTTGGATTCTTCCTTGGAAGGCTCTTCCTTGGATTCTTCCTTGGATTCTTCCTTTGATTCTTCCGCGGAGGATTCTTCCTCGCTCGGCTCCGCCGAAGGCTCTTCGCTTATCTCTTCGCTCGGTTCCGCCGAAGGCTCTTCGGAAGGTTCTTCCGAAGGCTCCGCAGAAGGTTCTTCGCTGATTTCCTCGCTTATCTCTTCGGAAGTTCCTTCGCTTATCTCTTCGCTCGGCTCTTCCGATACCGGTTCCGACACCGGTTCGGGTTCGGAACTTTCCGGCGGGATCGAGCTTTCTTCTATAGCGCTGCTTTCTTCGACTTCGCTCTGCGCGCTTTCGGCGGGCGAGATCTCGCTCGTTTCATCCGGAACGGAAGATTCTTCCGCAACCGGGCCGCACGAAACGAGCAGCGCGCACAGCAGGCACGCGCAGAGAATGAGCGATACGAATCGTTTTGTTGAAATTGAAATCATTTTACAGACCTCCGCTAAAATCCGCGCGCGGGAAGCTTGCCCGTCACGCTTTGAAAAAGTCGGTTATTTGGTTAAAGTACGGCTCCGTCACTTCGTCAGGCGAAAGGAACAGCTCGTGCTTAACTCCTTTTATAAATTCCAGCCTGCAATTTTTGAGCCGGTCTGCGAATTCTTTTTGCTTGTCGTTGAGCACCGCGTTGTCCAGCTCCGCGGAAAATATCAGCACGGGTGCGTCGATGCGCTCGGGCGCGCCCTTTTTGAGTATTTTTTTTGTGACGCACAGCGATTGAAGCAGCCAGCCGTACGTGGGCGAATAGTTGTGAAAGTCTTCGCAATTCCGCTTTATTTCCTCGTAATACGCGAACTTTTCTTCGCATGTCGCGCAGGAAGTGTCGAAATCCTCTTTTCCGGGGTACTTTGGCGCTATGAAGATGCGCTTGCGCTTTCTGCCGGTGAGAATGCAGAAACGGCAGATGAGCTTGGGTATAAACAGCGGCATATTGCCGTGCGTGGGCGCGATCATCGGCGAAGACATCACGGCTTTGCCGAACACGCCAGGGTGTTTTTGCATAAACAAAGCCGAAACGGCGCCGCCCATGGAATGCGAAAACAGGAAATACGGTTTTGGCATATCCGCGGCCTGCTCCAGCACCGTCTCAAAATCTTCCACGTATTCTTCAAAGCGGTCTATGTGCGTAAGCGTTTTGTCGGCAACCGCTCTGTACGACCTGCCGTGACCGCGCTGCTCGTATATGAAAACGCAGAAATTTTCGCATAAGAAGCGGTAGATCACTTCGCTGTATTTGGCGGCGTTTTCGGTGAATCCGTGCAGAATGAACACCGTGCCGCGCGCGTTTTCGGCGGAATACGATTCGCCGTACAGTTTTTTGCCGTCGCGCATGACGAGCTCGCGCACCGTGCGGCGCGCCGTGATATACGGCGACACGGTCTGCGACATAAAAGCGGAATAACTCATTCTTTCTTACCTGTTTCGACGCCGAGCGTGGAATATATTTTCTTTTCGTTATACGCAAGCAGGAACAGGCCACCTATTATGCACGCCGCGGCCGCGGAGACAGCCACCAGACGGTAGCCGAGTCCGATATCGGTGCGTATCGTGGCAAGCGACGTGACGAGCAGCATCGCCACGCCCTGGCCGAGCTTCATTGCAAAGGTGCGCGCTGCAAAGAACATACCCGAACGGTTCACGCCCGTGGTCTTTTCTTCGCTTTCGGCTATATCGGCGACCATCGCCTGCGGTATAATGCCGAAAAGCGCCTGCGCCGGCGAAGCGAACAGACAAAGCAGTACGCCCTGCACCAGCGGCGGTATGAACGAAAGCGTGTCGCCCAGCAGCGCGGCGTAGCCGAACGAGAAAGCGAAGATCGCGAACGCTATGAGCACGAGCTTCTTCTTGCCAAATTTGCGCGTGAGCTTGCTTACGAACGGGTAGAACAGCACCGAAAGACCGGTGAGCAGTATAAAGAACAGCGTGGAATACCCCTCGTCCATTTTAAGCAGCGAAGTCACAAAGAACGGCAGCGCCGTCTGGAACATCGTTATGCCGAGGAAATATACTATATCCGATGCCACGAAATGGCGGAATTCCTTGTTTTTGAACGTCGCGGTCAGCGAACGGAAAGCCGAATCCTCGGTCGGGCGGATATCTATATAATCGCTTTCTTTTATGGTGAACACGGGGACGAACATGCATCCCACGCCTACAAGCGCGAGCCCTGCCATGGTAATGCGTATGGCAAGCATGCGTTCAAGCCCGAAACCCATTAGCGCGCCCCAGATGACGGGCGCGAGATATGCGAACGCCATACCGGCGATAAAGGTGAACGAAATGCAGGTGGAAATTGACATCCTGACCTTCTGAGTGCTGCCGAGCTCGGCGATGAGCGCGTTATACGGCGTGCAGTACATGGTCATAAAGAGGTAGAACAGCGTTACCATAACGAACAGGAATATGGCGTTTACGGTCCCCGCGGCGCCGCTGTTGCCCGACATTGGCGAAAAGAACACCAGCGCGGTGGCCGCGCCGAACGGGACTGCCGCCCATTTCATAAACGGTATGCGACGGCCGTTTTTGGATCTGCATCTATCGGAAGCGGAAGCGATGAGCGGGTCGGTCACGGCGTCGAAAACGCGGCCGAACGCGGTTATGAGCCCTATTATCGTCATTCCCAGAATAATCGCTCCCTGCGGGACAAAAAGCGCGTGACCGCCTTCTATCGTGGCCAGGTCGGGCTGATAATAGTTGACCAGCCAGCTCGAAATAAGCGCCGAGAGTATCGACCAGCCCAGCTGGCCTATGGCAAAACACCAGATCTTGCCTTTGGAAATAGTTTTTTTCATTACAAATACGTTTCCTTTCGGTATTGTAGCGGCGTTTTCGGACACAAAAAAAGATCGCGTCCGTATTACATATCGATTATAACACAAACTGATTTGTTTTACAACCGTTTTTTAGTGAAAAACGCACAATTTTTCCGCGCCCGGCCCGCGCGGAAAAAATTATTTAAAAAAATTGCAATTTTTTTGAAGGAGGCAGGGGGGTTGGCAGTGTTTATATATATGAACAGCAAAACACGCCGTGCGCACGGCGGTACGCCAAAGGAAAAAACGCTCCTGCCGGGCCCGGCACGGAAAAAACCGCACTTCGGACCGCCGAACTGTTGTGTTTTGCTTTCGTTATGGTATAATATACCAAAAGCACCAAAAGTAAAGGCGGTAAGACCAATGTTCCCGATCATTCTTTCGGCTTTGCTGGACGAAAAAACCGACGAAACGGAATTTGAAACGTTTGTCGGCGAACACCAATCCCTTATGTTAAGCGCCGCTTACGCGGTATTGCAGGATCATCACGACGCGGAAGACGCGGTGATAAACGCGCTGACGTCTATTGCGAAAAAGTTTTCGGCGGTGTCAAAGCTCGACCCAAAGGCAAGACGCGTTTACGCCGCGCGCTGCGCGCGCAACTGCGCACTCAATATATACAACGTGCGCGCCCGCCGGCACAAGAACGAATCGCTTGCCGAAACCGAACTTCCGGATCGCGCTGTCGACGGCGAGATCGATTCGCTGATCGATAAACTCACGTTCGAGCAGGCGGTCAAATGTATTGTCAAGCTCGACGATCTTTACCGCGACGTGCTGTATCTGCATTACGTGCGCGATATGTCCGCGCGCCAGGTGGCGCACACGCTCGCGCTCGACCGCAAGACCGTTGAAACGCGCATATTAAGGGGCAAAAAGCTGCTTGCAGCTATTATGAAAGGAGAAACAAAATGAAAACCAACGAAAAACTCAAAAACGCGTTCGCGGCGGCGGACGAGATACTGTTCGATCCTGTCGACGCAAACGCCGTGACTCCCTCGGAAGAATTCATACGCAAGACCGGCGCGCTCGTGCGCAAGGACCGGGGCGCGGGGTGGAAAATATTGAATACTGCGGGCAAAAGAGTAGCCGCCGCGGCGCTTGCGCTGCTTATAGTCGCGTCCGCCGCTATAGGCGTTATGGCTTTACGCGGCGATATAAACGGTATTTCCGCGGTTGTGGATTCAACCACAGCTGGCGACAGAAACCTAATATATCGTTCCGAAGACGGCGAATTTTCGATTTGGAAAGTCGAACCACTGGAGAATCCTATATATTTCAGTCGTATATCGATGCCGATATCAGATGAAATGATAAATAAACCCACTGACGTGGTTTTGGGCAAGATCACAGATGTGACTGAAATTTTCATTGAGACCGAGCATAAACCCGATGATTATTATATAGAAGGCGTGGGGTATGTCAGTGATCTTTTGCGTTACCGCTCGCTTGTTAGCGTGGAAGTCAAAGATTCGATCAAAGGCGATATTTCCGCAGGGGATACGGTGACTTTTGTGTTCGCAGTCTCTTCTCGCAATATGGAATATACTGTAGATTATAGGGGGAAGCTCCCCAAGGTAGGCGAAGAATACGTTTTATATCTTAGCAAAACTTCGAGTCTGGAGGAGGGGAATTATTACATTCCGATCGCAGACTATTATTACAACGCATCCTTGCCCTGCTTTGTTCCTTATGACGAACCGCAACGTCCTGAATTGCTGGAGATCATCGGCGCCGAAGAAGGGACCTGCGGCGAGGAATACATTGAAGCACTGAAGAAATATTACGAATGATATCCTCCTATGAACGTTTTCCTCCGCGCGTCGGCGAAACAGTCCGGCGTGCGGGGGATTTTTTATTGACAATTCCGGCGAAAGGGTATAGAATAAGCGTATAAATAAACGAAGGCGGTTCATTATGGAACGAATGACACAACGCGAATACACACTCAGATCCGGCTCCCTTGCGTTTACGGTCTCCGGCGACGCTTCTCACTGCCGCTGGGCGGCGGAAGGCACGCCGATGCAGGCGAGCGAAAACGCCGATTTCTGGCGCGCGTACCTCGATGACGGCTACGAGCGCGAAATGACCGTGCGTTCGTCGCTCCAGCGCGGAAAAGTCACGCGCAAAGGCGAAACGCTCGCGGTGGAATACGAAAAGCTTATCGCCGATTGCGGCAAGAGCTTTGAAGTGTCGCTCACCGTCACGGTGAAGGCGTGCGTAAGCACCTGCCCGGGCTTTTCGTTTTCGGCTTCGGTGCGCGGCTGCGCGGGAGTGCGCGTGAATGAGCTGCAGCTGCCGTTCGTCGACCTGTTCAAGGCGTGCGACGACGTGCGCGAAAACGACGTGTTTTACCACGTGAACGGACTGGGCTGGACCATAAACGACCCGTGGGAACGCATAAAAAAGACCTGCCACACCGAATATATTTCTTCCGATAACCACGTTATATGGAACGCAATGCGGTATCCCGGCGACGCGGCGATGAGCTGGTTCGGGCTTTCGAGCGGCGGAAAATTCCTTTATATGGGCAGGCACGGCAAAGAGCTGAAGATATGCGTGATGGCGGTCGGCGTTTCGCCGCGCGGCGCGGAAAAACGCCTTATGATGACTGTTTCGCATTTTCCTTTTGCAAGGGAAGGCGAGACCGTCCGCACGAGCGAATGCTTTGTGGCGCTCTGCGACGGCGGCTGGGAAAAGGGTTCGGATATCTACGGCGCCTACGCGCGCGCAAACTGGTACAAGCCGCCAGAAGTCCCCGAATGGGTCAAGAATATCACCGGCTGGCAGCGCGTGATACTGCGCCACCAGTTCGGCGAAAAGATCTTTGAATACAAAGACCTTCCGCGCATCTACGACGAAGGCGCGAAATGCGGGCTGAACATGCTCATGGTGTTCGGCTGGTGGAAAGGAAGGTTCGATAACGGCTATCCCGTCTACGAGCCGGACGACGGGCTCGGCGGCGCCGAAGAGCTCAAAAAAGCCATAAAGGCGGTACAAGAAAAAGGCGGATACGTCGCGCTCTACACAAACGGCCAGCTCATAGACGTGAACACCGATTATTACCGCACCGTGGGCAAAGACGTCTGCCGCATAGACATAGACGGCAACGATTACCGCGACCACTACCGTTTCGGCAACGACGGCTTCACGCTCCGCGCGTTCGGCTACAAGTCGTTTGTCACCGCCTGCCCCGCCAACTGCGAATGGCAGAATATGCTTCTGGAACACGAACGGATCAAATTCGAATACGGCTGCGATTCGGCGTTCTTCGACCAGATCGGCGGCGCCGCCCCGCTGCCGTGCTTTAACGAAAAACACCTTCACGGCCCGCGCGCCGACGAATGCGAAAAATGGCGCGTCGAAGCGTTCAGGAATATGTATTCCGCCTGCCCGGAGGGGAAGGCGATAGGTACCGAGATGGTCAACGATATGGTGCTTCCGTACGTCCACTATATCCACGGCATACAGATCGGCGCCGTGTACGTGCCGGGCTGTTTTCCCGAAATGTTCATGCGAACGTTCCCGGAAGTCATACAGACCGACCGCTTCGTCCACGACGCCAAGCCCGGCACCGATTCTTCGCTCGCCAACGCTTTCGTTCACGGGTTCCGGCTGGACGTTTCGCCGTGGCGCGGGCGCGCGCACATAGGCGAGCTGCCCGATCTTGCGCAAAAGATAAAGACATTGCTTGAAATAAAAGAAAAATACCGCCGTTTCTTCTACGGCGGCGCGTACGTTTACGACCGCCCCGCGTCGATCCCCGGCTGCGTAAAAAGCGGCTGTTTCGTTTCGGGCGGCGACCGCATCTACGCGCTCTGGAACGATTCGCAGACCACACAGACTTTTGAGCTCTGCGGCAAGACCGTGACGCTCGCCGCGCAGGAAACGCGCGTGTTTGAACCTTAAGGCCCGGATAAGAAAAATCCACCCGTTAGCCGACTGTCCCAAAGGACAGTCGGCAAATGATGAGTTCCGCTTGCGCGGCACATGATGAGCGCTTTCGCGCATGATGAACGGCTTCGCCGAATGATGAGCGCCTTCGGCGCATGAAGCGGAACTCATTTCATCATTTTGCGGTGAAACCGCAAATCATCATGGCGACCGAAGGGAGGCTCATCATTTGCCCGTCAGGGCAAACATCATTCATTTGACGTTTGGCACACAAACGTCCTGCTTGCAGAGGTATGCGACAAAAAACCGACTGGAATAAGGATCAACTATCCTTACCTCAGCCGGTTTTTATTTACTGTCTTTTAGATCACCTTGCATTAGGTGGGTGGATTTTTTTTGCTTTATTTCCGATCGTCGCCGTTTGCGCCGCTCTCGGCGCCGACTTCGATCTCTTTTATTATGCATTCGTTGCCGGTTATGAGCCACGTTTCGTACGATCCGCAGTACGGGCATCGTCTTCCGTGTTTCACGGTGGGATATTCGCGCTTGCACGAATCGCAGAAAGTTACGGCTTTTATGGGCTCTATAACGAGCTTCGAGCCCTTTAGCACCGGATGACGCGCGCTGAAATAATCCCAGCAGTCGCAGAAGAGATCGGTCATTATGCCCGAAACCTCGCCGACCTGCAGCGTCACGCGCGATATCAAAGCTATATTCTGTTCAGCCGCGGTCTCTTCCAGAGTCTTGGCTAAATGCAGGACTATGCCCATTTCGTGCAAGGCGGTATCTCCTTTGCTATTTCAGCGCTTCGCCGTTTTCGGTGAGCGTCTGAGTGGTCTTTTCGCTTTTGAACGGGTTGATTATCCTGAACATGCGCTTGAGCGCGTACCCGCCGACTTTGCCCAGCTTGTCTTCGCAGCGCACCATATCCGAAGCGTGCGGAATGTCGCGCGTAAGATGAATGGCGTCGAATTTACACCTTGTGGTACAAAGCCCGCAGCCGATACAACGGTTCAGATCGACTATGCTGGCGCCGCAGCCCAGGCAGCGCTTCGCTTCGGCTTTGACCTGTTCTTCGGTAAGCGCAAGGCGGGAATCCGCGAACGAAGTGCGCGCGGGTATATCTTTTCTGCCGGGGATCTGCCTGCCGGCGGTGTCGAAGTTTTCGAGCAGTATGTCGTTCTTATCGAGCTCTTTGAATTCGCGTTTGTCGCGCGCGACGGTCTGCGACTGGCCGGGATGCACGAAACGGTGCATGGATTCCGATGCCTTTTTGCCGTCGGCTATCGCGTCTATGGCGAAGCTTGCGCCGTGGAAGATGTCGCCGCCGACGAACACGCCCGGCTCGCCCGTTTCAAACGTTACCGGATCTGCTATTACGGTGCCGTTGCGCCTCAGCTCCACGTTCAGGCCGTCGAGCAGGCCGCCCCAGACGGCAGACTGGCCGATGGCGAGCAAAACGTCGGAGCATTCTACGGTGACAGTGTCGTTTTCGTCGTATACGGGGGCGAAACGGTGTTCGGCGTCGTAAACGCTCACGCATTTTTTGAACACAACGCCGGTGACTTTTCCGTTTTCGGCGAGTATCTCTTTGGGGCCCCAGCCGTTTTTGACGGTAACGCCTTCCTCTTTGGCTTCGGCGACTTCGTCTGCCGCCGCGGGCATTTCGCTTTCGCTTTCGAGGCAAAGCATGGTGACGTTCCCTTTGGTGGCGCGCAGCGCGGTCCGCGCAACGTCCACGGCGACGTTACCGCCGCCCACGACCACCACGTCGCCCTTTAATTCAACGGGCTTTTCGGGCTTGCATTCCCGCAGGAACTCCACGCCGGCGGCAACGCCTTCGGCGTCTTCGCCGGGCACGCCGACGCTTCTGCCGCCCTGCAGGCCTATTGCTATGTAAAACGCCTTGTAGCCCTGCTCGCGCAGCTGTTCTATGGTCACGTCTTTGCCGACTTCCACGCCGCATCTGAATTCAACGCCCATTGCGTCGAGCACCGAAAGCTCGGCTTCGAGCACGTCTTTTTCGAGCCGGAAATTGGGTATGCCGTTCATAAGCATGCCGCCGCGGCGTTCGTCTTTTTCAAAAACAGTCACGTCGTACCCGCGCGAACGCAGATAGTATGCGCACGATATCCCCGCCGGGCCGGAACCGATGACCGCCATTTTGTAGTCTTTGCCCCACATTTTGCCTTCGTCGTTTTCGCATACCGGGATGAAACGGTCGGCTTCGTCGAGCTCTTTTGCGGCGATAAATTTTTTGATCTCGTCTATCGCGAGCGGAGCGTCCACCGTTCCGCGGGTGCAGGCGTCTTCGCAGCGNNTTGCACACCGCGCCGCAGACGGCGGGAAGCGGGTTATCCTGCTTTATAAGCTCAAGCGCTTCGCGGTATCTGCCTTCCAGCGCCATTTTTATATAGCCCTGTATCGCAAGATGCGCCGGGCAGGCGGTCTTGCAGGGAGCGGTGCCGGTTTCGTAAACGTTTATCTTGGCGTCCTCGCGGTAAGAGGTATTCCATTTCTTTGCGCTCCATTTATGCTGATCCGGCAGCGGCGAAAGCGGATATTCCACCTCTTTGCCCGAACTGCGGCACAGCTTTTGTCCCAGCTTGGCGGCGCCCACGGGGCAGACCTCCACGCACTTGCCGCACGCCACGCATTTTTCCTTATCCACGTGCGCGCGGTACGCCGAACGGCTCATGTTGGGAGTATTGTAAAGCTGCGACGTGCGCAGCGCGTTGCATACGCCCGGCGCACAGTTGCATATTGCCACTATCTTGTCTTCGCCGTCTATGTTGGTTATCTGGTGAACGAAACCGTGGTTTTCGGCGCGTTTGAGTATCTCGAGCGCCTCGTCGTAGGTGATATATCTGCCCATACCGCGGTCCACGCAGTATTCGGCCATGTCGCCCACGCCCATGCAGAATTCGCCGTTGATCTCGCCGCTGCCTTCGCCGCGCATGGTCTGCTGCTTGCGGCAGGTG
The DNA here is from genome assembly GCA_002310055.1 of Clostridiales bacterium UBA1206. Taxonomy (GTDB): domain Bacteria; phylum Bacillota; class Clostridia; order Oscillospirales; family CAG-382; genus UBA1206. The sequence goes on along the minus strand of DBXS01000002.1, from coordinate 21,750 downwards.
CATTGGCCGACGGAATACTTATCGTATTTGCTGAGCCAGTGGCTGATGTGCTCGACGCTCACGGATCTGCTTTCGTGTTCGATCGCTTTTTCCACCGGGATGACGTGCATCCCCACGCCCGAACCTCCGGGAGGGATCATCGGCGTAACGCCTTCGAGCGGCATCTGAGTCATAAGGTTGAAGAACGTGGCGAGCTCGGGGTGTTCTTCCGTGAGCTTGTCGTTCATCATCATGAATTCGGCGCTGCCGGGGACGAAGATCGGCACGTTGTAGTGCTTGCGTTTGTCCTCTCCTTCGCGCGTCATCTCGAGCATGCCCACCCAGCAGAGGTGATCCACCGTTTTCTGCGCTTCCTCAACGGTCATGCCGTTCATTTTGGCTATGGCTTCGATATCGTACGGAACGCGCGTCTTCTTGAAATTCAAAAGGAATTTCACTTCTTCTTTTGTAAGGACTTTGTCGAGCGCCCAGTATTCGGGGTCGTCGGTCTTCATAGTGCGCGTGTATTTTACCAGATATCTGTCGGTTATCATGGTGCCCAGTTTAAGCACCAACTTTTTCTTTTCCTCGTCTGCGACGGGAGCGTCCTTGGGATGCACGTAATCGCGTTCGTTAGTCATTCTGTTGAGCTGGTCTTTCATTCCTTTGCTCCTTTCCATTCCGCGGCGGCGTTTCGCAGCCAGTTTTCCCATTCCTCAAAGCCTTCGCCGGTCTTCGCCGAAAGCCGGAACACGGTTATATTCGGGTTCAGCTTGCGCGCGCGCTCCACGCATTTGTCAAAATCAAAATCGAAATAAGGCGCGACGTCGGTCTTGGAAATTATGAGCACGTCGCTTTCCCTGAACATAAGCGGATATTTCAGCGGCTTGTCGTCGCCTTCGGGGGTGCTGAGCAGCATCACCTTTTTGCCGGCGCCGGTGTCGAATTCCGCGGGGCAGATGAGGTTGCCCACGTTTTCAAGAAAAATAATATCCGTGCCTTCCCAGCCCATGTCCTCCAGACCGCGGCGCGTCATGCCCGCGTCCATGTGGCACATCCCGCCGGTGTGGACCTGTATCGCCTTTGCTCCCGCGCGTTCTGCTCGCAAAGCGTCGACGTCCGAATCGACGTCGGCTTCCATAACGCCGATCTTAAACTCGCCCGAAAGGTCGCGTATGGTGCGTTCCAGCAGTGTGGTCTTGCCCGCGCCCGGAGACGCCATAAGGTTTATAAGCAGCGTGCCTTTCGATTTCAGCTCGCCGCGCAGCGCCGCCGCGTCGCGGTCGTTGGACGCCGTTACCGTGGCTTTGAGTTCGATTATTCTCATAATTGCTCCGAATTTTTGATATTTTTCTTTATTATATCATTAAAGCTATCCTTTTTCAAGGATTATTTTGCTTTGCGCCGCGCTTTATTGACTTTCCGCGCCGCGCGCGGTATAATCAAAAAAAAGAAAAAGCCCGCCCGCGGAAAGGAAAACTATGGAAAAAACAAAAATTCTTTTTGTATGCCACGGGAACATATGCCGCAGCCCCATGGCGGAATTTCGCCTTAAAGATCTTGTGCGCCGCGCCAACGCCGAAAACCGTTTTCAGATCGATTCCGCGGCCGTCAGCTCCGAAGAAGAGGGGAACCCGGTGTATCCGCCCGCGCGCAGAAAGCTCGCCGAACACGGCATAAGCTGCGCCGGCAAGACCGCGCGGCGCATAGAGAAAAGCGATTACGACGAATACGATCTTATAATCGGCATGGACGCCGATAATCTGCGCCGGATGCGCGCGTTCTTCGGCGGCGACCCGCGGCGGAAGCTCGGCCTGCTGCTCGATCGCTCACCGCACCCGCGCGACGTCGCCGACCCGTGGTACACCGGCGATTTTGAATCGTGCTGGCGCGATATCGACGCCGGCTGCCGCGATCTGTTCGCCCGGCTGACCGGGAAAGAGAAATGATTGGGCGTTTTCGCCGTAAGTCTCTTAGGCGCCGAAACGCTTTACGCTTGCTTTTCTGCTGCGGCGGTGGTATAATCAAAAACGTGAAAGAAGTGAACTTGAATGAAACTGACGTTTATAGGTACGAGCCACGGCGTTCCGGAAGCGGACCGCAGGTGTTCCTGCACCATGATACAGGTCGGCGAAAACGTGTATTTTGTGGATATGGGCACTCAGGCGATCGAAGATCTGAGACGTATGGATATCGCGCCCGAGCGCGTAAAGGGCGTGTTCATCACCCATATGCACGGCGACCACGTCAACGGGCTGCTTTCGTTCGTGGATATCTGCAACTGGTTCTTTACGTCGGCGTCTCCCGAAATTTTCCTCCCCACGCGTGAAGGAGCCGCCGCGGTAAAAAACTGGATACTCGCGCTCGACAAGCGCGACGTCTGCCGCATTGAGCCGCGCGTTACCGAAGAAGGCGTGGTCTTCGACGACGGCACGCTCAAGGTCACCGCCGTGCGCACTCAGCACACGCGGCGCTCGTTCGCCTATTTTATCCGTGCGGAAGGGAAGACGCTGCTTTTCACGAGCGATCTCAAGGGCGCGGAAGTCGATTTTCCGGCGGTCCCCGAAGGGACGACGCTCGACGCCGTTATATGCGAATCGGCGCATGTCCCGCCAATGGATTACGTCCCGGTGTTCAAAAAGCTCGCAATAAAGCGTGCGTTTATCACGCATATCCAGCCGCGCAAAGCGGAACAGGCGCGCGAACTCAAATCGGCGTTGGAAGGGAAAATACCGGTATCCATCCCGCGCGACGGCGACGAATACGAGCTTTGACAGGCGCGGAAGAAAAAAGTTGAAATATCGCTATGCGCGTGATATAATCTAAATGAATAATATCGAAAGGAAGCAACGAAATGGAACAGTTCTGGAACAAAGTCGTGGATATCGCGAGCACTTACGGCGGGAAAGTCGTGCTCGCGGTCGTAACGCTCGTCGTCGGCCTGCTCGTCATCAAGGGCCTGGGCAAGGCGCTCAAGAAAGGGCTCGAAAAGAGCAAACTCGCGGACCTCGCGAAACTCGTCATACTCAAAGTCGTAAAAATACTGCTTTACATTATCCTCATAGTCGCGCTTATCGAAATACTCGGCGTGCCTATGACCAGCGTCGCCGCGCTCATCGCCAGCGGCGGACTTGCAATGGGACTCGCGTTCCAGGGCGCGCTTTCGAACCTTGCGGGCGGATTCATGATACTCATCTTCAAGCCGTTCAAGATCGGCGATTATATCGAATCCACCGGCGCGCAGGGGATCGTGCGTGATATAAGCATATTCTATACCAAGCTCGTCACGCTCGATAACAAACAGGTGCTCGTCCCCAACGGCGACCTTATGAGCGCCAACGTCACCAACTACAGCGCCGAAGATCTCCGCCGCATAGACCAGAGCTTCAAGATCACCAACGATATCGATCAGGAGCTCGTCAAATCGGTGCTGCTCGAAGCGGCGAAAAACACCGCCGGCGTGCTCGAAAAGCCCGAAGCTTTCGCACGGCTCACCGAAGTGGACGATGATACGTATATCTTCACTGTCCGCGCCTGGTGCGAAACGCCCAATTACTGGGACGTGTACTTTGACCTTATAGAAAACTGCAGCAAGGCGCTCGCCGAAAACGGCATAGACGACCCCGAAGAACGCATCGCGGTGCGCATAGTGGGCAAAGACGCCTGATGTCCGGCAGCGTGTTTAAGGTTTACATAACTTCAAAGCAAGATCTTATAAACGCGGTGGCGGAATACGGTTTTGTGCCGCTTTTCGCAAATTCCGTACCCGGCTTTTCGGTGGAAGAAAACGTCGACCCCAAGGTGTGGTATTCGGCGGGCAGCTCCAAATGGGACGTCTGGGAATGGAAGGGCCCGGTAATACGCGATACCGGCTGCGCATACGGCAAGTTTTTCGATAAAAAAGCGGTGTTCGCAAGCCCCGAATGGTTCACCGAGCTCGCCAACTACCGCCGCGACGGGTACGATTTCGACGCGCGTTTCGACGACGGGCTCGCGCCCTTGCGCGACAAAGAGCTTTTCGATCTCATAGCCGCCAACGAGCCCGTGATTTCTAAAGATCTTAAGGTGATGGGCGATTACGTGAAGGGCGGAAAAAAGGGGTTTGAAAGCATTATCACCAAACTGCAGGAACAGTGCTACGCGCTGATCTCGGATTTCGTCTACGAGCGCGATTCCAAAGGGAACGCCTACGGCTGGGGCGTGGCGGAATATTCCACGCCAGAAGCTTTCCTTGGCGAAAGCTTTACGCAAAACGTGTATAAACGTTCCCCGCGCGAATCGTATGAGCTGCTTTATGAGCATCTGCGTTCCATACTGCCGCACGCAAGTGAAAAGCAGATAGAAAAGCTGCTGAAATAAACGGGGAAACAGTTTACATAATTATACCCACAAGCCAAAGAAAAAGGCGGAATTATTCCGCCTTTTTCGTTTTCTGTTTATGGCTTTATTTTACTTTTTCCAGCAGCCGCGCTTTTTCTTTTTGCGCCGCTTTCAGCACGGTGTCTTCGGTCAGACCCCATTCGTTCCGGATATTGTCTATTATACGGTCGTAGGTTTTTGCCGCGGAAGCGTAGTCGCCGGAGATCTCATAGATATCCGCTATAGCGTACAGCGCGTCGGTAAACCGCGGACGGCGGGCGTCGTTTTCGTAGGCGGTCTCGTATAATCCTATCGCCTTGGCGTAATCGCTTTTCTTTGCGTAATACTGCGCCGCCTCGAACAGCGCGTCGTCTTTGAGCGGGAACTCTTCGAGCATATCTTCTATTATCTTATCCGCTGTCTTTTCGTCAAAACGCGCCAGCGCTATGTGCGCGCGGTAAACGCACACCATTACGGGATTCCCGCCGAGCTTTTCGTAACGTTCAAGCGCCTGCTCGGCTTCCGCCGCGCGGTGATCGGCAATGAGGTTGTCGATAAGATACATATACGTAAGCCGGCTTTCCGGCGCGTCTTTCAGCACGCTGCGGTAGAATTCGATCGCACGCGAATGATTGGCGAAATTCCAGTCCCACACGGCGTGGCCTTCCGCCATATTCAGCATCCATTGGCATTCCTTTTCGTCGGGAGATGACCTTATGGATTCTTTTGCATAGCGTTTGACTTTCTGCGCGTCGGAATGCATACGGTGCCAGTAAAGATAAGCCGTAAGATACGTGGCGCGCTTTTTGTGCGCGGCGTCGCCGAGCAGCGGCTGAAGATAGTCTTCGTATTCCCTGAACACGTCCTGCGGAAGTTCGCTTTCGTTGTCCATGCGGTTTTCCATGCGGTTAAGGCGCTGCTCTACCGAAAGGTCGAACAGATCGTCTATGCTCACGCCGAAAACCTCGGCTATCTTCGGCAGCAGCGAAATATCGGGCATGGCGACCGAATTTTCCCATTTGGAAACCGACTGCGGCGCAACGCCCAGCTTTTCCGCGAGCTGTTCCTGCGTGAATCTGGCTTTGGCGCGGAGCGCTTTGATCTTGTTTGAAAGTTCCATAACTGTATTCCTCCGTAAAGGTTTTTGTTTACGGTTCTATTATATCATCGTTCGCGCGCGGTTCAATAACTTGTTTTTCTTCTTTTCTCGCCCGTTTGGCGAAAAAGCAAAAACCGGGCGTACGGTTGTCAGACAAGCTCCAGCCGCATCAGGATCAGTTCCTGTTTTCCGCCGTTTCGCGGGCGGAAACCGTTCGGGTTCCTGCCGTATTCGACGAACCCCGCGCTCTTGTAAAGCGAAACGGCGCGTTCGTTCGCAGCAACTACGTCCAGCTCCAGCTGCGAATACCCGGCTCTTTTTGCGCATTCTATGCAGCATTCGGTAAGCGCTCTTCCTATGCCCAGATTCCAAAAAGATTTGTCTACGCTTATTCCGAAATTTGCGCGGTGGCGCACTTTGGCGTATTTGCCGGGGGCGTAGATCCCCGCCGTGCCGGCGACTTTTCCGTCCACAACGGCTATAAGTTCCGCTTCGCGTTCGCTTTCGGCCATGTTTTTAAGATATTCGCGCTCTTTTTCGACGGTGAGCGTTATTTCGTCCGGGTACGACGTCAAAAAATCCGTCTGCCCGTGGGTGAGTATGAAATTGGCAAGCACCGCTTCGGCGTCCTGCTCCGTTCCGCTGCGTATGATACAGCTCCTGCCGTCTTTCAGCACGGTCTCTTTTCTGAATTCCATAATGCGTTCCTTCTTTTGTCCTTTTTTATGCTCCCATTATACACGAAAGCAGCGTTTTTTTCAATCGGTCGACCGAAAAAAAGTTACGTTTGCGCAGCGTATGCAAATAAAAATGATATACGGCTTACGCCGTAAGGCGTATATCATCCGCTTCAGCGGATATCATTGCAAAAAGCACTGCCTAAGCAGTGCTTTTTGCTGGCGTGCCTTGGGGGATTCGAACCCTCGACCTACTGCTTAGAAGGCAGTTGCTCTATCCNNCTATCCTGCTGAGCTAAAGGCACATATGGTTTTTGGCGGCGGGTGATACGGAAAGCGGGCGCAAAAAGTGATTTACGGCAAGAAAAAGCAGCGACATCTGCTTTTTCTTACCGTCGTCGCTTATGGAGCGGGTGACGGGAATCGGACCCGCACGGCCAGCTTGGAAGGCTGGAATTCTGCCATTGAACTACACCCGCGGGCAAAACGCGCTGCTGTTTTGCAAGCAGCGCCGTAAAAGCTTGACCTTTGGGAGTATAAATTACGCCAGGGAATTGAGCATAAGAGCGAACTGGCTCTTTTTGCGCGCGGCGTTGTTGGCGTGAAGGATCCCTTTTGCAACGGATTTATCGACCATGGAAACCGCCTTGGTATAGGCCTGTTCCGCGGCCGCCTTGTCGCCGGCTTCGACTGCGAGCTTGAACTTCTTTATGGAAGTTTTGAGCAGAGATTTATACATTTTGTTCTGCAGGGCCTTGGTCTCGCTGACTTTAACTCTCTTCTTTGCGGATTTGATGTTAGGCATTCGTACTCCTCCTGTTTAGAATTGCGCTATTTACAGGCGCTTTGATATATTATCACATTTTTTTGAGTTTTGCAATAGGAAAACGGCAAAAAAACAAAAATATTTGCGTCCCGCGCGCGGTTTTTTGCCTTTATCCGCCGCGCGGGACGCTATTATGGTGTTATGAGCTGTGTAGGACCGGTCCTGCCGGCGGCAGCGCGCGGCGGCCGGCGAACTGTTTATTGGATATTCGATACGGTTCCCGTGAACAGCGGCACGCCGTTGTTGACGACCATAAATGCGAACGGCTTATCGAGCGTAAAATCATAATCCTTATGGTCTTCCGCGTAACCGTTGGCAAGGTCTATTTCGGTAAACGCCGCGCCTTCCACGCCTTCTTTATCGGCTTTGAAGCGCGCCGCGTGGATGATTTGATTGACAAATATGTCGTCGTCTGTCAGTTCCAAAAAATCCGCTTTTGAAGAGATCGTACAATCGGTAACGCCGAGCGCGTACAGTATATCTATGATCGATTCGTAGAAATCGACGTCAAAATCCGGCATCCTTACCGTAACGTCGTACGTTTTACCGGTCTTTTCCGAACCGATGAAAGAAATGAGATCGGACTTAATAACGTCTTCCGTGCTTTTGCCGTAATCGGGCAGGAAGAACCACATACTGTTGCCGTCCGAAAGCGTGTCGTGGAACGCGGTGAACCCGTCGCCGTAATAGATCTCGCTTGTGAACGATTTTTTATTAAAAACGCAGTCTGTTCTGCCGTCCGTACCCTTGAACACGCCCTCTTCGGTTTCTCTGTATTGTATAGCCCATTTAACTTTGTAATAAAGAGTAGACGCGAGCACAGCGCGGGTATCGTCGCTGATATCGAGCGCATTGATGAAACCGTCGAGCAGACCGCAGGTTTGATCCGAAAGCCATTGTTTCAGTGCTTTCTTATATTCATCGCTTGCAAAATTGCCGGTGAAAGTCGAAGCATAGTGATCGTTTTTCAGTATTTCGACGCAGTTTTCCTTGACAGGCATATCGCTTGAAAGCCATATGGAATTACCGAGCAGCGATTTGCCGAATTCGTCGTCGCGGCTGTTATACAGCCATATGATTTTTGATTGCTCGCGGAGTTCTTCTATACTTGACACGCCTATGATATCGAGTATCTGCTTGCGCGACGTTCCGCTCGTGCATTCCGCAAGCATCGAAAGCGCCATATAGATATTGACCGGCGAAACGACCGCGCTTTCGCGGCCTTCGAGCAGTTTTTGCGTCAGCTTGTCAAAGAAGGCTCCAAGCTCTGCCGCGTTTTGCCGGTATGTTTTCTGAACTTTGCGGTATTCGCGTCCGTAAACGTTCGAAGCAGTAAAAGAAACGTCCGCAAGGCACATATAAAGCGCGCCGGAATAATCGCCCGCGGTGCCCTTGAAGGGCTCTACGTTTGGCCTTGTCGTGTGCGGGTCTGAACTCGTTGTGTGCGGATCCGTCACAGCGGCTTTTTTTATGCTGAAGGTGACCGCAAGCGCCGTAACGACGAGCGTTAACGCCAGGACGGCGGCTATAAGAGATCTTCTGTTTATAAAAGCGTCTTTCCTTCTTCGCTCTGAGACAGCCGGATCTTTTTGCGTTCCGCCGATAATATTGTCGATAAGCGTTTCGGTGATATGAGCCGTGGCGTCGTATAAGTATTTGTTTTTATCGTCCATCGTTTTGCCTCCGTATCATTTTTATCAGTTTTTTTCGCGATTTTGAAAGGCGGCTGCGGATTTGGTTTTCGCGCATGCCTTTCTTTTCCGAAATGGCGGCGATACTCTCGGTCAGGTAGTACCTGCGCACAAATATCTCAGCTTCGTCTATGCCCGCCTTGCTCAAAAATTCGTTCAGCACTTTGGTGAATTCGGATTCAGGCATTTGTATCCCGTCGGGAATGCATTCCGAAAGCTCTTCAAAAACATAAACGTCTTTTTCAATTATCACGTCCGGTTCTACTCCGAAAACTTCAGCGATCCTTTCGATCGCCGAATAGTCCGGACGTCTGACTCCGGTTTCCCATTTTGAAACAAGGTCTTTCGACACAAACAGCATCCCTGCGAGAGTTTCCTGCGTCCACCTGCGTTCATGCCGCAGCTGCGCTATGACGCTCCCAACGTTCACGTCGTTTTCCTCCTCTTGCTTTTCTGATAATATTCTAGCAGATAGTTGGCGGTATGTAAAGGGACGATTCGCACCCTTTATTCAGCGCTTTATGCAAAGAAATATGTTCGCCGTTACGTTTTTAGCATAGCATATACGAAATAAAAAGTCAACGCAAAACCTCAGCAAAAGGCGCCGCGCATTACGCGCGGCGCCCTGTTTTGCCGTGTGGTCTTATGTTGCGGCGGGCAGATATCAGCCCGCGCATTTTTCGCTTTAAGCCTTCAGCCGCCGCAGCAGCAAAGAATGACGATAGCGATGAGTATGACTATCCAACAACTGTTCTGGTTCCCGAAGAACGAATCGAAGCATCCCATCTGTGCATCCTCCTTCCTTCTATATACTATGAAGGAAAGGGAAATACGGTTACATCGCTTTACGTTCTTTTATGCGTCTTTCACACGTCGATCCATTCGCCGGGGACTTTGACCGCCTTGTGCATGGTTTCGATTATGCCCATTATGGCGACGGTCTCGTCGTGCTGCGCCTTGATCTCGCCGGTGCGGAAGAAATCGCACATTTCGACTATGAAGTTGGGGAAATAATCCGACATCTGCGGGATGGTGTAGTTTGCGCCGTCCTCGTAGCTGAGGATAAGGTTGAAATCGGGCGTGTCTTTCCAGCCGAAGTGGGACATCACGGCGCGCCTGCCGCCTTCGAATTCGATTGCGAACGAGGCGTGCTGACCGGCGCCTATCGCCATAACGCGTTTGACCTTGCTGCCCATAAGTATGACGATGGGTTCGAGCTGGTGGATGGCGTAGGTGTCGTATTCGCCGGGCCCGCGCGAAGAAATGAACGCTATGCCGTCTTTCTTAACGCCCTTGAGCTCGTTTGCAAAGCGCAGTGCGGAAGTGGAGAAGAACGGAGTGTTGTGGCTTTCGGCTATGTCCACAAGTCCCTGAGCTATCTTCTTGGAAAGCGAGAAGGTCTTGTCTACGTAAACGCGCTTGCCGCTCCTGAGCGGTATCTGGCACAGATCCCAGTGGCGTTCGGGGTTATCGGGTGAAAGGACGATGATGCAATCGGATTTTTCGACGACTTCTTCAATGCTCATGCATCTCTGAACGCCGAACTTTTCGCACCACTGATCGGTGGTGAAACCGGTCTTGGGACTGTCGATCTCGGCGTAGGCGTACGCGACCTTGAATTCGTTGCCGCAGGCGTTCTTAATGAACTGCGGATAGTTGTTCGCGTGCCATTCGTCAAGATAATATTCAACAAAGCCTATCTTCTTTACGCGCGCCTTTTCGTTCAGAAAATCGGCGGCTTTCTTTATATCGGCGAACGGGTCGGCGCCGCATTCGCGTTCTATTGTGAGGAACCCGGTGTAGCCGATCTCGTCGAGCGCTTTGAGGTAGGCGTTGAAATCGACTTTGCCTTCGCCCAGAGGAACTTCCTTGAAATAATCTTCCATACGCATATCTTCAATGCCGCCTTCGGCAAAGAAAGTGTAAATGCGTTTGGGGTCGGTCTGCTGCAGCATAACGCCGTCCTTGGCGTGGGTGTGAACGATGAAATCCTTGAGCACTTTGACGCCTTCAACGGGATCGACGCCGGTGACCATTACGAGGTTCGCGGGGTCAAAGTTGACGCCTATGCCCTTGGAATCGACGTCGAGTATGAAATCGCGCAGAGTTTCAGGCTTTTCGGGGCCGGTCTCTATTGCGAAAGTGACGCCTATGGAAGCGCCGTAATCGCCTATCTCCTTGCAGGCGGCTTTCATTCTGGCGTAGTTGCCGCCTTTATCTGCGGGGACGACGCCTATGTGTGTGGTGACGACTTTGCTGCCCAGAGCTTTTGCTATATCCGCCACTTTTTTGGAAGCGGGGATCTTCCATGCGTTTTCTTCCGCGCTTTCAAAGCCGTGGCCGCCGAAATCGCCGCAAACGGCGGAAACGACGAGCCCGCGGTCGGCGAGCAGTTTCTTGGTCTGCTCGATCTTCGCGTTGTCGAACGTGGAATAGAGCATTTCGCCGCCGGTGACGTAAAGCTGAATGCCTTCCGCGCCGACCGCGACCGCTTTATCCAGAGCGACGGCGAACGGAGTCCTGAACGAATCGGTCATTACGCCGATCTTGAATCTTTTTTCCATTGTGGTACACCATCCTTAATTTTTATATTTGAATATTCAGAACAGAGTTATTTGGAACACGAACGAGAGCACCGAAACTATCGCCGCCGCGGTCAGCACGCCCAGCACTATTGCGGGGAACGATTCGCGCAGCTTGAGTTTGAGCGTGAGCGCTATCAGCGCGCCGGTCCAGGCGCCCGTGCCGGGGAGCGGTATCGCCACAAAAAGCCAAAGCCCCACAAAAAGGGTCTTTTTCATTTTGGCGACCTTTTTTTCGCCCAGACCGAGTATCCACCTGAAAAGCTTGCCGAAGCGGGGGAATTTGGCTAAATATTCCAGTACGCGCCTGCCGTAGACTATGGCAAAAGGTATCGGAAGCAGGTTGCCTATTATCGCGAGCGTAATGGTGAGCGGGTACGAAAGCCCCAGACTCAGCCCCACGGGGATCGCGCCGCGGAGCTCTATTACGGGTACCATGCTTATGAGCAGCACCCAAAGGCAGTTGAGCAGCATAATCCATCCTTAACGGTTTTTATCATTCTCATTATAGTCCGCGCCGCGCCGTATGTCAAGTAAAAGACGGCACTTTTGCAAAAACTTATGCCCCGTGCGATACTATGTAATCGCGTATCTTTTCGAGCGCGGTCTTTTCGATGCGCGAAACGTAACTGCGCGATATCCCCAGCTGCTGAGCAGCCTCGCGCTGAGTCAGGCATTTGCCGTCGTCGGTCATCCCGTAGCGCAGCGCCACTATCCTGCGTTCGCGGCCGCACAGCGCGTCGCGCATGGCGCTTTTTATAAGCGAGGATTTCATTTTGAGGTCGATGGTTTCGGTTATGTCCTCGTCGCTGCAGAGTATATCCATATACGTAAGGGGATTGCCGTCCTTGTCGGTGTCCACGGGATCGTTCAGCGAGCTTTCGAACAGCGTCTTCTTCTGCGCGCGGAAATACATAAGTATCTCGTTCTGCAGGCATTTCCCGGCGTATGTCGCGAACCGCGTGCCGTTTTCGGGGTCGTACGAATCTATCGCCTTTATAAGCCCCACGCTCCCCACCGAGATCAGGTCTTCCTGATCCTTGCAGGTGGAATAATACTTTTTGACTATGTGCGCCACCAGACGCAGATTGTGCTCGATAAGCTTGCATCTTGCGTCTTTGTCGCCGGCTCTCATACGCCGGAAAAGTTCTTTTTCTTCCTCCTTGCCCAACGGCGGCGGAAAACTGCCCGCGCTTTGCGTGCGCAAAAGCAGAAAAACGAGTTTTGAAACGAACGAAACAAGTAAAGAAAACATAAACGCCCTCCGCACAAATAATATGCGGAAGGCGTTGGTTTATTGCGCTTTTTCAGGCGTTTGCTTCGAGATAATCCACCACGTCGCGCACGGTGACGAGGGTGGGCAGCACTTCGTCGTCGAATCTGGCGTCGAATTTTTCTTCGCAGATGACCACGAGGTCGGCGAGTTCGAGCGAATTGAAACCGAGATCGGCTATAAATTCAGCGTCGGGAGTGATGTCGCGCTCGTTGATATTCATTTCTTCTACAAGTATTTGTTTGAGTTTTTCGTACATAAACAGTCACCTTTCAGGAAAATATATTTATATCAGACCTTATAGCGAAGGATCTTTTTGGTCGAAGTCTTTTCGAATTCGGTCTTTTTGATCTCGATATGATGCACCTGCTTGAACGACGGCAGTTCGCGGTTTATATTGGCGATCTCTTTTTTGAACGTCTCTTTGATCTCGTCTTCCGTGCGTCCGGCAAACTTTTCGTAATCGGGGAATATCACCGCGGTGAGCATCTGGTCGCCGTTGACGTCCCGGGCGCAGACCACGCATTCCTTGACGATGTCGAGCCGGTAGATGTACTCTTCTATCTCTTCGGGGTAGACGTTCTTGCCGTTGTCGAATATTATTATGTTCTTCTTTCGGCCGGTGATGTAAAGATACCCGTCTTCGTCGAGCCTGCCGTAGTCGCCGGTCTTGAAGAAACCTTCTTTGTTGAACGCTTCGGCGGTGGCTTCGGGGTTCTTGTAATAGCCCTTCATAACGTGGGGGCCCTTTACGCAGATCTCGCCGATCTCGCCTACCGGGAGATCGTATTCCTCGCCGTTTTCGTCCTCGCCCATTATCTTGACTATACTGCCGGGGATGGGGAGCCCTACGGAATCGTACTTGACCTTTTTCCACGGCGTGACCGAAACGAGCGGGGCGCATTCGGTAATGCCATAGCCCTGGGCTATGGAAATGCCGAACTCCTCAAACCGCTTGACATACCGGGGATCCAGCGCGGCGCCGCCGCAGATTATGGTCCTGAGCCTGCCTCCCAGCGTGGAATGCACCTTGGCGTAGAGCAGACGGCGGAAATCTATGCCCACCTTGCGCGCCTTGTTGCTTACGAACGTGCCGCCTTTGAGCAGAGGCGCGAGATGGCTCTTTTCTATGCCCGATTCAATTTTGGAAGCGAGCGTTGAAACGAACATCGGCACCAGTACCATGGCGGTCGGGCGGAAAAGTTGTATGTTCTTGGTAAAATACTTTAAGCTGTTGTTTATGCACACCGTGGTGCCTATGCAGATAGGCGTGAGCAGGCCGCAGCACAGCTCGTAGGTGTGGTGATAGGGAAGCACCGAAAAGATGGTGTCTTTGTCGTCGATATTGACCATATTCGAAGACGCGTGTATGCAGGCGAGGATGTTGTCTTCGGTGAGCATGACGCCCTTGCTGGTGCCGGTGGTGCCGGACGTGAATATTATGGCGCACACGCGCGACGAATCGGTGCGGATGCGGCGCATATCCACTTCGCCTGTGGCAACGGCGATATCGCCGGTGGAAATGCAGCGGCGCAGCGTGGTGAAGCGCGGCCAGCCGTCTATCTCGAGCCCGTCTAAGCATATGAATTTTTTGATGCCGCAGTCGGGCATCGCGGCGATCTTTGCGGCGAACGCCGAAGAATACACCAGCGTGTCGGCTTCGGCGATCTGCATAAAGGCGGACGCCTGGTCGAACGAAAGCTCTTTGTCGAGCGGGATGACGGTCTTGCCCGCCGCCACCGCGGCGACGTAGGTCACGAGCCACTCAAAGCGGTTTTCCGAAAGTATCGCTATGCGGTCGCAGCCGTTTTCGGGCATATAAAAATACGCGCTCAGATCTTCTACGAGCAGCGAAAAACCGTGGAACGAGATCTCGCCGATCGTTTTGTCGGGGCGGAAAAAGCGCAGGTATGTCTTTTCACCGTATTTTTCGGCGGAATCGTATACCATCTCGCGCATATTCAGATACAGCGGGTATTTATCTTTTATAAGTGATTTCAATTCTTTCAATGCCTTTCGTGGAAAAAAGTGACGAAGTATACGGAGCGCCGTGACGCTACGGCACGAGATAATTATATATTTTTCTTCCGATATGTCAATAGATTTACCCGAATTTTAACAATTTACTCAAAAACGACACCGTAACGGAGAACGCTTTATGGATAAAAACTCTTATTTATAGTTGGCGTCAAAGCGCGAAAAGACCTCGCCGTGCCTTAAAAACTGCCTGTTTGCTTTTTTGTCGGGCGGCGCGGTGTGCCTTCTGGGACAAGCGATGAAAGATCTGTTCGCTTTGCTCGGAGCAGAAGAAAAAACGGCATATTCGCTCGTGGCGGTGACGCTCGTGTTCGCCGCGGGGCTGTGCACGGGGCTGGGATTCTACGACAAAGCGGCGCGCGTGTGCGGCGCGGGGCTCTTCGTGCCCATAACCGGATTTTCCAACGCGGTCACCTCGCCCGCCATCGAAGCGCGGTGCGAAGGCGCGGTGACCGGAGTGGGATCCGAGATATTCAAGATCGCGGGGCCCGTCATAGTTTACGGCAATATCGCGTCGGTAATATACGGCGTCATCTACTATATATACCTATGTTTCGCGGGGTGAGGTTATTATAAAAGCGCTCGTGTTTGATAAAGCGTATATATCGTGCTGCGCCGCCGTGGGAGGCGCGCTGGAAAAGCGCGGACCGCTGGGGAGTCTGTTCGATATCACCGCCGAAGACAGCTATTTCGGTATGGATTCGTGGGAACAGGCGGAAAGCGAGATGTCGCGCTTATCGGTGAATATGCTGCACAAAAAGGCGTCGCTCGCCGAAAAAGACGTGGACGTCATGCTCGGCGGCGACCTGCTCAACCAGTGCACGGCGACAGGGTTCGCGGCAAATTCCTTGCCCGTGCCGTTTCTGGGATTGTATAACGCCTGCGCCACCGCCGCGGAAGCGCTGCTGTTGGGCGCGTCTCTCGTTTCGGGCGGGCACGCTGAAAAGGCGGTCGCGGCGGTCTCTTCACATTTCTGCTCGTCGGAACGGCAGTTCCGCTTTCCGCTGGAATACGGCAGTCAGCGGCCGCCGTATTCGCAGAACACGGTCACCGGCGCCGGCGCGTTCCTGCTCGAGCAAAGCGGCGCCGTCCGCGTCACGCGCGCGCTGATAGGCAAAGTGACCGAAAAAGGGATAACCGACGCCAATAATATGGGCGCGGCGATGGCGCCCGCCGCCGCGCAGACGCTGATATCGTTCTTTGAACTCACCGGCGAACGACCGACGAATTACGACGCCGTAGTCACCGGCGACTTAGGGCGCGAGGGAAGCGCGCTGCTTGCAAAACTGCTCGAAAGCGGCGGGATCGGCGTAAAAGGCGCGCTTGACGACTGCGGCCTGATCGTCTATGGCCCGGAATGCCGGGGAGTGAACGCGGGCGGCTCGGGCTGCGGATGTTCCGCCTGCGTTTTGGCGACGTATTTCTGGCAAAAGCTTTGCAAAAAAGAAATAAGGCGGATGCTGTTCGTCGGGACCGGCGCGCTGCTTTCGCCGCGTACAGTAATGCAGAAACAGGTCATCCCCTGTATAGCGCATCTGGTGGAGCTGGAAAGCATATGAATTATCTTTACGCTTTTTTGTCGGGCGGCGCGATATGCCTGCTCGCTCAGATGCTTGTCGATAAGACCAAACTGACTCCGGCAAAGATACTGGTGCTCTACGTCTGCACCGGCGTTTTTCTGGGTGCGTGCGGCGTCTACGCGCCGTTCGTCCGGTTTGCCGGAGCCGGGGCGACCGTGCCGCTGACCGGATTCGGCTACACGCTGGCTTCGGGCGTGAAAGAGGCGGTGGAAAAGCAGGGGCTTATGGGATGCCTGACGGGCGGGCTCACCGCGTCTTCGGCGGGGATCTCCGCCGCGGTGATATTCGCCGCGCTGTGGGCGCTGCTCTTCAAAAGCAGGGATAAGAATATATAAAAAGGTACGGCCTTCCGCCGCAAGCCGCGGCGAAAGACCGTTTTTTTGCCGTTTATCCCTTCAGGAGTTTGCTCACGCCGAGCAGACCGTCCATTATGTTGGAACAGCACCAGCCGGTATAGACCGAATACATACCGCCCTCGTCTATGCCGTTGTTCTGGTTGGCTCTGCCTTCCCAGCATTTGCGGATCACGCTGTACGCTCCGCGCCAGGCGCCGTCCCACAGCGGACTTTCGCCCTTGCACTGTATTGACACCAGAAAATCCGCCAGTCGCACCGCCGCGGTCTTGAACTTTTCGTCGCCCGTCAGTTTGTACGATTCCACAAAGCCTTCAAGCGCAAAGCCTTCCGTGTAGACGAGGTCGCACCTCATCCGGTCGTCCTGGAGCGAAGCTGAAAAGCCTTCTTCGTCGGAATTGAGCACGCCGCCGCATTCGTGCTGGATCGAAAGCACGTAGCCGCACACCTTGTCGAACGCCGCTTTGTATTCGGGATCGGGGATATATTTGAGTATGCGCGCCAGGCAGAACATGGCGATGGAAGCCTCGGAAGAGGCGGGGCGCCAGTCTTCGCATTTCATAAGCTCGTACGAAGTCCTGAACCTGCCGCTTTCCAGCTGCAGCGAAAGCGCGTAGCGCAGCGCTTTGCGCGCCGAAACGAGATATTTTTCTTCGCCGGTGACGCCGTAGCACATCGCGATCCCGGCGGCCATCCAGAATACGAAGCAGGGCCCCCTGTAAGGCGACTGCGTTATGCCGCGGTCGTATTGGATGAACCAGCCCTCTTCGCGCTGGATCTTCATCCAGTAGGAAGCGAGCTTGAGCGCCGCAGTTTTGAACTTTTCGTCTTTTGTGATATCGTACATATCCAGCAGGGCAATAAGCACTTTGCCGTTGTCGTTCTGCCACCGCGCCTGGCCGTTGGGGGCGATTATCTCGCCGTCGTTGAGGAAGAAGGGGAACGAACCGTACCAGCACGAAAGCGGCTCGTTGTCCTGCGTGGAAAGCAGCCAGTCCACTATGTTGCGGCACACGTCGTAGTCGGCCTTGCCGCGCTTCATGTAAACGCGAGCGATCTCGCTGTTGCAGTCGGGGCGAGTCCAGTTGACGCGGCGGTTCACGTCTATGCGTATGCGTTCGTAAACGCCTACGCTCCCGCGGTTGAACGAAAGCATCTGGCTTTCGATCCATTCAAGACATCTGTCCACAGATTCAATGTATTTGTCCATACGAATATCCTCCGCTCGTTTGTTCAAGTCCATTATACACCCGTATTCCCGCTTGTCAACAGCAAATAGTTCAAAACCCGCGCGTCATTGCGGCGCCAAAGCAAAAGACCGACGTCGCCGTCGGTCTTTTGCCAGAAAGGATTAACTATGAAAAAACTTTGGAATATTGAAAAATGAAGAAATTGTCGGTCGAAATGCGGTTTACTGCTCGGAAGCGACGTCGAATTTATAACCCACGCCCCAGACGGTCTTGAGCGACCATTTGTCGCTTGCACCGTCTAATTTTTCGCGCAGGCGCTTGATATGCACGTCCACGGTGCGCGAATCGCCCAGATAGTCGAAGCCCCAGACTTTATCCAGAAGCTGGTCGCGGGTGAAGACGCGGTTGTAGTTGGCAGCGAGGAAATAGAGCAGCTCGAGTTCCTTGGGAGGGAGGTCGATGGTCTTGCCCTTGATGCGGAGCTCGTATTTCTGCAGCGAGATCTCGATATTGTCGAACTTTATAAGCTCGCCGTCGCCGGTCTCGTGCTTTGCGTAGCGGCGCAGCACGGCTTTGATGCGGGCGAAGACTTCTTTCATATCGAAGGGTTTGACGATAAAATCGTCTGCGCCGAGTTCAAGACCCAGGACTTTGTCTATAGTCTCGCCCTTGGCGGTGAGCATTATGATGGGCTTGGAAGAATGCTCGCGGATCTCGCGGCAGACCTGCCAGCCGTCTTTTTTGGGCATCATTATGTCGAGCAGGACGAGGTCGGGTTCGTACATACGGAAAGTGGTTATGCCCTCCACACCGTCCGCGGCGGTCTTCACCTCGTAACCTTCTTTTTCAAGATACATTCTCAAAAGCTCGCTTATGTTAGCGTCGTCGTCGACGACAAGTATTTTGGTCATCATTGCGCAAACCTCCTTGGTTCAATTACAGTTTATATTTAAATTTTTAATGTACGCTTACTCACTGCATCTGTACTATACCACGTTTTTTGTTGTTTGTCAATAGTTTTGGCAAAATATTTTTTGCGAAATATAAATTTAGGTTAATTTTTGTACGCGGAAAAATATGACATAAAATTTATTATTGAAAAGCGCGAAGGGATGTTGTATAATATATAAGTTATAAGATATATTTCCGCTGCAAAAGGAGCATCAATAAATGAAATTAGGCATAGTAGGTCTGCCCAACGTGGGCAAATCCACGCTGTTCAACGCGCTCACCAAAGCCGGCGCCGAAGCCGCGAATTACGCGTTCTGCACTATAGACCCCAACGTGGGCGTGGTACCCGTGCCGGACAAACGGCTCGACGTGCTGGCTTCGATATACAATCCGGAAAAATACACACCCGCCACCGTAGAGTTCGTCGATATCGCCGGCCTCGTGCGCGGCGCCTCCAAGGGCGAGGGACTGGGCAACAAATTCCTTTCGCACATACGCGAGGTGGACGCCATAGTCCACGTGGTGCGCTGTTTCGACGGCAGCGACGTCATCCACGTCGAAAACACCGTCGACCCCGTCCGCGACGCCGACACCATCAACACCGAACTTATCCTTGCGGATATCGAAGTCATGGAGCGCCGCGTCGACCGCGTGAAAAAGCAGCTCAAGGGCGATCCCGGCGCAAAGACCGAACTCGAAGTGTGCGAACGCGTCGCTGACGCGCTCAACCGCGGTTCTTCCGCGCGCGACGTCGAGCTCACCGCCGACGAAAAGGCGCTCATAAAAGACGCCGGTCTGCTTTCTTCCAAGCCGGTCATCTACGTCGCCAACGTCGACGAAGAAACGCTCAGGCATCCGCTCGAAGAAAACAAATATTACGCCGCCCTCGCCGAAAAAGCGGCTTCCGAACACGCCGGCATAATCGCCGTCTGCGCCGAGACCGAAGCCGAGCTCGCCGAGCTCGACGACGACGAACGCACGCAGTATCTCGAGGAAGTCTACGGCGGCATGGGGCTCGAGGACACGGGGCTCAACAAACTCATACGTTCATCCTACGAACTGCTCGGGCTGATCTCGTTCCTCACCGCAGGCCCCAAAGAAGTGCGCGCGTGGACCATAGTAAAAGGCACCAAGGCGCCCGGCGCCGCGGGGAAGATACATTCGGATTTCGAACGCGGATTTATCAGAGCCGAGGTCGTGGCTTTCGACGACCTCGTCGCCAAGGGTTCGTTCAACGCCGCCAAGGAAGCCGGCCTCGTCCGCAGCGAAGGCAAGGAATACGTTATGAAAGACGGCGACGTGGTCCTGTTCCGTTTCAACGTGTAAAGAATAATGATAAAACTGCTGTTTTTTGACCTCGACGGCACGCTTGCGCCGGTGGGGCTCCCCGTGCCGGAAAAATGCGTCCGCGCGCTGCGCAGGATAAGCCGCAAAGGCGTGCGCATAGCGGTGTGCTCGGGCAAGCCGGTCGCCTACCTCAACGGGTTCGCGCGGCAGCTCGGGATAGATGATATAATACTCTGCGGCGAAAACGGGCTGACCTATCAGTTCGGCGTCGGTCTTCCTCCGCAAGAATACGGAGCGCTCGGGATCGACGATGCCGATATCGCGTCGCTCGCCCGCGTTGCGGCGTCGTTCAAAGCCGAATTCGGCGGCAGATGCTGGTATCAGCCCAACGAATACGCGTTCACGCCGTTCCCGCACGACGTGCGCGACTTTCCCGAAATGAGCGCTTTTCTGGAAAAAGCGCTCAAAGGAACTCAGCTCGCGCTCTACGATCACCCCGACTGTTTCGATATCCTTCCGCGCGGCGCGGACAAAGGCAAGGCGCTTCAGAACATATGCGCCCTGCTTGGCATTGACGTAAAAGAGACCGTCGCTGTAGGCGACCACATAAACGACCACCCTATGTTCGCCGTCGCCGGGCTTTCGGTCGGAGTATCGCTTGCCGAAAAAGACCGCGCCCGCGTCAACGTGCGCACGCCGGGTCAGGCGCTTGACTATTTACAAAAGGAGATAATAAAAAATGTCTGAATGCACACACGATTGTTCCACCTGTTCCGCCAACTGCTCGAGCAGAACGCAGAAACCGGAATCGCTCATAGAAAAACCTAACGAAAATTCCATAATCCGCAACGTCATTGCCGTCGTTTCCGGTAAAGGCGGCGTAGGCAAATCGCTCGTCACGTCGCTGCTCGCGGTCAACACACAGCGCCGCGACTACCGCACCGCCATACTCGACGCCGACCTGACCGGCCCTTCCATACCCAAGGCGTTCGGGCTCAAAGAGCGGCTCGAAGGCAGCGAGCAGGGGATACTCCCCGCCGTGACGAAGACCGGCATCCAGGTGGTCTCGCTCAATTTGCTGCTCGAAAACGAGACCGACCCCGTCGTGTGGCGCGGACCCGTCATAGCCGGAACGGTCAAGCAGTTCTGGACCGACGTCGTCTGGGAGGACGTCGATTTCATGTTCGTGGATATGCCTCCCGGAACGGGTGACGCGGTGCTCACTGTGTTCCAGTCGCTTCCGATAGACGGGATCATTGTTGTGACAAGCCCTCAGGACCTCGTGTCGCTGATCGTCGCAAAGGCCGTAAACATGGCAAATGCGATGAACGTACCGATCGTGGGTTTAGTCGAGAACTACAGCTATATAGAGTGCGAGTCCTGCGGACACAAGCAGAGCATCTTCGGAGAGTCTCATGTTGACGAGACGGCAGAGAAATTCGGGCTCAAGGTGCTTGCAAAGCTCCCGATCAAGCCCGAGATCGCAGCTTCGATGGACAAGGGCGAAGTGGAAGATTTAGACGTTGAGTTTCTGAAGGACGCGGCGGACACGATCGCATAATATAACCTTTAGTGAGGAAAACCAGTGGCAGAACAGGATAACATAAGAAATTTTTGTATAATCGCGCATATAGATCACGGCAAATCGACGCTCGCCGACAGGATCATCGAGAGCACGGGACTTCTGACTTCCCGCGAGATGCAGGAGCAGGTGCTCGACAACATGGATCTTGAGAGAGAGCGCGGGATCACGATCAAGGCTCAGACCGTCAGGACCATCTACAAGGCAAAAGACGGAAAAGAGTATATGTTCAACCTGATCGATACTCCGGGACACGTGGACTTTAACTATGAGGTATCGAGAAG
>DBXS01000031.1:164758-166707 GCA_002310055.1 Clostridiales bacterium UBA1206 | reverse complement strand
TACTTCCTTACGAAGTACACCGCGAGCGCCGTTTTTTTATTTACTTTCAGCTGAGCGGGAAATCGTTGGGGAAGAGCACGTGCCTTAGCAGATAGATCGCGTCGTCGGAAGAAAACGCTCCGTCGCCGTTGAGATCGGGCTCGTAATCAACGGGAAAATCGCCGGGGAACAGGACGTGCCTGAGCATATAGATCGCGTCGTCGGAATCCACTATGCCGTCTTTGTTGAAATCGCAGTAAAGCGCGCCTTCCTCAAGCGTTATCGTCCTGATCACGCCGGGGTTTTGCATATCTTTGGCTATCTCTATGGAAAGCACGTTGCCGTTGCGGCGTATACCGAATATGTTGCCTTCGGCCGGGTCGTTTTCAAACACGACCGTCGATTCTTTATCGGCGAGCGAATATTTGTAAACGTGGTCGCAGTCGTTGTAGTAGAAACAGTCGGCGTAGTATTCGAGCACCGAATAATTGGCGGGCGTTCCGGAGCTGTGTACGTAATACTTGTTGGTGCGCGCGCCGTCCTGGTATGTGTACCAGCGGTCATTTATATACGCGAGCTCGGAGTAGCCTTCGCTCCCGGTATGCATAAACGTGCCGTTCTGAGTTATAAACCAGAAGTCGTTGTTGCCGAACGAAAACACGCCGCTGTGCGTGGAATCCCAAAAATACCCGTCGTAAAGAGTGCTCGTGCAGGCATAGTACGCTTTGGCGCCGTAGTGCTTGCCTTTTTCGGGCGAGGAAACCAGAAACGCCGCGTCGCTCTTCAAAAAGTTCTTGTCCGATATCCGGTCGAGCACGTTGCCGGTGGAAGACTCTCCGCCTCCGAGAGCGTATGTCGGGTCGTCCCAGGTGTTGTCGATATGGTACCACTCGCCGTTTATCTTTACAAGGTTCCAGGCATGGACCATATCTTCGCTGATAACGAACGACGCCTCTACGCCAAGCCGGTCGAGCAGCGCTATGAACAGCGCGGTGTAGCCTTCGCAAACGCCTACGCGCGTTTTGAGCATGGTGTAAGAGTCGCGCACTTCAAGATTGAGATCGTACTCGAAATTCTGTATGAGATATCTGTGTACCGCAAGCACTTTTGCGAGATCGGTAGTGGGGTTCCAGCCCGCGATATCGTCCAGACAGGCTCCAAGCAGCTTTTCGTATTCCTGCCGCTTGGAAGAAAGGACCCACGTTTCGAACCTGTAGCTGAAAGTGAGCGATTTGATCGACGTCATACTCTGTATGCCCGTTGAATAAGAGCTGAAATCCACAAAGAACAGATCCGGGTATGAATAGCGTATGTATTCGCACGTGTCGCGCAGAAAATCCACGTCGTCGGGGAATTTAAGGTTGTATTTTGAAATGTCCACAACAGGGTGACCGTCCGATGCGATGCTGTTCATAAGAGCGTCGGCTATGTCGGCGGCAAGTTCGACCATCTCTTCGCTCGGATCTGCCGAAACGGCAAACGGCGCAAAGAGCGAAACGGCAAGGCAAATGACTACGAAAAACGATATCGTCTTTTTCATACTGTCGGCTCCTTTCTTACTTGTGCGTGCGGGTGCGGATATATTATTTGTTGAAATACGCCTTAATCTTGTCGGCCATATCGGTCTGTTCCCATTTCACGCCCAGCTCCTCGCGGCCGAAATGACCGTAAGCGGCGAGCTTTTTGTAAATGGGCTTTCTTAAGTCGAGCTTTTCAATTATAGCGGCGGGGCGCAGATCGAAAACGGCTTTGACCGCGTTTGCGAGCGCTTCGTCGGTGTATTTGCCGGTGCCGAAAGTGTTCACGTGGACAGAAAGCGGTTGAGCCACGCCTATGGCGTAGGCGATCTGGAGCTCGCATTTTTCGGCGAGTCCGGCGGCGACTATGTTCTTTGCGACGTAGCGCGCCATATAGGCCGCTGAACGGTCGACTTTGGTGGGATCCTTGCCCGAGAAAGCTCCGCCGCCGTG
>DBXS01000031.1:87501-164729 GCA_002310055.1 Clostridiales bacterium UBA1206 | reverse complement strand
CCGGTAAGGCCGCTGTCGCCGTGCGGGCCGCCTATCACGAATCTGCCGGTGGGGTTGACGAATATCTTGGTGTTCGCGTCGAAAAGTCCGGCGGGAACGGTGGGGATTATGACGTTGTCTATCACGTCTCTGCGTATCTGCTCAAGCTCAACGTCTGCGGAATGCTGCGAAGAAACGACTATTGCGTCTATTCTGGCAGGCTTGCCGTCGTGGTATTCCACGGTGACCTGGGTCTTTCCGTCGGGGCGCAGATAGGGAAGAGTGCCGTTCTTGCGGACTTCGGTAAGGCGTTTCGCCAGACGGTGTGCAAGGTCAATGGGAAGCGGCATAAGGCATTCGGTCTCGGTGCAGGCGTAGCCGAAAACCATACCCTGGTCGCCGGCGCCGGTATCGTATTTATCTTTAAGTTCGCCCTCTTTGGCTTCCAGCGACTTGTCCACGCCCAGAGCTATGTCGGCGGACTGTTCGTCGATGGCGGTGATTATGCCGCAGGTGGCGGCGTCGAAACCTTTTTCGGAAGAATCGTAGCCGATCTCGGCGATGGTGTTCCTGACTATCGCGGGGATATCGACGTAAGAGCTGGTGGTGATCTCGCCCATCACGAGCACGAGACCCGTGGTGCAGGAAGTCTCGCACGCGACGCGCGCCGTCGGATCCTTGGCGATTATGGCGTCGAGCACGGAATCGGAGATCTGGTCGCAGATCTTATCGGGATGCCCTTCGGTTACGGATTCGGAAGTGAAAAACCTTTTTATCATGATATTCGTCCTTTCCGGCGGGGAAAAATAAAATCGCCTGCGGCGGCAGACGAAAAACCGAAGATGTGTTTTCTCATCTGCCGGAATGTGCATTCCGCTGAATTGACACCTTACACGGCGCGTCCGCGCAGGTTGTCGGGCTTCACAGGGCAGTTCCCTCCGCCTCTCTTGATAAGAAGTATAATTTAATATAACATATAAAGCGAATTATGTCAATACTTTTTTTATTGCGTTCCGCCATATTTCGGCAAGCTTTTCGGCGGAATACGCCGCGTTCGCGGGGCTCGTGGAAGGCAGCCGCACCGCATGTATGCCGGTCGTCGGGAAAACGCGCTTTTCGTACAGCTCGTACGCTTTGGCACCGGTCGTGAAAACCGCGGTCACGGCGGTCGCTCCGAGCAGACCGGCTATGTCGTTGCAGTCCGGCGCCTTTATCGAAGAATCCCCGCTGCCTTCTATGTCGCATTCGGCGATCACGTCCCAAAGCGCTATTTTGCGCCGCGTAAGGAACGCTTTTTTCGCCTCCGTGCCGTAAGGCGTTTCTTCGCCGAAAACGTCGGCGAGCACGCGCCAGAACCTGTTTTGCGGATGCGCGTAATAGAATCCCTCGCGCCGCGAAGCGACCGAAGGGAAAGAACCGAGTATGAGGATTCTTGAATCCGGTCTATAAAACGGAGCTATCTCGTGGACCTGAAACATAACGGTACCTTCCTTATTTGCGCACCACGGTGCGCGAATTGCATAATCTGTAACAGGAAAGCATTTTTCCTAAATACTCAACGGGAGGAAAAACGTAAATGGTTGAAAGACCTCAGAACCGCCCTTTGTGCGGAAAACCCTCCGACCCCGTGTGCTGCATAAGCGTGAACAAGATCTTTGATTCCGCAAGGGATAAAGACTGTCTCGAAGATATTCGCGTACACTTCTGCGATTGTTATCAGGACGCCATAGATCACGCCAACGCGGTGCGGTGCAAGAACGTCGAAGTGATAGATACCAACATCTCTTTGGAAAGCGTCCCGTTCAACCGCGGCTTCTACCAGGTGAATATAAGATTTTACTTCTGCGTCACCCTGGAATGCTGTATGTGCAGCGGAAAATCCGTGGAAGTCACGGGGCTTGCCGCCTACGACAAAAAGATAATTCTTTACGGCAGCGAAAAGAACGTCGCCGTGTTCACGTCCGATCCGCGGCACAATTCGTTCTGCCCCACGCAGAAAGACCTCGAATGCAGCACCGAGCCCACTCTGCCCACCGTAAGCGTGGAAGTGGCTCAGCCCGTGGCGCTCGACGTCAAGATAATGGACAGGTGCAGACCTTTCGGCAACTGCTGCCTGACCGCCGATTCCATACCCGAGACCGTCTGCTGCCGCTTCGAAGGCAATTTCACCGACGATATCGGTTCCAAACGCGTGTATATCACGATAGGGATGCTCACGGTCATCCGCATGGAACGCCCCGTGCAGCTTATGCTGCCCGCCTGCAATTTCTGCCTGCCCGAAAAAGAATCCACGCCTCAGGGCAACGCCGACCCCTGCTCGGTATTCGGCAAGATGGGTTTCCCCTACGGCGAATTCTACCCTTATGCGGAACCGCCCCGTGAAAACGGCGGCTGCGGCGGAAGATAGAGCGATATAAGCGAACGGCTTTTGCGGCGTACGCCGCAAAAGCCGTATTTGTTTTCAGAATACCATTCTGTCTTCTATATACTTGCGCACTTCGGCTATGGGGATACGCACCTGTTCCATCGTGTCGCGGTCGCGGACCGTCACGCAGTTGTCGGCGGGCGTGTTCTCGTCGCCCACTGTCTGGAAATCCACGGTGATGCAGAACGGGGTGCCTATCTCGTCTTCGCGGCGGTAGCGCTTGCCTATCGAGCCCGCCTCGTCGTAATCCACGGGGAAGTACTTGCAAAGCTCGTCGGCTATTTCCTGCGCCTTGTCGCCCAGCTTCTTGGAAAGCGGAAGCACTGCGGCCTTAAAGGGCGCCAGCGCGGGATGCAGATGCAGCACGGTGCGCACGTCGGGTTTTTCTTCGGTGCCTATGTTTTCTTCGTCGTAAGCGTCAACTAAGAACGCAAGCACCGAACGCTCCACGCCGAGCGAGGGCTCTATGACGTAGGGGATATAACGCTCGTTCTGTTCCTGGTCAAAGTAGGTCAGATCCTGACCGGAGCAGTTTATGTGCTGGGTGAGGTCGTAATTCGTCCTGTCGGCGACGCCCCACAGCTCGCCCCATCCGAACGGGAACAGGAACTCGAAATCGGTGGTCGCCTTGGAATAGAAGCAAAGCTCTTCCTTGTCGTGGTCGCGCAGGCGCAGGTTTTCTTCTTTGAGCCCCAGCGAAAGCAGCCAGTCGCGGCAGAACGAACGCCAGTACTCGAACCATTCCAGATCCGTATCCGGTTTGCAGAAGAATTCAAGCTCCATNNATCTGCTCGAATTCGCGCACGCGGAAAATAAAGTTGCCCGGCGTGATCTCGTTGCGGAACGATTTGCCGATCTGCCCTATGCCGAACGGCAGCTTGCGGCGCGTGGTGCGCTGTACGTTGGCAAAGTTTACGAATATGCCCTGCGCGGTCTCGGGGCGCAGATACACGGTGTTCTTCGCGTCCTCTGTAACGCCCTGGAAGGTCTTGAACATAAGGTTGAACTGCCTTATATCGGTAAAATCGTGCTTACCGCAGGAAGGGCAGGGGATATTGTGATCGTCTATGAACTGCTTCATTTCCGCCTGCGAAAACGCGTCTATGGGCTTTTCGAGCGTGTATGCGTTTTCCGCCGCCCAGTCTTCTATGAGCTTGTCGGCGCGGAAGCGCTCCTTGCACTGGCGGCAGTCCATAAGCGGGTCGGAAAACCCGCCCAGATGTCCCGAAGCCACCCAGGTCTGCGGGTTCATGAGTATGGCGGCGTCGAGCCCCACGTTGTAGCGGTTTTCCTGCACGAACTTTTTCCACCACGCGCGCTTGACGTTATTCTTGAGCTCAACGCCCAAAGGGCCGTAGTCCCAGGTGTTGGCAAGTCCGCCGTAGATCTCGCTGCCGGCGAATATGAATCCGCGCCCTTTGCACAGGGCGACGATCTTATCCATTGTTTTTTCCGTGTTTTTCATGGTAAATGCTCCTTAATCTATAACAAAATACTTAAAAACTCAAAACGTCCGATTCTCCGCCCTTCGCTACGAAAAGCGCTATCAGCGCCGCAAAGACCGTAAGCAGCGCGTAAAAAACTTGCATTTTTGCTTTGGTTAGTTTTTGCGCGGCTTCTTTTGCTCCGCCGGTCTCATATTCCGCAATCGATTCTATAAAGCCCGATAATATCATTGTGAACACCGCAAGCCCGACGCATGGAAAAGCGGCTACTATTATTCGATTTATCCCCCATATCAGCGGCAGCAACAGTATTGCCGTGGCAACGGCGTAAAAGAGCGCGGACTCGACGTAAAACACAACGGTCATTATCTTATATCTGCGAGCACGTCTTCCTTCCGCGTCGTTCGCTGGCTTGCCGGATATGCGGTACACTTTGATCACTTTGTACCATATAAATGCGATCATGAGCGCCGGTATCAGCGAAAGCACCTTCAGCAGGATCGACGAGTGCGAAGGATATGTGTCGGACGAAGTATCGGTCAGCAGCATGGAAAAGAACATGACCGACAGGAACACTGTCGAAATCACCGCGAACGGTATCATCATTCCAAGCCATCTGCGCTTGTCGCCCGGCTCCGCAACGCGTTCGCTTTTAGGTTCGCAAATTTTTACGGAATCGGAAGCGACGTTAAAAAGTACCTGACCTTCTTTGTTTATGGCAAGCGAAACGGTCAGCTCGCCGTCGCGATCTGTTTCGCATTCGGCTTCCCACACCGCTTTATCCGGCGTTGATACGGCTGCGCCTTTTTGCGATCTGCCGCCGAAACTGAACGCCGAAAGGACCTTGCGCACGGGTGAAACGTCGCCGTTATTCGCCGAGCTTACGCGGTATTGCTCCAGCCGCAGCATGAATTTGTCGGGCGCTTCAAAAGCATCTCCGGTACATACCTTGCCGTCGATATAAGCGGTAAAATGTTCGCCGTAAGGCAGTTCGTTGATAATGGTAAGCTTGTGCACGGTTTATCCTCCTAAAGCAAAGACGCCTATCAGCTCGCAGACTATCACCGCCGCAAAAGCGATAACGGCGCGCTTTATCGCTCTTTTCATCTTTTCGGCGGCTTCTTTCGCCCCGCCGCGTTCAAAGCCGGCATTGTCGTTCATATTTTGGGCTATGGCAATTACGATGATAAATACTAAAGCGCAGGGCATAGGGGATATAAAGAACCAGTCTATGCTCCATATCGCGGGGAGCAGCAATATGGCGGCTGCGACGGCGGCGTAGATCGCCGCGAGTATATTGAGGACTGTCGCCATAATCTCGTATCTTCGCGTTTGTTTTTCTTCATCATACGGCTTTTTGGCGGCGATAAGCGGTTTTAAGGTCATGAACCAGATATAGACTATGACGAAAGCCGGAAGCACCGTGAAGATGATCCTTGTCAGATCCGTCATGAACCCCGGCTCGGAATCCTGCGTACCCACCCATATGAGCACTATCATCGCTATCGCAAACAGCGACATCGGGATGGCAAGCGGAAGAATATAACCGAGCCATCTGCGCTTTTCCTCGCTTCCGACCACGCGTTCGCTCGTGGTATCGGAAAACGTCACCTGATCCGAAACCACGTCAAAAAGCACGTTTCCGTCGTTTTGCCTTGCGAGCGATATTCTTATTTCGCCGTCGGCGAGCGCTTCGCATTCGGCTTCCCACACTGCTCTGTCGGGCGTGGAAACCTCGCTGCCGTACGTTATCCGCCCTCCGCGGGCAAAAAGCATCGCCAGCATCATTAGAAAATTCTTTTTTTCGCTGCCCTCGACCGCGCTCAGGCGGTATTGCTCAAGTCTCAGGCGGAACTTGCAATTTACCGTAAAGGACGGCGCTTCGCACGGTTTGCCGTCGACGTAAACGGTTATCGCTTCGCCCTTTGGAATATCGATCGATAACGTGATCTTATTCATCCGCCGTCTCCTTCCTGCCGTCAGCGCGCGCGCAAAAAGCTGATCATTTCTTCAGTTTCGACATCTGCCTTTGCGCCATGACGAGTTTGTAATAACGTTTTTTGTTGAGTATAAGCTCTTCGTGCGTGCCTGTTTCTTCTATCTCGCCCTTTTCGAGCACCACGAGCTTGGTCGCGTTTCGCAGCGTCGAAAGACGGTGCGCTATGGCTATTGTCGTCCTGCCTGAAATGAGCTTTTCAAGCGCGTCCTGTATGAGCTTTTCGGTCTTGGTATCGAGCGAAGCCGTCGCTTCGTCCAGTATAAGTATCTTAGGGTCGCGCAGTATCGCGCGCGCTATCGCTATGCGCTGGCGCTCCCCGCCCGAAAGAGTCTGACCGCGTTCGCCGACCAGCGTGTTGTAGGCGTCGGGCAGACGCATTATGAATTCGTGCGCGTTGGCGAGCTTGGCGGCGCGTATGACGTCGTCGCTCGTGCAGCCGGGGCGCGCGTACGCTATGTTGGAATATATCGTGCCCCTGAACAGATACGTTTCCTGCAGCACCACGCCTATCTGCGAACGCAGACAGTGCTGGTCGTAATCGCGCAGGTCCACGCCGTCCACGGTTATGCTGCCGCTGCGTACGTCGTACAGACGCATGACGAGGTTTATCATTGTGGATTTTCCCACGCCGCTGCGGCCGACAATGCCCGCCATTTCGCCTTTGTTTATATCCAGCGTTATGTTTTTGAGCACGTCTTCGTAGTTGTTGTAGCCGAAATACACCTTTTCAAAATGTATGTTGCCGGTTATTTCGCGATCCACCGCGTTTTCGCCGTTAGCGACGTCGGGTTCTTCGTCTATAAGTTCAAAGACCTTTGCGGCGGAAGTCATCGCTCTTGCAAAGCGCCTGGGCAGGAACGCCGCCTGTCTGAGCGGTCCGTAGATGAGTCCGACATACGTCAAAAACTGCGTGAGCTCGCCAAGCGATGAAGTGCCGGCGATTATGGCGGAACCCACGAAGAACAGGATCGCGTATTCGCCTATGCCAAGCAGGAATTCGGCGAACGGCATTATCTTGTTCCAAGTGACTTCGTTCTTTTTCGAAATGTCGCGCACCCTGCGCGCCGCTTTGTCAAAGCGTTCGTTTTCGTATTTTTCGGTGCCGAACACCTTTACCACGCGTATCCCCGAAAACACGTCGTGCAGCAGGGAATTGACCGCCTCCTCGGCGTGCCACTGCCGGTGGTAGATGGAATTCATAAAACCTCTGAGGAAATAGAACATAAGTATTATCAGAGGGACCGGAACGAGTATCATCAGCGTAAGCTTCCAGTTGATTATGAACATCGCTATGCTTATGCCTATGAAAGTCAGCGAAATCCGCAGCACGTCGGGGAGTATCGAAACGAGGAATTCGCGCATCACGTCGGTATCCGAGGTGACGCGGGTGATTATCTCGCCCGCGGTGCGGCGGCTGATGCCCGAAAGCGACATCGCCTGGACCTTTTCGTAAACGTCACGGCGCAGCTTGACCGTTATGCGGTTGCCCACTTTTGCAAATATAATGCCGCGCACCATCGGCAGCAGCGCCGAAAACAGCGCCACTCCCACCATCACGGCTATCACCCACCAGAAACCTTCCTGTTTCGGCGTGTCGGTGTGCAGATAGTCGTCGACCAGCGTGCGGTTGATCATACCGTTGTAAATGCTTAAGCCGACCCCCGCGAAATACAGCACCAGACTTATCAGCAGAGGGACCGCGTGCGGCTTCGCCACGGGGAGCAGCCGCGTGAGCAGCTTTTTGCGGTCGGCGCAGTTGGGGCATATCTTAGAGCCCGCGCGGTACGGAGTCCCGCACACCGGGCAGGCGGTCTCGTCCTCGTTTTCGCTTATATGACCTATATCCTTGCCCTCGCGCAGCGAACGCAGGCGCTTCACGGTGTTCTGCAGCGCCACGGCGTTTTTCATATCCGACCTGCAAAGCTCGTACCTTTCGCCGTCGAACGTGTATTCTATCGCGGCGCAGCCGATATACTGTACGTATTCGATGTCGTCCATCCGCGCCGTTTCGGCGGTGAAGACGTCTTCGCCGCGGCATACGCACACCTTTTCGGCGTTTGCGTACCCGTACCCCGCGCAGGGGACGTTGTCGCGGTCCAGGTCGAACCTGAACCCGAACAGCGGCTCGGCGCCGAACGCTTCGGCCGCGCGGCGTATGGCGTCGTCGTAATAATGAGTATCGATCTTTAATCTCGGTAACATATGAATTCCTTCAGAGATAAAGCTCTATCTTGCGGTAGCTTTTGCGGTCGAGCGCAAAAACGTCCTTTATTTCGTATCTGTTCCCGTCGACGTCGGTGAGCACAACGCGCTCTTCGGATATCTTCGCGGTGTTGCGGAACGTGTCGTGCATGGCGAACGAGGCGCTCCCGCTTTCGGTCTCGACCTCCCAGTAGGAATACCCGAACCGCTCTTTGACGGATTTTATTTTTGTTATGACCGGAGTGTAGTATTTGCGTTTGAGCTCGCGCTCTATGATCTCGCGCCCCGCGCCGTCGAATTCCGAAAGCGAGCGTATCAGCCCGTATTCGTTGCCTTCCTTATCGGTGACCGAAATGAAATTTTCGGCGCTGTCGTAGGGGAACGCGCGGTGGAAGAACACCCTGCCCAGATCCTGCCACACGGGCGTATCGTCGCCGGAGTTTTCTTCAAGGTCGTCCTTTTTCACCTTGGGTATGAACGCCTCCAGTCTGGGGAACCCGTTGGCGGTCTCGGAAAACTTCGCGTTTTCGGGGGTAAGGTATTCGATCTTTACAATATTCAAAAAATCGTTCTTGTGTTCCATATCGCTTATTCCTCAATACCTATGGTCTTAAGGGCCTCGAGCTGCATTTTGTACAGCTCGTAATACTTGCCCTTCTTCTTCAAAAGCTCCTGCGCCGTGCCTTCCTCGGGCATTTTTCCTTTGTCAAGCACTATGAGCTTGTCCGCTTCGCGTAACGTCGAAAGCCGGTGCGCTATGATTATCGTCGTGCGGTCCTTGGTCAGCTTCTCAAGCGCTTCCTGAATCGAACGCTCGGTCTGCGTGTCCATCGCGGCGGTCGCTTCGTCGAGTATGAGTATGGCGGGGTTTTTCAGCACCGCGCGCGCTATCGAAACACGCTGCTTTTCGCCGCCTGAAAGCTCCTTGCCGCCGAAACCTATCACGGTCTCGTACGCGTCGGGATATTTTATTATGAATTCGTGCGCCGAAGCGATCTTCGCCGCGTTGATTATCTCTTCGTTGGTGGCGTCGGGCCGCGCGTAGCGGATGTTTTCCATTATGGTGCCGCGGAACAGATAAGTTTCCTGCGATACTATGGCTACGGAACGACGCAGCGTGTCGAACGAATAATCCTTCAGATTCACGCCGTCGATCTTTATGCTGCCCTCGTTGGGGTCGTACAGCCGCGTGAGCAGGTTGGCAAGCGTGGATTTTCCGGCGCCGGTGTGACCCACTATGCCCAGCGTCGAACCCGCGGGCACCTTGAACGAAACGTGGTCGATGACCGTGCGGTTTTCCTCGTACGAAAACACCACGTCGTCGAACTCCACGTCGCCCTTCACGTCGGCGTCTACGGGATTTTCGGCTTCTTTTATCTCGGGTATGGAATCGTTTATCTCAAACAGACGCTGCAGCGCGTTTAGGCATTCGGACCACCAGTTGGAAATGTCGGCGAAGAAATCGAGCGGGTCGTATATCATCGCCACGTACGCCACGAAAGTGGCGAGCCTGCCGTAGTCCATACCGCCGGTATGCTGGATTATCTGCCAGCCGCCCACACCCCAGACCACGAACGAACCCAGCTTCATTATAAAGCCGATGGTGCGGAAAGTCTTGCTGGCGGTGACGCCTATCTTTTCCTGCGCGTCTGCCTGCGCCTTGGAACGTTTCTGAAAACGCCCCATCTCTTCCTCCTCGCGTGAGAAGGATTTTACCACTCTCATACCGTTGAGCACGTCGGAGATGAGCGAATTGTATGCGCGGCGCTTGGAATACGCCCTTGCGTGCAGCTTTTCGAACAGGGTGAACGTGATCTTGAAAGTGAAAAAGAACACGGGTATGGTTATGAATGTGAAAAGCGTGAGCAGCGGATCCATCGTCAGCATCACGGCGAGCACCACCAGGAGCTGTACCATGTTGGTGAGCAGGTAGGGGAACCCGTCGCAGAAGAACCAGTAGATCTCGGTGGCGTCGGAGTTGATCTGCGTCATAAGTCCGCCGGTCTGACGGTTGGAAAAGAACCGCATCGAAAGGCCGCCTATGGTGTTGAATATGGTCTTTTTTAAGTCGTACACCACGTCCGCGGCGACTTTTGCCGAAATGATGCCGTTCACTATGGAAATGAGCAGCGATATAAGCCGCACGCCCACTATCATAAGCAGTATCTTGCCTATTTCGCCGTACATGCTTCCGCCCGGGGTGAGCACGTCGCTTATGAACATCTTGTTCGAAACGTATGGCGTTATGACCCTGAGCCCCGCGACGAGCGCGAACGTGAGCAGTATGAGCATAATGTAATACTTATACCTCACGAACATCTTGAGCAAGCGCTTTACGAGCTTGGCCTTTTCCATACACTTGGGGCAGATCTTGCGGTCCTGGTCGGGATATCTGCGGTGGCACTTGGGGCAAAAATGCTCGTCCTCGTTTTCGTGCTTAAGCTTTTCTTCGTCTATCTTGCCGTCCTTTTTGAGCTGATTGGCGATATCGCAAAGGATATTGACGTCGTGGCGGCAGGAGAAGGTGAAGCGGGCGATCTCGGCGGTCTCGCCTTCGTATTCGCAGACCGCGCGCCCGCCCGAAATGAATAGCTCTACTCTTACGTCCTCGCACTTTTCAAGCAGAAATTCTCGGTACGCGGTGCAGGTGAATATCTCGGTCCTCGCGCTCGCCTTGGCTTTGCCTTCAAAACCTATAAAGCCTTCGGCGACTGCTATTTTTTCTTTTGTGATTACGGCGTATACGTTTTTGCTCACGCCGTCGGTCCCCAGGTCGCTTTCGCAGCTCATAAGACATTCGTCAGCGGCAATGCCTTTTTCGCCGAAAAAGGCGACAACGGAAGGGGAGAATTTCTTTAAGGCTATCATAAAACTAATCACGTCGCGCGCGCCGTAAGCGGCGCCGGCGACAGTCGGCCGGTAAAAAACGGCATTCTTATACTATTGTACATAATAATACAGCAAAGCAATAAAAAAAGCAATAGCAAAATATATAGATTTTCGCCATATTTCAAGCATAAAAGCGGTTTTTCGCTCAAAGATGTCTCAACGGGTATCTTGTCTATTGACAAACCCCGCGGCAGATGGTATAATCATTATACTGATTTTTGAAAAGCTCTGCTTTGCGGAAAGGGGGACGGATATGGCATTATTCAAAAGGGCGGCTGCCGCCGCTGCGGCTTTCGTCATCGTGGCGCTGCTGGCGCTCGGTTCGGTCTTTGCCGCGGAGCAGAGCGGACTTTCCGTGGGATTTGAATTTGTAGAAGGCGCCGGCGGCGGTCTCAAACTCACGCTGGAATCCGTGCCCGCCGTAGAAGTAGATAACTACATCACCTGCGTCCGTTTCAAGCTCAGGTACGACACTTCGGCGTTCTCCATCCCCACGGGTTCGGGCTATATCGTCACGCCCGTGGCGTCGAACTTCCCGGCGGCTATCGAAGATCAGCTCATCCTCGTTTCAACCACGCCCGGCGTGGTGGAATTCTGCTATATTGACTGGGTCACCGTGGAAAGTATCCTCAAAGGCACGGGGCAAAAGCGCAACCTGTTCGCCTCGGGGCAAAGCGTCACCATACCGTATCTGCAGACCCCCGGCTCGGACCTTACTGCGCCGCACGTTTTCGAGGTGTTCGACGTCCGTTACGGCCTTAACGCCGATATCGAAGTTTCCCAGCTTTACGCCGGCACGGGCGTGACCGTCACCGTCACAGCCGGCGCGCAGTATCAGCGCGGCGACGTCGACCGCGACGGCGACGTGGACAGCGGCGACGCGGTGTATCTGCTCCGCTACGTGCTGTTCCCCGCGTCTTATAATATCGAAGACCCCGTCGCCACCGCCGATTTCACCGGCGACGGTTTCGTCACCAGCGACGACGCGGTGTATCTGCTCCGCCACGTGCTGTTCCCGTCGGAATACCCG
Organism: Clostridiales bacterium UBA1206; assembly: GCA_002310055.1. Taxonomy (GTDB): domain Bacteria; phylum Bacillota; class Clostridia; order Oscillospirales; family CAG-382; genus UBA1206. The sequence continues at coordinate 152,760 of DBXS01000031.1, read as the reverse complement.
CTTACTTGAAAAACCGCATAAAAAAACCGGCAGCTTTTCGGCTGCCGGTCTTCTTTTTTTTACCGCGCTTTCTTTTCGCGCAGGTCTTTGATAAGCGCGGCGAGATCGTTCACGGTGGTGCAGTATTCGTATGCGTTTTCGGGTATCTTCACGCCGAATTCCTCTTCCACCCTGAGCAGAGCGCCCAGGCGGTGCAGACTGTCGCCGCCCAGCTCGTCGGCAAACGTGGAATCGTCTTTTATGAGCGATTCGTCGATCTCCAACTCTTTGGCAAAGCAGGTTTTTATCTTTGCCTTGAGTTCTTCCAGATCCTCGCCTTCCGGCACGGACGCGGCTTCGCCGGCGGGCTTGATCTCTTCGTTGTATTCGACCCCGCCCAGCGCTATGCGTTTGCAGGCGAAAGTGCCTTTTTCTATGCCTTCGCGCAATGCGGCGCGCTTGATCTTGATCGAGCTCACCACGGGCAGCGCATTGGAAGTGATGTACGCCGCCTTGAGCCGTTTGAGCGGCTGCAGAGTCTTGTTGCGTTTGTCGACCTCCGCGACGAGCGAAGCTATGTATTCTTTGTCGTTATATTTGTCGCCGACGTTGAACATTGCGGTCACAAGCTCGGTCTCGCCGGGCTTTGTGCAGAACACCGCCAGCTGTTCCACGCCCTCCATCCCCGCGAAGGTGTCTTCTATCTCGTCGGGGTAGACGTTTTCGCCGGATTCGCCTATGATGACGTCCTTTATGCGGCCTTCGATCCACATCCTGCCCTTATCGCCTATGCGGACCACGTCGCCTGTGGCGAAATAGCCGTCCTCGTCGACCACGGGCGGCACCATCACGCCGTTATCCATACGGCCTATGTGCATGGCGTTGCAGCGGATGAGCAGTTCGCCGTGTCTGGGATCGTTCCCGTCGGGGCGGACCTTGTATTCGGTTATGGGGAGGGGAAGTCCCACGCTGCCCGAAAGGCGGGTCTTGAGATCGATCTTGTTTTCGTAGGAAGTTATGGCGGTCTCGGTCATGCCGAACCCCACGGTCACGGCGTAGCCCAGCGAGTTCACGGTGCGCAGATGCTCTTCGGGAGTGTGCGCGCCGCCCACGACGAATTCCATGAATTGGTCGCCGAACAGGTTCTTGTTGACCGATTTGAAAAGCTTTTTGCCTACCTTCAGCCCCCAAAGCGGGTTGATGCGCTGGCATGTGAGCGAAATGCTCTGCATCACCTTGAAAGCGCCGCGCTTGAACGCCGACTGCTGCGATACTCGCTTTTTTATGGTGGAGGAAATGGAATTGACTAGCAGGGGAACGGTGAGTATGACTTTGGCGTCGCATTTGCGCGCTGTCTCGAGTATGGTCTGCGGCGCGCGGTCTTTAAGGAATATCTGCGACTGGTTCTGGAACGGCATGGTGATAAGGTTGGCGATGAGCCCGAATATATGGTTGAAGGGCAGGAACGCCACGACTCTCAGCGGTCCGAATTCTTCGGAGGTGAGGCAGGGGTATTTTTCGTGCTGCGCAAAGCCGATTATCTGACGGCATACCGCCTCGCCGTTGTAAACGTACACGCGCGAAGTGCTTGTGGTGCCGGAGGTGCAGGCGGCTATGAGATCCGCCCAGTGCGGCTCGTAACCCTCGCTTGGTGCGTCGGCGGCACCGAGCGCTTCTTCAGGAGCGATCTGCTGTATGTCGAGTTCGCGTTTGCGGCGCGTGATGAGCGATTTGGCGCCGGCCTGTTTCATAAGATGAGCTATTCCGGCGTCGTCGAGCGACGGATCCAGAAGCAGCGCGTTCCTCCCGGCGGCGAGCAGCCCCCAGAAGAATATCGGCCATTCCTTGCAGGTGTCCACCGCGATCCCGGTCCAGCCGCCGGGTTCGCCCAGACCTATCTTTTCTATATTTTCGGCGCATGCGAGCGCGTGTGATTTAAGATATTTGTAATCATATGTCTTTACTTCGCCGTCTTCGAGCCATACGGCGAATTCCTGATCCATAAGACAAAGGGTGTCGAAAAGATGACGCATACACATATCCTGAGCCAGGATATCGCATTTTTCTTTCCAGGTAAGTTTCATTGGATGTCTCCTTGTCAAAGTAAAATATCACGGCGGCGGTAATTGCCGCGCGCCATGCTGATATTATAAACAAAATCTTGCTTTCAGTCAAGAGTCCCTCTTGACAAACGCCGCCAAAAAGGTATAATATATAATGTTGATTTGTTTAATTTTTTATTAATTTACAAAAAACGCCGTAAATACGGCCGAAAGGCAAAAACGGAAATGAAAAAGTATCTGCTTCCCGACACTGTCCAGTACAAAGCGAACCTGCATTGCCATTCCACGTTTTCCGACGGACGCTTCACCGTGGAACAGCATAAGGAAAATTATCTCGCGCACGGGTATTCCATAGTCGCGTTCAGCGACCACAACAAACTCGTGCCGCACGTCGAGCTCAAAGACGAACGCTTCCTGCCCATCACCTCGCTTGAGATCGATATGACCGAGCGTTTCGAAGGCAGCTGGCTCAACGCGCGCACCTACCATCTCAACTTCTTTTCGGCGGACGAGACGCGCACCGAATTCATCCCCGTCGAGCGCGCCTACGACGTCGACGTCGCAAACGATATGATCCGCCGCGCGCACGAAGCCGGCTTTCTTTCGCAGTACAACCATCCGCGCTGGTCGCTGCAGTCCAGCACCGATTATATCGGGCTCGAAGGGCTCGACCTGTTCGAAGTCTTCAACACCGGCTGCGAAAAAGAGATGTTCAACGGCTACGGCGACAGGGAATACGAGCAGATCCTCATAGCCGGCAAGTATCCCTGCCCTTCCGCCACCGACGACAACCACAACGCGTGTAAGTCGCTCGAATCGCCTTATAACGATTCGTTCGGCGGTTTCGATATGATCTGTATGCCCAAACTCGAATACGGCGAATTCTTCAAAGCGGTGAAGAACGGCGATATGTACGCTTCCACCGGCCCCGTGATAAACTCGCTTTATTACGAAGACGGCAAAGTGTATCTCGAATGCTCGCCGTGCAGCGCCGTCGTACTGCGCACCGAATCGCGCGCTTCGCGCCCCGTCCGCTCGTTTGCCGACGATATCACGAGCGCCGTGTTCGATATAAATTTCAATTACGACTGGAAATACGTCCGCTTCGAATGTCACGATATTAGAGGCAGAGCATTTACCCGCGCCTATCTCAAAGAAGAATTGCTCGGCTGAGAAAAACGAAAACAGGAATATGTTTATGAAGATCTTCAAAAAAACGCTCTTCGTGATCCTCCTGCTCGCGCTGCTCGTACCGGCGTTTTCGGCGTCCGCCGCCACGACGTACGGCACGTACGCCGAATACCGCGCTGTGTACGAACAGTTCTTAAGCGACGACCGCTGGGACGCCGGCACTCCGTGGGGAGACAGAAAAATGCCCGAGCACGGACTGTACAGCGCCTGGGGGTGCGCTTCGCTGTGTTCGGATTTCGAATACTATATGTACGGCACCTACGGCTGGAAGGGCGAACGTTATTCACGCGCCGCCGATATCCGTACCGGCGATATCGTAAAGATGTCCGATCCGCACTGGATCATCATACTCGAGCGCCGCGGAGACACGCTTTTTACCGCCGAAAAACACAAGGATCAGGTCTATATCAGCGATACCCATTACCGTATGCACAACGGCGTGCTTCAGCGGTTCGGCTATTACAACAGCAATGGCAAATGGGTCAAAGACTGGAAAAAATGCTCGTTTGAAAAAGGGTATCATTACGTAAACGTCGAAGTCGACGAATCCGTCGGTTACGGCCTTGGTTCCGGTTATTCGGGACCCGAAGAGCCCGAAGAACCCGAAGAGCCGGATATCACCGTGCTTGCCGACTGGAGCGAGCTTCCCGCTTCGTCGCTCGTTTTGCCGACAGACGCCATATTGGCGATGCGCACCGATCTTTGGGGGGCGTCGGCAAAAGACGTCGAACGCGGAGGAGTGGAGCTTTACACTTCTTCGGGCGTGATGCTCGGTTCGTACGAAGAGATTTTGAACCTTAATTCCGTCGATACTTTCGTTATATCGCAGTATGAATGCGTTTCACAGATCGGAGTCGAGCTGTATCCCGGGGTCTCGTACGTTTACCGTATGTATATCGATATAGCCGGCGGACGGTATTACAGCTATTTCGGTTCTTTCACCGCCGCTCTGCCCGAGACAGGTCCCGAATATACGGTCGGCGATATGGATAACAACGGCACGGTCGATTCCGACGACGCCATATTCCTGCTAAGGCACACGCTTTTTTCGGATGATTTTCTCATATATCAGCCCGCCGATTTCGACGGCGACGGCGGGGTCTCGTCGTCCGACGCCGTGCTGCTGCTCAATTACGTGCTGTTCCCCGGCGACTATCAGCTCAACGGGCAGTGATATTTCTGTTACATAAGCGAATACGTATAAGCGATAAAAATTACGCCGCGCAGTTTTGCTGCGCGGCGTTACTGTTTTGGGGATGTTTTATTTTCCGTCTACAAAACGTTTGATCATCTCTTTGGCGATATCGAACCTAGCAAAATATCCTCTCTTTTGTTCGAATCTCAATGCTTCTTCTATCGAATACTGTTCGTAGTTCCTGCTGAATTCGTCGATAAGGATAGCGGCTCTGACGTCCCAGGCGTTTTCGACGTTTATATACTCGTGTTCGTCGGGCGAGATAATTATAAGATATTCTTCGTTTTCGTATATCGGCGGTGCGTAAAGCGGCACCATTTGATATGCGCTCCCGTCGTCGAGGAACGAATAGTCTTCTATGATCGTAATTATATCGCCGGCTTTGATACCTTGCCCTTCGGCTACGTTTTCGACCAGAAAGCGGGTGATCGTGTAGTATCTTATGATATCTCCTTTTACGCCTTCGTGAAATTCATAATATACTGTTTTTTCAAATTTGCTGTAACTTACGCAAGATATTTTTCTGCCGGTCACTATGGCTCCGTCTTGCTGCAGTCTCCTTGCCAGCAAATCGTCTGCATCCTTAAAACTGACCACCGTGCACATATCAAGCCCGTTTTTGACATTGCCGAAATCAGGCAGGATCTGGTTTTCGGTGCGGTTTTCCAAAGGGTATTCAAAATCGTCGCAGACCGTTGAAACGATCGGAGTAACTGAAACGTCTTGATTTCCTAATACAGATACGATCGGCTTATCCGATGCGGCAGTCAAGACAGGATCCGTGTCATCAAGCGACGGATCATCGGCTTTTTCACAAGCTGATAAGAAAAGCGTCATAACCGTGATAAGCGCACATATAATAGCTAAAAATCTGTTGGTATTCATATACAAACTCCTTTCTAAATACTTAATTCCATTTATTGATTAAAGAATGAATATTATATGTAGTTGGATGATATGCAGAATAATAGTAATAGGCATATACATACGTATATCCATCAAAAACATCAATACTTAATTGCATAATTGAAGGGATATACCTGGCATTGTATATTTCGCCGCCGACAGTATGTTTGAGTTTTAAACAATGACCGGTTTCGTGAGCAACAATCGCTCTTAGGGCAGTGTCGGAATAATTATGGCTAGATATTTCGTCATAATTCAAATAAATAAACACAAACTGCCAATTACTGTTTAATGATATTTCACTCGGATTATATTGGACAGAAAAAGCAATTACAGGGCATGCACATCCCAAAGCATCTTCTGGTAGTTGGTTATTGTAATCCGATGAAATGGTTATTAGATCATTTTTTCCGGAAGGAATAGATTGGGTATGGTTAAGATAAGTGACGTTGACATTTTCGGAATAACCATTCCAGTCTTGTGTGCCTAAAAGCACGTTTGTTGTAAACAAAGATTCAACATCAGCTGTACTTTTTGCACATACATTACTTGGTTGTGACAAATAAGTATAACCACTATTAAAGTACATATCGTTGATGATTTCAGTAATTATCCATTCGGAGTATGCGCCGCTGTAGGAAGAAACCACGACGTTTCCTGATGACGATTGGATGGACAAATAATTGCTGCTATTACCATAGTATGTGGAACGTATCGTATAATTCCCGTTGTTAAGTTTTGTAATTGTCCAAAAAGTTGAAACAGACGCGGTGGTAAAATATACAAAATAGCCAAGATTATTTTGCCCGTTGTTGTAATAACTGAGCGCCAGATTTGAAGTCAAACTGTTTGAACAGGTGGTCATAGGCATAATCAAGCCTGAGCCTCCTGACTCAGTCAGCCGGAAAAGTTGATTCGGGCCATACGTTAAAGTGTTTGTGGAAGCAAAACAGGGCGTTAAATCCAAACCGCTCTGGCCAAGATACATATCTGTTGCTGCGTTCTTAATTAAGTAAACTTTATTCTGAGAAAGTGTGCTGGGCAAAGCTGCTACTGCTAAAGGAATACAAACGAAAGAGATTTGAACAAGCAACAAAACGCAAATCGTAAAAGATAATACTTTTTTCATATTTACTCCTTTCAGTTCACATAGCCATTCTGTTAAATACTTTCCTCCCTATAAATTATACACTTGATAGTAACAGAATGTCAATAGACATAATTGACCAAATTTGCAGTATTTTCTTAGCAACGTTCCACAATTCGGCGTTTACGGGAAGTATATTTTTATTATACTTTTTCAAAACTACGCCGCGCAGTTTTGCTGCGCGGCGTTCCTGTTTTTGACTGTATTCATATTTCCCGCATATCGGGGATCTCGACGGGTGCGGAGCCGTTTTCTATAGACTTTGCGGCGAGCGGGGTAATGCTCATCCACGAAGCGGTGTCGTAGGTGTCGATCCAGGGGGTGTTCCCGGTGCGCACGTAGCGGAAGAATTCGTCGTACACCAGCCAGTCCATGCCGCCGTGTCCGCCGCGGAAATCCAGCGCGCCGCCTTTTTGCCACAGCGGATGGTCGTATTTTTCAAAGAACTGCTGCTTGTTGTTGTAAAAGCTCTTGTCCCATTCGTTGTTCACGCCGTCGAGGAACACGCCGTCGCCGTCTTCGAAATAGGCGCCGCGGGTGCCGCGCACCGTGAACCCGCGCGAATAGCTGCGGGGCAGGGTGGTGTCGAGCGTGAGCGTTACGGTCTCGCCGCCTTCGCACATTATCAGGGTCTTTACTATGTCGCCCTGATGGAATTTGTAATCCCTCAGTTCGGGATCCGCTTTTTCGTTGCGCCGGGCGTAGTCGTTCAGTCCCCAGCTGCCCGTCGCCATCGAAACGAGATATTTCATCCTGTTGCCGTGGCCCAGGTCAAGGACTTTTGCTATGGGGCCCAGTTCGTGGGTCGGGTAGTTATCGGTATTGCGCGCCTTGTAGTTGCGCAGTCTGTAATGACGGTTTTCGCGGCCGAAAGTTATCTCTTCGCGCAAGTCGTGCTGATACCCGCCGCTGCACGCCACTATTTTGCCAAAGAGCCCCTGCTGCACCATATTGAGGACCATAAGCTCTTCGCGGTTGAAACAGCAGTTTTCAAGCATCATGCAATGGATGCCTGTTTTTTTATATGTATCCACCAGCCGGTAGCATTCGTCAAGCTGATACGCGCCGCCTACTTCCATAGCCACGGGCTTGCCCGCCTCCATCGCGGCGGTGCTTATGGGCACGTGCCCTTCCCACGCGGTGCAGTTCACCACCACGTCCACGTCGGGCGAGTTGACGACGTCGTGCCAGTCGAGCGAAGTGTGCGGAGTGTGCCCCTGCTTCTTTTCCACGACCGCTTTGCTTTCCTCGGTGCGGTCTTCGTATTCGTCGCAGACGAACGTCACGTTTACGTCTTCGCGCTCGGTGAGTATATCCTTCACCGCCCAGCTGCCGCGGCAGCCGAGACCGATAATACCTACGTTGAATTTTTCCATGGTTTTATACGCTCCTTTTATTGTTTCTGCAAGATTTTATGTAATATACCGCCGGGATGACGAGTATCAGCAAAGAGACGAGCTGCGAGGGCGAAAGGAAGAACCCCGTCGAGCCGCGGTCGTCGCCGCGCCAGAACTCTATAACGAACCGGCAGACCGGGTAGAGGATGAGATAATTCATAAACTTGCGCTTTTTCAAAAGCGTCGCCAGAAGCAGCGCGCACAGCGCTATCGCCGCCGCCTCGAACAGCTGCGTCGGCAGACATTTCTGACCGTAATGGAACACGTTGTCTTCGGGGATATCGGGGAAATACACGCCCAAAAAGCTTTCGGTCGTCTTTCCGTAACAGCAGCCGCCCAGAAAACAGCCGATCCTGCCGCAGAAATGGAACGCCAGAAACGGCAGAGTCATGCCGTCCATCCATTCGATCGGCGTGAGCGACGAGCTTTTGTCGCGCCGGCACAGCACGTACAGCGCCGCGGCGCCGCCTATCAGCCCGCCGTAAAAAGATATGCCGCCGAAAACGAACCTGCCCGTTTCTATGAACTTGAACAGCGTGTCGTACAAGAGCGCGCCGGCGACGCCGAAATACGCCGCTATAAGCAGTTTCAATATGATATAGTCGGTCTCACCGTGCCGTTTGGCGAACCGCCATGCGAGCAGAGCGAACGCCGCCGCGCCCGCGAGCGCGCACAGCGTGAACGGATATACCGTTATACCGAGCAGTTCAAAAGAATGTATCATCAGTCACGTTTCGTCCAGTCGAGCAGCGCAATCTCTATCTGCTTGTCCCAGAATTCCCAGGTGTGGCCGCCGGGTGCTTCGGCGTAGGTCACGTCAAAGCCGTCTTTCTTAAGCATATCGCGCGTTTTGCGGCTGTCGGGAAGCAGCGCGTCCTCGGTGCCGCACGCCATATAGATCAGCGGCTTCTGACGGTTTTCTTTTGCAAGCGTTTCTATCGCGTGCGTTATCGTGTGTTTTTCGCGGGCTTCTCCTTCGCCGAATATCGCGTTCCAGTACGGAGCGTTCGGGCGGTCTTCGACGGTATAAGCGCCGGAAAGGCATATCGCGCGTGAAAAGCTTTCGCTTTCGTTAAGGCCTATCTTCAGCGCGCCGTAGCCGCCCATCGAAAGTCCGGCGACCCAGTTCAGTTCGCGCTTCGCCGACATCCCGCGGAAAAACGAACGGCATATTTCCGGCAGTTCTTTTGCTATATACGTGTAGTAGCGCTGATATCCGCATTCCATGTCGGTGTACCAGCCCAGGTCGCTCGTGGGCATCACGACGGCGCAGCCGCGGTAGGTCGCATAGCGTTCTATCGCCGTGCGGCGCTGCCATATAGTCTCGTCGTCGCTCATCCCGTGCAGCAGATACAGGGTGGGGAATTCGTTCCCGGCGTTCCCCTCAAGCCCTATCTGCCCCGTCGTCGACTGCGGCAGGATGACGTCCGCTTTCACGCATTTTCCCAGTACGTTGGAAAAGAAATCAAGATGAATAAGCGCCATTTTTCAGTTCTCCTTTTCGTTTTGCTCCCCGCCGCGTTTTGCTCTGCGCAGCCGGATCCCGGGTATGAGCTTTTCTGTTATACCTATCGCCGCAAAAGCGAACGCGACGCCCAGCGCCGCGCCGCCCAGCACGTCCGTAGGGAAGTGCACCTGCAGGTAAAGCCGCGAAAACGCTATCAGGAACGCGATCACGAGCGCGGCGATCCCCAGGCGTTTGCGGTCGTAATACATAAACACGGTCGCGGCGGCGAAACTCGTGAGCGTGTGCCCCGACGGGAACGAGTATTCGCGCGGAGTCTCTATTATGAGCTTTATCGTGGGATCCACGACGAAAGGCCGCTCGCGCGCAATGAGGTTTTTGAGTATGATGTTGTTCAACAGTCCGCACAGAATCAGCGCGACCGCCAGAGTCACGCCCCATCTGCGCGTCTTTTTAAAACACAAAAGCACTATCGCCGCGGCTATCCACAGCGCGCCCCAGTTGCACAGCGAAGAAATCGCCGGCATCACCGCGTCCAGAAAGCCGCATTTGATCGACTGTATCGATCTCAGAATCTCAAGTTCAAAACCGGTCATTTCGTTCAGCTTTCCTCGGCGTCGTAGGTGTAGACCGCGAACTCGCTTATCCAGAGCCAGCCGTTGCAGTCGACAGAAGCCTTTACGTATCTGCCGCGTAACGGGGCGGAAGAAACGAGCTTAAAATCGTAAAGCGACCATTCGTCGGTCTTTTCGGCGAATTCGAGCATATACGAATACACCGTGCCGCCCGCAGGGGTCCAGTTTTCGCCGTCTTCCGAAACGTAGTAGGTCACGCTGTCGGGGCTGTTGATGCCCCAGCTGCCGAAACAGGTGTAAAGCGCGAATTCCGAAATGTTTTCGGTCGCTTCGCCCAGATCTATTATTATCTCTGCGCCCTTGCAGCTCGCGCCGAAATACGCGTGTGTGTTGCCGCTGCAGCCGGGTATGTCGCCGTCGGTCAGCTTGACGCCGTCGTCGTCCCAGCCGTCCCCGCGCGAGCTCACCGCTCCGGTGTAGGGCTTACCCAGCGAGACCATCGTTTTGGGGCCGTCGTACGATAAACGCGGCTCGGTCTCGGGCACGTCGTATTCGCCCGTCTCATAGTAGCGCACGTATTCTTCGTGCAGCGCGGGATTGCCCGTCACGTCGGGCGAAACGTAGTGCGAATACGCGAACGTGACGTTGCCGCTCACGTACTTGCCGCTTATGATTATCTGCTTCGCCACGCGGTCGAAAGGCGCGGCTTTGTAGCTGCCGGTGAAGCATTCGTTGTTCGCCATAAACACAAGGCCCGGGCAGGTGTCTACCGCGCGTTTCAGTGCGGCGAAATACGTATCCAGCTCCGAAAGCTGTATTCCGCCCGCGCCCACCGAATCCTGCGGCATGAACACGTCGCCCGGCCTGAAATGCGTGAGCGAGAATATCTCGGTCCACTGCCGTTCGGTCTCGGCGGGAGTGACGCTGCTCTTCAGAAACGGCGAAAAGTACACGGGCATCGCAGGGTCGAGCTCGTTGAGCGGATCTATGTAAAGGTTCAGAAAATCCGCGGCGCGGTCGTTTTTGCCCATGCCGCTGTAATACTCGGGCGTAAAATACCAAGCGTAAAGCGCGTTCGGGTATTTTTCCTTGTAAAGCGCGTATATCTCGCGCGCTGCGCGCACGCCCAGATCGGCTTCGCGCTCGTACCATTCAACGTCTTCAAGCACCTTGGAAAACCACGTGTCGGGGTTGTTGAGTCCCATTACGACTTTCATCCCTTTTGCTTCGCAGGTCTTGAGCAGACGGTCCGCGACCGAGGAATATATCTTTCCGTTTTCGCTGAGCCCGCAGGGATAATACGCGCCGGTCACGACGCCGTCTTTGTCGTCGAGCGACCACTGGAGGATGATGGTGTCAATGCCTGCTTCCAGCAGATAGTCGCAGTGCTTCTGCATTTTTTTATCGGAAAACGAATTGAGCAGATACGGCTGGATGAACGTGCCGGTGAGCACGGGCCAGTCTTTTTCGACGATTTCCGTCCCGCTTTCCTCCTCCGGCTCCGACATGATTCCGGATACGTCTTCGGGCGCGCTTTCGGCGGAGACGGCGCTTTCGCCGCTTGCTTCTTCGGCGTCAGATACGTCTTCGCCCGGCGAAGCGCAGGCGCAAAGCAGGGAAGCCGTCAGCGCGGCGGCGATGATTAAAGATGCGATTCTTTTCATAATATCCGTACCGTTGGCGATCGCTCGGACCGCGCTTCCTTTCATGCCGATATTATATTATAGCCGCATAAAAATGTCAAGTGGAAAAAGGTATTGACACCATTTGAATAAAAGGATATAATAATTGTCGAAAATTCCGGGAAGGAGCGGTTTGCATATGAAAACACAGCGCGCGTTCCCCGCGTTCACGGTCAGCGAAAAAGCCGAGCTGTCGCTGCGCGCGGGGCATCCATGGGTGTATGCCGAAGAGTTCGTCAAAACGCCCGCCGTATGCGAAAACGGCGCGCTTGCCGACGTGTTCTCGCAAAAGGGCGCGTATCTGGGGACCGGTTTCTTCAGCGAAAAGAGCAAGATCGGCATACGGGTGCTGTCTTCCAACGCCAACGAAACGTTCGGTGCGGAATTCTGGCGCCGCCGCGTGAAATACGCGCTGGATTACCGGCTCGCCGTTATGGGCAGGACCGATTTCCGCTGCTGCCGCCTCATATTCGGCGAAGCCGACGGTATGCCGGGTCTCACGGTGGACCGTTTCGAAAACGTGCTCGTTTCGCAGGTGCTTTCATACGGTATGGAACAGATCAAACCGCTCATATATTCGCTGCTGTGCGAGCTGCTCGCGCAGATGGGGTATCCCGTGGAAGGCGTTTACGAGCGCAACGACGTCGCCATACGCGAACTCGAAGGGCTGCCGCAGTACAAGGGCTGGTACGAACCGGTCCCGCACCCTTCGTCCACCGTCGCGCTCATTACCGAAAACGGTATAAAATACGAAGTCGATTTCGAAAACGGCCAGAAGACCGGTTTCTTCCTGGACCAGAAATACAACCGGCTCGCGCTTTCAAAGCTCTGCGAAGGCAGACGCGTGCTCGATTGCTTTACCCACACCGGTTCGTTCGCGCTCAACGCCGTAAAAGGCGGCGCAGAACACGTCACCGCGGTCGACCTTTCCGAAACGGCGCTCGAATGCGCCCGCCGCAACGCAAGGCTCAACGGGTTTGAAGACAAAATGGATTTCGTCTGCGCCGATATTTTCGATTATCTGCCGGCTCTTGCCGAAAGCAAAAAGAAAGAATACGATCTCATCGTGCTCGATCCGCCCGCGTTCACCAAGAGCCGCCGCACCGTCGGCGCCGCGTCGCACGGATACCGCGAGATCAATTTCCGGGCGATGAAACTGCTTCCGCGCGGAGGATATCTCGCCACGGCGTCGTGTTCGCATTTTATGGAAGAAAAGCTGTTTATAAAAGCGGTGGCTTCCGCCGCCGCCGAAGCGGGCGTTTCGCTCAAACAGATCGAAGCCCGCGCCCAGTCTCCCGACCATCCCGTGCTGTGGAACGTCCCGGAGACGAACTATCTAAAGTTCTACCTGTTCCAGTTGATATGAACTGCCGGAGGTTTTACGGAATATGCAGGAATTCACACTCGTTTCGCTCATAATATTCGGCGTGACCTACGCGCTTATGATGATTTTCCAGAAAGCGCGCCCGTATATCGCCGCGGCGTCCGCGCTCGTGTTCGTGCTCATAGGCGTGTCCGGATTTTTCGAAGGCTACTCCTATTCGTTCGGCGACGCGCTCGCCGAGATCGACTGGAACGTGCTTATGATGATCGCCGGCACTATGGGTACGGTGTTCCTTTTCATCCGTTCGGGAATGCCCAAACTGATGTCGGATATCATTATTTCCAAAACCAAAAACATATGTATGACTATACTTGCGCTCTCCGTCTTTGCAGGGCTCATCTCGGCGTTTATAGATAACGTCGCGACGGTGTTGATGATCGCGCCCGTTGCGCTGGAACTCTGCCGCAAAATGGACGTTTCGCCCGTCCCCGCCATAATCTGCATCGCGGTGTCTTCCAACCTTCAGGGCGCCGCCACGCTGGTGGGCGACACCACTTCCATCCTGCTTGCAAAAGCGGCGGAACTGGATTTCGCCGACTTCTTCGTGTGCGACGGCAAGCCGGGGATGTTCTGGATCGTCCAGGCCGGCGCCCTCGCCGCAATGGTCATACTCTACTTTATGTTCCGCAAACAAAAAGAGCCGGTATCTGCGACCGAACGCTTCAAAGTCGAAGACAAGTTCCCGTCTTTCCTCCTTGCCGGCACCATACTCGCGCTCATCGCCGTGTCGTTCATCCCGTATAAAGACGCCGCCGCGGAAGGGCAGTTCTATAAGCCCGAGATCACCAACGGACTTATCTGTATGATCTTCTTCATCATAGGGCTCGTGCGCGAGATGTTCCGTTCGGGCGGACTCAAGATAGTAAAAGAATCGCTCAAAGAGATCGACTACTACACGCTTGGACTCCTGGCGGGGCTGTTCGTCGTCATAGGCGGCATCGAACGCGCCGGGGTCATAGACCTCATCGGCGACACCATCGCCAAGCTCGGCGGCAGCGGAGGACGCGGCTCGGTGTTCCTCGTCTATACCGTCATAGTCTGGGTGTCGGTGCTGCTTTCGGCGTTTATCGATAACATCCCTTACACCGCCACGATGCTTCCCGTCATCGCGGTGCTGGCGCAGCGGCTTTCCGTCGCCGGCGGAACGGCCATCGATCCCAAACTGCTCTATTTCGGTCTGCTCTGCGGCGCCACTCTGGGCGGCAACCTCACTCCCATAGGCGCTTCGGCGAACATCACCGGCATAGGTATCCTGCGAAAGAACGGCTATACCGTTAAGACCGGGACTTTTATGAAATTCGGCGTTCCGTTCACGCTCGCCGCGGTCGGAGTAGGGTATATACTCATCTGGATATTCTATTCCTGAGATACCCCCTTATGTTCAATTTGCCGCTTTTGCTTTATGCTCAAGCGGCTTATTTTTTGCAAAAATGGTATTGCATTCGAATGAGAAAAGTAGTAATATAATTACGGAATTATACACGGCGCCGCGCTTTTTTCGGAATAATAATTCAAAAAAGGGACGCGCGCTTTTAACGGAAGGGAACTGAAATGAAAGAACTTATGCTCGGCAACCAGGCGGTGGCGAGAGGGCTCTACGAATGCGGCGTGCGCGTCGTGTCGTCGTACCCCGGCACTCCCAGCACCGAAATCACCGAATATATTTCCAAATATCCGGAAATCTATTCCGAATGGGCGCCCAACGAAAAAGTCGCCTGCGAGGTCGCTTTCGGCGCGGCTCTGGGCGGAGCGCGTTCGTTCTGCGGGATGAAACACGTCGGACTCAACGTCGCGGCGGACCCGGTCTACACCGCGTCTTACATAGGCGTCAACGCCGGAATGGTCATCGGCGTCGCCGACGACCCCGGAATGCATTCTTCGCAGAACGAGCAGGATTCGCGCCACCACGCCATAGCGTCAAAAGTGCCTATGCTCGAACCGTGCGATTCGGCCGAATGCAAGGAATACGCCATGCTCGCCTACGAGCTTTCCGAAAAATACGATACCCCCGTGATGCTGCGCCTTTCCACCCGCATATCGCATTCGCGTTCGCCCGTGGAAGTCGGCGAGCGCGTCGCGGCGCCCGAAAAGCCGTACGTCAAAAACGTGGGCAAAAACGTTATGATGCCCGCAATGGCAAAATCGCGCCACGTCTTTGTGGAACAGCGCACCGCGCTCTTACGCGAATACGCCGAAACGAGCGGGATAAACCGCATAATAGAAGGCGGTAAGATAGGCGTCATCGCCGCCGGCACCACGTTCAACTACGCTTACGAAGCGCTCGGCGACAAGGCCAGTTACCTCAAGCTCGGCATGGTCAATCCGCTGCCGGTGGAACTCATAAAGAAATTCGCGGCAAGCGTCGACCGCCTCATCGTCTGCGAAGAGCTCGACGATATAATCGAGACCCACTGCCTCAAACACGGAATAAAGTGCGAAGGCAAATCGCTGTTCTCGTTCTGCGGCGAATACTCGCAGTCGGTAATCCGCAAAGCGGTGCTCGGCGAAGAAAACGAATACCGCACGTTCCCGGAACAGTTCCCGGCGCGCCCGCCGGTGCTCTGCCCGGGCTGTCCGCACCGCGGTCTGTTCTACGCGCTCAAAGGGCTGGACGTATACGTTTCGGGCGATATCGGCTGCTACACGCTCGCCGCGCAGAAACCGCTCGACAGCATAGATTCCTGCCTGTGTATGGGCGGCTCCGTTTCGGGCCTGCACGGCTTCAACACGGCGCGCGGCGCCGAACAGGCAAAGCGCTCGGTCGCCGTCATAGGCGATTCCACTTTCATCCATTCCGGAATAACCGGGCTCATAGATATCGCCTACAACAAAGGACTTTCCACCGTCATAGTGCTCGATAACTCCATCACCGGAATGACGGGTCACCAGAACAACCCCGCCAACGGATTCACCATCCACGGCGATCCCACCGTCGCGGTCGATCTCGAAGCGCTCGCGCGCGCAGTCGGTTTTTCTTCGGTGCGCGTCACCGATCCGTACGACGTCGAGACCACCCGCAAGGTCATAGCCGAGGAGCTGCAAAAAGAAGAGCCCTCGCTCGTCATCGCGCGCCGCCCGTGCGCCCTGCTCAAGACGGCGGTACGCAAAAAGCCGCTCGTCATAAAAGAAAACTGTGTCGGCTGCAGATCGTGCCTCAAAGTCGGCTGCCCGGCGATATCCGTCGAAAACAGACGCGCGGTCATAGATAAAAACCAGTGCATCGGCTGCGGTATATGCGCTTTCGCCTGCCGCGTCGGCGCCATCAGGGAGGATGAGTGATATGACGTACAACATTCTTATCGCCGGCGTCGGCGGACAGGGGACGCTGCTCGCTTCCAAGCTTATGGGCGTCGTATTCATGAACAAGGGCTACGACCTCAAAGTCAGCGAGGTCCACGGGATGTCGCAGCGCGGCGGCTCGGTCGTCACCTACGTGCGCTTCGGCGACAAAGTGGCTTCCACCGTAATAGAAAAAGGCGAAGCCGATATGGTGCTTTCGTTCGAACTGCTCGAATCGGCGCGCTGGCTGCCGTATCTCAAAAAAGACGGCGTGCTCATCTCGAACACGCAGAAGATCAACCCCATGCCGGTCATCACCGGCCAGGCGCAGTATCCCGAAGACATAGCCGAAAAGCTCCGTGCTACCGGTGTGCGCCTTCACACCGTGGACGCGCTCTCGCTCGCCGAAAAAGCGGGCTCGGCAAAGAGCGTGAACGTGGTGCTGCTCGGCGTCGCCGCAAAATATCTGGGTATGGAACGCGAAGCGTGGGAAAACGCCATCCGTTCCACGGTGCCGCCCAAAACGGTCGAGATAAACCTCGCCGCTTTCGCCGCCGGATATACGCTCTGAACCTTTCTTAAACAACAAAACCGTCCGCGGTGGTTTTCCGCGGACGGTCTTCTTATTTTTATGTTATTTTATCTTATTGAGCAGTTCCGCCCAGTAGACGAGCTGATTGTTTATGCGTTCTTTCTCTATCTTGGTGCAGTCGCGGCGCGCTTCTTTTATCGCCTCGGTCAGCTCAATTAGTTCGTCTTTGTATTTTACGTAGAATCTCCTCACGTTGGCGGGGACCCACGTCATACTGTATTCGTCGCTGTTTTCGCTTATTTCCGCAAGCTTTTTATAATAGTTGAACATCGGTTCCGCGGCGGCGCCGAAAAGCTTGACGCACGCGTCGTGCAGAAGTTCCTCGCCTGTCATGTCGGTGCCCCACATCGAACGCGAAGCCACGTACCACAGCGGCCAGCGCAGGTCGAACGAGGACGCGTCTTCCAGATATCCGTCCGCGGGACCCTGATCGTAGAATATGTATTCAACGCCCATTTCCTCCCACAGATCCTGGTTGCGCGTGGCGACGTTGCCCTGTACCCACGGTATGGTCTTCCAGTTGGAATCGCCTGCCGCAATGCAGTACCAGTCCCAAACGGAAATGTGCTGCGGCTGAGTCTTTTCTATCCATTCCATAGCGTTCTGGCGCCAGGATTTGTCGTAGGTGTTGCGGGTGATGTTATCGTAGCCGGCCCTGTAATAATCTATGTCGAGCGGCTTGGTCATACTTGTTTCGCGGCAGAGCATAAGCTCAACGTTCGGTTCCAGCTTTACGCTGTTTATCGGCGGTTTATACGTCATATGGTAGGAATATATCTGCAGCGTGCGGTCGGGATATTTTTCGTATATCTGCTTTGCCACCTTGTTCGCAAAGTGGACCAGCACGTCGGACTGATTGCCCAGCGACTTGCATTTGTCGCATTCGCAGAAATGCTCGTTCCAGCCGTCGTTGTAAGCTATAGTCATAGAGATCAGGTCGGAATGCGAAGCGAAATAATCGTCCAGCTTCTGCGCCACGTATTCGGCGAACTCGTCGTTGGAATAGCAGAACTGGAAATAATCCAGCCCCGCCGGGTCGCGCGTGCCTTTTTTGGTGAGCGCGTACCATTCGGGATGCTTGGAATACATCGAAGCGGGCGCTATCTGGAACAGCCAGTGCCCGGTCAGCGATTTGTTGCCGCCCAGGTACCACTTGTCAGCCACCTGCCAGTCGCCGCTGTAAACGCGCGTGATGCGCGAATTGAAGCGCGGCGAGTGGTCGATCTTGAGCCCGGTGAGGTCGATATCCGTAAGTTCGGGAACGACTTCCCACAGCTCGCCTTCGCCGAACCAGCCGCAGCCCAGATGCTCGAGCAGCATATTGACCGCGAACTGCGTGCCGTTGTAGTTGCCGTCGTCGTTGCCGAGCACGAACAGATCGCCTTCGCGTTGAGCGACTATCACGCGCTCGACGCCGGGGTAACCGGTCGGCTTTTCGATGCCCAGCTCTTCTGAGCGGAGCGTTTTGCCCACATAGATGTGTTTTACGTCGTCGGTCTTTTTGCTTTCGCGCACTATCTTGGGTTCGGTGCCGGTCATTTTCTTTATATATTTGCGCAGATCCTTCGCCGCGGCGGTCTCTTTGGATACCGCGTCCGAAGCGATCACGATGTCACAGAGCAGCACGCCGTCCTTGAGCATTTCAAAACCGGGATCTCTCATAACTTCCGAAACCTCCTCCGAGCTGTCTTCGGCAGACGGCTCTTCCGACACCGCGCCGCTTTCTTCGCTTGCTCCGCCGCACGAAACCAGCTGAAGCGCCATAACGAGCGCGAGCAGCAGAGCAAGAAGGGAAATCGCTCTTTTCATATACAATCCACCTTTTGTAAGTTGATATTCCAATTATAATAAAAAAAACGGCGTATGTCAAGTTAAATATGTTGACAAACCATTTTTGCGAATATATAATTGAGCAAAAGAGGTGATACGTTTGATACTGCACAAAGGCGTTGTCGTCCACCCGGACGAGATAACGCAGACCTGGAAAAAAGTCATACTCGGTTCCGATATCGATATACTCGGCATACATCCCGTCGGCGGCGGAGGCTCGCACGAGCGCGTGCGCGAGCTCGCCGAGCACGGCTTCGAAGCTTCCGCGGCGGAAACGGTGCGTGAACTCATGTCTCACGGCGTGGGGCTTGAATACGAACTGCACGTTATGTCGCTGCTGCTCCCGCGTGAACTGTTCGGCGCACATCCGGAATATTTCCGGCTCGACGAAAACGGCGGCAGGAACGCCGATTACAACTGCTGCGCTTCAAATAAAGACGCGCTCGAGATCATTTCGCAAAACGCGTGCGAACTCGCGAAAAAGCTGCCGTCCTCCACCCACCGCTACTGCTTCTGGCTGGACGACGTGCGCGACAAATGCTGTCATTGCCCGGAATGCTCGCGCCTTTCGGCGTCCGATCAGGCGCTTGCGGTGTATAATGCCGTGCAGCGCGGAGTCAGGCGCGCCGATATCCTGGGAAGGCAGTCGTACCTCGCCTACTGCGGCGCTACTGAGCTTCCTTCGTCCGTGGAACCCGAAGACGGGATCTATCTCGAATACGCGCCGTTCGACCGCGATTTTCACAAACCTATGTCTTGCCCCGAAAACGCGTCTTCCGCGCGCAACGCGCGCGAGCTCGCGGCGTTCTTCGGCGCAAGCGACGGCAAGGTGCTGGAATACTGGCTGGATAATTCTATGTTTTCCGGCTGGCAAAAGCCGCCCAAAAAACTGAACGCCGACCCCGAACTCATCAAGCGCGACCTTGAATTTTACGAAGCTCTCGGCTTCGGCACGGTAACCACGTTCGCGTGCTATCTGGGCGCGGATTACGAAGAACTGTGGGGCGAGCCCGATCTCGGCGGCTACGCCGTTTTCGGCAAATGATTACAATATTATTATAAAGAGGTGCGAAAAATGGAATTTATCGAAGTATGCAACCAGAACCAGCATATGCAGGGATTCACGTCCGACGCAGAGCACAAGTATATGTTCTGGTCGTTCACCGACAGCGTGGTCAAGACCAATATGAACGGCACGATGATCTGCCAGATACACTGCGACGATTCCGGCCACCTGGGCGGTATGGACTGGCACGACGGCAAAGTCTACGTCAGCTTTATGGCGAACCCTTCGCCGTGGACTTTCTGGAACGACTGGTCGGGGTTTTATATCTTCGTTTACGACGATCACGATCTTCATCTTATAGAAAAGATCAAGCTCGACGAATGTATGGATATGAAGAAAAACGACGTCGGCGGTTTCCAGGGAATAGACGGCATCGCGTTCGGCAAAGCGCCGGATACGGGCGAAGAGCGTATGTTCGTGGCGGTCGCCACCAACAGCGGCGAACAGTACGCGCACGAGATGATACTTCAGATCGGACCCGATAACAAAATCGAAAAAGTGCATTATATCCCCAACAAAAACACCGTGTTCGGCATACAGAACCTCGATTACGAAGCCGACACCGGCTGTTTCTGGATCACGACCTACGGTCAGAAATATCCGTATCAGGCGGAAGAGACGCTCTACCGTATCGCCCCCACGCTCGACAGGGTAGAGGCAAAGTATAAGTTTTCCACCCCCTACGGCTTCGAATGCCTCGGTGGCGGCGAATACTACTGCTCGATCCAGTCGG
This sequence comes from Clostridiales bacterium UBA1206, assembly GCA_002310055.1. Lineage (GTDB taxonomy): Bacteria > Bacillota > Clostridia > Oscillospirales > CAG-382 > UBA1206. The sequence goes on along the minus strand of DBXS01000031.1, from coordinate 132,276 downwards.
GTACGAACGGCCACAGGAACGGCGTTGCCTATAAATGCACTTCCGAACTTTTCGATAGAGTTATGACCGAAGAAGAGTCCCGCGAGTTCTTCGCGCAGTTCAAAGAAAATTGAAAAAATGTATAAACGCGCGATTATGCACAGCATTTTTGCATAATCGCGCATTTTTTACGCCGCGAACGCACCCGAAAGTACATAAAAATGAAAATACAAACAAATTTTTTCTTGACATATGAAAAAATTGTGATATAATACAGTGTAAACTAATTTAATTTTGCCTGAAAAATTAAATCGGTAAGACAAAAAAACATTTCTTTTCATAGGAGGAACAAAATGAAAAAGAAAATTCTCGCCGGCGTACTGGCTGTGTTGTTTGTTTTCTCTGCCGCGCTCCTCGGCGCCTGCAGCGGTTCAGACTCCAACAAGTCCTATACGCTGAATGAATTCCTCGGCGCAAGTCCTCTCAACTGGAACCCGCATTCCTGGGAGACTAACGCTGACAACTATTTCGCCGGCTACTGCGAAATGGGCTTCGTCGACGTCACCATCGCCGCCGACGGCGTCAACTTCGAATGGGTCTACGAAATGGCTACCGCTGTCGACGACATAACCAAGGATTTTGCCGACAAAGAAAAATGGCTTATCCCCGCTGACGCCGACAAAGAGTACGTTTACAAGATCACTCTTAACCCCGATGCAAAATGGCAGGACGGCACCCCCATCAACGCAGACAGCTACATCGAATCCATCCAGCGTCTGCTTGACCCGAAGATGCAGAACTACCGTTCCAACACCTATACTTCCGGCGACGCTTCCATAAGAAACGCCAACAAGTATTTCAACTCGGGACTCCCTGTCTACGCACCTATCGTACCGCCTTACGGCGAGGGTGAACAAGGCGACTATTCGTTCGATACCGAAGCCAACACCGTGTATCTCAACTTCGGCGCCACCAATATGACTCTCTATTCCGAGAGCATCAACTCGCTGCAGGATACCTACGGTATGATCAAGAACGTAGAAGGCGGCTTCCAGGGCCTTGCTGCTTTCAGCGAACTCAAGTCCCAGGCCAACTACCTCGGCTACGTTGAGATCAACGCCGACAACAAAGAGCTTGTCGACGGCCTCATTGCTCAGATCCTCGCTCTCTTCAGTATTACCGATCCCGCTCAGATCGAAATGTACGGCAAAGAGATGATGTTCTACAACACCGGCACGTTCAGCGATGCGTTCGATTTCGCCAACGTAGGTATCTACAAGTCCGGCGACTATGAACTCACCTACATCTGCCAGGATCCTTGCGACATGTTCAACTTCCTCGTTCACCTCACCAGCAACTGGCTCGTCAAGACCGATATCTACGACGCCGGCAAGAAACAGGAAAAAGACCTTGTCACCACCAACTACGGTACTTCCGTTGATACTTATTGCTCGTTCGGCCCCTACAAGCTCACCAGCTTCGAAAAAGACAAACTCTTCGTTATGGAAAAGAACGATCAGTGGTACGGTTGGACCGACGGCAAACACGAAGGTCAGTATCAGACCACCTGCATCAAATGCCAGGTCATCGCTGACCACACCACCGCGATCCAGCTCTTCCTCAAGGGCGAACTCGACAGCGTGGACCTCATCTCCACCGATATGCCCACCTACAAGATGTCCGACTACCTCCTCAAGACCGATCAAACCTACACCTTCCGTTACGTTTTCGCTACGGATATCAACGCTTTGACCGCTCTTGAACAGGGCGACACCTCTATCAACAAACGCATCCTTTCCTACAGAGATTTCCGTAAGGCCATTTCTCTCGCCATCAACAGGACCGACTTTGCCAAACAGGCAACTCCGGCTTACAAACCCGCTTACTATCTGTACAACTATCTGTACTACTACAACATAGCCAACGATACCGAATCCATCTATCGTAACACCGACGAAGCCCGCAACGCGGTCCTCCGTCTGTACGGTATCGAATACGGCGAAGGCAAGACCTACGCTACCGCTGAAGAAGCTTACAACGCTGTCACCGGTTACGACGTAGAAGAAGCCAAGAGACTCTTCACCGCCGCTTACGAAGCCGCCAAAGCTGACGGCAACTACACCGACGGCCAGAAGATCGTCATCAACTGCATGTGCTCCGCCGCCACCACCCTCGACGAAGACGACACCAAGCAGCAGGAACTGCTCAACCAGTACTGCGCTGCTGCTACCGTCGGCACTCCGCTCGAAGGCAAGATCGAATTCAAATTCAGCTGCGGCGCTGCAAAACGTTACGACGACGTTGCTGCAGGTAAGGTCGAAATGATCCGCGGCGCATGGGGCGGTGCTGCTTTCTATCCGTTCTCCTCCATCCGCTGCTACACCGAACCCGATTATATGGGCGGTATCGCAAAGATCCACGAATCCTGCGGCTGGAACCCCGCTGTTGTCAAATGCACCATCACCGCTGATTTCTACGGCGAAGGCGAAGTCACTATGGAAAAAACGCTCCAGGATTGGGCTAAGCTCCTCAACGGCAACATCTACAACGATGATGAAACCGTCAAGGAAAGAGCTTTCACCAACCCCAAGGCGAAACTCGCTGTTCTTTCCGCTCTCGAATACGAAGTGCTCAATGCATATCAGTGCATCCCCTTCGCTGCCGAGACCGCTGCTACCCTCTTCTCCAAGAAGATCAAGTATGCTACCCTCAACTACAACATTATGTACGGCTACGGCGGACTCCGTCTTATGACCTACAACTATGATGACGAAGCTTGGGCTGCATACGTTGCAGAACAGGGCGGTACCCTTTCCTACAACTGATACCGGTAATTAACGGTATTGCCTTTTACCGCTTATTCGCGGTGAATTGAATTGAATCATCTTGACGCAAGCGCGGTCTTCTGACCGCGCTTGCGCAAGGCATTTTATGGGAAACTTCGGTTTTCCCGTTTTATTCTATAATAACCAAAAGCATATGTTGTTTACCGGGCCGCGAAAGCGGCTTTCACGGGTCGATAAACGATATATGCTCGGGAGATTGAAAGATGGCAAAATTCATTTACATACTCAAAAGATTAGGCGCGATGATACTGACGCTCATCGTCATATTCGTTATGTCGTTCGTGCTTATAAAGCTCCTGCCTGTGGAAAAGTCGATCGGGCAGGGCAACGCGGCGCGTATCGAGGAAGCACGCCGCGAAGCGCTCGGGTATAACAAACCCATTATGGAGCAACTTTGGATCTACACGAAGAACATCCTCACCAAATGGGACTGGGGCACTTCGTGGAAGATCGACTATATGGCTGACGTAGGCGACGTCATCACCTCGCGTCTGCCGCCCACGATGCTCATAAACGTTTATTCGCTGCTGTTTTCGGTACCGGTGGGCATCTTGCTCGGCATTTTTGCCGCTATAAAAAAGAACAAATGGCAGGATCAGCTGATATCCGTAATGATAATGCTGTTTATTTCGGTGCCCAGCTACGTCTACGCGTTCCTGGTGCAGTACATACTGGGGTTCAAGGCCGGATGGTTCCCGCTGGTTACCTCGTCGCTTTACGACGCGGGTAACTCGTGGTTCTCGTGGACTATGTTCCATTCTATGGTCCTGCCCGTGCTTTCGCTTTCGTTCGGCGATATCGCGGGGCTCGCCCGCTTTACCCGCGCCGAACTTACCGAACAGCTTTCCAGCGATTATATGCTGCTCGCCCGCACTAAGGGTCTCACCCGTTCGCAGGCGACGGTGCGCCACGCCCTCAAAAACGCAATGGTGCCTATTTTGCCGGGTATCATTTCTATGTTCGTCGGCGTTATCGGCGGCTCGATCATCATCGAGCAGATCTTCGGCGTACCCGGCATCGGCGCGCTGTTCCTCAAGAGTATAAACCTCAAAGACTACGACGTCTTTATGGCTTCGAGTATGTTCTATACGGTAATAGGGCTTGCCGCGAACATCCTCATAGACCTGAGCTACGGCTTCCTTGACCCGCGTATCCGCATGGGCGAAAGATAAAGAAAGGAGACAGGAATAATGGACATCAGGAACATTTCCAAAGAAAAGCTCCAGTTCGTCGAAGGCGAACTGCAGCTGCATGACCAGAAGTTCGAAACCAAGCCCATCGGTTTCTTAAAAGACGCCTGGCTCCGCTTCAAAAAGAACAAAGGCTCCATCGTAGCCGCCATAATCATACTTATCATCATCCTTTTCGCCGTGTTCGGACCTGTCTTCTCGTCCTACGCGGTCAGCGACTGCGACGCCAACTACGCGCTCTGCCGCCCCGACCTGGGACTTGACCTTCCTTTCTGGAACGGCGACAAAGAGATGCGCTTGAACGACAACTATCTCGCGCTCCTTTACGGTATCGGCTACGGCGCCGAAGATCCCGACGGATCGGGCAACGTCGCCTGGCAGCAGGCGGTGGATTCAGAATACGCCTGCATAGTCAACACCAAGGATTCCCTTATGGAATCCGGCACGCACTACACCTATTGCGACGTTGACACCGTTATGCGCGTCGGTTTCAGCTATCAGACCATCACTATGGATGAATACAACGCGATACGCGACTGGGAAAACACCAGCGGCATCCGTGTCATTTATCCTATGATCGATTACGACAGCGAATTCTGTATGGATTCCGACGACGCCAACTGCTGGTACAAGAGTATGGGCAAGGTCCCGCTCACCAAAGACGGCAACCGCGCGACTCTCGAATACCTGCAGGCCAACGGATACGCCGACAACTATAAGCGCGACGCGGAAGGCAACGTCGTTTACTACGTCAACAAAGACAAAACTATGATCTCCGTCCGCGTGCTGTATTACAATTATTACCGTTATCTGCACGAGGGAAGCAGACCCACCCACATCTTCGGGACCGACGGTCAGGGCTACGATATTTTCATCCGCCTCGCATCCGGCGCCCGCATCTCTCTGCTCCTCGCGTTCGGCGTCTCCATCATCAACCTCACCATCGGCGCTTTCTACGGCGCCATCGAAGGTTACTACGGCGGCGTCACCGATATGATCATGGAACGTATCACCGATATTCTCGCCGACGTCCCGTTCATCATCGTCGCCACGCTCTTCCAGCAGCACTTCGTGCAGACAGGCAAGGTGTCGGCGTTCACGGGCCTGCTGTTCGCGTTCGTGCTCACGGGCTGGATCGGCACGGCGTACCGCGTAAGAACGCAGTTCTATCGCTTTAAGAATCAGGAATACGTCCTCGCCGCGCGCACGCTCGGCGCCAGCGATATGAGAATAATGTGGAAACATATTTTCCCCAACTCTCTGGGCACTATAATCACTTCATCCGTGCTCGTTATACCCAGCGTCATCTTCTCGGAATCCATGCTCTCGTTCCTCGGCATAGTCAACTTCCAGAGCAAGGATATGACCAGTATCGGCACCCTGCTTTCCAACGGGCAGAAATACCTTTCCACCGATCCTCATGTTATATTCTTCCCCGCTATGGTCATCTCTCTGCTGATGATCTCATTCAACCTGTTCGGTAACGGTCTGCGCGACGCCTTCAACCCGTCGCTCAGAGGAACGGAGGAATAAATCATGGCTATACTTTCTGTTAAAAACTTAATCATTTCCTTCAAGACCAACAACGGCACAGTCAAGGCCGTGCGCGACGTCTCGTTCGATATCGAAAAGGGCGAAACGCTCGCCATAGTCGGCGAATCCGGATCGGGCAAATCGGTCTCTATGCGCGCCGTTATGGGCATACTCGCCGGCAACGCCATCGTCGAAGGCGGCGAGATCCTCTATTCGGGTATGGACCTCCTCAAGATATCCGAGGACGATTTCCACCATATCCGCGGCAACAAGATCTCTATGATATTCCAGGACACGCTTTCGAGCCTTAACCCCATCATCAAGGTGGGCAAACAGCTGACCGAGGCGATGATCCTCAACGGCAAAGCCAACCAGCGTGAATCCAAAGTCGATTTCGAAGATAAGCTCAAGGTCCTGGAGACCGCTATGAACGGCGCGTACGAGCACGGCTACGAGGGCGCTTCCGCTCCCGAAAAGACCTCCGCCGACATCAAGATCCTCACCGGTTTCGTCGGTTCCGGCAACGAGCTCGAGGCGCGTTACAACGCGGCTTACGACCACGCGCAGAACACCATCAACAATATCAGGCACATCCTTATACAGCTCATAAACCAGCCTCCCAAGGCCGTGGGCAAGCTTATCGATCAAATGCTCAAACCGGCGGACAAAGTTTATGACGAATTCCTCATCCGCGAGTCCGACGAAGAATACAAGGCGCTTCTGGCTTACATAAAAGCCGAAAAAGCCGTCTACGTTTCCGGCGGCGACAAGGAAGTCATCAAAGGCAAGCTCAACGAGCTTTCGTCCAGACTAAGCGCCGCCTGCGAGCGCGAAAAGCCCAACTTCTTCACGCTCGGCTACAGCATTTACGCACATCCCGAGACCGCGCAGGATTATTCCGATATTGCGGCTCTCAACGCAAGGACGCGTCAGGTGCTGGATGACGAATTCATGCTCGATTTCTTAAAGGGCGTGCGCGCCGGCGTCAAGTATTCGTTCGACGTTTCTATCGAAAACAAGAAGAAAGCCGTGGCTGAACTCGAAGCCGCCCGCAAGTACCTTTCCGAAAACGTGTACGACCCCGCCCGCGACGAAAAAGCGTATAACAAGCTCGTGGAAACGCTTTCCGATTCCGTCGAAAGCGGCATCGACCGCCTCGATATCGACAAGGACAGCTACGCTTACACCTTCCGCACCACCTTCGGCGCCGCTATGGATACGTACGTCCGCGCGCAGAAGCTCGAAAAGCGCAAGGCCGCAGGCAGGCATATCCCCAAGAAACAGCGCCAGTTTGCCGACAATATCAATATGGAGCTTTATCAGCACAACATAGAGCTCACCATCGATAAAGTCGTAGAGAATTATAATAACCAGATCGAAAAAGCCGCCACCGCAGATTTTTCGAACTACGGCATCGAGATAATCGACTATATCAAAGACAAAGCGTCCAAGATGGTCTATAAAGTCACCAAAACGATGGCTAAGGACAGGGCGATAAACCTTATGGAAGAAGTCGGCATCCCCGAGCCGCGCAAGAGATACAAACAGTATCCCTTCCAGTTCTCCGGCGGTATGCGCCAGCGCGTGGTCATCGCCATAGCGCTTTCGGCCAACCCCGACATCCTCATCTGCGACGAGCCCACCACGGCGCTCGACGTTACCATCCAGGCGCAGATACTCGAGCTCATCAACGAACTCAAGCGCGAAAGACAGCTCACCGTCATATTCATCACCCACGACCTCGGCGTCGTCGCTAACGTCGCTGACAGGATCGCGGTCATGTACGCCGGCAAGATCGTCGAATACGGCACGTCGGAAGACGTCTTCTATTCTCCCGCGCATCCGTATACCTGGGCGCTGCTTTCCTCTATGCCCGACCTCGACACCAAGGATAAGCTCGAAGCCATACCCGGCACCCCGCCGGATATGCTGTTCCCGCCCAAAGGCGACGCCTTTGCGGTGCGCAACAAATACGCGCTGAAGATCGACTTTGAAGAGATGCCGCCTTTCTTCGACATCAGTCCTACGCATAAGGCGGCGACCTGGCTGCTCCATCCGGACGCTCCCAAGGTCGAACCTCCAAAGATCATACTCGACCGTATAGAAAGAATGCAAAGAAACGGAGGCGTGAACAATGGCTGAAGAAAGAGAAGTGCTCCTCCGGGTAGAACATCTTAAACAGTATTTCAAATTAGGCATCGGCGCCACCGTCAAGGCCGTGGACGATATCTCGTTCGACATCAAACGCGGCGAGGTCTTCGGCATGGTCGGCGAATCCGGCTGCGGCAAGACCACCACGGGCCGCGATATCATCAAACTTTACGATATCACCGGCGGCGACGTATATTTCAAGGGATATCGCATAAGCAGCGGTATCAAGGATAAGAAAAAGCAGTTAAAAAAGCTTAAAAAAGAAGGCAAGACCGCTGAGGCGGAAGCGCTCGCAAAGGATATCAAACAGGCGAAGATCGACGTCAAAAAGGCCAAAAAAGCCAAAGTGATGACCGGTATGCAGATGATATTCCAGGATCCCTCCGCCTGCCTCAACCCCCGTATGACCATCCGCGAGATTATAGCCGAAGGGCTCATAATCGCCGGCGAAAAGGACAAAGAGGTCATCGACCGCCGCGTCAAAGAGGTGCTCGATATGGTCGGCCTTCTGCCCGAGCACGCCGAACGTTATCAGCACGAGTTTTCGGGCGGCCAGCGCCAGCGCGTCGGTATAGCGCGCGCAATGGTGCTCAACCCCGACCTCATCATCGCCGACGAGCCTATCTCCGCGCTCGACGTTTCGATCCAGGCGCAGGTCATCAACCTGCTCAACGAGCTGCGCAACAAGATGGGGCTCACCATAATGTTCATAGCGCACGACCTTTCGGTCGTCAAGTATTTCTCGGACCGCATAGCCGTTATGTATTACGGCCGTATGGTCGAACTTGCCGAGACCGAAGAGCTGTTCGCTCACCCGTTCCATCCGTATACCCGCGCGCTGCTTTCGGCGATCCCGCTGCCCGACCCCAATTACGAAAAACAGCGTAAGCGTATAATTTACGAAAGCGCGCTCGAACACGATTATTCCGAGCAGCAGCCCACCTTCCGCGAGATCCGTCCCGGTCATTTCGTGCTCTGCAACGACGCCGAGGAACGCAAATTCCGCGCGGAAGACAACGGCTGATCTATGGCAGAAAATGAACTTAACGCCGCCGTGACCGAGGATACCTCTTCCGCTGCCGAAAAAAGAAAAGCGTTCCTCAAACGCTTTCTCATAACGCTGGCAGTCGGTATCGCAATGGCGGTGGGATTTATGTTCCTGCTTGGCGCCTTTTCCAAGGAAACGTCCAAAGACACGTTCCACGCCCTGTGCGACGCGTGCTTTGTCAGCGGCGTCCTCATTACGGGCGCGGGCCTGCTCGTGATCTCCGCTAACGCCGGAACGTTCACGATGCTCGGCTATTCGGTGTCTTTGTGGTTCAAACTGCTGCGCAAGGATCTTCCGAACGAAAGCCGCAGTTACTACGAATACCGCAAGCGCCGGCTCGAAAAGAAGTCCCCGTACCTGCACTATCTGTGCGCGGGCGCCGTGCTTCTGCTCGCCGCGCTGGTGCTGTACCTCATTTACAGGAGTAAATAAAAAAACAAGATCCGCCTCATATTCAAGGCGGATCTTTTTTTGCGTTTTCAGTATACCGTCAAAAAGTACATCGGGTGCAGATACCACACGCCGTCTATCTGGATCAGTACATACGTCGCGGAATCGGAATCCTCGGCGTCGTCGCCCCAGGAATTGAGCGTCCCCACGGCTTTTACCGATTTTTGTATTTTCGTCACGTCCATATCGTAATCGATCACGTTGTAATCGATATACTTGGCAAAATCGCGCTCGTTTTCTTCTGCCGGATACTCGAGTATCGCGTGCACCAGATATTCGCACCCAAAGCCCTTGCCGTAGTTCGTTTCGCAGTTTTCGGCGGCGGGGACTATATACGAGTTCGTAAGGAATTCTTCTAATGTAACGCCTTCCGTAAGCTCGCAGCTGGCGCGCGCGGCTGCGATAAAATCGGGCGGGAACGCCGAAATATACAAAGTCGCGTCGAGCTTTGCCTGAGCGTCTATGACCGTCTGCACCGGCATCGCTTCCTCATCCGTCACGCGCACCGCTTTGCGGCGGCAGGACGTCAGCGTCAGCACCAGCAAAACCGCAAGCGCCGCGGCGAAGGCCCTATTCGTTCTGCGCGGACGATTTGTTGAGTCTGAGTTCATCATATTCTTCCTTGGTGAGGATTATCTTACGCTTCTTGGTCGCGGGGTCGAACTTGCCCACGTAACCGCGGTCTTCCATCATATCTATCATCTTCTGCGCTCTGGAATATCCGACGGAAAGCTTGCGTTGCAGCAGGGAAGTCGCCATCGTCTCGTATTCGAACGCTATGCCAAGCGCGTCGAGGAAGAGCGGATCTTCCTGTTCGTCGCCGCCGGCGACGGGAGCTGCCGTGTGCTTGGCCTGCTTGCCGCACTGCGAAGCTTCCTGCTCGATCATCTTCATAACGTCGTCGCTGTAAGTCGCCTGCGCCGTGTTGCGCACGAAATTGCACACCGCGTTGACTTCGGTCTTGCCGTCGACGAACGCGCCCTGAACGCGTATCTTCTTCATCGATTTGACCGGCGCAAAGAGCATATCGCCCTTGCCCAGCAGCGCTTCTGCGCCGCTTTCGTCGAGTATGATGCGCGAATCTATCGCCGAAGAAACGGTGAACGCTATCTTGGAAGGCACGTTGGCTTTGATAAGGCCGGTGATGACCGTGGCGTCGGGGCGCTGCGTGCCGAGTATCAGATATATACCGGCGGCGCGCGCTTTCTGCGCCAGGCGGCAGATCGAAGTTTCCACCGCGTCCTTCGCGGTCATCATAAGGTCGGCGAGCTCGTCGATGATTATCACCACGTACGGCAGTTTTTCACGCTCGGGGTCGCCTTCGACAATGGAATTGTATTCGTCAAGATTGCGCGCCGTGCCTAAAGACTCCATAAGCGAATAGCGGCGCTCCATCTCGTTGACCGCCCAGTTGAGCGAACCCGCCGCGGTGCGCGGATCGTTGACGACCGGCACCATCAGGTGCGGTATACCGTTGTAGCACGAAAGCTCTATCTTCTTGGGGTCTATCATTATGAACTTGAGCTCGTCCGGCTTGGCGCGGTAGAGGAGCGAAATGATTATGGAGTTAATGCACACCGATTTGCCCATGCCGGTGGCGCCGGCGATGATAAGGTGGGGCATATCGGGGATATCGAAATATATGGGGTTGCCGCCGACGTCCACGCCCAGGCAGACGAACAGCTTGGATTTGTTGCTGCGGAAAATGTCGTTGTCAATAAGGTCGCGCAGCTTGACCACCGACGACGTGTCGTTGGGGATCTCTATGCCTATGGCGGCTTTGCCGGGGATGTTGGATTCTATCCTCACGCTCGAGGCGGCGAGGCGCAGGCGTATATCGTCGGCGAGGCTCTCTATCCGGCTCACGCGCACGCCCTCGTCGGGCAGGACTTCGTAACGCGTCACCGCGGGACCGCAGCTCGTTGAAACGAGCGTGACTTTTACGCCGTAAGTGCGCAAGATGGAAACCAGCTTCTGACCTATCAGCTGCGTGCGGTTGGGATCCTGGCGCAGATAATCGCTGCTGCCTTCCGAAAGAAGCGATATGGGCGGGAATACGTACGGCGGAACGGGAGGAGGCGCGTCTTCTGTGAACGTGGCGTCCTCGGGGTATTCTTCGGGAACGAGCGCTTCGCCGTCCTCGCTTACAGGCGTGGTCTCTTTTACCGTCACGGCGTCGGAGTTGAATTCCGCGGCGCTCACGGCGGGGTCGACGAATTCGGACGGGTTGTCTATGAGCGGCGCGTCGCCGTCGGCTTCTTTGAAGAACGATTCGTAGTTGCCCTGGTCGAGCGGATCGACCGCCGGCGCTGCGGGCGGCTCGGTCACCGGAACGGCGACGGGAGTCGCCGGGATCATCTCCTCGGGAACCGTCTGCCCGTCCTCGTCGAGCTCGGGTATCTCGGGCAGTTCGAACTTGCGCTTCTTTTCCGCCTTGGGCGCGGGAGCGGCTTCCGCCGGCTTGCGCTTGCGCGCTTCTTCCTCGGCAAGACGGGCCTGTTCTTCAAGCTCGGCTTCGCGCTCTCGGCGCGCTTCGGCGGCCTGAGATGCGGATTTCTTGATCGCGCGCGCTATCGCCGAAGGAGAAGTGCCTATAAGGAACAGGAACGTTATGATCGCTACGAAATAGCCTATGATGTATGTGAGCACGGGCTTGAGCAAAAATTCTATACCGCTGCCCAGCGTGCCGCCAATGGCTCCGCCGCCTATGCCTTGAGTGCCGTTTTCATAAAACGCCTTAAAGAACGAAATTTCGCCCTGGTCGAACGACCTCTGCTCGGGTGTTGCGGTGTGCATATGTATCAGCACCAGCACGAATATGAAATTGGCGATGCAAAGCAGATATCTCGCGCCCGAGGTGCCGTTTTTGCGGTCGCGCTTCCAAAGGAGCGCCACGGCGAGCAGATATACCGGTATCGCAAAGGCGCCGTAACCGAACAGCCCCTTGAAAAACGGCGCGAGCACCGAGCCGAGATACCCGGCGTTGTCCTGCATTATAAGCAGCAGGAACAAAAGCACGGCTATCGTGCCGAGCAGATACGGCATAAAACCGAGCGGCTTTCTTGCCGGGACCTCGTTTTCGGCGGCGTTCTTTACGCTGCCGTTCTTTATTGCCTTCTGGGTCTTGGGTTTGAGCTGCTTAACGGCGGATTCGCTTTTTTTGTTAGTGTTTTTCTTCTTTTTGTTCTTGTTCGCCATTTTCACCGAACCTTCGTTAGTTAATAATATCGTAAATTATCGCCGCCGCGCCGATGATAACGCAGTACAGCGAAAAGACCGAAAGTTTTTTGCTCTTTGCAATGAACTGCAAAAGCTTTATCGCCGCAAAACCCGAAATCACCGCCGCGGCTATGCCGCAGAGTACCGCCGGAAGCGAACCTTCGGGCAGCGGATTGTTCTTGAGCTCGAATATCTTGAGTATGTTCGCGCCCGCTATGGCGGGGATAGACATCAGAAACGAGATCTTCACCGCGTCTTCTTTGTTAAATCCCGCAAAAAGTCCGCCCGTCACGGTGGCGCCGGAACGCGATATTCCGGGGAATATCCCCAGGATCTGCATTATTCCGACAAATATCGCATGCCGCGGTCTTGCGTCCTGCACGGAAAGATCTCCTTTTGCGAGTTTGTCGGCCACGTAAAGCATCAGTCCGTTTACTATGAGCAGCAGACCTATCGCCCACACCACGCCGGAAACGCTTTCGATCTTGTCTTCAAGGAACACGGCGGCAACGAGGGGAACGGTCGCTATGAACACAAGCAGAAACAGCTTTTCGCCGTAATCGAGCCCCTCGCGCAGGCGGGAAGTGAACAGCTTTTTCATAAGCGTGAAAAAGCCTTTTATCATAAGCCATACGTCTTTGCGGTATACGAAAACCACCGCCGCCAGCGTGCCGAGGTGCAGAAGGACGGTAAACGTAAGATAATTCGATTCCATATCCTTTGCGCCGAAAATGTTCTGTGCCAGCGCCAGATGGCCGGACGACGACACGGGCAAAAACTCGGTAAGTCCCTGCAGCAGCCCGTAAAGTAAACCTTCGAGAACAGACATTCATTTGCCTCCGAAACTGCTTATTTCACAAGAAAATATGTTTCAAACAAGAATATTATAACCGTTTTTGCCCGATATGTCAAGCGATTTTACAAAATTATGTAAACCAAATCTCAAAACGCCCAGGTGCCGTTTTTGAATATTTCAAACGGTTTGCCGTCCTTGTAACCCACAATGGAAAGGTCGTCCGCGCCGACCATGAAATCGACGTGGATCATGGAATCGTTGAGCCCTTTTTCCTTGCGTTCGTCGGGCGTCATATTCTCGAACCCTTCCAGGCAGTCGGCGTAACCCGAACCCAGCGCTATGTGGCAGGAGGCGTTTTCGTCGAACAGCGTTTCGTAAAACAGCACGCCGCATTTGTCCACGCCCGAGCCTTTGGGGACCAGCGCCACTTCGCCGAGGTACGCCGCGCCTTCGTCCATCGTTATCATCTTTTCAAGCAGATCGTCGTTCTTTTCGGCTTTGTGCGCAACCACTTTGCCGTCTTTGAACGTGAATTCAAAGTTTTCTATAAGCGCGCCGTTATACGAAAGCGGCTTGGTCGAAACGAGCCGGCCTTCGGCGCGGCCCTTGCACGGAGCCGTGAAAACTTCCTCGGTAGGCAGGTTGGGGTTGAACGTCACGCCGCCGAGCGTCGTGTCGCTGCCACCGCCCCAGCGCGATTCGGGCATGAGCCACACCTTGAAATCGGTGCCGTTTTTGGATTTATAATGCAGATAATCAAAATGCTTTTCATTGAGCAGGGAACTGCGCTTTTTGAAATCGGCGTTGCGTTTCGCCCAGTCGGCGAGCGGATCGTTGTCTTTTTCCACGTAGCAAGTGGTGAATATCGCGTCCCACAGCTTTTTCATCGCCGCCGACGCGCGCTCGCCGGGGAACACCTTCTTTGCCCAGGCGGGCGAAGGCACCGCGGCTATCGTCCACTGGTACCTGCTTTCCATCGCGGTGCGGTAGGGCTTTATTTTGGGGAATATCGCCTGACGCGCCTTTGCCACTTTTTCAAAATCTATTCCGTTCAGCCCGTCGGGATCTTCCGAAAGTATGTGTATCGCCGCGGGCAGCACTTTAGACGTGTGCTTCAGCTTTTCTTCGCGCCACGCGGGGAATTCCGAAAGCTTTTTGAGCGTCATCTTTTTGTAGTGCAGCTTGGTGATGGGCTGATACGTCCACTCCATCGTGACTTCCGAAGCGCCCGCGCGGTAGCATTCTTCCGCAAGCATAAGCGCAAAATCGTGCTGATCGACGGCGCTGTAGATCACCACTTCCTGCTTTTTCTGTACGTTGGCGCCGCATCTCACTATCAGCGACGCGTATTTTCTCAGCATTGTCTTGTTCATCTTTATATCTCCTTTTATTCGTTTATCAAATCCGAAAATTCCTGTTCGCTTATTACCTTTATCCCAAGCGAATTGGCTTTTGCTAGCTTGCTTCCCGCGTTTTCGCCGCATACGAGCAGCGAAGTCTTCGCCGATACCGACGACGCGGCTTTGCCGCCGTTTCTCGCGATAAGGTCTTCTATCTCTTCGCGCGTGTAATGCTCCAGCTTGCCGGTGACGACTATTGTCATGCCTTCGAGCGAACTGCCGGTCCGCGTCTGCGGCTCGGTCATATTCACGCCGCATTCTCTAAGCTTTTCTATCACTCGGATATTCGCCGGAGTCGCGAAATACGAAACGATATTCCCTGCGGTCACGGGGCCTATGTCGTTGACCGCGGCGAGCTCTTCTTCGGTCGCGGCGCGTATCGCGTCCATCGTCCCGAATCTCGCCGCAAGCGTTTTCGCCGCTTTTTCGCCCACCTGCGGTATGCCGAGCGCGTTTATCAGCCTCGATAACGGCTGCGTCTTGGAACCTTCCGCGGCGGATATGACGTTGCGCGCCGAAAGCTCGCCCATCCCGGGGAGCGACGCCAGACGCTGTTCGTCGAGCGTGTAGATATCGGCTGCCGAAGCGAGCATCCCGTTTTCTATAAGCTTTTCCACCAGCGCCTTGCCCAGCGTCCTTATATCCATACAGTCGCGCTCGGCAAAGTGAGTTATGCTGCGGTGGAGCTGCGCGGGGCAGGCGGAATTGATGCACATCACGGCGGCGTCGCCCTCTTCACGTACGGTCTTTTCGCCGCACGAAGGGCAGAACTCCGGCATAACGAACTCGCGCGCTTGCGGCGGGCGCTTGTCTTTGACTACCTCGACTATCTCGGGGATAATATCGCCCGCTTTGCGCAGGACGACCGTATCTCCTATGCGAATGTCTTTTTCGCGTATATAATCTATATTATGCAGCGTCGCGGCGGAGACCGTCGACCCCGCAATGAGCACGGGTTCGAGCACCGCTTTGGGCGTGAGCACGCCGGTGCGCCCGACCTGTATCACTATGTCGCGCACGACTGTCAGCGCGCTTTCGGGCGGATATTTGTACGCCACCGCCCAGCGCGGGACCGCGCCAACGTCGCCCATACGTTCGCGCAATGCAAGGTCGTCGACCTTTATCACCGCGCCGTCTATGCCAAAGGGAAGCGACGCGCGCAGCGCGCCTATTTTTTCGATTTTTTCTATCATCTGCCCGTAAGTCGTGCAGACTTCGAAATCGGGCGAGACAGTGAATCCCAGCGTGCGCAGATAATCCAGGCACCCCGAATGGGTCGCGGGCAGGGGAGTGTCGCAGAGCTGCACGTTGAATACGAATATCTCAAGCTTCCGCTCGGCGCACAGCCGCGAATCGAGCTGACGCAGCGAACCCGCCGCCGCGTTGCGCGGATTGGCAAAGCGGGGAAGCCCTTCGGATTCGCGTTTTTCGTTGAGCTTTTCGAACACCTTTTTGGGCATATAAACTTCGCCGCGAACTATTATGTGCGGCAGCGGCTCGGTCAGCTTGAGCGGTATGGAACGCACGGTCTTAAGGTTCTGCGTGACGTCTTCGCCCACCAGACCGTCGCCGCGCGTGGCTCCGCGCACGAACACGCCGTCTACGTATTCCAGCGCAACCGAAAGCCCGTCTATTTTGTTTTCAACGCAAAATCCAAGACCTTTGTTTTCGTTTATCAACGGCTCGGCAAAGGCGCGCACGCCTTCGTAATCGAACACGTCGGTCAGACTCCCGAGACGAACGGGATGCGTGACTTTTTCGAAACGCTCGGCGACGTGTCCGCCCACGCGGTGCGTAGGAGACGACGGCGACGCCAGCTCGGGATGCTCAGCCTCGAGAACTTTGAGCTTTTCGAACATCATATCGTATTCGTAGTCCGAAATTTCAGGCGCGTCTTCGTCGTAGTATTTTTTGGAATGATATTCGATCTGCGCTTCGAGCGAGCGCATCGTTTTCTTTATGTCTTCGTTCATTTTCCCGCCTTTTCCGCGTCGATCGCCGTCCAGTCGTTTTCCAGCCGCACGTCTTTTACCGCAAACGAATTCGCTTCAAGCGCCGCGATCACTTTTTCCTTGCGCGGCGCGATGATCCCGCTCAGCACTATCTTTCCGCCGTCTTTGATCAGATCTTTGAATATCGGCAGCATCTCGCAAAGCACGTCCGCCACGATGTTGGAAAGAATAATATCGTATTTTTTCGTTTTTATTTTCTCAAGCAGTTTTTTGTCTTCAAGTATGTTGCCGCAAAGCGCCGTGACGGTCCCCTCGGGAATGCCGTTGATCCGCGCGTTCTTTTCGGTGATTTCCGCAGCGTTTTCCTCTATGTCCACGCCCACGCAGCTCTTTGCGCCGAGCAGACAGGCGGCGATCCCCAGAATGCCGCTGCCGCAGCCCATATCTAACACGTCCGCTCCCTCAAGCGGCAGTTTTTCAATGGATTCAAGGCACAGCTTGGTTGTCTCGTGCCGGCCGGAACCGAACGACGATTCGGGGTCTATTTCCAGCACCGTGCGCCCCTCGGGGTCGCAGTCTTCCCACGAAGGCTTGATTATGAGCTTTTCGCCTATCTTCACGGGGTGGAAGAACTCTTTCCAGTTGTTTTCCCAGTCCTTGTCGTCGCTGACCGAACCGGTTATCTCTATATTCCCGAACTCGGGGCGGCTTTTCATCGATTCCGCGGTCATAAGCACGAATTCGCGTCTCGATCTGCCCTGCGCGTTCTGCGTGAGGTACACGGTGACCGAAACGGTATCTGCGTCTTCAGGGACCAGGTCGCTTTCGTAATAATCAAAAGGCACCGATTTTTCGTCTATTATCTGCAAAAAATCTCTGGGGTCGTTTATCGCGAACGAGGTTATGCCGTTCACTATAAGCTCGCCCGCCAGAAAATCGGCGCCCGGAGTATTGGTCTTTACGGTTATTTCGTCATATTTCATTTCATTCTTCTCCGGTATCAAACGATATATCGTCGGTGACTCTCCCGTCGCCGGTTATTGGAATGCTTTCGCCGAGGTAACGCGGCTCGGGCTGGAATACGGCCGTGAACACCGCTTTGACGCGCGCAAGCGCTTCGCGCACGTGGTTCGAAAATTTGTATGGGCTGCGGTCGCTCGTCACGCCGTAGATATCGATATCAAGCGCCTTGCCCAAAAACACCGCGCGCGATATGTGAAAACTCTGCGTAACGGCGATGATCTTCCCGCAGCCGAACACCTTTTTTGCGCGCGCGAGCGAATCGTAGGTATTAAAACCGGCGTGGTCGCAGAAAATATCGTATGAAGGCACGCCGTGATCTATAGCGTACCGTTTCATCACCGAAGGCTCGTCGTAGCCGTCCGTGCCGTGGTCGCCGGACATCAAAAGCTTGGGCGCCGCTCCCGCTTTATACAGTTCTATCGCCACGTCAAGACGGTCTTTCAGCACGCCGGAAGGGTAGTCGCCTTCTATTTTGGCGCCGAGCACCAGTATGCAGTCGGCGTTCAAAGCTTCGGCGTCGGATTGCGCTGTCACGCGCGGCTTTGCCGAAAAAATGACAATAAGGTTCGCGGCGACGACGAGCAGCACGCACAGCAAAGCGAGCGCGCCGCACCATATAAGTATTTTTTTAACCGTTTTTTTGTTTTCCGCACTCGTTTTCATAGTATTTTTTCATAGTCAAAGCGTCTTCCGCCATCGTGCCGTCGGATTCGCATATCACGGTGGGATTCACCCCCAGCGAAACCACGGCGTTCATAAACTGCTCGTACGAAGGCCCGTAGACCTCGTCTTCAAACGTAAGGTGTTTCTTTTCGCCCATTTTGGTGTATTCTATCTTTGAAAAATGGCAATGCAGCTCTTCGGCGTATACCGCGCCGAGCTCCCGTGATATCGTGTCGAATATGCGCTTGTAGTCGTCTTCGGACTTTATGCCGCCCAGCGTGCGCGCGTTCAGATGCCCGAAATCCACCACGGGGCGAAAATGCTTTTCGCTCACCCGGCACAGCCGGATGACTTCGTCCAGCGTGCCCAGCTGATTTATCTTGCCCATCGTCTCGAGCCCCGCGCGCGCGGAATATCCGCCGTCTTCCAGCGCCTGCGCCGCAGAATAAAGCGTGCTTTCGGCACGGCGCATAGCGTCTTCGCGGTCCGTCCCGCTCGCCGAACCCGAATGCACCACGAAAACGCGCGCTTTCAAAAGGTCCGCGGCGGAAGCCGAGCGCGTTATGTAATTCACGCTGTTTTGCCGCTTTTCTTCTTCCACCGAAGAAAGCGATATGTAATACGGCGCGTGGAGCGAAACGCTGATTCCGTATTTCGCGGCTTCTTTGCCTATTTCGCCGAGCGTCCCGTCGCTTGCGTATATCCCTTTGCCGCCCTGGTATTCGTAGGCGTCCAGCCCTTTGTTATGCAGCCATTCAAACGCCTGCAGCGTGCTCTTTTTGCCGTCCGCGTAAAACGAAAGGGAATTGCCCGCAGGGCCGAATTCAGTTCTTTTCATTCTTTTTTTCCTTTTCTTTTTCCTTTTCCGCCTTTTTCGCCTTGCGTGCCGTATAGATTTTTATAAACGGCTTTTCAAGCCGCCGCTTCAGGCGGAAAAACGCGGTAGGTTTGTCTTTTATGGGCTTGACCAGAAAGCATTCTATGCCCGCGCGGTGAGCCGCCAAACAGTCGGTGAATATCTGGTCGCCCACCAGAAGCGCCTCTTCTTTGGTGCATTCCAGATGGTCTATGCACCTGAGTATGCCTTTGGGCGAAGGCTTCGAAGCGTCCGAAACGAAGAAAAAGCCCAGCTCGGCGGTGAATATGCGCGCCCTGTCGTGCTTGTTGTTGGAAACGAAAGCGATCCGCAGCCCCGCGCCTACAAGGCTCGAAAAATACGCCTTCATCTCGTCGGTGGGCGTGGCGATCTCGTACGGCGCGACGGTGTTGTCGATATCGAAAATCACGCCCTTTTTGTTTCTGGCGACGAGCTCTTCCGCGCTTATTTCGTATATGTCGTTGTACATTGCCTCGGGGACGAGCATTTTCTTCAGTCGCAAGGTACACTTCTCCTTAATATCATAGATATATATTACCACACATATAATAATATATATTTTTTTAAATATGTCAAGTGAAGAGCGAAAAATTCACAAAAAAATACGTATTGACAACCGCAGTGAATCTGTATATAATAAAGTGATATTATATTGACGGAGCCATCAATGGACAAATCTAAAAGAAAGCGGAACCTTATACTCAGCATCCTGTTTATGGTCCTGCTTTTCGTGTTGACATATTTCATAATATTCGGCAAAGAAGATATCGATTTCGGCAGAGTGTTCGACATCATCACTTCTGCCGACTGGCGCTTCGTGCTCGCGGCGTTTTCGATGATCTTTATCTATTTTATCCTTTACGGATTCTTCTGCCGCGAAACGCTGCGTTTCAAGGGGGTAAAGACCAATCTCGTCAAAGGCGTGGTCTACGGCTGTACCGATTTCTATTTTTCGGCTATAACTCCTTCCGCCACGGGCGGACAGCCGATGGTCGTGTATTATATGACCAAAGACGACGTCCCGGCCTCCGCCGCGACTCTTTCCACGGTGCTTCTGACGGTGCTGTTCAAAGTGGTGCTGCTTTTCCTCAACCTTGCGGCGCTCATTATGTACCACGACGTGTGGTTTGCCGCGGGGACGCTGTTTATAGTGCTCTGGTTTTTCGGACTTATCGTGTGCCTGGGTATGATCGCGCTCGCCATCGTCACGATGTTCTACCAGAAACTCACGTTCGCCATAGGAAGGTTCATCATCCGCATCGGCTCTAAACTGCACATCATAAAAGATCTCGACAAAGCTCAGGAATCGTATTACAAGTTCACTACCGAATACCGCCAGGCGGCGGAAGATATCAAAGGGCACAAGCTGTTTATCGGCGAACTGTTCCTCATCATCTTCTTTATGCGTCTCGCGTTCTTCTCGGTGGCGTTCTTCGTGTACCGCTCGTTCGGTCAGTACGAGTTTTCGTATCTGTATTTCGTTTCGGTCCAGGCGTTCATAGCGCTCGCGGTCGATTCGCTCCCGCTCCCCGGCGGAATGGGCGCCAACGAGGCGGCGATAATTATGATGTACCAGAACACCTTCGGACCCGAAAAAGCCACGGGCGCCATGATACTCATACGCTTTGCCAACTACTATTTCGGGCTCATCATTTCGGCGATAGTGGTTATGATAAACCACATCCGCCATTCCATCATCAACAAAAAGGAAGTATAAAATGGATCCTTCAGTCAGGAGCAGGACCGGCGGGGAATACGTCCCGAAATCGGACGACAAAGCGCTGGAATTCCTTTACGGCAACGCTTTCGGGCGCGTACTGCTCAAAGCGGTCAACAAGCCGTTTTCCGCAAAAGTCGTGGGCAGCTATATGAATTCCCGCTTTTCCAAACGGCGTATCGAAAAGTTCGTCAAAGAAAACGGTATCGATATGTCCCTGTACGAGGAGCGCGAATACAAAAGCTACAACGACTTTTTCACGCGCCGCCTCAAGCCCGAAAACCTGCATATCTGCGCCGAAAAGGACGCGCTCGTCGCCCCGTGCGATTCCAAACTGACCGTCTACACGATCGATGAAGACAGCGTCTTTTATATCAAGAACGCGCCGTACAGCACGGCGGAATTTTTAAAAGATCCCGCACTGGCCGCCGAATTCAACGGCGGATATATGCTCGTTTTCCGCCTCACGGTCGATAATTATCACCGCTACTGCTATTTCGATTCCGGCACAAAAGGCGAAAACATCCATATAAAAGGCGTCCTCCACACGGTCAAGCCCGTGTCGCTGGAGCGGTATAACTATTATAAGCAAAACTGCCGTGAATACACCGTTATGCAGACCGAAAACTTCGGCAAAGCCATACAGGCGGAAATCGGCGCCATGCTCGTGGGGAAGATAAGCAACCTTTCCGGTGCGTGCGCTTTCGTGCGCGGCGAGGAAAAGGGAATGTTTGAATTCGGCGGTTCCACCGTGGCGGTGATGCTCCGCAAGGGCGTCGCCGTGCTTGACGAAGATATCGTCCGCAATTCCGCGGAAGGCGTAGAGACCGAAGTACATATCGGCGAGCGTATCGGCTCCGCCGTGCGCGCGGAGGGAAACGATGCTTAACCGTTTACGTCAGTTTATGTACGGGCGCTACGGCTCCGATCAGCTCAACACGGCGCTCATAATCGCCGCGGTCGCGCTTTCGTTCGTCAACATTTTCGCCCGCTCACTCGTCATATATATAATCCAGCTCGTCATAATGGCGTTTGCGGTCTACCGGATGTTTTCGCGCAGGATCCAGACGCGTCTGCGTGAAAACAAAGCGTTCCTTTCGGTTTGGGAAAAGATAAAACTGTTCTTTGTGCGCATAAAGAACCGTTTCAAAGACAGAAAAACTCACGTCTATATGAAATGCCCGACCTGCAAGGCGCAGCTGCGGCTGCAGCGCATAAAGGGTGAACACGGCGTCAAATGCCCAAAATGCGGCGCCGAATTCAGAGTTAAAATATAAAACAAAACGGCTTTTGCAAATCATTTGCAAAAGCCGTCTTTCTTTTTAAGTCAATCCTGTTTTGTATAGAATACTTTGCTTCCGGCGGGAACGGAATGGGTGATCCACGCGTTACTGCCTATGACCGTGTTGTCGCCGATCACGGTGTCGCCGCCGAGTATCGTGGCGCCGGCGTATATGACGACGTGGCTGCCGATATCGGGATGGCGCTTTATGCCTTTAATGGGATTGCCGTTGTCGTCGAGCTTAAAGCTCAAAGCTCCCAGCGTCACGCCCTGATAAAGCTTGACGTGGTCTTTGATGGTGCAGGTCTCGCCGATAACGACTCCCGTGCCGTGATCTATAAAGAAGTATTCGCCTATCTCGGCGCCGGGGTGGATGTCGATGCCGGTGAGACGGTGGGCGTATTCGGTCATCATACGGGCAATAAGCTCGGCGCCCAGCACGTAAAGCCGGTGGGCTATGCGGTAGATGCTTATGGCCTCGAACGCGGGGTAGGCGAGCATGATCTCGGTCTCGCTCCTCGCCGCGGGGTCACCCTCGTAGGCGGCGCGGACGTCGGTCTCGGTGAGCGCGCATATATCGTCGAGCCCCGAAATGAAATCGCACACGGTCGAATTCGCTTTGTATGCGTCTTTTGCGGGATCGAGGTCGTACAGAATGTCGTACAAAAGCAGCGCGCCGCGGTGCAGCGCTATGCGTATATCGTCGCTTATATAATTATCCTCGCGCGTGCAGCTGCCGAAAACGCGCGGGTACATCGCACTGCGCAAAAGCAGTATCAGCGTTTCCACCTGCGATTTCAGCCCCGAACGGTTTATGGTCTCCGCCTGCTTTTCGCTGCGAAGCGCCAACTTGCGCGCGGTCTCGGCGACGAAAGTGTCAAAATCGTGTTTGTTGTTCATCTGATGTCAACTCCGAAAAAGGGGAAAATATACCGGTTTATATCATTATACGCCTTCACTTGAAAAGCAGGCACCCTTGAGCGCGGAATTCTTCTATCTTTTCGCGTATCTTCTGTTCCGGAACGTCAAAGTGACGCGCCAGGCATTTTACGCACATAAAGCTCTGCGCGCCGCGGTTTACCAGCTTTTTATGCGCGCCTATATCGTCCTTGTCCAGAACGGCGCCGCATTTCACGCAGGTCTCATTCATCTATCAGCCTGCACCTCAGCATAAGGCATTCGTGCGGTTTCAGCGGTTGTTTGGCTTTGAACTGATCTCTGAAAACGCCCAGAGTTTCGCCGGTCCACAGATCGGTCATCTCCAGCTTCACCGCGCACGAACGGTCGAGCCCCAGATCCGAGAATATAAAGAACGGGGTGATGTCGTGTTCTTCTAAGTTCAGTACCAGTACGGCGAGATCGCCGCCTTCGAGCTGTTTGCACCAGGCGGTGTTGCCCCAGTATTCGCAGATCTTGAACGGCTGGCGCTGCGCGGGATCCTGGTTTATGGCGATGATCTCTTTTTTGGTCAGTATCTCTTTGGCTTCGGGAGTCATATTCCTCACGTCGCAGCCGATCATCAGCGGCGAATTGAAGAACGCCCAGATCGAAAAATGCGTGCGGTATTCTTCGGTGGTGCAGCCCTTGACGCCCACATTGCCTTTTCCGTTCATACCGACGACGAGCATATCCATATCGTTGAAACAGCCCTTGCCGTTGTACGGCTGAAGTTTCACTTGAACGTTGTAAAGGTCTTTTATGCTCTGCCAGCTGTCGTTTATGTCGCCGGTCGAACGCCACATATGCGCGCCGGTGGTCTTGATCCATTCGTGAGTCCCGTCGGCGCCCCAGCTGCACGCCGAAAACAGAATGTCTCTGCCGCAGTTGGCGAGCGCCATGCCCATACGCTTGTAAAGCAGGTCGCCGTTCACGCTGGCGGGCTTGAAACAGTAGTCGTATTTCAAAAAGTCAACGCCCCATTCGGCAAAAGTCTTGGCGTCGATGAATTCATACTGGAAAGACGAAGGGTATCCCGCGCAGGTCATCGTGCCGGAGCAGGAATACATACCGAATTTGAGCCCTTTCGAATGGACGTAATCGGCGACGGCTTTCATTCCGTTGGGGAATTTCTCTTTGCTGGGAACGAGACGGTGATTTTCGTCGCGCTTGAGTTCCGCCCAGCAGTCGTCTATGACCAGATAATTGTAGCCGGCTTCCGGCAAGCCGTTTTCCACCATCGCGTCGGCGGTGGTCTTGATGAGTTCCTCGTTGATATTGGGTCCGAAAGTGTTCCAGGAATTCCATCCCATAGGGGGCGTTCTGACTATCATGATACTTCCTCCGTCAATATGTTTTTCGGTTACGGAAATATTTTATCATATCGGTGCAAAAAGTCAAGATAAAAACGCAAATAATCTTGTAAAGACGTATAAAATGTGTTATAATGAACACGATGAAGCATAGATATTCCGCAAAAATAAGGAGTAATTTATGCAAATAAGGGTTTTCGCTTACGCGCTCGCGCGCGGAAAGCGCGCCGCAGCAAGTCCCCGACTATTCCGCGGACACGTCTTCCTACCCCGAAAACAGCGGTCGTTTTCCGGGTACGGAATATTCCGGCACGGTTTAGCAATGGCCGCAAAAGCAGGCGTGCGCCTGCTGCATACATAAAAAGGAGTGAAGATCATGAAACGCTTCAAACTATTGGTTTACGTCATAGCGGCGGCGCTGCTCGTCCCGCTGTTCTGCTCGGTCGTCGCCGCCGATCTCGTCACGGTCTACGTCGCGGACCGGAACGTGGCGCTCGGCAAGACCTACGTCGCTTCCGAGCCGTTCACCACTAATCCGCCGGGAATGGGATATCAGGATATCGACGGTCATGAACTCACCGACGGCGTCAGGTTTTCGGGCTCCGACCTTTACGCCACCTGCTGGCACGCGTTCGATTACCGCAAGTATACCGAAACCAACGGCGAAGGTCAGGTCGTCATCGACCTCGGCTCCGTCACCGAAGGCCTCATCGAATTCCGCGCCGAAATGATCAATTACTCAACCAGCGGCATCGACGCCCCGTCGTACCTCAAATTCTGCGTTTCGACAGACGGCGTTACATATACCGAACCCGTCTCCGCCCGCGCCAAGGGAGGCAATATCTGCGATTTCGTCTGCAAGCTCAGCGAACCCGTCAGCGCGCGTTACGTCAAGATGCTCGTGGGCAGGCCGCTTTCGGGCGTGTTTATGTTCTGCAGCGAGATCGAAGTATACGATTCAAAAACGGTCCAAGTGGAGGAATCAGAATTGAGCGAAGAAGAGTCTTATGAAGAAGAAAGCTCCGAAACCGAACAGACCGGTATAATCGAGACCGGCGTGCTTGATACCGAAGAATGGCCGCTCGAATTCCGCGCCGGCAGCCGCTTCAGCTTAGAAGACGGCAAAGTATTGGGCGTCGTCGCCGGCGACACCCCCGCGTCTCTCTGCCGCGAGCTTGTGAATATGGCGGGCGTGCAGGTGCTCGACGCAAGCGGCAGGGAAGTCACCGCCGGCGCGCTTGCGAACGGATACAAACTCGTCCAGTTTTCCGATAAGACCGCGGCCGTAAGCTACGACATCCTCATCACCGGCGACTTCAATTCCGACGGAGTCGTCAATTCCGACGACGCCATACGCCTGCTTCGGTACGTGCTGTTCCCCGAATCGTATTCCATCGAAGGCTTGGCGGATTTTAACGGCAACGGCAAAATCGATTCCAACGACGCCATACATCTGCTCAGACACGTGCTGTTCCCCGAAAACTACGCCCTCGTGGCGGACTCGGTCCCGCAGACTGCACAGGCGACAGTCAAGCACACGAGCAATATCCTTTACACGCTCACCACCGCCGACTCTACCGGCAAGAACATAACGCTCACCTTCGACAAAAAGGACTGGGGCACCTGGAACATAGGCACCTGGAGCATCGGCGGATTACGGCTTGCCGGCGGCGGCACCGACTGGGAATACGTCTACCGCGCCGCTCCCTCGTCTTCCGCAAGCGTGGTGTGGTCGGGCGGCAACCACGGCAACGAATCGCTCGTCAGCCTCAAATTCTTTGAAGGCACCACCGGTGAAGAAATCGATCTTTCCGCGGTGGGCGCTTCGCACACCTTCGAGCGTTTCGTTATGCAGGAGCAGACCACGCTCAACTGGGGCGACGTCAGTAACTACTACGCCAACGTGGTGCGCACCTACACCGTCGTGGGCAGGGATATCTTCCTCGATGTCACCTACGATTTCGTCAAGGATTGCTGGTATCAGCTTTCGTATTCGTGCATGTTCCCCGTGCCCAAGACTCACGGGCTGTACATAGATTTCCTCAACGACGACGGCACCACCGCAAAAGCGGCGTCGCTCAAAGTCGGCGCGGCCGATTATTCCGGACCGTTCTACGGCAACCTTCCCGCCTCCGCCGCGCATATCTACGGCTACAAGGACACCCAGTATTCGTTCCTCATCCAGGTCTACACCAAAAACGACTCGGTCGACGGGTTCAGGAACGCTAACAAGCTTATGTACTGGGATATGAACACCAACGAAAACAAACTGTATTTCACCAAATTCGATTCAAGCAAATACACCAAGGTCGCTTCGGGTACGCACTGGGAAAACTCGTGCTCGTGGACTCTGCTCGTAAACGATGAAGAATAAAACGTATCTTATCATCTTCGCCGCGATCGCGGCGTTCACGCTTATACTGAATATCGTATCCGTGTTCCTGCTTCCGCCGACCATCCGCACCAGCATCACGTTCGACGGCAGCGAACCGCAGCGGACCGGCACCGTGCTTTACGCCTGCCTCGCTTTCGTCGTCGTCGCGCTCGCGTGCGGGACCGGCGCCATACTGCAGGGCAAACGCGTGCGCTACATAGTGCTTGCCGGTTTTCTCGCCGCGGCGAATATATTTGTGGTGGTGTATAATTTATGCGTCAGCTAAAGCTCGCAAAACACGTCCCCTTCGTCATAGATCACATCCCGGCGGATTCGCATATCCGTCCCGGCCACGTGCCCGAGACCAAGAAGTACGTCGTCATACATAACACCGGCAACTACGACGAACGCTGCGACGCGGCGTGGCACAACGGCTATATCCACGGCCAGGCGGCGTCGCCGACCCCGCGCGAGGCGTCCTGGCATTTCACGGTGGACGACAAACTTATCTGCGAACATATCCCGGTCCACGAATCGGCGTGGCATGCCGGCGACACCAGCTTCGGGCAGGGGAATTACTACGGCATAGGCATAGAGATCTGCGTCAACGGATTTCCCGGAGTCTACGAAGGCGAAGCTTACGAAGCGTGGGAACCTCGTTTTCTCGCGGCGCTGGATAACGCCGCGGTGCTCACGGCGGCGCTGCTGAAGCTTTACGACCTGGACCTTTCCGCGGTGAAACAGCATTACGATTTCGCCCCGGAAAAGAAAAACTGCCCGCAGCAGATGAGATACGATTTCGAAACAAAGACTTTCAGCCGCGAAAACGGCACGCTTTACAACCTCTTTTTGCAAAAAGTCGAAGAATACTATAACGTCAAAGGATACATAAAATGAAAAAACTGTTCATTTCCGCCGATATCGAAGGCACCTGCGGCATCGCCCGCTGGAAAGAGACCGATCTCGAAGACTCATATTTCCGCACGCAGATGACCAAAGAAGTCGATTCCGTCTGCCGCGCCGCAAAGGAAAGCGGCTTCGATAACGTCTTGATAAAAGACGCGCACGACTACGCCGTAAATCTGTATCCCGACAAACTTACTCAAACGGAAGGCGTGGAGATAATCCGCAACTGGACCGGCGACCCGTACGTTATGGTGAGCGGCATCGACAAAACGTTCACCGCCGCGGCGTTCACCGGCTACCATTCGCCCGCGTTTTCTTCCGGCAGCCCGCTCGCGCACACTATGTCCACGTCGCTGCAATTCATAAAGATCAACGGCGAATTCGCCAGCGAATTTATGATCAACGCGTATTCCTGCGCGTATAACGGCGTGCCGACCGTGCTCGTCACCGGCGACGAACACCTCTGCTCGCTCGCCAAAAAGCTCATTCCCGCCATCACCGCGGTCCCCGTGTGCTTCGGCGCCGGCGGAGCCACCCGCGCTCCGCTCCCCGCGATCGCGTGCGACCTCATCTACAACGCGGCCAAAGAAGCGCTTTTAAAATATCCGCTCTCCTGCCTGCCCCGCCTCCCCGAACGCTTTACGGTTGACGTCCAGTACAAAAAACAGGAAAGCGCCCACAATTACGCATACTTCCCGGGAGCAAAGCTCGCCGACCCCTACACCGTTCGCTTTGAATGCACCGACTGGTACGACGCGCTGGTGTTTATGCTTTTCTGCACGTGAGATACACATAAAAGCACGCCCTCTTTGTCTGCGCAAAGAGGGCGCTTTTGTTTTACGTTTTTACCACAGCTTGCGGGGATACAGGCCGGCGTCGGTCAGACCCGCTATGCCTTCGATGACCACGGGCTTGTCGGTGATATACGTCACGCCGAACCATTTGTCGGGCGTGGAATACACGCGCAGCCTGCCGCCTTCGTCGACGAACATCTGCACCGCGAGCGGAATGTAGAATTCACACTTGTTCAGGTTCGGCGAATTTTCTTTCAAAAATTCGTGGAAACCGCGTTCCAGCACGTCGAAGAAATCGGGCGTAAAACAGAAGAAGTTCATCGAGACCACGGTATCGGGCTCCAGCTTGATATTGCCCGCCGGAGTGGGGTAGTAGATGCAGTCCGGGCCTTTGGTGATCTCGTGCGTTTCGGTTATGTGCTTCAGATATCCGTCGGGACTCACCACGCACACCCCGCGCGAGACGCCGCCTTCGTCGGTGACGGTGTTGCGCACCAGATAGCCTATCATCGCGTATTCGCCTTTTTTTGCGTGCGAAAGATGCTCATATCCCAAACGGTACGCGTTGTAGCCGTAAAAGTCGTCGGCGTTGACGACGGCGAAGTTATCGTTCCCCACCACGTCGCGGCAACAGAGCAGCGCGTGCCCGGTGCCCCAGGGCTTTTTGCGCTCCTCGGGCATCCTGAACTCACCGCAGAACGCGTCGTCGTCCTGAAACGCCAGGTCGACCTTGACCTTGCCTTCGAACTTGGCGCAGACTTTTTCACGGAAAATATCGGCGTGCTTGCGTTTGATGAGCAGCACTATGTGGTCGAACCCCGCGCGGATGGCGTCATAAATGGAATAATCCATCAGAATCTCGCCGTTTTCGCCTATGATATCTATTTGCTTTTTGCTTTCGCCGCCGTATCGGCTGCCCAGCCCGGCGGCAAGAACGACTAATGTCATTTCAAGTTGCTCCTTTTAAAGGATTTATTTATTGACCTGTTTCAAGTAGTTTATGGACTTTCTTATGCATTCCATCGAGCTCCAGCCGAGGCATTCGCGGTCTTGCTCCACAATGATCCATTCGGAACCGGCTTTTTTCGCCGCGTCGAGTATGGCGGGGATATCCTGGACTCCGTGACCAACGGGGCGGAACGCAAAGTCGCCTTCGTCGGCCTGACGCTCGGTGGGTTTGATCCCGATCAGCTCGTACAGGCCGGATTTCACGTCGCGGTCTTTCATAACGAAATCCTTAAGATGCACCACGGGCGCGCGCCCGGCGTATTTGACGAGATATTTGCACGGGTCTTCGCCGCCGACATTCACCCAGCAGGTGTCCTGCTCGGTGGCCAGACCGGGAACGGATTCGTATAAAATGTCAAAGCCGTACTTGTCGCCCAGCTTGACAAACTCGAAATCGTGGTTGTGGTACATCATCTGTATGCCGTGGGAAGCGGCTTTTTCGGTGAGCATGGCTATTTCTTTGACCGTCTGCTCAAAGCCTTCGTGCCCGGGACGGCGGCTTTCCACAAGGTAGGGTACCGCTATGTATTTGCATCCTATAAGCGCGTAGTCGGAAAACAGCTTGTCCGGATCCGCAAGCATTTCGTCTATCGAAACGTGCGCCGATACCGCCGCAAGTCCCAACTCGCCGAGCCATTCCTTGACCTGCGCCGGCGCGTGGCCGTAAAGACCGGCGAACTCAACGCCGTCGTAACCCATTTCTTTGATCTGCTTTAAAGTGCCGTAAAAGTCCTTTTCGGCGACGTCGCGCACCGAATAGACCTGAACTCCTACAGGGAACATTTATAAACACCTCCGTTTATTGATACACTATTTTAACACACCTTGCGCGTTTTGTAAATAGTTTTCCCAATAAATTCGCCCGTACCGTGCAATAAAAACGCCGCCGTATTCCTCAAACAGCTCATACAGCCCCGCGGGGTATATCCCGCGCGCCGCCGCCCGCTCGGCGGCCTGCGCAAATGCGTAAAGGGTATCCGCATTTTTTAAGGAACACAGCACCACGCCGCCGCGCTCTATCTCCGCGTAGCCGGCGTTTATGATTTCTGCCGCATTCACGCAGAACTGGCCGTACGTTTTACAAACCTCGCGCGCATAAAGGCACGCGTCTCCGTCCGCGCAGCAGAAGCGCGGGCGCCTGCCGGTGGATGCGAAAAGAAAGTCGTTCTGCGCCGCGAGCCAACGCAGGAACTCGCTTTTGTTCATCCCGCGAGTGCCGGAACAATCCACGCCCAGCGCGTGCCCGTGCGAAAGCACGGCTTTCGCGGCGTTTACGTCGGTCGAATCGTTTATAAAGAACACAGCCTTCACATCGCGTTCTTCAAATATCTCAAACGCCAGTTCCCGGGTCTCCCGCGTTCCGGTACCGCGGCAGATCACCGCGTATATGTCTTTTCCGCCTGACGCAAGCGCCTCCGAAGTCCCCGCGTACCGTATCTCTTCGTTTCGGCGCGTTATCGCAGCGACCAGGGCGACCGCGCCCATAGCGGCCAGAAAGACGAGCGTGACGATGGCAAAACTTTTGCTTTTTCTTATTCCCGTAACTGATATACGCATATGTAACACCGTTAATAACTATTATTTGCGCATTGTAAATATGCCAAAACGCTTTACTTTTTCTTTCCTTTGTGGTAAAATCGCAGGTATAAAGGAGTTGACGCATATGCTCGTTCTTGCTTCGGCATCGCCGCGCCGCAGAGAACTATTGAAACTCACGGGACTTCGCTTCGCCGTACGCCCCGCAAAAGACGAAATAAACCCGCCCCAAACGCTCCCGCCCGGGGAATACGCCGTCGCGAGCGCGCTCTGTAAGGCGCGCGAAGTCGCGTCGGCCTGCGGAAAAAACGATATCGTGCTCGGCGCCGACACGGTGGTGTACCTGCAGGGCGAAATATTCGGCAAGCCGCACGGCGCGGAAGACGCAAGGCGTATGCTTACGGCGCTTTCGGGCAGAACGCATTACGTCTGCACGGGATACGCCGTAATAAAGGGCGGCGCCGAATACACCGGCTGCTCGGTGACCGAGGTCGAATTCCGCGAGCTTTCAGGCGAAGAGATCGAAGGCTATATCGCCACCGGCGAGCCCATGGATAAGGCGGGCGCTTACGGGATCCAGGGCAGGGCGTCGGTGTTCGTAAAACGCATAAACGGCGATTATTTCAACGTCGTGGGGCTTCCGCTCTGCGAGATATATTCTAAGCTCAAAGAAATTATGTAAACCTGTTATGCTTATAAAAAGCGCTTCCGCAATCACGCGGAAGCGCTTTTCCTTCGCCTTTTAAAGCAAGCTTATTCTATGTCCAAATAGACAAAGAAAACGTCTATCGAATCATTTGCGAGACTGCTTGCAAGCCGTCTTTCGATCTCGGCGTAGGTGATGTTTTCTTCGTTGGTGAGCGCATAGCGCTCGATCGCGGGGTCGTCTCCGTCGGCGGGCGCGTAGTGGTTCAGGAACTTGTAGCTCTTGTCGATGCCGTCGTTCGTTTTGACGCCGAAAGCCGAATCCGCGTACGAAAGATCAATAAACCGGAACGAATCTTTTTCGTTCTGTTTGGTCGCGACACGCACTGTGCACGCGGCGTTTTTGCCGACGTCCGCGATAAACGCGTCCCAGTCCTCTTTGCCGGCGATAAGCTTATTGCCCACGAACACCACGCAGCCGTCTTCTATGGCGTTTTCCGTGAGGTATCCGGCGGGGAGCTTGTCAAAATCCACGTATCCGGCTGGCTTCGAGTCGCTTGCGCAGGAACAGAAACAAAATGCCGTAACGATGATCAAAACAAATATTACCGTCTTTTTCATACAGATGTTTTTTCCCCCTTTTGTAATGAAATCCTTTTACTTCAGCGCGTTTACGTACGCCTTCGTCATATTGCCGTTGGCGTCCGCCGTAACGTAAAAGCAGTAATAAGGAACGTATTTGTCCGAACCGGGAGCGAACCAGGTTCGCTCGTCGTCGTATACGCCTTTATAAACGAGCGTGCAGCCGGCGATATCGTTTTCGGTGAGCTGCGGTATCACGCTCAGATCGTAATTGTCTTTGCAGTATTCGTTCGCAAGCAGTTTCGCTTTCGCTTCGGCGTAAGTCAGCGCGTCCGCGCTATCCTCGAGCTCGAGCTCGTACGATATGGCTTTTATGCCCGTGATCATGCCGTTTGACGCACTTATCTTAACGCAGCGCGAAATTGCCGCCGCCGCAAGATCCGCGGGAGCTCTGCCGGTTTCGCTTATCACAAACGTAACGGTCGTACTTTCCGCAGTGATCAGTTTCTCGGAAACGACGGTGAGCTTCGTGCGGTCGAACTTGTAAAAATCGAACAGCTCGTCAAGGAATTCTATGTCCTGTTCGAGCAGGTCGTCTTCGGTCGCGTTCAGTTCATTGCGCGGCTGCGTATAATAGATCAGCATCTCGCTGCCGGGTCCGGCAATGATATACGTGTTATTCTGCTCTATCCCGTACGTGCCTTCTTCTTCGTCTTTCAGCTGCAGACCGGAACGGTAAATTTCGTCCAGCGTCAGCGTGAACGCGTGAAGGTCGTTTTCGCATTTCTTCATCATCGCTTCGGTCACTTCGAATTCCGGGCCTTCCTCGCCGTAGGGGAAGGGGTCCTTATATACGTTGAGCTTCCCGGGGGCGAACGTTTCCGCCGAAGGGATGGGATCGAACTCGTATTTATTCATAAATTCGGTCTCGGGCTCGCTGCTTTCGGCTCCGCTGCTTTCAGGCTCGCTGCTTTCAGCTCCGCTGCTTTCCGTGTCGGAAACAGCCGGTATACTGTCGTCGCGGCTTATTTCTTCAGATACATTGACGTTATTGTTATTGCATGATACCAAAACAAATACAAGAAGCAACAAATAGATAATAATTCTTGTTTTCATAGTATTGTTCCTCCTAGGCTGATTGTTCATTGTACGGGATCAAAGCTCAATTACCATCCCGTCGTAGGAAGTCTCAAAACCCAGCTCGCGCGCGACGGGGACGAGCTCGTCGTAGATGAGCTTGCCGTTATGCGAAAAGTGGTTGATGACGTTTATTGTGTTTGTATCGATTATCCCTTTTTCAAGGAAAAGATCGCGCATCACGACGTTGGTGTCGAGCCCCATGTGTCCGCCTCCGCTGGGGAGCGCCACAAAGGTGCAGTCGTAGCTCACAAGGTCGGCCTTTATCTTGTTGGATACAAGGTATTCAATGGAATCTTCGATCTTTGTCCCGGTGTCGTGCAGGTAGAGCACCGTCTTGCCTTCGGATTGGATTATGTAAACCAAATCGTTGGGGCTCGAATGGTACGCCTTCAGCGGAGTCACCTTGTAATTGCCGAACTCCACGGGTTCAAACGGCTTTACCACGGTGTAGTTGTATTTCGCCCTTTCGTCGTGGTAAACCGCAAGCGCGTCTTCCAGCCGCTTTTTGCACGCCTCGTTGCCGTAGATATCGAGGTCCGCGCAGGTCATACCGTGGGCGTAGCAGCTTTCGGCGCGGAACGCCAGGTCGAGCGGCTCGCAGTGATCCATATGCGCGTGGGTGAAAATAAGATACCGCACCGCCGAAAGATCGAGCTTGTTGAACAGCGCGTGGGCGTATGTATCGGCAGGGTAGTCGATAAGCAGGTCGTCGTTGATAAGCGCCTGGCTGCGCGTGCGGATATTCCTTCCGCCCGCCGCCTTTGCGCGCTTGCAGTGGTCGCAGTTGCAGTATACCGCGGGCCACCCTTCGGCGGCGGCGGTGCCGAGATAAGTCAGTTTCATAACTTTTACCCCGTTATTTGCCCTGTTCGTTTTTGTTCAGCTCGCGCCAAAGCCAGATGGTGCCTATCTCGAACGCTTCGTAAAAGCTGCCTTTTTCGCACTGTTTCAGCACCTTGTCGGCAAAACTCAGCTCGTCGTCGGTAGATTGTATCTGCACGAGCACGCGCGTGGCTATATCCAGGTCTCCCGATTTCCTGGTCTCGAGTATGTTCATAAACAGAATCGCCTTGTCATCGGGGAAACCGTAATAAAGGAACTGCCCCTGCCTTACCAGCGGCTTGCCTTTATACATCAAAGTTTTTATTTCTTCGCCCATTATCAAAGTTCCTTTCTCAAAGCTTAAGATAGTTCTGTACCAGAGAACGCAAAAGCTTGTCGCGGTCGATCTTGCGTATGAGCGAGCGCGCGTTGTTGTGGTTGGTGATATAGGTGGGGTCTTCCGAAAGGATATAGCCCACAAGCTGGTTGATGGGGTTATAGCCTTTTTCCTTGAGCGAATCGTACACACACTGGAGCACGTTGCGCATCTGGATCTCTTCCTGCTCTTTAATGCTGAACGGTCTTGTCTTGTTGTTCTCTTCCATTGCTTTTGCCTCCCGTTTATTTATTTGGTATTATTATAGCACGTTTTTGTGTCGAATGCAATAGGGTTTTGGGGGCGGCGTCCGCCGCCCCGCGGTAACACTAAGATCTCAAAGCGATACCGGCTTCTTCGCCGAGCTTTTTAAGTATCTTGCTTATGGCTTTGTCGACGTCTTCGTCGCTCAGCGTCTTGTCGGGCAGACGGAACGTGAGCCGGAACGCCACGCTCTTTTTGCCATCCTCCACGCCTTTGCCGCGGTAAACGTCAAAGACGTTCACGCTGACCAGCGCTTTTCCGCCGTATTTCTTTATGATGTCGCAGACCGCTCCGGCTTCGGCGTCTTCGTCCATCACCAGCGCCAGATCGCGTTCCGAAGCGGGGAATACGGGTATGGGCGCGTACTGCGGTTCGGCGCGGCAAACGCTCAGCGCGTCGAGCTCCAGCTCGGCTGCGAAGCATTCGCATTCTATGCCGAATTCGCGCGCGGCGAGCGGATGTACCTGACCGAACACGCCCAGAAGAACGTTGCCGCAGAAGACTTTCGCGCATCTTCCGGGGTGGTACGAATGCTCGTCCGTGCATCTCACGAACGCGCGCTCTTTGATCCCCAGCCCGTCGAGTATCGCCTCGATATCGCCTTTGATATCGAAGAAATCGCCGCTGCCGTAGCTGCCAAGGCACAATATCTTCCGCTCGTCTGACATCTCGCCGCTCTTTCTGAACACCGTGGCGGTTTCAAAGAGCTTTGCGCTCAGGTTGTGGCGGCTGTAATTGAGCGATATGCATGAAAGCATCGAAGGCAGCGCGGTGGTGCGCATTATCGAAGTTTCGTCGCCCAGCGGATTGCGTATCTTTATCGCGTCGCGGCGCGCGTCGTCGCCGGAAAGGCGTATTTTATCGAACCACAGCGGCGATATGAACGAATAGGTGTATATCTCGGAATATCCGAGCCCGGTGCAGTATTCATCCAGCAGATTGCACAGCTGTTTGCCCGGGGTGATATGGCCTTCTGCGGCGCGGCCTTCAAAGCGCGTGCCTTCTATCTTGTCTACGCCGTAAAGTCTGCCCACTTCTTCGGCGAGGTCGGCGGTGTTGACGATATCGGTGCGGTACGCGGGGACGGTGACCTTGTCGCCTTCGACTTTGAATTCGATAAGCGAAAGTATGTCCGCGATCTCGGCATCGCAAAGGGAAGTGCCGAGTATCTGATTTATGCGCTGAGGCTTGAAATCCACTTTATAAGGAGCTATGTCGGCGGAGCAGACGTCTATCACGCCGTCCACCACTTCGCCGCAGCCCAGCTCTTCCACGAGCTGGCACGCCCGGTTGATAGCGGGGAGCGCGTTGTAGGGCGGAAGCCCTTTTTCAAAACGCTTGGAAGAATCGGTGCGCAGTCCCACCGCGCGCGAGGTGAAGCGGATGTTTTCGCGGTTGAAATTGGCGGATTCGAAAATGACGGTCGCGGTGTTGTCGTTTATTTCGGAATTCTCGCCGCCCATAACGCCCGCGAGCGCTATCGCGCGTTCGCCGTCGGCGATGACGAGCATCGAAGGGTCGAGCTTGCGTTCGGCGCTGTCGAGCGTTATGATGCTTTCGCCTTCGCGCGCGTTGCGCACCACAATGCTCTTGCTTTTTATGAATTCGTGGTCGAACGCGTGCATGGGCTGACCGTATTCGAGCATGACGTAGTTGGTGATATCGACTATGTTGTTGATGGGTCTCACGCCGCAGGCGCGGAGTCTGGCGCGCATCCAGAGCGGCGACGGACCTATCTTTACGTTTTTGACCGCTCTCGCGGTGTAGCGCGGGCACAGCACGGAGTTTTCTACCTTAACGCTCACGTATCCGGTCACGTCGTCGCCGTCGTTTTTGGGCGCAACGACCGGCTCTTCGTATTTGAGCGCGGTGCGGAAAGTCGCGGCGGTCTCGCGCGCGATACCCAGCAGCGCAAGACAGTCCGGGCGGTTGAACGTCAGTTCAAAATCCACCAGAATGTCGCGCAGCATCAGCACGTCGCGTATATCGTCGCCGGGCTTGCAGTCTTCTTTAAGGATGAATATACCGTCTTCGACGGCGTACGGAAAATCGTGCAGAGTCAGCCCCAGCTCCGATATCGAACACAGCATGCCTTCCGAAAGCACTCCGCGCAGTTTGCCGGTCTTTATCGTCTTTCCGCCGGGGAGCTTTGCTCCGTCCAGACATACGGGCACGAGATCGCCGACGCGCACGTTCTGAGCGCCGGTCACTATCTGCAAAGGCCTTTCGCCGCCGGCGTCCACGCTGCAGACCCAAAGATGATCCGAATCGGGGTGGCGTTCCATGGAGAGCACTTTGCCCACCACAACGTTTTCAATATCTTCGCCTAAAGCTTCCCAGCCTTCCACCTTGGTGCCGGACATCGTCATCCCTTCGGTGTAGTCGTGGATGTCGGCGGGGAACGAAGCGTAATCTTTTAACCAGTTGAGCGAAACTTTCATAATGACCTATACCTCCTCACTTAAAACTGACCGATAAAGCGCACGTCGTTTTCGTAGAAAAGGCGCAGGTCGTTGATGTTGTATTTGCGCATGGCGGTGCGTTCTATGCCCACGCCGAATGCGAATCCGGTGTATTCATTGGGGTCTATGCCGCAGCCGGCGAGCACGTTGGGATGCACCATCCCGGCGCCCAGCATTTCTATCCAGCCTTCGCCCTTGCACAGCTTGCAGCCCTTGCCGCCGCAGGCAAAGCACGAAAAGTCAACTTCCACCGAAGGTTCGGTAAAAGGGAAGTTGTGCGGGCGCAGTCTCGTCCTTGTGCCTTCGCCGAACATGCTTTGCGCGAACAGGTCGAGCGTGCCTTTAAGATCGCCCAGCGTTATGTGTTTGTCTATCACAAGACCTTCGAGCTGGTGGAACACGGGCGAATGCGTGGCGTCGGGCGAATCGCAGCGGTAGACCTTGCCCGGCGAAATGATGCGGATCGGCGGCTTGCGCGTCTGCATGGCGCGTATCTGCACCGGCGAAGTCTGCGTGCGCAGCACTACGGAATCCGAAATATAGAATGTGTCGGTCTCATCGCGTGAAGGATGGTCGGCCGGCGCATTGAGCGCGTCGAAATTGTTGTAGACCGATTCGACCTCGGGCCCTTCGACCAGGTCGAATCCCATGCTCACGAATATCTCTATCATGCGGTTTTCGGTGGAACGCAGCGGATGAAGATGGCCTATTTCTTTTTTGCATCCGGGCAGCGTGACGTCGACTTTT
Source organism: Clostridiales bacterium UBA1206 (assembly GCA_002310055.1). Taxonomy (GTDB): domain Bacteria; phylum Bacillota; class Clostridia; order Oscillospirales; family CAG-382; genus UBA1206. The sequence goes on along the minus strand of DBXS01000031.1, from coordinate 94,245 downwards.
TCGGTCTTGAGCTTTAAGTCGAGCTGGAGCGATTCGAGCTCGGCGAGCTTCTGCTCTATTCTCGCTTCTATCTTCTGCCTCACGACGTTGGCGGCGGCGCCGACCTTGGGGCGCTCTTCGGAAGAAAGCGTGCCGAGCTGGCGCAGTATGGAAGTGAGCGCGCCTTTTTTGCCCAGATATTTTATCCGCAGCTCCTCGAGCGCGGCGGTTGAAGACGATCCGTTGATCTCGTTTATTCCGGAATCTTCGATTTCTTTAAGTTTATTAAGCATCGTATCGTACCTCTGCAGAATTATTCAAGATAGTCCTTGAGCCGTTTGGAACGGCTGGGATGGCGCAGCTTGCGCAGCGCTTTGGCTTCGATCTGACGTATGCGTTCGCGCGTGATGCTGAACACCTTGCCCACTTCCTCAAGGGTCCTGGGCCTGCCGTCCTCAAGGCCGAAACGCAGCTTGAGCACGTTTTCTTCGCGCGGGGTTAGCGTGTGCAGCACTTCGAACAGCTGCTCCTTGAGCATCGAATACGAAGCGGCGTCCTGCGGCGCGGGGACGTTTTCGTCGGCGATAAAGTCGCCCAGATGCGAATCTTCTTCTTCGCCTATGGGCATCTCGAGCGAAACGGGCTCCTGCGCTATCTTAAGGATATCGCGTACCTTTTCGACCTGCATGCCCATTTCTTCGGCTATCTCTTCCTCGGTGGGATCTCTCCCCAGCTCCTGGACGAGCTGGCGCGAAATGCGGCAAACCTTGTTTATGGTCTCGACCATATGGACGGGTATCCTTATGGTGCGCGCCTGGTCGGCGATGGCGCGGGTTATCGCCTGGCGGATCCACCAGGTGGCGTAAGTCGAAAACTTGAACCCCTTGGACGAATCGAATTTTTCCACCGCTTTGAGCAGACCGAGATTGCCTTCCTGTATCAGGTCGAGGAAGAACATACCCCTGTTGACGTAGCGCTTGGCGATGCTTACGACAAGGCGCAGGTTGGCTTCCACCAGCTGCTTTTTGGCGGCGGTGTCGCCGGCGGTCATGCGGCGCGCAAGCTCCATTTCCTGGTCGGCGGTGAGCAGGGGAACGTTGCCTATCTCGCGCAGATACATCCTTACCGGGTCGTCTATCGAAACGCCCTCCTGCGCAAGATAATTTTCCACCTGTTCGGGATCCTCGTCAATATCCTCTTCGGTAAGCTCGTCTTCGGGGATATCGAACGTTTCGGAATCCGTAAAGTCGTTGGTGATCTCCACGCCGCTGGATTCGAGCAGCTCATACGCTTTGAGCAGCAGATCGATCGAACAGTCGGTGTCGTCGAGCGCTTCGAGCACTTCGGCGGAAGAGATCGCGCCCTTGGTCTTGCCGCGTTCGACGAGTTCGTTCAGAATGTTGGTTTTTTCGTCCATTTTGGTTTTCCTTTCTATATGTAGCGTGTGTTATTTTTTATCTCTCAGTTTTTCTATATAATCCGCAAGCGACGAAGCGGGGTCTTCTTTTATCTTCTCGTCGGCTTCGGTCATCTCTTTCTGCCTCCCGAGCTTGGTTATCAGCTCGTCGAGCACCGAAGCGCTGTTTTCGTGCGCCGTCTCGCGCTGAGCCATCATGCGCGATATACGCGCCGTCTCGGCCGGAGTGAACCCGTGCGCCGATATCTGCGGCGCGCTGCCTTTGCGGAACGACTCTTCAAAAGCCGCGAACACGCGCCTGCCGAACTCGGTCACAAAGCTGTTTTCGGTAAGCTTCCCGGCGGCGTCCGGCGCCAGATCGGGATGCGTTATCATTATTCCCAGAATGCGCTCTTCCAGCGTCGCCGCCGAAGAAAAACGCACCCTGTCGCGGTTGACCTTGTCCCCGAACCCTTCGGCGTCGCGCTTCATATTCTCGTCGTAGTCGTTTTTGTTCTTCTTGCGCAGATACGCGGCGGTGCGGCGTACGTCGTCGGCGAGCATAGTCGGGTTGATGCCCAGCTTACCTGCGGCGAAATTGGTGTAGATGTCGCGTTCCGCTCCGCTCGTGAGCGTGGCGAGGAACGAAGTCACCTCGCGCGCGGCGAAAGCTTTTTCGTCGGGGATGTCCATATTGTACTTGCCGATTATGGTGTTGAGCGTGTATTCGTTCTGACCTTCCGAACCTTTCAGGCGGCGGCGGAACGAATCGGCGCCGTATTTTTTGATATATTCGTCGGGGTCCTTGGTCTCGGTGCCAAGATTGATTATCTTCGTCGCCACGCCCACTTCGTTTAAGTAGTGCATCGCTTTGTCGGTCGCGGCTCTGCCCGCCTTGTCTATGTCGTACGCCAGGTACGCGGTCTTTGCAAACCGCGCTATTATGCGCGCGTGTTCGGGCGTTATGGCGGTCCCCAGCGTGGCGCAGGCGTTGTCGAACCCCGCCTGATGCAGCGCTATCGCGTCCACGGCGCCTTCGCACAGTATCAGCGTGCCGTCGGAAGTGGATTTCGCAATGTTCAGCCCGAAGAGGATCTTGGATTTCTTAAAAGCCGGGGTGTCGGAGGTGTTCACGTATTTGCGCTCGTCGGCTTCGTTGAGCCGCCGCGCCGAAAACGCCACCGGATTGCCCGCAAGGTCGAACACCGGGAACATTATGCGGTTGCGGAATATATCGTAAAGGTTGCCCTTTTTTGAAACTCCGCTCAAAAACGAAGCTTTCAGTTCTTCTTCCGTAAAGCCTTTGCCGCGCAGATACCGCGTCAGCTCAAAACCGGCGTCGGGTGCGTAGCCTATGCCGAACCGCTTGATCGTAAGGTCGCTTATCTCGCGCCGCTTCAGGTATTCGCGCGCAGCCGCGCCTTCGGCCGAATTCAGCTTGGCGTAAAAGAACCTGCCCGCCTCGCGCGTGGCCTCTATTACGCGCTGCTTTTTGACCGAGCGTTCGCCCGGGCGCGAAGAGTCTTCTTCCACGGGGATGCCCGCGCGGTTGGCGAGCGCCTCGATCGCGGCGGGGTAGTCGAGCCCCTCGGTCTGCATCACGAACGTCACCGCGTCGCCGCCGGCGCCGCAGCCGAAACAGTAATAGCTCTGCGTGGCGGGAAACACCGTGAACGACGGCGTCTTTTCGGAATGGAACGGGCACAGCCCCACGTAGTTGCTGCCGGCGCGCTTGAGCGGCACCTGCCGTCCGACCACTTCCGTTATGTCGTTTTTCTCTTTAACTTCTTCTAAAAAAGCGTTTGAAAAAGCCATTTGTCACCTTTTATTTGTATTGCCATACCTTGGGTATGAAAAGCTTTTCGTATTCGGATATCGCGTATCTGTCGGTCATCCCCGCGATATAGTCGCACACGGCGCGCTCTATGCCGTCTTCGTCTGCGTTTTTAAGATATTCCTGCGGCAGTTTCTTGGGATCTTTGTTGTAGTAGTCGTACATTGTAAAGATCATGCCTTCGACCTTGTGGTCTTCGCTTTTCGCCACGGGATTGTAGTACACCGCCTGGAACATAAACGAATGCAGTTTCTTTATAACGCTGTAGTAAGGCTCGTCCATCCCGATATCGCCGTCGGAACCGTGCGCTATGACCGCGTCCACCATAGTGGAAATGCGTTCGCCGTGCGTGTAGCCGAACAGCTCGCAGGCGTCTTTCGGAATGTCGCCGGGCGAAAGTATGCCCGCGCGTATGGCGTCGTCTATGTCGTGGTTTATATACGCTATGTGGTCCGCCCAGCGGACTATCTGACCTTCCTTTGTCTTTGCGATCTCGCTCGTGTGCTTGACTATGCCGTCGCGCACTTCGTAGGTGAGGTTTAAGTTTTCGAGCTTGTCGCAGACGCGTAAACTCTGCTCGTTGTGCTTGAACCCCAAAGGGCATATCGCGTTGAGCGCGTGCTCGCCCGAATGGCCGAAAGGCGTGTGCCCCAGATCGTGTCCCAAAGCGATCGCCTCGGTCAGATCCTCGTTGAGCATCATGCCGCGCGCTATGGTGCGCGCTATCTGCGTGACTTCCAGCGTGTGGGTGAGACGGGTGCGGTAATGGTCGCCTTCGGGCGCCAGGAAGACCTGCATCTTGTGCATCAGCCGCCGGAACGATTTGCAGTGGATTATCCTGTCGCGGTCGCGCTGGAAAGGCGTGCGCAGAGGGCATTCTTCAACGGGACGCAGTCTGCCCGCGGTGTTTTCCGAAAGGAACGCATTCTTGCAGAAGAACTCACGCTCCATCTTGTAGACCTGCTCTTTCATTCTTTTCTTTCCGCCTCCGTTTAGCAATAATTATCCATTTTCGCGAATATACAATATAATATACGCGCAAGTTTTCAAAAATCCTTTTTTTTGAACAAATTTTTCAAGTAAAAAATCCTCTTTTTTCGTTTTTTGCCCGCGCAGCATGCGTTTCCGGGCGGCGATGCTTTCATGCTCGGCAATATCCACAAAGAAAAGCGGTAATGGTTGTACAGAATCACAAAAAATAATGGTTGCCATATGGCGATAATTATGATAAGATATATACGTATGTTGAATTCGGGCTTTTTTTGCGAAAGCCCGTTTCGCATTGAAACAACAATACTTAGGAGGTATCCTTATATGGAACCTATGAACTGGTGGCTGATCATCGGCGGCGTGATCGTCCTTGCGATCTGTTACGTCATTTTCAACTACATCAGAATTCGCAAAATGAACGAAGGAACTCCCGAAATGGTCGAAATGGCCGGCATAATCCGCTCGGGCGCTTCCACGTTCATCAAGACCGAATACAAGACCATCGGCGTGGTCGTCGCACTCTTGGCCGTGGTTTTGTCGCTCTTCATCGGCAAATGGACCGGCGTCACGTTCCTGCTCGGCGCCACGATGTCCAGCTGCGTCTGCATACTCGGTATGCGCAGCGCCACTTACGCCAACGTCCGCACCGCCAATAAAGCGCGCGAGACGCTCTCAATAGGGCAGACCGTCAAGGTCGCGCTCTGCGGCGGCAGCATCTCCGGACTTTCCGTCCAGGCGTTCGGTATGCTCGGGCTGATCCTCATCCTTATTATCTGGCCCATCGATCCCGAAAGCGTCAACGTCACCGGCGGCGGACTCATCCCCATCGAGGCGATGAAAGCCAACCCGGTCATTATGAATATCACCACTTACGCCCTCGGCTGCTCGCTGGTCGCAATGTTCAACCGCGTCGCCGGCGGCAACTATACCAAAGCGGCGGATATCTCCTCCGACATCCTGGCCAAGATCCGCCACGATATGCCCGAGGACGACTCCCGCGTGCCCAACGTCGTCGCGGACTTTATAGGCGACAACGTCAACGATATCGCCGGCAACTGCTCCGACCTGCTCGAAAGCTTCGTCGCGACGATCGCCGCTTCCATAATGATCGCCGTCTCTCTGTTTTCCAACCGCGGAGCCGAGATCGGCAGCGATTTTTTCAAGAGTATGATAATCTTTCCCATCATCGTCGCCGGCGGCGGATTGATCAGCTGCCTGCTCGGGCTGCTTTTCGCCGCGGTCAAGAAGATGGGCAGCAACCCTTCCAAGGAACTCAACCTCGCGACTTATATCTCGTCCGGCCTCACGCTGGCGCTCGGCGCGGGCGCTTCGTATTTGATGTTCGGCAGAGGCAACTTCGCGCTCCTTGACGACTGGAAGATCGGCTGGGGCTCTCCGCTGGTATCTATGGCGCTCGGCATCGCTTCCGGCGTCGCCATTGGTATGATAACCGAATACTACACTTCCGCCGATTATAAACCCACCCGCAAGATCGCCGAGATGGCGACCGAGGGCGAAGCGTTCGTCGTCACCAAAGGCGACGCCGTCGGCTCCCGTTCGGTCCTGTACCCGGTGCTCATCATCGCGGCTTCGCTCATCATTTCCGGCCTGCTCTGCGGCTCGTACGGCATCGCAATCGCCGCGCTCGGAATGCTTTCGTTCGTCGGCACCACCGTTTCCATCGACGCGTTCGGTCCCATAGCCGATAACGCCGGCGGCCTTGCCGAATCCTGCCATCTGGAACACGACGTCCGCAAGATCACCGATAAACTCGATTCCGTCGGCAACACCACCGCCGCCATCGGCAAAGGATTTGCCATCGGCTCCGCCGCGTTCGCCACGGTCTCGCTCATCGTCGCGTTCGTCAACGCAGCGCACGTCCACGTCCCCGGCGAGGCGTACGAACCGGTGCTCAATTTCGCCAAATTCTTCGTCGTCGCGGGCGGCATCGTCGGCGGCGCGCTCATCGAATTCTTCTCGGCCATCCTCACCGATAACACCATCGATTCCGCCCGTGAAATGGCGGACGAAGGCGACCGCCAGCTTTCCGAACCCGGCGTGCTGGAAGGCACCAAACATCCGGATTACAACAAATGCGTGCGTATGGCGACCAAAGGCGCCCTGCGCAAGATGCTCTTCCCGTCGATCCTCGCCATCCTTATCCCCGCGGTGGGCGGCTTCGTGCTCGGCTGGGAATTCGTAGGCGGCATACTGGTCGGCGCCACGATCGTCGCTATCCCGCGCGCCATCTTTATGGGCAACTCGGGCGGCGCGTTCGATAACGCCAAGAAGTATATCGAAAGCGGAATGCTCGCCGGCCACGGCAAAGGATCGGCGGCGCACAAAGCCGCGGTCACCGGCGATACCATCGGCGACACCCGCAAAGACGTCGTCGGCGTCGCGCTCGATATCTTCATCAAGATGATGTCCACCGTCGCGAACACCCTCGCTCCGCTCTTCGCGGCGTTCCTGCTTATAAAATAGGGAACAGACGCTGTGTTTCAAAAGAACAGACCGGTCTTAGCCGACTGTCCCAAAGGACAGT
>DBXS01000031.1:81752-87297 GCA_002310055.1 Clostridiales bacterium UBA1206 | reverse complement strand
CTTGCAGAGGTATGCGACAAAAAACCAGCTGGAATAAGGATCAACTATCCTTACCTCAGCCGGTTTTTATTTACTGTCCTTTAGAGCACCTTGCATTCGGACCGGTCTTTTTGTTTTCAAAAACCAAAACGGCGCGCATTCCGCGCGCCGTGCATATGAATCCCTTATTTCTTCCCGTATTCTTTGACGTGCCTTTTTATCGCGTCAAAGGTCTTTTCGCTTATATAATGCTCAATGCGGCAGGCGTCTTCGGACGCGGTGGCTTCGTCGACGCCTAAATCCATAAGCAACCTGCTAAGCAGGGTATGGCGCTCGTAAATGACTTTCGCTTTCTTTTCGCCGGGTTCGGTGAGCTTTATATATCCCTGACCGTCGGTCGTGACGAGCCCGTCCCTTTTGAGCAGACCGATGGCGCGGCTGACCGAAGGCTTGGAAAAGCCCATCTGCGCGCCGACGTCTATTGCGCGTACCGTCGAAGACGTCTGCGACAAAACGTATATCGTTTCCAGGTACATTTCGCCGGATTCACGTATGGTCATATTCAGTCCTCCCTCTGCTGTTCGTTCCTTTTTATTCATTATACAGCATAAACGGCGCTTTTTCAATACGGCAAACAAAAAACTTTTATTTTTATGCCACTTTTTTTGCAAAAACCCTTGACAAGTTAGCACACGCTAACTATAATATAGGACGGTTAGGGAATGCTAACCGTTTTTTCAGGGAATGCGGTTAGCCAAAGCTAACCTATTATTTAAGGCATACGGTTAGCATATGCTGATCGCACGCCGGGAGGAAGTAATATGATACCGCTCAGCTTAGCAGAAAAAGAAGAACCGCAGATCATAAAAAAGATCGGCGGATCGCCGGAGATCAGGCAGCATCTCGAAAACCTCGGCTTCAACGTCGGAGGGGAAGTGCTCATAGTCAACACGCTCGGCGAAAACGTCATCGTCAAAGTCAAGGAATCGCGCGTGGCGATAAGCGACGAACTGGCGAGACGGATAATGGTATAAAAGATATAAGGAGGAGGAAACTATGAAAACGCTCAGAGACGTAAAGATAGGCGAGACCGCCACGGTCGTGAAACTCCACGGCGAAGGCGCGGTCAAGAGGCGCATTATGGATATGGGTATCACCAAAAGGACGCCCGTATACGTCCGCAAGGTGGCGCCGCTCGGCGATCCCATCGAGATCACCGTAAGGAATTACGAGCTGTCTATCCGCAAAGCCGACGCGGAAATGATAGAAGTAGAGTAAAATCGCATTTTTTCAGGCGTCAGCCGGCGCGCGCCGGCCGTTCAAAGCTCAAAAACCGAGCAGAAAGGAAGCATTTATTATGGATATAAGGATCGCCCTCGCGGGCAACCCCAACAGCGGAAAGACCACGCTGTTCAACGCGCTGACGGGCTCGAACCAGTTCGTAGGCAACTGGCCGGGCGTGACCGTCGAAAAAAAGGAAGGCAAACTCAAAAAGCACGAAGGCGTAGTCGTGACCGACCTTCCCGGCATCTATTCGCTTTCGCCCTACACGTTGGAAGAAGTCGTCGCCAGGAACTACCTTATCGGCGAACGCCCCGACGCAATACTCAATATCGTCGACGGCACCAACCTCGAAAGGAACCTTTATCTCACCACCCAGCTGACCGAACTCGGCATCCCGGTGGTCGTCGCCGTCAATATGATGGACGTCGTCAAAAAAGAAGGCGATAAGATCAACGTCGCCGAACTTTCAAGGCAGATCGGCTGCCCCGTAGTCGAGATCTCCGCGCTCAAGGAGACGGGCATCGCCGAAGCGGCCGAAGCCGCAATCAACGCCGCCAAAAACGGAAAGACCATTCCGCAGCACACTTTTTCGGGGCCGGTCGAGCACGCGCTCGCGCATATCGAAGAAGCCGTCGTCCACGACCTGCCCGAAGAGCAGCAGCGCTGGTACGCGGTCAAGATATTCGAACGCGACGAAAAGGTGCTGGAGCAGCTGAATATCTCCCCCGAAACGCTCGCGCATATCGAAGAAGACGTCAAAGCGGCGGAAACGGAACTCGACGACGACGCCGAAAGCATCATCACCAATGAAAGATATATCTATATTGCCGAAGTCATCAAGGCGTGCTACAAAAAGAAGGCCGAAAAAAAGCTAACTAAGAGCGACAAGATCGATAAGATCGTCACCAACAGATGGCTGGGGCTCCCCATATTCGCTGTCGTTATGTTCCTCGTCTATTACATAGCGATGGTCACGGTCGGCTCTTTCGCCACCGACTGGGCGAACGACGGCCTGTTCGGCGACGGCTACCACCTGTTCGGCATAGGAAGCGCCGCTTATGAAGAAAAAACCGAAACCTATTCGTCCGCGGTCACCGCGCTCGCGGCGTACGGAATAGAATTCGATACCGAAGACGAAGATTTCGACGCGGATACGCTTTTGGAAACTCTCAAAAACTACACTTCGGACAAATCCTCCGCCGAAACGGAAGTCACGGACGACGAGACGCTCGAGGTGAATACCGTCACCGTGTATTTCGATACCGTTCCGGACGACGCCGACGAAGACGTCAACGCGTTGACCTTTAAGCAGGCAGTCGCATATTTTGAAGAGAAGGGGTTCGACGAACCCGATCCGGCTGACGACGGCGTCTGGGTGCCCGGCGTTCCCGCTTTGATAGATAAAGCGCTGCTCGACAGCGAAGGGAACGCACGAGTTCCTCAGTGGCTTTACGGCCTCATACAGGATGGTATCGTAGCCGGCGTTGGCGCGGTGCTCGGATTCGTACCGCAGATGTTCGTCCTGTTCTTCCTGCTCGCGTTCCTCGAAGGGTGCGGCTATATGGCGCGCATAGCGTTCGTGCTCGACCGCGTGTTCAGAAAATTCGGGCTTTCGGGCAAATCGTTCATACCTATGCTCGTCGGCACAGGATGCGGTATCCCGGGCATAATGGCTTCGCGTACTATAGAAAACGAACGCGACCGCCGTATGACTATAATGACCACCACATTTATCCCGTGCGGCGCCAAGCTGCCGTTCATCGCTATGATAGCCGGCGCGCTGTTCGGAAAATCCCCCTGGATCGCCGTTTCGGCGTACTTCATCGGTATGGCGGCGATAATCGTATCCGGCATAATGCTCAAAAAGACGTCGCGTTTCGCCGGCGATCCCGCCCCGTTCGTTATGGAACTCCCCGCTTATCACCTGCCCACGCTTAAGAACGTCCTCCGCTCTATGTGGGAGCGCGGCTGGTCGTTCATCAAAAAAGCCGGCACCATCATACTGCTTTCTACCGTTGTGGTCTGGTTCACGTCTTATTTCGGCTGGATCGAAGGCTCGTTCAGGATGCTTACGGAAGAGGAGATGGAATATTCCATCCTTTCATATATCGGTAAAGGTATCGCCTGGATCTTCGCGCCTCTCGGTTGGGGCAACTGGAAAGCGGCGGTCGCGTCTGTCACCGGACTTGTCGCAAAGGAAAACATAGTCGGCACTATGGGCATACTCTACGGCGACTGGGCGGGCATCAAAGCCTCGTTCGCTGTGCCGCAGATCGCGGGCTTCTCGTTCCTCGTGTTCAATCTGCTCTGCGCCCCCTGCTTCGCGGCGATCGGAGCCATCCGGCGCGAAATGAACAACGCGGGCTGGACCTGGTTCGCCATCGGCTATGAATGCGGCTTTGCGTACGCGATAGCGCTTATGATCAACCAGTTCGGCAACCTCTTCACCGGCAACCTCGATTCCGGCGCCGGGACCGCGGTCAACGTGATATCCCTCGTCTTCGCGTTCGCGCTGCTCGGACTTATGATCTATATGCTGTTCTTCAAAAAATACAAAGAAGCTTCCAGACTCACCAAGGAAGTCAAAGTCTGAAAGCGTCTTCGAAAGGAGTCGATCACCGTGTTTGCCTGGATCGCGGATAACGCGCTCACCATAGCGACAGTCGCGGCGGTGCTGCTTATGCTCGGATTCGCCGTGTATTCAGTCGTAAAAGACAAAAAGAACAATAATGGCGGCTGCACGGGGAACTGCGGCACGTGCGGTATGAGCTGCTCCTGCTGCGGCAAAAAGAAGAAATAAAACTAGTTTTCCGGCCCGGGAACAGGCGTAAAAAGCGTTTGCTCCCGGGTTTATTCTGAAACCCCGGAGGAAATATAATGCTTTTAAACGTTTTTGCGGGGATCGCCGTCCCGTTCGTCGGGACGTCGCTCGGCGCGGCGTGCGTGTTCTTTATGAAAAAAGAACTGAATCAGACCGTTCAGCGCGCGCTCACCGGATTCGCGGCGGGCGTAATGGTCGCGGCGTCCGTCTGGAGCCTTCTCATCCCCGCCATGGAACAATGCGCAGACATCGGCGGATGGGCGTTCCTGCCCGCTTTTACCGGTTTCTGGCTCGGCATGGGATTTCTGCTTCTGCTGGATAAGATCATCCCGCATCTGCATCCCAACGCCGACAAAGCCGAAGGACTGAAAAGCAAAGCCAAGAGGACCACTATGATGGTGCTCGCGGTCACGCTGCACAATATCCCGGAAGGTATGGCGGTCGGCGTGGTGTACGCCGGGCTGATTTCCGGCACGGCAGAGATCACGGCGGGCGGCGCTTTCGCGCTCGCGCTCGGGATCGCCATACAGAACTTCCCGGAAGGCGCCATCGTCTCTATGCCGCTCAAGGCTGAAGGCGGAAGCACGGGCAAAGCCTTCCTCTACGGCGTGCTTTCGGGCGCGGTCGAACCGGCGGGCGCGCTGCTCACTCTGCTTTTCGCAGGTCTGTTCGTGCCGGCTATGCCGTATCTGCTCTCGTTCGCAGCGGGTGCGATGATGTACGTCGTAGTGGAAGAGCTCATCCCCGAAATGTCTTCGGGCGAGCATTCCAACGCGGGCGTCCTGATGTTCGCGCTCGGTTTTTCGTCAATGATGGCGCTCGACGTGGCGCTCGGATAATATATCGGAGGTATAAAATGTCTATCGTACAATTTGATAACGTTACAAAGATCTATACGAGCGGCGATCACGAGCTTCACGCTCTCGATCACGTCAGCTTTACGCTCGACGAAGGCAAGTTCGTCGTCATCCTCGGCCCTTCCGGAGCAGGGAAAAGCACGCTGCTCAACCTGCTCGGCGGGCTTGACAGCCCGACCGAAGGGACGATCACCGTTTCGGGCTCGGATATTTCCAAACTGACCGATAACGAGCTTGCCGACTACCGCGCATCCACCGTCGGTTTCGTGTTCCAGTTTTATAATCTCATCCCGACGCTGACGGTATACGAAAACGTCAAACTCGTTTCCGAAATATCCGAAAACGCGCTCGGCGCAAAAGATATGATCGGCAAGGTCGGACTTCTCGACCATCTGAACAACTTCCCGTCTGAGCTTTCGGGCGGCGAACAGCAGCGCATCTCTATCGCCCGCGCGCTTTGCAAAAATCCGAAGATCCTTCTCTGTGACGAGCCGACGGGCGCTTTGGATTCCGAAACAGGAGTTATGGTATTGAAGCTCCTGCTCGATATGGCGAAAAATTACGGCAAGACGATCGTCATCGTCACGCACAACCAGAATATCGC